>CAZTZZ010000044.1:0-8777 GCA_964617905.1 uncultured Ignavibacteriaceae bacterium | reverse complement strand
ATAACTTCCACAATCCTGTTATTTTTTTCCTCAACTACCGAACGCATAACCATTGTACCCATAAAAATAAGACTGAAATAAAGCATGAAAGTGAGAAGGAAAGATATTATTCTGTTGCCTTTACTTTCGGCTTTTATCTTTTCCCCTTTTGAAATACGGAATGTATCAAAATTGACCCGGCTTCTTGCATATTTTAAATCTTTATATGAAAGATTTTTGCCTTCAAAATAATAGTTTGTTAATACTTGATTTATTGGTCCTCTGAATTTGCTGAATAAATTTTTGTTGTTGGGATTTTTAGAATAAAATTTCAAATTTTTGTCAGAGACAGCCTTTTTTGGAATGAACACAACGCCTGTAATTTTTTCATCTAACAATTTATTCTTATTGTTTTTTAAATATTGGTTCAACCCGTCTTCATCTTTTGATAAATAGGTTATTCTTGATTTACCTTTTTTTACAAAATCAAGTTTACTTAATTCATTTTTCAGACTATCAATTAAAACATTATTTTCAGAAATAACAGCGATGTTAAAATTATCAGTTTTGTCCATTGTCATTAAAAAAGTAGGCAGCGCTAAAATAACAACCATAAAAACCGGAACTAAGAGAGTCATTATTATAAATGTTCTGCTTAAGATTTTATCTTTTAATTCTCTTTTAAGAATTGATAACATTCTTTTGTTAAACATTTTCAACCTCCATTACATCGTTTTTGCCGGCTAATAAAACAAATATTTCGTGCAACGAAATATCATTTGCGTCAAATTTTTTTATGGTAACATTCTTTTCAATCAAGAGTTTTAAAAGCTCCTGGATATTTGATGCATCTTTTAACCTGATTCCTGTTGTGTTGCCAAAGTCATCAATGCTTTCAATCATCGGATTATTTTGAAGAAATGAAATATCACCGCTATAGTTAAGGCTAACATTTTTCTTTGCATATTTAGTTTTTAACTCGCTCAGTTTTCCGTCAAGAATAATTTTTCCTTGATCAATCATTGTAATATAGTCGCACATCTTTTCGGCAAAATCCATAAGATGTGTTGAAAAAATTATCACTTTCCCGCGGTTACGCAGGTCAATAATTATTTGTCGAAGCAGATCAGTGTTAATAGGATCAAGACCGGAGAAAGGTTCGTCAAGCACTAAGAAATCCGGATCGTGCAATACTGTAGCAATAAACTGAATTTTTTGTTGATTTCCTTTTGAAAGGTCTTGAATCTTTGTTGTTTTTCTGTCTGCTAGATCAAATTTTTCTAAAAATTCAGTAGCACTTTTTTTAATTTCATTTCCTGTTTTTCCTTTAACATCGGCAAAGAAAAGTAGTGTGTCCATAACAGTCATCTTTTTATACAGTCCTCTTTCTTCGGGAAGATAACCGACTTTCTTTTTAAATTCATCGTCAATATGCTTCCCGTGGAGGAGTATCTCACCACTATCGGGAGTGTAGATATTCATCATCATCCTTAATGTAGTTGTTTTACCAGCTCCGTTTCTTCCAATTAGACCAAATACGGAACCTTCAGGTACATTAAAAGACACATTATCTACCGCTTTAATTGTACCAAATGTTTTACAAAGATTTTTTACCTCAAGTACATTCATTTATTTACTCTATATATTTATTAAATAGAAATTAAAATTTGTTTAAATTATATTTATAATCAATACCGTTTATAAATTTATATAACCAATTATTTCAATTAAATCATGAAAACTAAAAAACTTCTTTCAATATTCATAATTCTTATATCTTTTATTTCAGGATGTGGCAAAGGTAAATATGATCCGAATAATTTTACAGGAACGTGGCATGGAAGTATAACTTTACCCGGAGGCGAGCTGCCGTTTCAATTTGAAATTAAAAACAGAGACAGGAAACTTAAGGCAACTTTACTTAACGGATTTGAAAATGTGAAAATAAAAGATTTAAATTTCGAGAATGACAGTTTGACTTTATACTTTCCCGCTTTTAATACGAAACTAAGATTAACGAATGATAAGAATTTTAAAAAATTAAAAGGCAATCTTACACTTATTAAAAGCGGCGGTGTTCAACAAATTATGCCCATCGAAGCTAAAAGATTAAAATCGAAAAAAAATAATTATTATTCAGCAATAAATATTGGGGGAAGATGGAAAGTCGATTTTGTTGACGACGAGGGAAACAAAACAATTTCTGTTGGAGAATTTAAACAAATCGAAAGTAAAATTAACGGAACTTTTTTAACTACAACCGGCGATTATAGATTTTTAAATGGTTTTGTTGAAGATAGCAGTCTCCAACTTTCCACATTTGACGGAGCGCATGTATTTTTGTTCAGAGCAAAACTCGGCAAAGACGGGAAACTAAATGGGGACTTTTGGTCAGGTATAAAATGGCACGAAACCTGGGAAGCAACCAGAGATGAAAATGCCGCATTACCGGATGAAGATTCATTGACATTCCTTAAAAAAGGTTATGAAAAAATATCATTTACATTTGAAGATGTTAACGGTAAAAAAATTTCACTGGATGATGAAAAATATAAAGGTAAAGTGGTGCTTGTAAATTTAGCCGGAAGCTGGTGCCCAAATTGTCACGATGAAGCAAGATTCCTTTCTGATTATTATAACCGGAATAAAGATAAAGGATTAGAAATAATTGCTTTAATGTTTGAAAATTATAAAGATAAAAGTAAAAACATAAACCAGATAAAAAAGTTTAGAGATAAGTTTAATATAAAATATGATTTACTTTATGCGGGAATAAACAATAAAGGCGGAGCAGCAAAATTATTACCGATGCTTAATACCATACTTGCTTTTCCTACAACTATTTATATTGACAGGAAAGGGAAAGTCAGAAAGATATCAACAGGCTTTACAGGTCCGGGTACGGGTGAACATTATTTGAAATTTCAGGAAAAGTTCGACCTTTTTGTAAGTAGTTTGTTAAATGAATAAATTATAATTAGTAATAAAAAACTAATGCCCTATTTGAAAAGTAGAAAAGTTTAATTATAATGTGTTTGAGATAAATTTTTAATGAGAGAATTTATCTTAATTTTAAATGAAGGTAATACTTTATTGAAGAAAAACTGACCTGACAAAAATATTCTAAAAGAAATGATTAAAAAATTTGTCCCGTTAATTCTTTCAATTATTCTAACAACCATAAGCTATCCCCAATCCATCAATAAACTTAAACATCCTTTCTCGGGGAGAGTAGTTTTATCATTAGAAGGCGGCGGCACAATTCCACTTTCTGATTACGGAACACCTCAGCCCAAATTATTTGGTGAAGGCGGATTTGCATATTTTTTTGATTTGAATTCCAGACATACCATCGGCTTGAAATTATATGGCGGTACAGGAAAAGTCGGAGGGAAAGACGGTTCAATAATACCAAATAAATTTACAACTACAATTTCTTATTTGGGTGGTGGCTTTATTTACAGCTATTTCATAAATGAACACTTCACACCTTATTTATTTGCTGGTATTGGAAACCTTTGGTATGATCCGCAAGATGATAATGGCTTAAAACTACCCAGTAAATTAGTTAACCCAAACGGACTTTCAGAAATTACTTATAATTTCAAAGCAGGAATAGACTATTTTATTGCCAGAAATTTAAGTATGAATCTTAATGCAGGAATTCAAATTGGTAAATATGATATAGTAGACGGTTTGCTAATTAATGGTTCCCAAAATGATGCTATTGTAAGTGCAAGTGTTGGATTCTCTTATGCATTCTCCGGGTTTGGGGGCAGAGGTATAGATGATACTGACGGTGACGGTGTTCCGGATGATATGGATAAATGTCCGGGGACAATGCCGGGTACAAAAGTTACCGTAGATGGTTGTCCCATTGATGCTGACGGTGATGGAGTGGCTGATATTGATGATAAATGTCCAAATACTAAAAAAGGTGTTTTTGTAGATGAAAATGGTTGCCCTGTTGATACTGACGGTGATGGAATACCTGATTTCAGAGATCAATGCCCAGATACTCCTAGTGATGTTACAGTAAATATGTTTGGCTGTCCTATTGACAGAGACGGTGACGGAGTACCTGATTATAAAGATAAATGTGCAGGCACACCTGAAGGAATTACAGTTAATGAAAATGGGTGTCCTAAAGGTATTGAACCTTTTGAAAATGTAAAAACTCCTATTTTACCAAAGACAAAAACTACAAAAACATATATTCCTAAGACTGTTAAACCTGTTGTTTCAGGGAGTTATAATGTTAAAAGGGAAAGGAATGTTAAAGGAAGAATTTGGTCGGACGGATCAATTTATTTAATTCAGCAATCTTCTTGGAGGACAAGGAGAAAGGCTGATAGAATAGCCGGAAGGTTACGTGCTAAGGGGCATAATGCTTTCGTTCAAAAAGCATATATTCCTAAATTTAGAAGGACTTATTATAGAGTAAGAATAGGATATTTTAATAGTTTGAGTGAAGCACAAATTTACGCAAGAAAAGTAAGATAAAAGTTAGCCAATAATATCTTTTAAAACTCTAATATTTTATGACCAAGTTAATTGAATGGATAAATAGCATAACAGGTTTATCACCCGAAAATATATATAAGCTAATCACTTCTTTAGTTATAATTTTTTTTCTTTGGCTCATAAGAACAATTATAATACGTATCGTTTGGAAAAAAATTGAGAATCCTCAATCTAGGTACAGATGGCAAAAAAACACTATATACATAGCTGTATTTCTTGGAATATTTTTAATAAGCAGACAATGGTTGGAGGGGATACAATCATTGGCTACATATTTAGGTTTATTGAGTGCCGGTTTAGCAATTGCACTGAAGGATATAATTGCAAGTATGGTAGGCTGGTTGTTTATTATGTGGCGGAGTGTGTTTGTTGTAGGTGATAGGATAGAAATAGGTAATTATAAAGGAGATATTGTTGATATAAGATTATTTAAATTTACAATGCTTGAAATAGGTAACTGGGTCGACGCTGATCAAAGCACAGGCAGGTTATTAGATATTCCAAACAGTATGATTTTTACAGATATATTGGCAAATTACAGCAAAGGATTTCAATTCATCTGGAATGAAATTCCGATTCTTGTTACTTTTGAAAGTGACTGGAAAGAAGCCAAATCAATTTTACTAGAAATAGCAAGTAAACACGCTGAACATTTCAGTAAATCAGCCGGCGAAAAAATTAAACAAGCCAATAAAAAATTTCTTATCTCTTATACCAATTTAAAACCGACCGTTTATACCGGAATTAAAGACAGTGGTGTAATGCTTACAATCAGGTATCTTATAGGACCAAGGAAAAGAAGAAACAGCGAGCAGCAAATATTGGAAGAGCTACTTGAGGAGTTTTCAAAGCATAATGATATTGATTTTGCATATCCGACACAAAGATATTATGATAATTTAACTGAAGGTAAACAAAAAGATAACAAGTGATTTTTTGAGAGAACAAATAAAAAATTCTTAGACAATTTTAATATTAACAGCTAAATAATTTACTTGTGTTTTAATTTATGTCCAATCCCAAATATTATCTTTTATGGATTAATAATTAATTTAATTGTAATAATTTAGTTTTTTGTTTATGTTATGTATAATTTATAACATTGAGAGAGAGAGATGGATATTAAGAATCAACCTATAGTTTCATCGTCAATTATCGGAATTAGCCTTATTATTTCTGTTGCTTTAATTGTAAGTGTCTGGAGGTCAAATTATAATACCAATCAAACTATACGTGTAACCGGTTCTGCTAATATGAAAATCACTTCAGATCTGGGAGTCCTGCGAGGTACTCTGTCTGTAAAAGCTACTACCGCTTCCCAGGCTTACAGAGACCTTCAAGATAATATTCCTATTTTGTTAAAGTATTTTGAGTCTAAAGGTTTTCCAAAAAACAAGATTGCATTTTCACCAATCAACAGTTATCCAAATTATAGATTGAACTCAAACGGTTATTCAACCGGAGTTATTGCAAGTTATAATTACAGCCAAAGACTTGAAATCACTTCTACGGATGTAAACAAGATAAGAGAAATATCATTGGAAGTGGCATCGCTTATTAACAAAGGTGTTAATTTTAAAATTGATTCTCCCCAATATTTCTATACTAAAATTGCTGCCCTTAAAGTTGAAGTACAGGCTTTAGCTGCAAGAAATGCAATGACAAGAGCTCAAAAAATAGCTAATGCTACAGATAGGGAATTAGGTCCACTGCGCGATGCACGAATGGGTGTTCTTCAAATTACACCGTTATTGTCAACACAGGTATCTGATTACGGTATAAATGATTTAAGTACAATACAGAAAAAAATAACTGCGGTTGTAAATGCGGCGTTTGTTATTAGATAATTTGATCATTTAAATTATAAAAATTGGTAAGAAATAATTTCATTCAGATATTATTACTCTTTATAATTCTTCTCTTTTGTTATTCTTCAGGGTGTTCAAATATTTTTTCCGAATATATTAACACAGGTGTAGAACAATATAATAGAGGTGAATACAAACTAGCAGAGAAATCTTTTTCATTAGCGATAAATGAAGACCCTTACAACGCTTTGGCATACTACAAAAGAGGTAAAGCTAAAATAAAACTTGGAAAGTACAATGAGGGTATTAGTGACTATTCGCAAGCTTTAGTACTAAAATACGGATTTATAAATGCCTATCTAAACAGAGCCAATGCTGAAATAATTATCAATAATTATGATGAAGCACTGAGAGATTTAAATACAGCTCTTAACCTCCAGCCGAATAACACAAAATTACTTTTTAACAGAGCGTATTTGAATAGTCTAATGAATAATTATGAAGGTGCAATTGAAGGCTATAACAAAATTATAAAAATTGATTCTTTGTACATAAAAGCATATGTAAACAGGGGAAATTTAAAGGGAAGTACGGGGGACCATATAGGAGCTATTACAGATTTTACTATTGCTATTGAAATTGATCCTAAAAATATAAATGCACTGGTTAACCGTGGAACTGACAAAGCAATTATAGGCGATTACAATGGAGCAATTATGGATTTCTCAAATGCTTTGGTTCTTAATCAAAATGATAAAGAAATATATTTTTTGCGCGCTGATGCTTACAGCATGAATAAAAATTTTAAAAATGCTGTAGATGATTTTTCATCAATTATAAAAATGGACTCGTTAAATGGTAAAGCATTTTTAAAAAGAGGATTAAATTTTTATTATTTGAATAAAAAAAAATTGGCTTGTGATGATATAAAACATTCGGGAGAATTGGGATATTTTACTGCTTATGAAATTATCAATAAAATTTGTAAAAAGAAGAAAAGGAAAAAAAGAAAATAAAACATTATGAGATTTTATTCTGAGTCTAAACCGTTTTCTTTTGAAAGATTAGAATATTTCTTAGCAACTTCTGACTTTAGATTTGAAATATCATTGACAAAACCTGCTAAAATTAAATCACCTCCATACTTAAAATAATAATCTGTGAGCAGTTCAATATATTTTTCTGTCTGTTTAGAAATAACATCGAATGAATAAACCGAATTATCTCCGAGTACATCCAATTGTTTTTCTTCGTCAGGTCTTAAAAGTTCAACATCGTCTAAAACATTAAAATCATCAATTGAATTCTCAATTTCATGATGCATAGACCAATTTTTGGCTAATTTAAAAAGAGTAGCAATTATCTCATTTAAATTTTCTTCTCTTTTTCTTTGAAATTTTGAAATATTATCCTCTTTCATATGTAATTCGTTTGTCTTAATTTCAAAATCCTTTAACATAGAATTTAAATCGGGATTTGTAGAGAAGTCCTGTGCAACAATTCTAAAGATATTATGAATATCTTTATTAAATGCTATATCGCAATCATTATTAACTCCGTTTTCCTGTAATTTACTTAAAAGCTCTTCTCCATTTGTTAAATTTTTTCTTTCAAAAAATTCTTCAGAAATATTAAAATTATCAAAACACTCCTCCGGGCTTTGTATAAGACTGACTAGATAATATCTCAATTTTACTAAAATGAGTAATATTTCGCTTTGATTTGTAGGCATAAAATAAAAATTATAATTGTTTAATCTGAATTTATTAATATTTCTGACTTATTCAACTTTTTTAAATATTTGATTTTCTTATTTATTATAAAAAAAAATTATATGATATTCTCAATCTTAGGAAATGTAAATAAGAATAATACTTGATTTAGTCAAATAAAAGCTTTTAAAGTAAAAAAAATTGGCATATAGATTGTTTCTTCAAAAAATATATTATTTACAATTAAAAATGAAAAATTAAATGGTTTTAAAAATATTACATCAAAATACACTTGAAGACAAATCTTTTATAAGATTGGTTAAAAATGCTTGCAGATCACTTAAAATAAGACCTCAAATAATTTTAAGCGATGATATAAATGAATTGCATAAAAATGGTGTCTTTATTTCACCTGGTTTAATAATTAATAATAAATTAATTATGCAGGGCAGAAAACCAAGCCTACAAAAGATTCAGGATATTTTGTTTCATTCAAAAAGAAACTTTGAAAGGAAACATTCGAATAAAAGACAATTGGTCTAAATAGAATAGTAAAAAGTAATTTAGAATAAATAATTGGTTTTAATACAATAAAATCCCAATTATTGCATTAGTTTTGTATCTATCATTATATGATATATAATCAAATTTAATATCCTGAAAAACCTTCGCAAATAAACTATATAATCAAGGTAAATTATTCTAAAATTCAATTAGTAAGTGCGACAAAATGATTTGAATTAGAGTGGTGAAA
>CAZTZZ010000043.1:5620-20851 GCA_964617905.1 uncultured Ignavibacteriaceae bacterium | reverse complement strand
ATGTTGGTGATAATGTTGGCGATGTTGCCGGAATGGGCGCAGATCTTTTTGAATCATACGTAGGATCTATTATTGGTACTATGGTTTTAGGGGCTGCATTCTTTGGCTATCCGGAATTTGCGGATAAATTCAACGGACTTGGTGCAGTTTTACTTCCACTTGTTATTGCCGGTGTTGGTATTGTTATGTCAATACTAGGTACTTTCTTTGTACGGGTTAAAGAGGGTGGAGATCCTCAAAAAGCACTTAATATGGGAGAATTCGGTTCTTCGGGTATAATGATAATTGCCCTTTATTTTATAATTAAATGGATGATGCCAGAAACGTGGACTCATGAAGATCCTTTATACGGCATAACATATACAATAACTTCTACAGGTATATTTCTTGCTACTGTAATTGGTTTGATTGCAGGAGTGCTTATTGGGGTTTTAACTGAATATTATACAGGGCAAGGGAAAAAGCCTGTTAATAATATAGTCAGACAATCAGTAACAGGAAGTGCAACTAATATAATTGCAGGAATTGGAAACGGATTAAATTCTACTGCAATTCCTTTAATAATAATAGCACTTTCAATAATAGGTTCATTTCATTTTGGAGGATTATACGGAATTGCAATAGCTGCCGTAGGAATGCTTTCTAATACAGGAATACAGCTTGCTGTTGATGCATACGGACCTATTTCAGATAATGCTGGCGGTATTGCAGAAATGTCCGAGCTGCCGAAGGAAGTCCGCCAGAGAACTGATAAATTAGATGCTGTTGGTAATACAACCGCTGCGATAGGCAAAGGTTTTGCAATTGGTTCTGCAGCACTTACAGCACTTGCATTGTTCGGGGCTTTTATGACTTCTGCACAGATAAAATCAATTGATATTTCAAAAGCAGTAGTTATGGCTGGACTATTTTTAGGCGGTATGCTTCCGTTCTTATTTTCATCTATGGCAATGAATGCCGTAGGCAGAGCAGCCATGGCAATGATTGAAGAAGTTAGAAGACAATTTAAAAATATACCTGAGTTGACTAACGCTTTAAATATAATGAAGAAAAATGAAGGTCAGGAACAAAGCGATTGGTCTAAAGAAGACATTGAAATTTTTGAAAAAGCAGATGGCAAAGCTGAATATAGTAAATGCGTTGAGATTTCTACAAAAGCAGCAATCAGACAAATGATTTTACCGGGTCTTTTAGCCGTAATTGCACCTGTGTTTATAGGGTTTACGGGGGGAGCGGAAATGCTTGGCGGTCTTTTAGCAGGCGTAACAGTAACAGGTGTTTTAATGGCTATATTTCAATCTAATGCAGGAGGTGCCTGGGATAATGCTAAAAAAACTATTGAAGAAGGTGTAGAAATAAATGGTGTGAAATATGGAAAAGGTTCCGAGCTTCATAAAGCCTCTATAGTTGGGGATACAGTTGGCGATCCATTTAAAGATACATCTGGTCCGTCTTTGAATATTTTAATAAAATTAATGGCTGTTGTTTCTCTTGTAATTGCGCCTTTAATTAAATAAATTTGTCACTCATTTTAAATGATATTTATTAACCCTGCTCTCACAAATGTATGTGAGGGCCTAATGACCAAAGGGAGGTTCAATGGCTAAAAATGTTTATGAAAGTGCTGTATTAATAAATGCGACACTTGACGATGAACAAATCCAGTCTCATATTTCTCGTATTAAAGATGCTATAACTAGTAATAACGGGGAAATTAAAGAGATTGAAGACTGGGGGAGAAAAAGGCTTGCTTACCCCATTAACAAAAACAAAATCGGTTACTATGTTTTTTACAGATATGAAGCAGAAAACACCACTGTAGCCAAATTAGAAAGAATGTTCAATTTAGACGAGCAATTATTACGTTATCTTACACTTAAGTTAGATGAGAATGCTCTTGAATATATTGAACAAAAAAAGACCGAAGCTGCAAACAAAGTTGAAGAAGAAGCGAAAACTGATACTACAACTGATGAACAGGCAGAATCATCAGATGATTCTGATGATAAAAAAGGAAACGATTAATACAAAGTACGGAGGAATATTATGGCTGATTTGAAAATGCCTGAAATAAATTATGTGATAGTTGCCGGTAATCTTACTAAAGATCCTGTTTACAGACAAACAACAAACAACACTCCGGTTGTAAATTTTTCTATTGCTTCCAACAGGAAATATAAAGACAGTACAAACCAATGGCAGGAAGATGTTTGTTATATTGGAGTAGTTGCGTGGAACAAACTTGCAGAAAGTTGTCGCGATAAACTTAAAAAAGGTTTTGCCGTTTTAATTGACGGAGAACTTCAAAGCCGTAACTGGAAATCCGAAGACGGACATAACAGAAGCATTGTTGAGATTAAAGCAAGAAGGATTCAGTTTTTAAATAAAAGAAGTAAAACCGAAGATGTTGACAGCGTTAAAGAAAAAAAAGAGGTTGAAACTGCTTTAGAAATCCCTGTCGGCAAGGAATTAGAAAAAGATTATTCGGGTGATTCATTTGATAAATTTTTATCTAACGAAGAATCGGAATTATTAAAATAAAAAGGAAATTTTATGAAAAATGATATTAGAACAAAAAAGGTTTGCAGGTTTACTAAAAATAAAGTCAAGTATATTGATTACAAAGACGTTAAACTTCTGCAAAGATACACAACCGAACAAGGGAAAATTATTCCCAAAAGAATTACCGGCACAAAAGCCAAATATCAAAGACAATTAACATTAGCAATTAAACGTGCACGCCATATGGCTCTTTTGCCGTATGTGTCTGATTCAGCAAGATAGTGCAGAGTAGGAGATAATATGAAAGTAATACTTAGAAAAGACTTTGAAACCTTGGGAAAGGTAGGAGAGGTTGTAACTGTTAAAGACGGTTATGCACGGAATTATTTAATACCCAAAAAAATTGCTTATGCAGCTCTTGAAGGTAATATACGTGCATTAGAAGAAGAAAAGAAATCATTGCTTGTAAAAGCAGGGCAAGAACTGACAGCCGCAGAAACTTTAGCAGCAGAATTAGAAAAAGTTTCGGTTACCATACCGGTACAGGTAGGTGAGGAAGAAAAAATATTCGGCTCTGTTACAACACAAATGATCTCAGATGTTTTAAAAGAAAAAGGGTTTGAAATAGATAAAAGAAAAATAGAGATGGATGATCAAATTAAAGCACTTGGAATATATGAAGTAAATATTAAACTTCATCCGTCTGTTAATACAAACGTAAAGGTTTGGGTAGTTAGGGAATAAAGGGAAACCAAATTGGTATAAAAAAAAAGGAAAGCCGTTGGGCTTTCCTTTTTTTAATTTAAATAAAAAACTTTTTTAATTAACCTTTATTTTCTTATTCCTTATCATTTTTGCTAATTCTGCGGTACCATTTTTATTAATAGTCTTAAGAGCACTTGTTGAAAGTTTTACGGTTACAAATCTGTTTAATTCCTGAACCCAGATTTTCTTCTTTTGAAGGTTGGGTAAAAATCTTCTTTTGCTTTTATTATGAGCGTGGGAAATATTGTTCCCTGCTTTTGGTCCAACACCTGTTATTTGACATTTTCTTGACATTTATCTCTCCTAAGCTCTTACCTTTTAATTAAAATATGAACAACAAATATAAGAATATTTTATTTGAAAATAAAAACTAATTAAAAAAAACTTCTTAATATTAAAAATATTATGCACAAATAATTGACAATTATTAAAACGTTATTATTTTAGGGACTAAGCCTTGTAAATCTTAAAAACAGATCCTACAAAAAAAGGAGATTAAATGGAATATTATGAACTTCACCCTGTAAACCCTCAATTACGTTATATAAATAAAGCAGTTGAAGTATTAAGAAAAGGAGGTTTAATTATTTATCCAACCGATACTGTCTATGGCATTGGCTGTGATATTTATAACAAAGAAGCTTTAGGAAAGGTTTTACAGATTAAAAACGATTCTGATTCAAAACTCTTTAGCTTTGTTTGTCATAACTTAAAAGACATAGCTAAATATGCAAAGGTTTCCGATTATGCCTATAGAACCATGAAGCATCTATTACCGGGACCATATACTTTTATTTTGCCTGCAGCTAAACAAGTACCTAAACTTCTGTGCAGTAAAAGAAAGACGGTTGGTATAAGAATACCCAATCATCCAATAGCATTAAAAATTGTAGAGGAATTCGGTGCGCCGATAATTAGTACAAGCACTACATCCAGAAAAGGGGATGTATTGATAAACCCTTTCGAAATTAAAAACGTTTTCAATTCTCAGGTTGATTTAATGCTGGCATCGGGCAATATAAACGGCAGACCATCGAGTGTAATTAATTTAAGCGAAGAAGAACCGGAGATAATAAGAGAAGGTGCAGGTGATGTAAGCTTATTTGTTTAAAAAAAATATTAACATAAATAAAAGGACGGACGGAAAAAGTCTGTCCTTTTTATTTTATCTCTTTTAAAAGTGACATTCTTTCATTTTTTAGTTCGTTACCAATTTTTATTAGCTCAAATTTTTCATCCTCGCTGACAGCTGATTCAAGTTCTATCAAATTTTCCCCGATCAATTTGTTCAAGATGTTTATCTTCATTTTATTTACAACTTCAACGGCATAGTTGAAAAGCTTATAATCGTTTTGTGAATCGGGCAGCAATTCTTCCCACTTAGCACTAATCGAATGTTTATCAAACAATAATTCTCTCAGGTATAATTCAATTTTTTCGTCTTTAAGGACATCTATAATTAATGAAGCATCAATTACTTTGTCGGCAGAAAAATGTTCTGTTATCTCTCTTAATATTATTCTGTGATTTTCATTTGAGAAATCGTCGACTTTTATGTTCTCCAAAATATATTTTATGATTTCAATGTCACCCTCAAACAAAAGTTTTATAATATCTCTTTCTGTTTGTAAGTTATTTATCACATCACCATTACTAACTTTGTCTATCTTATTTTCTTCTTTTTTTGTTTGAAGGTCAGTTCGCTTACGCCGGGTTGTTTCAAATTTTGAAATATTATTTAAAGCCTTGTTTAATTCTGCCTCTATCAACATTTCTCTTAAATTAAATTTCTTTGCAATTGTTTTTATTAATAAACTTCTTTTTAATTCATCTTTAATTAAAGCTGCTGGTTTAACTAATTCTCTTATAGCTTCTGCTGTTTTTACGGGGTCTTCAAACATTCCTTCGGCTTCATAAAAAGCAGTTTGATATTCAAGAAAATTTCTTGATTTATTTAAAAATTCATAAAATTTATCTTTGCCGTATTTGTTAACAAATGAATCCGGATCCTCGCCTTTCGGCAAAGCGGCAATTTTAATTTCAAAATCTTGATTTAAGAGAATTTCAATACTTCTCATGGATGCTTTTATCCCCGCAGTATCGGAATCAAAAAGAAGGATTACGTTTTTTGTATATCTGGAAAGTAATTGTACCTGTTCATCTGTAAAAGCCGTACCCGATACAGCCACTACATTTTTAACGTCGTTTTGATATAGCGACAGAAGATCCATGTAACCTTCTACAATTAATGCGACTCCTTTTTTTCTTATCTCATCTTTTGCGTGTGAAAGTCCGTATAGAGTTCTGCCTTTTATATAAATAGGAGTATCGGGAGAATTTATATATTTACCTCCCGGCGTAGATGAATCAAGCTTTCTTCCGGCAAAGGCAGTTACCCTTCCGTTTGGAGAAAAAATCGGGAAAATTATTCTGCCGGGATATCTGTCAAACAACCTGCCTTTTTCAGATCTTCCGACAAGCCCTAATTTAATAAGTTTGTTAAAGTCCAGGTTTTTATCTTCCGCGAAATGAACGAATGAATTATTTGCAGGGAGAGAGTAACCTAATCCGAATACACGAAGAATTTTAGGTTTCAAATTTCTTTCGTCAAAATATTTTCTTGCAATTTCACCCTCTGTTTGAACAAGCAACAAGTCGGAAAAATATCTTGCCGCAATATTATTTAACTCGTAAAATTCTTCCATTTCGTTTTGCTGTTCGTCGTTAATATTGCTGTTTATTTCTAAATCGATTCCTTGTTTTTCGGCGAGTTCCTGGACTGCTTCTACAAAAGAAATCTTATCATATTCCATTAAAAACTTAAAAACATTACCCCCCGAATGGCATCCAAAACAATGAAATATTTGTTTCTCTTCGCTTACTGTAAAAGAAGGTGTCTTTTCATTGTGAAACGGACAAAGCCCCACATAATTTTTTCCTCTTTTTCTTAACTGAACGTATTCGGAAATAATATCAACAATACTGATTGAAGACCTTACTTGCTCTATTTTTTGTTCGGGTATTCTCATAATGAAGTGGCAAATTATAAATTTTTGAGCATTAATATTTAATATTATAATTGAAAAATTAGATTCTTAATGTATTATATTTATTTATTAACTTTTTTATTTTGATAGAAGCCTAATTTGATGCTTATTAAAAACAAATTACAATATTATTGTAACAGTCTAACAAAATACTCGCGATTTAAAACTAGGGAAGTATTTATCGGAGATGTTCCATTGGGCGGAGATAATCCGATTAGAATTCAATCAATGACAACTACAGATACAATGGACACGCAAGGTACCGTTGAACAATCTATCAGAATGATAGAAGCAGGATGTGAGTACGTAAGAATAACCGCGCCGAGTATTAATGAAGCCGAAAATCTTAAAAATATAAAAGTTGAATTAAAAAAACGCGGTTTCAATACACCGCTTATTGCAGACATTCATTTTACTCCAAATGCCGCTTTAATTGCAGCCAGAATTGTAGAAAAGGTAAGGATAAATCCTGGAAATTTTGCAGACAAGAAAAAATTTCAAACAATTGAATATTCGGATTCGGAATATAATGAAGAACTTAATTCTCTTAGATTAAAATTTGAACCGCTTGTAAAAGTATGCAAAGAATACGGAACAGCATTGAGAATCGGCACAAATCACGGTTCGTTATCTGATAGAATTATGAGCCGCTTTGGAGATACACCCGAAGGTATGGTTGAATCAGCGTTGGAATTTGTTCGGATATGTGAAGAATTAAATTATAAAGAGATTGTTCTTTCTATGAAAGCCAGCAACCCGCAAATTATGGTTTATGCTTACAGGCTGCTTGTTAAAAAAATGCAGGATGCAGAGATGAACTACCCGCTTCATTTGGGAGTTACAGAAGCAGGCGGAGAAGAAGAGGGAAGAGTAAAATCAGCTTTAGGAATTGGAACATTGCTTGAAGACGGGCTTGGGGATACAATAAGGGTTTCGCTTACCGAAGATCCTGAATTTGAAATACCCGAAGCTAAAATTCTTGTTTACCGTTATAAAGAAAGAGAAAAACATACAAAAATTGAATCTGTTGATGAATGTCCCGTTGACTTATTTAATTTTAATAAAAGAAAAACAATTCCAGTTGAAAATATCGGCGGTGATAACGTACCGGTTGTTTTTTCCGATTATTCCCCAAACAGAATATTAGAGTTAAAAAATCTGGAACAAGTTGGTTACATTTACAACCGTCTCACCGATAAATGGATGCTTACGGATAGTGCCGCTGATTTTATTTACCTGAAAGATAAAGTTACAAGTATTGATATTCCCAGCAGCTTAAAAATAGTATATGATTATTCCGTTTGGAAGGACCAAGAAATCAAAAACGTAAATTATCCTTTGCTCAGTGTGAATGAATATTTATCAATAGAAGAAAAGCACAATAGGCTAAATTTTCTTTCGGTTGAATCGGATAGTCTAACACATTCATTGATGGATAAAATAAATTCGGATAAAACAGTTGTTATTATTCTATCAACAAAAAACACTCACGGAATGGCTGAACAAAGAAGAGCTTTTTTTGAACTTATAAAGAATAAAGTAAAATCACCCGTCATTTTAAAACGAACTTACAGAGATATTTCATTTGATAAATTGAGACTTTATTCTTCAACCGATTTTGGTGCTTTGCTTGTTGACGGGTTTGGTGATGGGATTTGGATGGAATATTCAAGTAGTAAAAAGTTTTCTTATACCGAAATAAATTTATTGCTGTTTAATATTTTACAAGCTGCCAGAGCACGAATTACAAAAACTGAATACATAGCCTGCCCTTCTTGCGGAAGAACTTTATTTGACCTGCAGAAGACTACCGAAATGATAAGAAAACGAACAATTCATTTAAAAGGTGTAAAAATTGCAATTATGGGTTGTATTGTAAACGGTCCAGGTGAAATGGCAGATGCAGATTACGGGTATGTTGGTTCTGGAATTGATAATATAACACTATACAGAGCAAAAGAAATTGTAAAAAGAAATGTAAAATCGACAACTGCTGTGGATGAATTAATTGAATTGATAAAAAGTGACGGAAAATGGCTGGAACCTAATTAAAATATTTTGTGTTAAATATTAAGAATCATTTGATTCTTGAAAATTGTTTTAAAAAATGTTATTTTACTAAACTTGATTATGAAGAATAAAAAAATATTATTAAAATTTATAAATAGATACACTTTACAAAAATTAAATAAAATAAAGCGACAAAATTACTAAAATGCACTCCGAACTTCGAAGTGCATTTTTTTTTGTTTATGACCTGCAACGATGTAACAAAATATATAGAAGAATGGGCGCCTAAAGAAATAGCTTGGGAAAGAGATAATGTCGGACTTCAAGTTGGTTCTTTAAAAAGAAGATTAAAAAACATTATGTTATGCCTTGAATTAACCGAAGGGGTAATTAAAGATTCAATTAAGCATAAATGTAACCTTATCTTAAGTCATCACCCCCTGCTTTTTAACGCTCTCAAAAAAATAGATACTGAAAACGATAAAAACTCAATTCTTGTAGAAAAATTAATAAAGAACGATATTACACTTTATTCTGCTCACACAAATCTTGATTTTACAAAAGACGGAGTAAGTTTTCAGCTGGCTAAAAAACTAAAACTAAACAACATAGACTTTCTTGTAAATCTAAACTCAAATCAATACAAGGTTATTGTTTTTGTACCCAAAGAATCTGTAGAATTATTATCCCAAAAAATATTTGAAGCCGGCGGCGGGAAAATTGGAGAATATGAAAATTGCAGTTTTAAGATAAAGGGTGAAGGAACATTCAGGGGAACAAAAAACACACATCCATACATCGGTAAAAAAGGCAGGCAAGAAAAAGTTGAGGAAATAAGATTGGAAATTATTGTTAATAAATGGAAATTAAATTCTGTAATATCTGCAATAAAGAATTATCATCCGTACGACGAACCGGCTTTTGACATATATACTCTTGAAAACCAAAATATTAATTACGGTGCGGGGGCTTTTGGCAATTTATTCAAACATCTACCGGTTAAAGATTTTTTAGCAGACGTTAAAAACAAATTAAAATTAAAAAACTTTCGCTTTGTAAAAGGCGGTAAAAGAACAATTAAAAAAGTTGCCGTCTGCGGGGGTTCGTGTTCCGATTTAATTGAAACAGCAATAAAAAAAGGTGCCGATGCATTTATTACCGCCGATATAAAATATCATGATTTTCACGATGCTTCCGGGAAAATTCTTTTAATTGATGCAGGGCATTATGAAACGGAAATTCTCTCTTTAAAAGAAGTACAAAATAGATTAAGGAAATTTTTATCAGACGATAAAAAAATAAAGATATTTAAATATAAGGGTTCAACTAACCCCGTAATTTTTTATAATAATTAAGGAGCTAGACTAAATTGATAAACAGGTTGAAAATTTTGTATGAATTACAAAAGATTGATGATCAGTTGGATGAATTAGAAGAACTAAGAGGAGATCTTCCTAAAACCGTTGAAGACCTTGAAATTCAAATTGATGAAATTAAAAACACAATTTCTGAAAAAGAGCTGCAAAGAAAAGAATCAATGGCAAAAAGGAAGGAAAATGAAAGCCAGATAGAAATCGCAATTGAAAGTCAGAAAAAATTTAAAGCACAGCTTTATAAAGTAAGAAACAATAAAGAGTATGATGCACTTACAAAAGAAATTGATCATACTGAAGAGTTAAATAAAAAGTATGAAGCCGAAAACAACGAACTTGCAGATTTAAGCAAAGCTTTGGCTGACGAAATAGAAGAGATAAAGCCGAAATTAGATGAATTAAACGAAGAAATTAAAAAGAAACAAGCTGATCTGAAAGTAATTATAAAAGCTAACGAAAAAGAAGAGGCTAAGTTAAAGCAAAACAGAAAGAAATTAGAATCTCAAATAAAGAAAGGTGATCTTTCTGCTTATATGAGAATTAGAAAAGCCAAAAAAGGCAAGGCTGTTTCTACAATAAAACGTTCTGCCTGTTCAGGTTGTCATAATATCGTTCCATCTCAAAGACAGTTGGAAATTAGACAAAACAACAGATTGTATTATTGTGAGTACTGCGGCAGAATTTTAGTTTCAGCAGAAATTTCGGAATCGGTTGCTGTTTAACCGAAATTTTCATATTAATGTTCTTGATAAGTAAAGACTTATTAAAAATATTCTTAAAATGTAATTGACAAAATTGAGGATAAGACACCTCGATTTAATTTTTTAGAATAATAAAATACAATGTCCGGGCAATTGCTGTCCCGATATTTCGGGAGAGAGGAAAGTCCGAACTTCACAGAACAGGGTGCCGGGTAACTCCCGGTGGCTCGGTTGTAATGGCCGGGTTAAGGAAAGTGCCACAGAAAATAAACTATCCGGCAGCTGCCGGATAAAGGTGAAAAGGCAGGTTAAGAGCCTACCGCGGTAATGGTAACATTATCGGTCCCTTTTGGGATTCCGTCTTTGGCGGAACAAGGCAAACCCCACCCGAAGCAAGACCAAATATAGAAGTCATTTCTTTAAGAAAGCAAGGTTGTTCGCTTTGTTTGACTTCAGGGTAGGTCGCTTGACCCCGCCAGTAATGCCGGGGCTAGATAAATAATTGCCGTCCCGACTTGTCGGGATACAGAATTCGGCTTACAGGACATGTGTTTTTTTATTCTAACGTTATTTATTTGCTATTATTATGAAAAAACGTTGGATTTTAAAAAAAGTAAAAGATGATTATTCCGTAGAATCATTGGCAGACTCCTTAAAGATATCTAATATTCTTGCAAGAGTTTTGATTCTAAGAGATATAAAAACTTTTCACGATGCTAAAAATTTCTTCAGACCAAGTATAGATACATTGCACGATCCATTTTTAATGGACGGGATGGAAGCGGCTACATACCGTGTTATAAAAGCCTTAACAGAAAATCAACTTATTACTATTTACGGAGATTATGATGTTGACGGAACTTGTTCTACGGCATTACTCTATTTGTTTTTAAAAGAATTAGGCGCCAATGTTGATTATTATATTCCCCAAAGACTTTCAGAGGGCTATGGACTGTCAAAAACTGGATTTGACAATATTAAAAAAGAAGGAGCTTCTCTTGTTATAGCAGTAGATTGTGGAATTACTGCCGTTGAAGAAACAGATTATGCCAACAGCCTGGGTCTCGATATAATAATTTGCGATCACCATCAACCCAAAGACAAACTGCCAAACGCTGTTGCTGTGCTGGATCCTATTAAACCGGGTTGTGATTATCCTTTTAAATATCTCTCAGGTGCAGGAGTGGCATTCAAACTGGCACAGGGAGTTTCGGAAAGAATAGGAAAAAGAGATTTGCCTTATAAACTACTGGATTTGGTTGCACTTGCAGGTGCTGCAGACATAGTTCAGTTAACCGGTGAAAACAGAGTGTTGGTAAGAGCAGGAATTGAATTGATAAACAATGATCCCAGACCGGGGATTAAAGCTCTTCTTGAATCAAGCAGAATAACTCCTGGTAATTTAAGCTCGGGACAAATTGTATTTACAATAGCTCCACGAATAAATGCTGCCGGTAGGATGGGTGATGCCAAAAGAGCCGTTGATTTATTTGTTACAGATAACTTTGAAAAAGCTGTAGAATTTGCTTCAGTTTTGGAAAGTGAAAATTTTGAAAGACGAAAAATTGACGAAACAACACTTAATGATGCGTTGGAAATTGTTGAAAATGAATTGGATTTAAATATTGATGTCCCGATTGTATTGCATCAGGATGAATGGCATCCGGGTGTAATAGGTATAGTTGCATCAAGATTAGTCGAAAAATATTATAGACCGACAATTATGTTAACAACTATGGATGGAATTGCAAAAGGATCGGCAAGAAGCATATCTAATTTTAATATATATAATGCACTCGAAAAATGTAAAGATGTTCTACTTCAATTTGGCGGACATAAAGCTGCAGCTGGATTAGAACTTGAAATCGATAAGATAAATGATTTTAAAAAACAGTTTAACAAAGTCGTAAAAGAATCATTAACTAAAGAAGAACTATTACCCGAGATTTCTATAGATTCCAGAATTAAATTTTCTGAAATTACAACCAAGTTTTTAAGAATTCTTGAACAGTTTACTCCATTCGGACCTAAAAATATGCGGCCTGTTTTTCTGGCAGAAAAAGTGCAGGCAGCTTTTTCTCCGAGAATTGTTGGCAATAATCATTTACTGGCAAGTTTTAAACAAGAAGGAGCCAAGAGGGTGTTTGACGCAATAGGTTTTGGATTTGGTGATAAATTTGACATTGTTAATGATAATCAAAATCTTTTAGACATAGTTTTTACAATTGATAAAACAACAAGAAACGGAAACACATATCCCCAATTTAGGATTAAGGATTTAAAAATCAGTAACGGAAATTTACAGGAGAATTAAAAATGTCAGGGCATTCAAAATGGGCTACTACAAAAAGAAAAAAAGCTGTGATTGATGCTAAGCGCGGAAAAATTTTCACAAAATTAATTAAGGAAATTACTATTGCCGCCAAAGGCGGGGGCGGAGATGTTGCCGGAAATCCGAGATTAAGACTTGCCGTAGATAATGCAAAAGCCGCCAATATGCCGCAGGACAATATCGAAAGAGCTATAAAGAAAGCAACAGGCGAATTGGAAGGGGTTGTTTTCCACGAATTTGTGTATGAAGGCTACGGACCAGGAGGCATTGCAATACTTGTAGAAGTTGCAACGGATAATAAAAACAGAACTGTTGCTGAGGTAAGGCACTTATTCAGCAAGGCAGGTGGTAATCTGGGTGAAACCGGTTCGGTAGCGTGGATGTTTGAAAGAAAAGGAATTATTACACTTCCTACTCAGGGTAAAACGGAAGAAGATATTTTAGAACTGGTAATGGATGACGGTGCGGAAGACCTTGAAACAGAAGAAGAATTTTTTGAAGTGGTTACCCCGGTTGAAGCATTTGAAAATGTAAGAAAAAAACTTGTTGAGTCAGGGCTTGAAGTTGAAAATGCATCGCTGCAATGGATTGCAAAAAATTCTGTTAAGATAGAAGGAGAAACATCAGAAAAAGTTGTAAATTTAATTGAAGCTTTGGAAGATAATGACGATGTTCAAAATGTTTACTCCAATGCTGACTTTGAAGATGTAGAATAATTTTTTATGCCATTGCGAATCCGACAAAGACGGATGAAGCAATCTGTTATTGATAAGATAAACATACTTTATTAAAACAGGAATTATATTGATAATTCTCGGTGTGGACCCGGGTTCTAATTTTACAGGTTACTCTGTAATTAAGAACGATAAAAACAAGTTGACCCGCATTACAAGCGGTGTAATAAACCTGCCTGCCTCAAAATCAATGTCACAAAAACTTGAAATCATTTACGACGACCTAAATAATTTGATAAAAAAGTACACACCGGACGAATTTGTAATTGAAACTGCATTTTACGGAAAGAACGTCCAGTCAACTTTAAAGATTGGATATGTCAGAGGAGTTTCCATTCTTGCTGCCGCGCATAATAAAGTACCTGTAAATGAGTACTCTCCACGTGAAGTAAAAAAAGCAGTAGTCGGTAACGGTGCAGCAGCAAAAGAGCAGGTTAATTTTATGGTAAAAAATATTTTAAAATTGGAAGAAAAGATGAAATTCGACGAAAGCGATGCTTTGGCAATTGCACTTTGTCACATTTTTAAAATGAGGTCACCTTCAAAAAAGGGGGGAGGCTGGAAATCATTTGTTGAAGCAAATCCCGAACGAATTATAAATTCATAAAAAATATGATAGGCTATTTAACAGGTACAACTATTATACTGAAACCAACTCATCTGCTTTTAGATGTTAACGGAGTTGGATATTCTATTAAAATTTCTTTAACAACATTTGAAGAAATTTCGGACAAAGAAATTATTTCTTTGTTTATTCATACTAATGTAAAAGAAGATTCGATATCTCTTTACGGATTTTATACCGAATCGGAAAAACAGATGTTTGAATTGCTTATTTCTGTAAGTGGTGTGGGACCTAAAATTGCACTTAGTATTCTATCCGGCATTAGAGTTGATGACTTAAGATTCGCAATTCAGTCCGGAGACATAAGCAGGATTGTTGCTGTACCGGGGATCGGTAAAAAAACTGCCGAAAGGCTTAGTTTAGAATTAAGAAACAAGGTTACAGATATTGTTGAACAGGAAGGAGAAGCACCTGCATCAAGCATACGAACCGAAGCGGTATCCGCATTAACGACTTTAGGTTATAATTTAAAACAAGCTGAAAAAACAGTAAGAGAAATTTTAGTAGAAAAACCTAATATTGATATTGAAGAGTTATTGAAAGAAGCACTTACAAGTTTGAGTAAATAGTTAGTTGAAATAAACTTGGTTTATAAAAAATTATTCCACCTCACATCTTAGTTCTGCAACACCTGAGATCTGAGCAAAAATTTTGTCGCCTTTGTTTACTTTGCCCACCCCCTTCGGTGTGCCTGTAAAAATTATATCACCTTCGTTTAGAGTCATTAATGAAGATAGATATTCAACTATCTCGGAAGGGGAGAATATCATTTTATTTAATAAATCATCCTGTCTTTTTACGCCGTTAACGGAAAGCAGAATTCTTTCATCCAATGTTAAATTGTAATCTTTTTTAGAAATAAATTCCGATATAACTGCGGATGTATCAAATCCCTTTGCTATTGTCCACGGATGTCCTTTCTCTTTTAGTTTAGTCTGTAAATCTCTCAGGGTCATATCCAATCCTACGCCGTAAGCTTCAATTGCGTCATCGGCTTCTTTAATGTTTGCATTCTTAATTTCTTTTCCTATCAATAAGACCAATTCAACCTCGTGATGCATCTCGTTTGAAAAAGTAGGATAAAGAATTTTATCACCCGAAAAAATTAAAGAAGAACTCGGTTTTAAAAAAACCACTGGTTT
>CAZTZZ010000043.1:0-5520 GCA_964617905.1 uncultured Ignavibacteriaceae bacterium | reverse complement strand
ATACAATCTTCTATGTTTTTTGTTTTTTCTTTTTTGCTGCCGGAAAAAGAACGTTGTTTAATATAAGTCTGTAACCGGGAGAATTTTTATAAAGTGATAAATCCGTAGGTGGATCACCGACTGCGTGACGGTAATCTTCGGGGTCGTGCCCGGCATAAAAAGTAAATGTACCTCTTCCGAAATTGCCGTGTATATATTTCACTTGGTTTGTTCCTTCTCTTTCGGCTAAAATTATTACCGATTTTTTTATTGTTTCCTTTCTGAACATAGTTGTTTGTCCCATAAACCCGTGAATAACATTTACGTGGTCTTGGGTAAGCATTGTCGGAACAGGATCATATTTTGCCGAGAAATCAAAAAGTGTGAAATAATCATTTTCCTGGCTGCCTATTTCCAAGGGCTGAATATCGATATTGCTGTATTCATAAACATAGGGATTCTTTTCTAATTTGAAATTTGTGAAGGCAAGCGTATTATTAAAATCCAATTTTTTTTGTGCATCTGGGTCAGCAGCATCTCCGTCGTACATACTTGCAGCTATATCATCGTTATGTGCTGCAAGAGCAATGTCGTAGCTGTCTGTAGCCGAACACATTGCAAAAAGGAAACCTCCGTTGCCCACGTATTGTTTAATTTCTTCGGCAACTGTTTTCATCATATTCGAAACCTTTTTAAAACCGTTTTTCTTTGCATCGTTTTCGTACAGAATTTGGTTGTCGATATACCATTGTGCGTTGCTGAAACTGGCGTAAAATTTTCCGTACTGTCCCGTAAAATCTTCGTGGTGAAGATGAACCCAATCATATTTTTGTAAATCCCCTTTAAGTATTTCATCGTTCCAAATTTTTGTATATGGAACACCCGCATATTCAAGTACCATTGTTACGGCATCGTCCCAAGGCTGAAAACCTGGCGGGACGTAAACAGCAATTTTAGGAGCTTTTTCCAATCTGACGACATTCATATTATTATCTTTACTTTGAACCAATGAATATATTTTTGATGTTTGAACCGCATCCAATAATATAAAAGAAACATCTTCAATCCTGCATTCATCGGCAAGCTGCTGCTTAAAATCAATTAAAAATGAACCGCCTTTATAATTTAACAGCCAATCTGCTTTAAGACCTTTTAAAAGAGAATTGTAAGTAATACCGTAGGCTTTTAAGTGGTCGGTTTGACTCAAATCCATTTCTATCAAAATCTTTGTTTGAGCGAACAATGACGGGATAAAAAAGAATAATATTAGAAATCTTTTTAGCATTTAGGACTTGAATTGATTGAAAAGCCGATATAAAAAACTGTTAAAAAATTAAGCAGATTTTCTATCTTGTTCTATAAAAATTGGTTCCGATCCTTTTTCAACAACGTCTTTTGTAATTATGCATTTTTTTACTTTTGTTTTTTTCGGCAGTTCATACATAACTTCAAGCATAAATTCCTCTACTATTGAACGCAGTGCACGGGCACCGGTTTTACGCTCCGTTGCTTTTTCAACTATTGAATCGATAGCAAACTTATCAAATTCAAGCTCGATACCATCCATAAGCAGAAGCTTTTTGTATTGTTTTAAAATTGCATTTTTTGGTTTCACCAGAATATTTTTTAAAGCTTCTTTTGAAAGGGACTGTAAAGGTGCGACAACGGGAATTCTGCCTATTAATTCCGGTATCAAACCAAAACGGAGTAAATCTTCCGGAAGAGTTTGCTCGACAAGATAGTCATCATTAATGTTTATTTTTTTAACGTTTGCCGAAAATCCCATCTTGTTTTTATTTAGTCGCGTAGCAATTATTTTATCAATTCCGGCAAAAGCACCGCCCAGAATAAAAAGGATATTTTTTGTGTCAATATTTATTAAACTTTGTTCTGGATGTTTTCTTCCCCCTTTGGGTGGTACACCTGCGACCGTGCCTTCAAGAATTTTTAATAATGCCTGCTGCACTCCTTCTCCTGAAACGTCTCTTGTAATTGATGTGCTTTCACTCTTGCGCGCAATCTTATCAATTTCATCTATATATACAATTCCTTTTTGTGCGCGTTCAAGATTGTAATCAGCGGCTTGCAGCAGATGAACAAGTACGGTTTCTACATCATCGCCCACGTACCCGGCTTCGGTTAATGTTGTTGCATCGGCTATGGCAAAAGGAACGTCAAGTATTTTTGCAAGTGTTTTTGCCAGTAATGTTTTTCCCACACCTGTTGGACCAATCATTAAAATATTACTTTTTTCAATTTCAACATCGTCCAGTTCAAAAAAAGTATTCTTTTTACTTATCCTTTTATAATGATTATAAACAGCAACAGCCAAAGTTTTTTTTGCTTTATCCTGACCAATTACATACTCATCCAGAGATTTTTTTATAGTCTCCGGTTTTTGGATATTTAAATGCGAAGAATTTTTATTATTAAATGCAGCTAAATTATTTTTTAATATATCAACACTGCTGCCGACACAAATATCGCATATATAAACATCGGGTCCGGCAATCATACTTCCTACTTCGTTACCGCTTCTACCGCAAAACGAACATTTAACTATTTTCTGATTTTCTTTTTTACTCATCCTTACAGCTTTATTTTTTTAATTTTAAAATTTCTTTCCTGGCTTTGTCAACAAAAATAGAGTTGGGAAAACTTACAAGCAACTCCTGATACATTTTAACGGCATTGTTTTTATTATTCAAGCCAAATTGATATACTTTACCTTTTAAAAATAACGCTTTATCAGCAAAAATGTTCCGTTTTCCTTCTTTAATTATTTCAGAAAGTGTGATTAATGCCGAATTTAGGCTGTCCAAAGCAATTTCTATTTGGGCAAATCTGAATTTTGAGAAGGCTTTTATTACAAAGAATGTGCTTTTATCGGAATAAATAGTTTTTAAAATTGAATAAGCCGAATCATAATATTCTTGTTTTATTAGCAGGTCCGCTTTAGCAAGATTTAATAAATGTACAGAATCGCTTTTTGCCGTGTTGATTAGTGAAGAAAGTTCAAGGGCATTATTTGTGGAATTATCATTTTTGTTGCTAATAACATGTTTTAAAATTTTAGATGCTTTTTTAAAATTACCCTTATAAAAATTTATTTTTGCAGTGTTTAATAAAGCTTTGTTTTTCAATTGTTCCGATATCCTTCTGTCCTTTGTAATAAAATCAAAATCGTTGTATGCTTTTTGCAGGTTCCCTTTCTTTAAATAAGCCTGACCCCTCATTTGATAGGCAAAAGGAAAAAATATGGATGTTGGATAATTTTTTATTATAAAAGAAAAATTAGAAATCGCTTTGTCAGCATTTTTTTGAACCATGAAATATATTTCCCCAACTCTGTAGTATGCCTCAGCTCCTACCTCAGATAATTTATATTCTTTTATTAATTGTTTATATGCAGAAATTACCTTTTCGGTCTTTTCGTGATAAAGATTTCTTGTAATAGAATAGGGTTTCCAAAGGGGAGATGCACTGCGTATTTTTTCTTTTAATTCAGCCCCCAATGATTTTGTATAACCCAGTTTAGCTGATGACAGCAAGGGCGAATTCTTATAATCAGTTATTATTTTATTAAATACCTTTGCTGCAAAGGAATATTTGTTTTGAACCAAAAGAGAATTTGCAAAAATAGATAGTTGCCGTCCGTTTGATTTTTGTTCGGAATCTATTTTTAAAAACTCTTCGTATGCTTTTTCGTATTCTCCTTTTTCTTGATAAAGTTTTGCAAGTAAAAACAAAAAACCAATGTTTCGGTTATAATTCCAGTTTTTAACAACATTTATGGTTTGATTAAGTGCATTCGGTTTACTTGTATATTTTAAAATCCTTGTCTCTACAGCCCTTAATTGTTTCGGGTCATTTGCTAAAATTTCACAGTATTCTTTTGCTGCATTTTCAAACTGCATTGTTAAAGAGTATAAATTTCCTAAATCGTATGAAAAAAACTTCGGATCGTTTGACACCCTTTTACCAGCCTGCAGATATTCGATTGCTTTTTCAAAAGCTCTTCTTTCAATGGCATGGTTTGCAAGTACTCTGTAATTAATATAATTGGGTTTTAACTTTTTTAAAGCTTCATCCCAAACAGAAAAAGCTTTTTGCTCATCTCCCGATAAATAATAAGTGGAACCGAGTAAACCGTAAAGGTCTATGTCGTTAGGTGCATTTGTTAATTTCTTATTAATTAAATCCAGCGAAGCTTTGTACATTTTTAATTGTAGGTATGCTTGATTTAGTGAATGAAAATACTGGTAATTATCGGGGTTTTGTTTGTATATTTTTTCAAATATATCTTTTGCGTCTTTATACTGCGCGACTCGCATATGCGATTGTCCGATCAAATAAAGATTGTCAGTTTTATTCTTTAACTGGGCGGTACAAAGAAATAAAGGTATAGAAACAAATATCAATAATATTTTTATCATAGAAAAATTGTTTATAAATAAAAGAAACTACATATAAATTTAATGAAATAAATTATTCACTTGCATATTATAAAAAAATAAAACAAATTCGTTTCTACAACTGAACAAATTCTGTCTATCTTTATAACAGCATTTTATGAAATCAATAATAAAGGAATTAATTCCGTATTTATTTTTTCTCTTCTTTTTTTTAAATACTATTATATTTTCGTCTTGTTCCAATTATAATAAAAGCTATGGAACAGATTCAGAAAAAATATCTTATATAAAAATTGCAAAAGAAAAATATTCCGACAATATAAATTATTTGTTCTCACCGGATTCTTTATTTGTTGTTTGTTATAAAACTGAAAAGCTAACTACAGACAACTCAACTCCCCAGTCAAGGTTTTTTATTTACAATTTTAAGAATGAAAAAATAATTTTTGAGGACAAAAGCAGAAGCGATAATATTGAATGGTTAAACAGCTCTCAGATCCAGGTACTTAAAAGACCGGGTATTATTTCTGTTGACGCCAAAAAGAATTTAAAAATGCTCGGTTATATTTTTGACGTAAATCAAAACAAGAAATTTCCTTTATCAGGTCCGGAGAAAAACAACCTGCAATAAAATCTATTTCCAACTAAAAGTGCGAGGCACATAAATGAAAAATTTTCTACAAAAGAAAAGAACATATGTATCTTTTTTAATTTTACTAATTGCTTCCATACTATTTTCATATTCTAACATTTTTAATAATGTTGAGAATGTGGGTGTAATTTACGATCTGAAGCCTTCAAAAAAGGTAAAAAAACTAAAAAAAGACAGACCTGATTTATTCGCAATATATATGAATGACATCAGGAAGGGCTTTGGAGAAGATAGACCCGCTTACCCTGCAAACTACAGAATAAAAGAATTACTCAAAGCAACTAATTTAAATACTACCGCCGGGCTTTCAAAACTTGCAAAGACCAATGCAGTAAATTGGACAGAAAGAGGTCCCGGTAATGTAAGCGGCAGAACAAGAGCAATAGTCGTTGATCCCGATGATGCAACTTTTAAAACCTGGTTTGTGGGTTCTGTCAGCGGCGGAGTTTGGAAAACAACTGATGCAGGTGCAAG
>CAZTZZ010000042.1:13821-21004 GCA_964617905.1 uncultured Ignavibacteriaceae bacterium | reverse complement strand
TAAAAAAAATAAGAATTATATATTTTTATAAAAATAAATTACTTTGATTGTACTTAATTAATAAGGTATTTTTAAGGAAACAATATCAAAAATATGAAAGAAATGAGAGCTGTTTTCTCCCTATTACTTGTACTTTTAATATTTATTCCATCTATAAAATCTCAATCTTTTTTAGAGAAACCTCTTGCTAAGATCGGAAATTTATCTATTACTAAAGATGAGTTTTTACAGCGTTATGAGTTTACACCTCTGTTCGGAAAAAATAGAAAAGGAATGCGTGAGTCACTGAAATTAGAATTTCTTTATTCGTTAGTTGCTGAAAAACTCTGGGCCCTAGAAGCTGAAAATCAGAAACTTGATACTATGGAGGTTATGAAATTTGCAGGAGAAGAATATGAGAAAATGTTTGTCAGAGATGTGCTTTTCAGGAAAGAAATTAAGAGTAAAATTAAAGTAACGGAAAAAGAAATTATTGAAGGATTTATAAAAAAGAACACAACACTTAGTGTAAATTATCTTATCTCGGAAGATAAAGTTGAGATATATAAACTGTATAATTTATTAGAGCAGGGAATTCCTTTTGACACAATTTTAGTTTACAGCCCGGAAAAAGCAGAACAGAAAAAACCGATAGAGGTAGTCTACGGACAAATGGAACTTAGTATAGAAGATTCACTTTACAATTTAAAAGTCGATCAATATACGCAGCCAATATTTACGCCTGACGGCTGGTATATATTTAAATTATCAAATAAAACTCAGGCAATACTGAATACAATTAACGAAAGAGAAAACGCACGCAAAGCGGTTAGAAAAATAATTGAAGCAAGAAAGGCAAGAAAATTGTTTGACAAATACTATCGTAATTTTTTTAAAGATAGAAAAGTAGATGTAAATTCTAAATTATTTAAGAGCTTGGCTATAAAGATACAGAGCATACTTTCAAAAAGGAAAAAAGATTACGCCGTTAAGAAAGAAGAACCTGTAGAAACAAAGCCTAACGATGCCTATCTTTTAGAGAATTCTTTCGGAATAGATTCATTAAAAATAGATTTTATTCAATTCAGAAAAAATCCGATAAGCCTGCAGAGATTTATCCGTCAAATTATTTTTGAGGGATTCAGAACAGTTAAGACCGATTTGAAAACAGTTTTAGGTCTGCTAGACAAACAAACCCGGAAGATAATTGAATACGAATTATACTCAAGAGAAGGTATTTCAGAAGGACTAAATTTATTACCCGGTGTTACTGCCGATATGAGAATGTGGAAAGAAAATTATCTTTATCAATATTTAAGAAACAAATTTAATGATTCTGTCTATGTCTCCGATAAAGAAATTTATAATCAATATTTAAAGGAATATAAAACGGATGTCTATCCCTTGGAAGTTAATATTATTGAAATATTAACCGATAGCTTATCACTTGCTAAAAAAATTTTGAAACAGATAAATTCAGGAGTAAACATAAAAATACTCGCAGAAAAATATTCAAAACGAAAGTGGACGAAAAAAAATAAAGGAGAGTACGGCTATTTTCCTGTTACTGCTTTCGGTAAGTTGGGACAGATTACACAAAAAATGAAAATAGGCGAAGTGAAAGGTCCAATAAAATTGAAAGAAGGATATTCTGTAATTAAGTTAATAGGGAAAAGACATCCGAAGAAAAAACTTCCACAACCTTTTGCAAAAGTAAAAGAAACCATTAAGAGAAAAATAGTTTTAAGTAAAACAAAATTAAAAATTACAAATTATACTTTTCAATTAGCTAAAAAATATGGGATATCTATTGACCCGGATGTATTTAAATCAATTAAAGTTACAGATATAAATTCATTTGGCTTCAGATATTTGGGATTCGGAGGTCGAATTAAAGCGACACCGCTTATTCCTTTAAATGTTGACTGGGTTAAACCTTTCATTAAAAGTAATTCAATAATTCAATAAAAATAATTAGATGTATATATTAGGAATATCGGCTTTTTACCACGATAGTGCAGCCTGTCTTGTTAAAGACGGAAAGATAATTGCAGCTGCACAGGAGGAAAGGTTTACTCGAAAGAAACACGACCACGGTTTTCCGATAAATGCAATAAATTTCTGTATGGATTTTGCGGGTATATCGCCTTCTGAATTAGAGATAATTTCGTTTTACGACAAACCTTTTCTGAAATTTGAAAGAATACTTGAGACGTATCTTCAGTTTGCACCCAAGGGAATCAAATCGTTCATAAAGGCTATGCCGCTTTGGATTAAACAAAAACTATGGATGAAAGAAAACATAAGAAAAGAGTTGAACTTTGAAGGAAAAATTATTTTTCCCGAGCATCATTTCTCACACGCAGCATCTGCTTTTTATCCCTCGCCGTTTAAGGAAGCAGCAATACTTACTATGGACGGAGTAGGGGAATGGACAACAACAAGCTTTGGTACAGGTAAAGACAATAGCATTGAATTATTTGCAGATATTAAATTCCCGCATTCACTCGGACTACTTTATTCCGCATTTACTTACTTCACAGGTTTTAAAGTTAATTCTGGTGAGTACAAATTAATGGGACTTGCCCCGTATGGCGAACCGAAATATAAAGATATAATTTTAAAAGAGCTGATTGATGTTAAAGAAGACGGCTCATTCAGAATGAATATGGATTACTTTAATTATCCCGCAGGATTAGAAATGACAAACGATAGGTTTGCCGAATTATTTGGAGGCGGTCCGAGGAAACCTGAAAGCAAACTTACCCAAAGAGAAATGGATTTGGCAAAATCTGTACAGGAGGTTACCGAAGAAATTGTTTTAAAACTTGGAAAGCATGTATTCAAAGAAACAGGGATGAAAAATTTAACGCTTGCAGGAGGAGTTGCACTTAATTGTGTAGCAAACGGTAAATTATTAAGGCAAGGACCTTTTGATAATATATGGATACAACCCGCTTCCGGTGATGCAGGCGGAGCTTTGGGAGCAGCGTTATCCGGATGGTACAACTATTTAGAACAACCAAGAGAAATATCGGAAAAAATGGACTTGCAGCAAGGTTCTTATTTAGGCCCTGAATTTAGTGATGATGAGATAGAAATCTATTTGAATAGTCAGGAAGCAACTTTCATCAAATTATCTACAGAAGATATTCCCGGAACAATTTCAAAATTAATTGCTGAAGAAAATGTTGTGGGATGGTTCCAGGGAAGGATGGAATTTGGTCCCCGTGCTCTTGGGGCAAGATCAATACTTGGTGATGCGCGTTCGCCCAAAATGCAAAAACATATGAATTTAAAAATAAAATTCAGAGAAAGCTTCAGACCGTTTGCGCCCTCTGTTTTAGCAGAAAAAGCCTCTGATTATTTTGATATAAATGTTGAAAGTCCTTATATGTTATTAGTTGCAGATGTAAAAAAAGAAAAACAAATTCCTTTAGAGAATGATAGGAAGAATTTCTCTGGTTTGGATAAACTTAAAACTATTAGGTCAGAAATACCTGCGGTAACCCACGTTGATAATTCGGCAAGAATACAAACCACTCACGAGAAAACAAACAAGCTTTATTACAATTTACTTAAAAAATTTAATGATGATTACGGATGTGCAGTACTAATAAACACTTCATTTAATGTTAGAGGAGAGCCGATAGTTTGCACACCCGAAGATGCTTACAAATGTTTTATGCGGACAAATATGGATTATTTGATAATGGGTAATTACTTGTTAAAAAAAGACGAACAAAAAAATAAAATTGAACATGAAAATTGGCAAAAAGAATTTGAACTTGATTAGTTAATGATTTATGAAAGATATTTTATTTGAAATAAAAAAAATTAAAGAGACAAAAAAAGATTTGCGGAAGTTCGGTTTATCTGTTGGGATTGTTTTTTTATTAATTTCTGCTTTACTGTTTTGGTTTGAAAAGAACACGTATTTATATTTTACTATTGCAGGTACAACTCTAACAATTCTTGGAATAGTATATCCATTAATATTAAAACCTTTAAATAAGATTTGGATGTCGTTATCCATTATTTTAGGATGGATTATGACAAGAGTAATTTTAATAATTTTATACTATATTGTTTTAACTCCAACAGGTATTATTGCTAAAATATTTAGGAATAATTTTCTTAAATTAAAAAATGATAAATCAAATGATTCATACTGGGAAGTAAGGAAAGACAGAAAGATTAAAAAATCAGATTTTGAAAATCAATTTTAAAATATTCTTATAAAATGAGTAAATTATCAATTATATCGGAATTGTGGCAGTTCTTAAAAGTTAGGAAAAAGTGGTGGCTCGCTCCCATAATAATTTTCTTGTTTTTACTCGGCGGGTTAATAATTCTTACACAGGGATCGGCATTAGCCCCGTTTATATATTCGATATTTTAAAAATATAAATGCTGACTTTATTTAATCAGCTTTTAAGTTTAAATATTACTCCTTACCTAATCTAACTTATATAAATTATATCCAATCCCTTTTATTTTTATTTTCGCTTTATCATTGTCAGCATTGATAATCTCTCCAGTAATAAGTGATTTTAATTTTTTAATGTTATAAAATGAGGGTAAAGATAAGTTAACAGTTTGCTCTTCAGCATTCTTATTTAAGACAATAAGTATCCTTTCGTATAAATCGGAGCGAATATAGGCAAATATATTTTTATCGGCTTTAATTGAATAATAATCCCCGTATCTCAATGCCGGATGATTTTTTCTTAAATGAATTAAAGCAGTAACTTTTTCAAAATTCTCTTTTTCAAATTTATTTAATTGATCCCCGAATCTCATCATTCTTCTGTTATCCGGGTCTGCTGCTCCTGTCATTCCAATTTCATCACCGTAATAAATTGTCGGTAGCCCGGGGATAGATAACAAATAAGCCATATATAATCTTAATTTTTTATAACTGCTTGGATGGTCAACTTTAGGAGGATTGTTCCAGCCTACCTCAATTGAATTGCTTGTGTTTGAAAGGTCTCCGTCAGCATGAGCCAGAAATCTGTCTTTATCCTGGCTGTCCATAATGTTGCCCATAAGATTGTTTTCACCAAAGATATACAGACTTTTTTTCAACTCTTTATCCAATTGCGAAAATGAAGCATCTTTGTTTAAGAAAGTGGGAATAGCAACATCGTATAAATTAAAATTAAACTGTGCAGAAAGCTGACCATTATTTACGTAAGATTTAACGAGGGAGTAGCTTCCGAATGTTTCTCCCATTTGAAATACTGTCCTGTCTTCGTGTATCTCAACTTCTTTTTTTAATTTCCTGTTAAAATACTGCCAGAATTTATTGGGGATGTGCTTTACTGCATCCTGTCGGAATCCGTCGGCTCCGGTAGTTTTAAGCCACCAAATAGCGTCTTCGCTTACAGCATTAATTGCTTCTTTTGAGTTCAGAAAATCAAAAGAGGGCATAAACGGTTCGAACCATGTTGTAAGCCTTTGTTCATCCCATATCCTTATATTTAAACTTCCGTCTGGCAGTTCAAGTTTGCCGAACCAATTTCTATGGTTCTTAAAATACGGGTGATTAATATGTACGTGGTGAGCAACAATATCCAGCAGGACTTTTACGTTATGCTTATGAGCGGTCTTTACAAGTTCTTTTAATTTCTCCATAGTACCAAATTCTTCTTCTACGGAGCGGGGTTTAACTGGCCAATATCCGTGGTAGCCCGAAAACCATCTGTGAGGTTTTGGATATTCTCTGAATGCTTTATTTGTATTATCGTAGACAGGTGATATCCACAAAGTAGTTATCCCCAGTTTGTCAAAATATCCCTGTTTAAATTTATCAATCAAGCCCTGAAAATCTCCTCCCATATAATTTGCTTTTGCAAATAGTGAATCGTGGACAATGGGATTGTTTATTGACTTATCTACATCATTAAATCTGTCAATTAAAGTTGAATAAATAATTGCGTCGTGCCAGGTGAAATTATTTTTGTTTTTTCCGGCAGGAACTCCGTTAAATAATATTAAATTTTGGATATTACTTGTTTGACCGTTTTCCGATACGGCAACCCTCAATAATTTTTTTCCATGAAGATTATCGTAATCAAGAATGATATCAATTTTATTATCATTTAATTTAATTGAGGATTCTTTAATTCTGTTATTGTTAAGCAGTACAAAAATATTGTTGGCATTTATTTTACCGCCCGAATAAAGAAAGGAGAATACTTTGAGATTTTCTTTTTCTACAGAATTTAAAATATGAAGGAATGCATTGTTTGTGTGTTTCTTCTCTACAGTTAATACGGAATTGTAAGAACCCATCCCGTTTGATATTTTTTCAGGATTGCTTTTATCAAGAAGTTCATCACCGTCTGCATAAAATTTATACTGATATCTTCCCGGTTCTAAAGGAACAGTGATAGTAAAAACTCCGTTGCTTTCTTTCATTTTTAAACTTGCTCTATCCCATCCGTTAAAACTACCGAAAAGAAATACTTTTTTATATTTAGTATTTGCTCTAAAATTAAATGTAAAATATTGAAGTTTATTTACTCTTACCGGTATGGAATAATTCTCATTATTAAACTTAAAGGGGACAAATGTTATTCCTTCAAAATCTGCAGGAACTGTTAATAACAATTTTGTTTTATCATAATTAAATTTAACATTGATATTTTTCTGCTCCGTCAAAGATATGGAAGCATAATTTTCTGCGTAAAACATATCGGAAAGAGTCAAAGAATCGGTCGAGCCCGAATTGAGATTTACGGTTTTTATTATATCTGTAAGTTTTTGTTGTTTTTGGCAGGAAAACGAGATAAAACCAAATATTATTATGGGAAGAAGAAATTTAATATTGAAATAATTTTTCATAAATATCTCCCTAAATGCATTGTAAATTAAGTACTTAAACAAAATAAATAATTTTTTAATTTAAGTATACAGCCCAAATGGAGTGTTTTTTATGGGGATAAAAAAGGAGAGAAAAGTTAATTAATTAAAGCTCATTTCTTTAAAACTATTAGTAATTCTAATGTTGATCGCAGGTAAAACAAAGATTTTCAAACTTGGTTTCAATAATAAATGAATAATAGTATTTTAAAGCAGTACACAAGGACAAACTTTCCAAAGAGAGGCAACTCGAATTTTTAACTACCGAAGGCCGGACTCGAACCGGCACATGGTTAACCCATACTGGATTTCGAGTCTAGCGCGTCTACCAACCTGC
>CAZTZZ010000042.1:0-13721 GCA_964617905.1 uncultured Ignavibacteriaceae bacterium | reverse complement strand
TTAAACATTATCAAAATTTTGAAAAACAATATTAAAAGAAAACTGTTTCTTATTCAAGTTTAGTTTTTCTTTTGTTGTTTTGCAATTTTTGCCCAGGAATCTCTAAGCGGGACAGTCCTGTTAAACACTAATTTATCTTCGCTGGAATCTTTACTGTCTACACAGAAATATCCCCTCCGTTCAAATTGAAATTTATCCAAAGGTTTCGCATCTTTTAGCCAAGGTTCAACTTTACAGTTTGTTAAAATTTCAAGAGAATTAGGATTTAGAAATTCAGTAAAATCTTTTTCTTTATCTTTATTTGGGTCTTCAACTGTAAAAAGTCTGTCATATAATCTTACTTCTGCGTCTATGCAATTGTCTGCGGATATCCAGTGTATGGTTCCTTTTACTTTTCTACTGCTTTGAGGCATTCCGCTTCTTGTCGCCGGATCATATGTACAATGAATAACTTTTACTTCGCCTGTATTTTCATCTTTTTCGACACTAACGCATTTTATTATGAAAGCATATCTTAACCTCACTTCATTTCCGGGTGAAAGTCTGAAGAATTTTCTTGGAGGATCTTCCATAAAATCTTCTCTTTCAATATAAATCTCTTTAGTAAAAGTAATTTTTCTTTTGCCCATACTTTCGTCTTCCGGATTGTTAACTGCATCAAGTTCTACAGATTCGTTTTCCGGAAAATTATCAAAAACAACTTTAACGGGATTTAAAACCGTCATCACTCTTTGTACTTTCCTGTTTAAATCTTCCTTAATACAATATTCGAGTAACGATATGTCCGAAATACTTTCACGCTTGGCAACTCCTGCTTTTTCTACAAAGTTTTTAATTGCCTCCGGAGTGTAACCCCTTCTCCTAAACCCGGAAAGAGTTGGCATCCTCGGATCATCCCAACCGTTAACAATATTTTTTTCAACCAGAGAGAGAAGTTTTCTTTTACTCATTACTGTGTATGTTAAATTCAGTCTTGCAAATTCTATTTGCTGTGGGTGACAAGGGACACTTAAATTATCCAGAAGCCAATCGTACAAAGGTCTGTGGTTTTCAAATTCCAATGTGCAAATTGAATGGGTTATACCTTCTAGCGCATCGGATTGTCCGTGAGCAAAATCGTACATCGGATAAATGCACCATTTATCCCCGGTTCTGTGATGTTCAGCTTTTCTTATTCTGTAAATTGCAGGATCACGCAGATTCATATTCGGAGATGTCATTTCAATTTTTGCTCTAAGCAAGTGAGTTCCTTCTTCAAATTCTCCAGCACGCATTCTTTCAAATAAATCTAAATTCTCTTCGATACTTCTGTTGCGATAGGGACTTTCTTTACCGGATTCTGTGGGAGTTCCCCTGTATTCTTTAATTTCCTCTGGTGATAAACTATCAACGTAGGCTTTGTCTTTTTTAATCAGTTCAACTGCAAATTCATAAAGTTGCTCAAAATAATCCGATGCAAAAAACAACCTGTCTTCCCAGTCAAACCCAAGCCATTTAATATCTTCTTTAATTGAATCCACGTATTCAACTTCTTCTTTTTCCGGATTTGTGTCATCAAAACGCAGGTTGCACTTACCGTTAAATTCTTCTGCTATTCCAAAGTTTAGCCAAATAGAAAGAGCGTGCCCAATATGAAGATAACCGTTCGGTTCGGGGGGGAAACGTGTGTGAACATTTCCGTTGTTTTTATTTTCTTTTAAGTCTTCTCTTATTTTCTGTCTGACAAAATCGTTAAGTATATAATTTTCTTCGTTGTTTTCCATAATTTACTTTTGAATTTTATCTAATGCATTAGTTATTCTTTTTAATGATTCTTCTTTCCCCAAAATAAATAGTAAGTCAAATATCCCCGGTCCTATACCAACACCCGATAACGCGAGGCGCAGCGGGTGGATCAATCTGCCGAGTCCTATTTCCTTTTCTTCGCAAATACTTTTTAATGTTTTTTCAAATTCTTCTTTTGTAGGATTATTCAGTTCTCTGATTTTGTCTGAGAAAATATCCAATAATTCCGGACTGTCTTCTTTCCATCTTTTTTTAATTACTTTCTCATCGTATTCTGTTGGTTCTTTATAAAAATATGTGCAAGTAGTAATGAACTCTTTTACAAATGAAACTCTTTCTTTCATCGCTTCAATAATTGATATGAGATAATCATCAGGGATATCTTTATCGGCATATTCTGAATTTTTAAATTCATCTTTTAACATATTCAGAATTTCAACATTAGGAAGTCTACGTAAATGCTCTGCGTTCAACCAATTTAACTTTTCCAGGTTAAAAACTGCTCCTGATTTATTTACTCTTTCTAAAGAAAAAGCATTTATAAGTTCCTCTATAACATAATATTCTTTATCGTCACCTGCATTCCAGCCGAGCAGGGCAATAAAATTAATTAGGGCATCTTTCAAATAACCTTTCTGCATATAATCTTCTACGGCAACATCTCCCTGTCTTTTACTTAATTTTGATTTATCAGGATTGAGCAGGAGAGGAAGGTGAGCAAATTTTGGTCGTACCCAATTAAAATTATCGTACAGCAGAACATGCTTGGGGGTGGATGATATCCATTCTTCTCCCCTGATTACGTGAGTTATTCCCATTAAATGGTCGTCAACAACATTCGCAAAATGATAAGTAGGAAAGCCGTCACTTTTTATGAGCACCTGGTCGTCAATAATATCGGTGCTAAAAGTTACTTCGCCTCTAATAATATCGTTAAAAAATATTTCTCTTCCCGGTTGTACGTTTAATCTTATTACATATGATTTATTATTATTTATATTATCATCAATTTCTTTTTGAGTTAAATGAAGACAGTGTTTATCGTATTTTGTCTGCAGTCCCTCTTTTTTTTGCTTTTCTCTTAGTTCTGTTAATCTTTCCTGTGAGCAAAAACATCTGTAAGCTTTGTTTTGTTCAAGTAAAATATTTATATGTTCTTTATAAATATCTAATCTTTCCGACTGCATATACGGACCGAAATTGCCTCCATTCTTAGGACCTTCATCTGCAATCAAGCCAGACCAACTTAATGTTGTTATTAAATTATCGACTGCTCCCTCAACGAATCTTTTTCTGTCCGTATCTTCAATTCTTAATATAAATTTACCACCTTTATTTTTTGCAAAAAGGTAATTATATAAAGCAGTTCTTAATCCGCCGATGTGCAGAAACCCTGTGGGACTTGGGGCAAATCTTACTCTTACTTTTCCGTTAGTCATTAAATATCAGAATAGGTAATAGTTAAAAAATATAATTAAACGGCTAAAAATAATGATTTTTTGGGAAGCAAAGAAATTGTTTTAATTTTAAAATTTATGCAATCAAAATGAATTATTATTTTGCAGTTACTTCTTTATCTGTGTAATATTTCACTTTTTCAATAAATTCATTACTGTCTATAGGTTTTGGTATATAGTCGGTTGCACCAGCATCAAGACACTTCTCCCTATCGCCTTTCATTGCAAATGCAGTTAAAGCAATAATTGGTACATCTTTATATTCCGGCATCTCTCTTATTTTTTGAGTTGCCTCAAATCCGTTCATAACAGGCATCTGCATATCCATCAAAATAAGATCAAATTTTTGTTTTTGCACGGCTTCAACTGCTTCTGCACCGTTTTCAACAACAACGATGGATTCAAAGTCATTCTTTTTAAGCAATCTAGTTACAATAATTTGTGAATGTTTGTAATCTTCCACCAATAAAATTTTTGTTACGTCTGAACTTGTCTCTGCAATCACTTCTTCCTTTGGAGGCGGCTCGTCATAACTGTTAATCATAGCAGTAATTGTTTCGGAAAGGTCTTCAATATTAGTGCTTGTTTTACTTAAAAGGTCTTCAAACATTCCGTCAATTTTCTTTAAATCTTCTTGATAATTTTCTTTACCTGTGTATATAACAATAGGCAATTTTGTGAATTTTGGGTTCGTCTTTATCTTTTTAATCAAATCAAATCCGTTTATCTCCGGCATATCCAAATCTATAATTGCCAAATCTAAATCAATATTTTCAATCATTGCCATAACTTTTGAAGAATGTGATTCTGCTATAGGATTGTAACCGGCTTGTTCAATTGCTCCCTTTATTAAATTCAAGGTAGGTTCATCGTCGTCCACAATTAAGATATTAGAATCTTTTTTTAGTTTATAGCTGGTTAAAACTTCAACAAGATAATTGTACTTAATAGGTTTTACAAAATATTCTACGGCTCCCATTAAAAACGCTTTCTGTTGCTCCGCTTCTACAGAACAAACAATAACAGGTGTATTCTTTGCATTTTTATGAGCTCTAATTGTTTTTAACAATTCAAAGCCGTTGGCATCGGGCAGAACAATATCCATAAGAACAGCAAGAAAAACCTCTTTATCTACTTCAGCTAAAGCTTGTTTTGCTGAATTAACAATTACAGGTTCATAGCCCCACTTATTTAAATAATTGCTGAGCAGTTTAGAATTTGCATAATCGTCTTCGATAACAAGTACCCTGTTTTTCTTACCGGATTTCGGTAAACCGCTTATTTTTGATTCAATCGAAGTTAAAGCTTCTACTGACAGACTGAACTCATAAGTAGTTCCTCTTCCTACAGAACTTGATACGTTTAATTCACCGCCCATCAATTGCACTAATTTTTTAGAAAGGAGTAAGCTTAAGCCCGTAGTAGTACCAACTTCTTTATTGCTTAGCTCAGATATCATAAATGGTTCAAATATTTTTTTAAGATTACTTGTAGTAATTCCAGGGCTTGTATCTGCTATTTTAAAATTAAGTATATTACCTTTTTTAAATGAAACACTTGTAGATATTTTTCCTCCTTCCATTTGGCGGAGAGAATAAGTTAAAAGAGTAGTGAATATAAAGCGGACTTTTTCCAAGTTGATATTGAAACTCGAAGGCAAATTATCATCAAAATTAGTGATTATTTGAATTTTGTTTTCTTTTGTAAATTCAGAATATTGTTCAATTGCTTCGTTTATAAGTATCTTAATATCGATCGCTTCAGTAGTAGTTTTTATTAAACCGCGTTCAAGTTTAGCTAAATCAATTAAATCATTCAGCAAACAGTGGAGTTTATTAGTGCTAAGTTTTAAAGTTTCTAAATACTCTTTCTGAGATTCTGTTAACTTTTCTTCAGCTAACAGTGAAGCGAAGCCCATTATACTGTTTGTAGGAGTTCTTAGCTCGTGAGTAATATTTGTTATTGTTTCACTTATTGAAAAATCAGCAGAAGAATCTTTCCCGTTCCAAATTTGGAGATAGTTTTTTAGAGTTTTACCTATAAGTTCAATTTTGTCTTTGTCAGAGTTGGTAAATTCTGTTTTCTTAGCAATCTTTATAAGAAATTTATCAGTATTAGAAATTCTTAAATACAAACACCCTTCATAGATTACAAAATCAGACACTTTAATTTCACAGTCGGCTTGATTGTTAAAAACAATTGCTGCACTACTGTCTTTAATTAAATTACAAGCAGTACACGAATATTTACTGCTCAGAGAATAAGATTTTTTTGCTTTTGCCGATTTTCCTAATAAAGTTAAACTTTCATCATCTTCAACTCTGAATAAAAGTGCAGATTCAAATTCAAACTCAGTAATTAAAAAATCACACAATTTATTTGGGAAATCTAATGATGAAGTAATAGCCATGGACAGGATATCATTATATTTATCAAATGATTCAATTTTTGAACTTTGCATACTTTATTTAATCTTTGTAAAAAATAGTATAATGTAAATATAATATTTAGTTTATTAAACAAAAACTATCTTATCATATTTATAAGTTTAAATCTATTTGTAAAGAAAGTCGATTATCAACATTATTGTAAATTAAAGATTCGCCACTACTTATCTGTTTTATATCAGGTTTGTAAATTTCAGCATATTTAAATGATATGTTGAAAAAATTTGTTAATCTATAATTAGCTACGATATACCATCTTATACCGCTTCCGCTTAAAACAGTATTTGAAAGTATGCCTTTTAAATCTGATTCATACACATAGAGTGCAGAATTAAATGAATCTGAATTAAAAAATATAATTCTTGCAGTAATTGATAAATTATCCTTTGGAATAGCGCTAAATTCTTGTAAAATAAGATAACCAAATTCATTTATATTTAATTTTTGGATATTATAGTTTGAAAATTCAATCCTGCTTTTTAATTTTAATGAATGTGAAACTTTATAAATAAACTCCATTCGTAAATTTTGTCTTTTCCGGTTAACAATTTGTAATAAGTTGTTTACTTTTTTTGTAATTTCTTTTTTCTCAATTTTATATCGGAAAACTGTTTCGATTTTTCTTGAGGGTTTTGACCTTAAATTTATTAATAATTCATCTCCGTGTGTAGTTACAGGGTTTGAAAAATTTGCAAACGGAAATTTGAATTGATCATAATAAGCATCAATTAAACCAATTACCGATTTCCACCTTATACCATTATATATTCCAACTTCATTTGATACATCTCCTAATCTTTCACCAAAACTGAATCCATGAATATTAGTAAAATTTCTGGGGTAATTTCTGATTGACGTTACCCACTTTAAATTTTTATTAATTGAAAACTGCACATTTATTATTGAAGCTACAGCAGTACCGTTATACGAAGTTTCTCCAAAAACATTAACTTTGTCAAAAAATAAATCGTAATAAAATGAATAATAACTAAAGCTTGTTCCGTTTAAATCAAAAATTGAAGTAGGTAAAAAAGAGTTACTGAATTTGGATTTGTAATATAAAAATCCCGCATTTATTGATTTATTACTTATATAATCAAGTCTAATTCCGTTAAATGTTTCTCTTAATGATTTTCGTTTTCTTATTTCCGTTGTGGTTCTATGCAGCCCGTTAATAGGTGTTGATAAAATATCGGAAGAAACTGAATCTAAATTTGCATCAAATTTATTACCGGAATAGAATAATGACAGTCCAAATGAATTAAGTCTTAATGTTGCTGCAATACCTCTGAAAAAATTATTTTCATTTGCACTTTTATGAGGTATTATGTTTTTGTTTTTCTTTTTTACAGGATAAATTGCATCAGCCCCTTTTGCAAAACCGTAAGGACTCCACAAAACAAGTCCCTGTCCAAATTCTAAAGTATAATCGCCTGCTACGATATTTGTAATATTTTTTTTGTTTTTAATCTGTACAAAAAATGTATTCAGATCATTAAAAGAATTCTCTCCCGGATCTTTTTCCGTTAATACCCCAATGCGGTAATTATTATATGACGCTAATAATCTGTTATATATTTTAGCTTTTGAACCGGGGAATTTTCCGTCGATAAAACCTTTCCTGGTTTGTAAGTCATTCAGGATTCTGCTTCTTAATTTTATTTTAAATTTATTAAGAAATTTTCCGTCTTTTGCTTTATTTAGATTCTGTTTCTTTTCATTTTTAACCTTCACAAAAGGATAAAGTTTTTTCTTTTGTTCATTTGTTATGGATGTAATTAAAAAGATATCTTCTTTGTATCTGAATTTTCCAACGGTATTTCTGTAATCAATAATAGCTTTTGCCGTTAGGAAATCAATTGAAGGGATTTGTTGGAAGTCTATAATATCCGCTTCATTTAAGTCAATAGGATTATTAATTAAATCTTCAATTTTATCATAAAGATCAGAATGATCAATTTCCACCGACGGTTCGTTGAAGAGTTCGTCTATAATTTCTTGAATGTGAATCTTAGCGGAATCGGTTTGTGAAAATGAGTATTGCTGAAAGATTGTAAGAAAAAGTGGAATTAAAATTATATTATATGAAAATAATCTCATTTGTTGTATCTACTTTTTTTCTAGATCTATAATAACTCCAAATTGATGGGTTAATCCTAAAGCCTGATGTGTAAATATTGAATACCCCAAATTGAATGAAGAATAATGTATTCCGATTCCTGCTGAATAACGTGACGGTTCGTTCGAAAAACCCGTTCTAATAGAGAAATAATTTGTAATTCTGTAATCAATTCCAAAATGAAAATTCGGATTATATTTTATATCTTTTTCAAGTGCCAGATTTACAGACAAATTATTTATAAAATCATAGCTGAAACCTGTTCTAATAATTACCGGAATTTGATTCTCAGTATTTTTATAAGAGGCGTGATTTAAATTCTGAAGTGAAAACCCCCATCTAACTTTTTCTGAAATTGATGCAAGAACCCCTAGGCTAAAAAACAAACTGTTTGAGCTTCCATATTTTTTAATGTTTACGGTTTGATAATTTAATGATAGACCAATGTAAAACTTTTTTAAATATTTATATGAAACTGCAATCACAAATTTATTTTCTCTGAAAAGATCAAATCCGTATGTCATTCCACCAAAACTAACCGCTCCGAAACTTAACGGTTCTGTATATGCAAAATATCCGTTTGCTAATTCTTTTAGTCCGAAAGGAGAGGGTGAATAATAAATACCTATGCTTCTTTGTTTTAATTGTGCTAATCCTGAAGGATTGTTAAAAAGTGCAAAAACATCATTACTTAGCGCAACATCTGAGTTAGATATTCCATTTTCTTTTGCCCCCGGTAGCATTTGAGAGTAAGTTAAAGAAGCAAAAATTAAAATCGAAAGAAAAAGGGTAGTTAAACTTTTCATTCAAAAATAATTTTTATTGAACACTTATTACTAAATTCATATATTAAATTGTTAATTACAACAAAATATTATAAAAAAATGAAATTTTTATTTCTCCTTTTCTTCTCCTTTTCCACTTTTATAAATGCTCAAGAATTAAATTGTAAGGTAAGGGTAAATGTTGAGAACTTAGAAACTTACTACAGAGATTTTCTCGATGATTTTGCAAACAGTGTAGAAGACTATATGAATAAAACTAAATTTTATGAAGGTGAATGGGAAGGGAATAGAATTGAATGTTCGATGGATATCTTTTTTCTTTCTGCTTCGAATGAAGTTAACTACAGTGCCCAAGTTGTAATTACAAGTCAGAGAGAGATTTATAATTCATTAAATTACACAAGGATGTTAACAGTAAGTGATAATAGCTGGACGTTTCGTTATGAAGAAGGACAGTCATTTTATCAATATGAAACTTCGTTTGATCCACTTACAAGTTTTTTAGACTTTTATGCTTATTTAATTATTGGTTTGGACTTGGACTCTTATGCAGAACTTGGTGGAACTCCTTATTTTTCAAAAGCTTTGGATATAGTTAATTTTGCTGTAACAGGGGGCGCTTCAGGTTCATGGTTAAGTACAACAGGAACATACAGCAGAAGAAAATTGGTGCAGGAATTATTAGATGAAAGATACAGACCCTTCAGAGAAGGATTCTACGATTATTTTTACGGCATTGATGTATTCAGTCAAAATAAAAAAGTTGCTCAAAGAGAGATTGTAAAATTTATTGATAAAGTAGCAGCGATAAAAGATAAAATAGATATCAGAAGTATGCTCTTAAAAACTTTTTTTGATGCTAAATACGGAGAATTAATAGAAAAGTTAAAGGGGTATCAGGATAGGAGAGGGGTTTTATTAAAACTTATGAAAATTGATCCTGCACATTCTGCAAAATACGACGAAGATATCTAACAATAATTATATTTTAATTTCAAAAATTCTATAACGTTTATAGATTTCACCTTTCATTACTTGTGCGCCCCTGTTCATCATTTCATTATCTTCTAAAACCCAGCTGGCTTCTCCTAAATCAATTCCAATTTTATGTGCGCGCATAAGTATATCCCAGTAAAAAACCGCATCAAGTCCTCTCTTTTGAAATTCCGGAATTATACCAAGTGTTAATACTCTTGACCATTTTATATTTTTTTTCTCGGTAAAAAGTTTTAAAAAGCCAAAGGGAAAAAGTCTGCCGTTCATTTTTTTTAATATGTAATTGTAATCTAACATCACCAAAGCAAAGCCAACCAGTTGATTATCAATTTCACCGAATAAAACCAAAGACGGTTCAACAAGCGGTTTTAATTCCTTTGCAATATTATCTATTTCTTTTTCGGTCATCGGAATAAAACCCCAATTTGGTGCCCACGCTTTGTTATATACATATTTTACTTTTTCTAATTCCGACTTAAAATTTTTAAGATCAATTTGGGTCATTTTTATTCGGGAACGTTTTCTTGCTATTTCTGCTACTCTTTTTAATTTATCCGATGAAACTACTTTCTTGTGTTCTAATTTATATGCATAAAGATCTTTAGCTTTTTTGAAACCATAATTTTCACATAACTTTAAGTAGTATTTAGGATTATATGGCATCATCAATCTCGGTGAATCTTCAAATCCCTCAAGCAGCATCCCGTATTCATCATTACTAGAAGGATTTGCCGGTCCTCTCATAGCATCCAAGCCCTTGTTTTCCAACCACACTTTTGTTGCATCGAACAAAGAATTTGCTACATCCTGATCTTCAATGCACTCAAAAAAACCAAAGAAACCAATATTTTCATGGTGGTGTTTATTATGAAGATCATTTTTAATTGCTGCGATTCTGCCCGCAATATTGCCGTTTTTATATGCTAAAAAATATTCAGCTTGTGCATTTTCAAAAAAAGGATTTTTGGTTTTATCTAATATCTTTTTCCTGTCCATAATTAATGGAGGAACCCAGTACTTGTTTCCATTATAAATTCTCCAAGGGAATTTTATAAATTTCATTAATTCTTTTTTGTTGGAAACTACTTTTACTTCAATATCACTCATAAACTTTTATTCCTCTAAATTAAAAAAGCATACCTATACGGTATGCTTTTGAAAAAAAATAAAATACAAAATCAAATCAAACCTAATGTTTTACCTGTTTCTTTGAAAATATCAATTAGCTGTGATAATTGTTCTTCGTTATGTGTAGCCATATAACTGGTTCTCATCATTTGTCTGCCCTCGGGAACACCCGGAGAGATAAAAACATTTACAAAGACACCTTTATCAAAAAGAATACGCCACATTTGAAATGCTAAATTATCATCTCCAACAATAACTGGTACTATTGCTGTTCTACCTTCTAAAATTGTAAAGCCTAAATCTTTTAAACCTTCTCTTACAAATTGCGCGTTATATATAAGTTTGTCTACTCTTTCGGGCTCAGCTTCTAAAATATCTAGTGCTGCAAGTGCCGAAGCAACAGATGCAGGGGTTGGTGATGCACTAAATATTAACGATGATGCCATATGCTTTATATAATCAACTACTTTTGCATCACCTGCAACAAAACCACCCAGTGATGCAAATGTTTTGCTGAATGTTCCCATTGTTAAGTCTATTTCATTTTCAAGATCAAATTCACTAGCTGTACCTCTTCCGCCTTTTCCAATCACTCCTACTGCATGTGCATCGTCAATCAGTACTTTAGCATTATATTTTTTAGCTATTTCTTTAAGTTTTGGTAAATCAACAATTTCGCCGCCTGTACTAAAAACTCCATCACTTACTATAAGTTTACCTGCATCTTCCGGCAGTTTGTTTATAACTCTTTCAAGGTCAGCCATATCTTCGTGTTTATATCTTACCATTTCCGCAGTAGCACCCTTTGCCATTAAATTACCGGCTACAATGCTTGCATGATTATCTTTGTCTGAAATTACATATTCACCCCGTTGAACTAGAGTAGGAATTATTCCTTGACCTGTTTGATAACCCGTACTAAATAAAAGTACAGCATCTTTATTAAAAAATTTAGCCAGTCTGTCTTCAAGTTCAATATGTAAGTCTAAAGTTCCGGTCAAATACCTTGAACCCGAACAGCCTGTACCGTATTTTTTCACGGCTTCAATTGCGGCTTCTTTAACTTTTGGATGTGCTGTTAATCCTAAATAATTATTGGATCCTGCCATAATTACTTTTCTACCCTCTATTTGAACTACTGGACCTTCATTTTCTTCGATAGCCCTAAAGTAAGGATATAGCCCGGCTGCTTTAATTTCGTCAGCCCTGGTAAAGTCGTAACATTTTTTAAATAAATCCAAAAAGTCCTCCTAAAATTGATAACGAGTGATATGTAAAATATGTAATATTAAAAGTTAAATTTCTTAAATTTAGATATAAAGTACAAATTTAAAAACAATTTACGAGAAAATATATATTATATGAAAAATAATTTTGTTGCCGTTGTTACAGGCGGAACGGGTTTTGTTGGGAGCCATTTAGTAGATTTGCTAATTGAAAAAGGCTTTACGGTAAAGTGTATAACAAGAAAAACGAGTAACCTGCGCTGGCTGGAAGGTAAATCTGTAGAAATATATGATTGTGGATTATTTGACAAAGAAAAGTTAAAAATTGTTTTAAAAGGTGCTGATTATATTTATCACGTTGCAGGTGTTGTTAAATCAAAAAAACCGGAGGGCTATTTTACAGGAAATGTTGAAACAACAAAAAATCTTTTAAATGCTGCTGTAGAAACAGAATCAAATTTAAAACGTTTTGTTGTAATAAGTAGTCAGACTGCAACTGGTCCATCATTAGATGGAATTCCTGTAAACGAAGAAACAACTTGCAGACCTATAACAACTTACGGTAAAAGTAAAGTTGAAGAAGAAAAACTTGCAAAAAGATATTTTGATAAAATACCTATAACCATTTGCCGAGCACCAGCAGTTTACGGCGAAAGAGATACAGAGATTTTAATTTATTTTAAAACTTTTAACAAAGGTATAACTACGAGAATTGGCTTTGATAAAAAGACAGTTAGCCTAATTCACGCATTGGATTTAGTGGACGGTATTTATAAAAGTTCTATCGAAGACAAAGCAAAGGGTGAAACTTATTTTATAAGTTCAGAAAAATTTTATACCTGGGAAGAGATTGGTAAAGTTACATCCCATGTACTGAATAAAAATCCGCTAACAATAAAATTCCCACATTTTTTAGTTTTTACAATTGCGACTTTTGCACAATTTTTTTCTTTTTTCAGTAATAAAGCGGCTACATTAAATATTGAAAAGGCAAGGGACATAACACAAAAAAACTGGATTTGTGATACTTCAAAAGCGATGAAAGATTTTGGATATAAACAAAATATTTCACTTGAAGAAGGGATTAAGCGTACTTGTGATTGGTATATAAAGATGAAATGGATATAATATTTCAGAAGTTACAAATTGTAATTTGTACATTGTCAATTGTTCCTAGCACCTTCGGCAATCCAAGTTTTAATTCCCTGAATTTGATTTGGAGTTAACGGTCTGTTAAATCCAATCGGAGGCATCGGTGCTATTCCTGCCTGTCCCTCAATTGACCAGACTAATTTGCTATTATTAGGCTTACCGGGGAAAATAACACTTGGATCAATTGTTGCATTTGCCCAACTAGTTAAGCTTAAGTCACCTGCTCGTGTACCGTCATCGTGGCATCCTGCAGTTGCGCACTTGATATTAAAAACAGGAAAAATGAACTGAGAAAAACTAACATTCGAACTCGGAATTACAATTTGATCAATATTTTCGCTGCCGGCAACTGTATCTTTACAACCTGTGGATATCAATATTGGAATAAGTAAAGTAAGAAATAGTATTATGTGTTTTTTTAAAGATCTAAATTTCATTGTTTTAATTTAATTTTAACTATTATTTTTTATTTTTCAATATAATAAAATTAGAATTTAATTTAGATGCTTTTATTATTTGACAGAGTATTTATTCTTATATATTTTTCAATTCAAAATTCGGGGCTATAGCTCAGTTGGGAGAGCGCTTGAATGGCATTCAAGAGGTCAGCGGTTCGATCCCGCTTA
>CAZTZZ010000041.1:0-21600 GCA_964617905.1 uncultured Ignavibacteriaceae bacterium | reverse complement strand
ATGCTAGACTTAAAATTTATAAGAGAAAATCCCGAACTAGTTAAACAGGGAATAAAAAATAAAAATGAAACTGACAGGGTTGATGAACTTTTAGAATTGGACAAACAAAGAAGAGACCTCATCACTCATACAGAAGAATTAAAGGCAAAAAAGAATTCGGTTTCACAAGAAGTTGGAAAATTAAAAAAAGAAGGCAAAGACGCCTCTTCAATAATTGCTGAGATGAAAGTAATTTCAGACAAGACAAAAGAAATTGACACCGAACTTCACACAATTGAAAATAAATTAAATGAAATATTATATTACATCCCAAATCTTCCTAATAAGTCTGTTCCCGTCGGAAAATCAGCGGAAGATAATGTTGAAGTAAGACAGTGGCTGCCCGAAGGATTCAGCTTTAATAAAAATGAATACACACTCGACCATATTGAATTGGGCAAAAAGCTAAATATTTTAGATTTTGAAAGAAGCGCTAAACTTTCCGGCTCCGGCTTTCCGCTTTACATAGGCAAGGGTGCAACACTTGAGAGAGCATTAATTAATTTTATGTTAGACACTCACATAAACGACCACGGATACAAGGAAGTGTTCCCCCCGTTTTTGGTTAACCGTGCTTCACTTTTTGGTACGGGACAAATCCCAAAACTTGAAGAGGATATGTATCACATAGAAAAAGACGATTTGTATCCAATCCCTACGGCAGAAGTTCCGATAACAAATATGTACCGCGGAGAAATAATAGAGGAAGAAAAACTTCCTATAAACTACGTTGGATTTTCATCATGCTTTAGAAGAGAAGCAGGATCATACGGCAAAGAATCAAAGGGATTTTTGCGTGTTCATCAGTTCAACAAGGTTGAGATGGTGAAGTTTGTAAAACCGGAAGACTCTTACAAAGAACTGGAAAATATTGTAAACGATGCAGAAGATATTTTAAAAGCTCTTCAAATTCCGTATAGAATTCTTATGCTTTGCAGCGGAGATTTGAGTTTTGCGGCGGCAAAGTGCTACGACATTGAAACTTGGTCACCTGCCGAAGACAAATGGCTGGAAGCTTCTTCGTGCAGTAATTTTGAGGATTTTCAGGGTAGAAGAGCTAATATACGTTTTAGGAATAAAGAGACGAAAAAATTAAACTTTGTAAATACGCTTAACGGATCGGGATTGGCAACCAGCAGATTAATGGTCTCTTTATTGGAAAATTATCAGACACCTGAAGGTAAAGTGATTGTGCCTAAAGCTCTGCAAAAATACACCGGCTTTGAAATAATCGATTAGTCTAACTTTTAAAATCTTGTTCTCGATTAATTAAATGCGTAATTAAATATGAAGAACTTATATACTTTAAAAAAATATTTCGTCCGTTATAAAAAAAAATTGCTGTTAGGAAGTTTTTTTATAATCATTTCTAATATTGGTACTGTATATGTCCCTTTGTTTTTAAAAGACGCAATCAACGGTCTTCAGCTAAATATTAATACAGAAAAACTATTAAATTACAGCTTATTAATCATCGGTGTTTCTGCTATTTCCGGTTTCTTCAGATTTTTAATTAGAGAAACCATCATTGTTGTCTCTCGTGAAATTGAATTTGATTTAAGGCGAGATTTTTGGAAACACATTCAAAATCTTCCTCTTCGTTATTTCCAAAATAATTCAACAGGCAATGTAATGGCTCACGCAACAAATGATATTAACGCCGTTCGAATGTTTTTGGGTCCTGCTGTTATGTACTCGCTGGATACTTCCATTAGACTAGCAATAGTAATAGGAATAATGCTTTCGTTAAACGCTTCCCTAACGCTATATTCTCTTTTGCCTTTGCCATTGCTTTCATACATAGTATATAAAGTAAGTAAGATAATCCACTTTAAGTTTACAAAAATACAGGAAAAATTTTCCGAACTTACAACAAAAGCACAGGAAAATTTTTCGGGGATTCGTGTAATTAAATCTTACGTGAGAGAGGAAAACGAGATAAAAAAATTCAATGAAATAAGTAAAGAATATCTTAAGAAAAATATGAATCTTGTAAAGACTCAGGCATTATTTCACCCGTTGTTATTTTTAATTACCGGACTTTCCATAATCATCGTTATTTGGGTTGGGGGAATAAAAGTAATTGATAATCAGTTAAACCTTGGAGATATTGTTGCATTTATAGTTTACCTGGGACTTTTAATATGGCCGATAATAGCTTTCGGTTGGGTCATAAACATAATTCAGCAGGGTGAAGCAAGTATGAAAAGGCTAAATAAAATTTATTCAGAACCATTTGAAATTACAGATTCGGATATAACCGATTATTCGATAAAAGATTTAAACGGCAATATAGAATTTAAAAATGTATCCTTTAAATACGGAAAACATTTGCCAAAAATATTAGACGGAATAAATCTTTCAATACCGCGGGGCTCAACAATAGCTGTAATGGGTTACACGGGCAGCGGCAAAACATCGTTTGTTAATTTACTGCCGCGTTTATATGATTGTACGGAAGGAGAGGTTTTTATTGGGAGAAAAAATATAAAAGAAATTCCGCTTCAAGTTTTAAGGAGTAATATCGGACTTGTTCAGCAGGAAGCTTTTCTTTTTTCTGATACCATTAAGAATAATCTTGCATACGGATTAAAAGAATATGATGAAGATAAAATATTTAATGCAGCTAAAATTGCACATTTGAATGATGAAATAAAATCATTCCCAAATGGTTATGAAACCATTATGGGTGAAAGGGGAATTACTCTTTCGGGAGGACAAAAGCAGAGGGTCAGTCTTGCGAGAGCATTAGCTACTGAGCCTAAAATTTTAATATTGGACGATTCATTCTCTGCCGTTGATACAAATACCGAAGAAGAAATCCTTAATAATCTTAAAGAATATTCATATAATCGAACCACTATTATTATCAGCCACAGAATTTCAACGGTAAAGAATGCCGATAAAATAATTGTGCTTGACAAGGTAAAAATTGTAGAAGAAGGAACACACGAACAATTGGTTGCTGCAGGAGGAATTTATGCTGACCTGCATTATAAACAGTTACTCGAAAAAGAATTGGAAGAAATTTAAATTTTAAACTGTATGTAAATGGCTAACGATTACAAAAAAGACGAAGAGATAATGGGCAAAGCTTATGATTCAAAGTTGATGAAAAGACTTTTGAGTTATGTAAAGCCCTACAGAAAATATATTATCCTTGCAATATTTATGAACATTGTGGTAGCGGCGCTTGGTCCTGTCCGTCCTTATTTAACAAAAATAGCTGTTGACGATTATATTGCAAATTCAGATTATAAAGGTCTGCTTATAATAAGTCTGCTTCTTCTTGCATCATTGCTGTTCCAGGCAGTTATTCAATATTTTCTTACTTATTTTATGCAGTATTTAGGACAAAAGATTATCTATGATTTGCGCTCCCAGCTTTATGCCCATACTCAAAAACTTGCACTCAAATTTTTTGATAAAACACCAATAGGCAGAATTGTAACAAGAGTTACAAACGATATAGAATCTCTTAATGCTCTTTTTTCTTCTGGCATTGTTATGGTGTTCAGCGATATTTTTATTATCATCTGGATTTTAGGTTTTATGTTTTTCCTTGACGTGAAACTTTCATTGGTAACATTATCCTTTTTACCCTTTCTTATTTACGGCACATTCCTATTCCGCAGAAAAGTAAGGGAAAGTTACAGAGATGTTCGACTTCATCTGGCAAGATTAAATTCCTATATGCAGGAACATATAACGGGAATGAATGTAGTACAGATTTTTAACAAAGAAAAATCTGAGTTGAAAGACTTTACTTCTATAAATAGTGATTATAAAAAAGCACACATCAAATCAATTTTTTATTACGCCGTGTTTTTTCCTTCCGTGGAATTAATTAGTTCAGTTGCAATCGGACTTATTATCTGGTACGGCGGTGGAAATGTTATCGGTTCATCTTTAACAATTGGAATTCTTTTTGCATTTATTCAATACACTGAAATGTTCTTCAGACCAATTAGAGATCTGTCAGAAAAATATAATGTGATGCAAACTGCTATGGCATCATCTGAAAGAATATTCGAACTTTTAGACAACAAAACATTTGTGAACAATCCGGAGAAATCTACAGAACTAAAAATTTTAAAAGGTAAAATAACATTTAAGGATGTTTGTTTTGAATACAAAAAAAACGAACCCGTTTTAAAGAATATTAATTTCAATATTAATCCCGGAGAAACAGTTGCAATTGTCGGGGCTACCGGTGCCGGTAAAACAAGCATTATCAATATTCTTACAAGATTTTATGACATCAATTCCGGTTCAATTTTGATTGACGGAATTGACATTACAAAAATAAATAAAAGAGAACTACGCAAACATATTTCAATAGTGCTTCAGGATGTATTTCTGTTTTCCGGTACAATTCGTTCAAATATAAGTATGGATAACCATGATATTACTGATGAACAAATCAAAAGTGCCGCCGCATTAGTAGGTGCAGATAAATTTATTGAAGCGCTGCCAAATAAATACGATGAAATAGTTATGGAAAGAGGGGCAACACTGAGCGTGGGACAAAAACAATTAATTTCTTTTGCCAGGGCGTTGGCTTATAATCCCCAAATTCTTATTTTAGATGAAGCAACTTCAAGCGTTGATACTGAAACCGAAGCATTGATTCAAAAAGCAATTGAACGTTTGCTTGTTGGTAGAACAGCAATAGTTATCGCGCACAGGTTATCAACTATTCAAAATGCGGATAAAATAATAGTAATGCACAAAGGTGAAATAAGAGAAACAGGAAATCATCAGGAACTTTTAGCAAAAAAAGGAATTTATTACAAGTTATATCAGTTACAATATAAAGATCAGGAAATAACAAAATCAGCTTAAAAAAATATAAGGAAGAGCCGTTATGCAGAAAAATAAATTTATGACATTGGGTCGTCATATTATTGAAGGGGAGAAAATGCATCCCGAGGCTACCGGGGAACTTTCCCATCTTTTAAGAGATCTTTCATTAGCAGCAAAAGTAATTTCACTAGAAGTAAACAAAGCAGGTTTGGTTGATATACTTGGGTTTACGGGTGATAATAATGTTCACGGTGAGCAGGTTAAAAAACTTGATATGTATGCTCACGATATGATGATAAGAGCTATGGATCATGGAGGTCATTTATGCGTGATGGCATCCGAAGAAGAAGCAGACATAATACACATACCTAAACCTCATAAAATTGGCAAGTACGTTCTTCTATTCGATCCACTTGACGGTTCTTCTAATATTGATGCAAACGTAAGTATCGGTACAATCTTTTCAATTTATAAAAGGATATCCCCTGAGAATACACCCGGTACTTTGGAAGATTGTCTTCAACAGGGAGTTGAGCAGGTTGCAGCAGGTTATGTTGTTTACGGTTCAAGCACAATTTTAATCTACACTGCCGGTCACGGTGTTCATGGATTTACTCTTGACCCATCTTTCGGTGAATTTTTACTTTCACACGAAAACATTCAAATCCCGAAAAAATCAAAAATTTACAGCATCAATGAAGGCAACTATTTGTACTGGCACAAAGGATTGAAAAATTACATTAAATACCTTCAGGAAGAAGACAAAGAAAGTGATAGACCATACTCTTCAAGATACATCGGTTCTATGGTTGCAGATATTCACCGTAATTTACTTTACGGCGGAATATTTATGTATCCCTCTGATTCGAGACATCCCAACGGTAAATTAAGACTTATGTATGAATGCAATCCCATGGCATTTATAATTGAAAGTGCAGGTGGCAGAGCTACTAACGGTAAAAAAAGAATCTTAGAAATTGTTCCGGAAAAACTTCACCAGAGAGTTCCAATTTATGCCGGTAGCGAAGAAGATGTGAAAATAGTGGAAAAGTTTATGAAAAAAGCTGAAGTTGAAAATCCCGTTTCTTAAGCCGGAATATTTTTAATGTGAAGAAAGTGTAAATAAAAAATTTACTTTTTTATTTTACTGCAGAAACTTTTTCTTTTAATTTTAAGCCAAGTTCTATCTCTGAGATTCCCTGTATTTTAATCTTTGTTGATTTAACAAGAATTTCAGGAGAATCACCCTCTCCATTAACATATTTGTAGAGACAAAAAGCAAGCCTGTTTCTGTCATTTGTTACCGGAATATGATCTTTAAATTCATCAACAATAGCATATACTTGTTTTTCAATTGTTAAATTTGATTGTGTATCAGTCATAATTGTACTCTATAATTTTAGGTTTAAAATTAAATCAGATTATCATTAACTGCAATTTACTACAAATAAAAATGATATATTTTTATTTGAAAAAAACAGGTACGTTTAATTAAACGTCTCTACTTTGTATATTTAAACAATATGATTAAATATTTAATATCTCTGTGTCTTGAAAATATATTTTGTTAAAGTCTTTTAAAAATAAGAATAGAATATTAATAATACGCCTCAGCTCTCTGGGCGATATTTTACTAACCACACCTCTTATACGATCGCTCAAAAATCAAAATCCAAATTTAACCGTAGATTTTCTCTTAAAAACGCAATATAGGGATGTGCTAAAAAATAACCCGTATATTACAAATTTATACCTGTATGAAAATTTGAGTAAAAATAATGATTCGGACGGTTTTGAATTACGTAAAGGTAATTATGATTTAATAATAGATTTACAGAACAATTTTAGATCCAGAAAAATTACAAGATTGTTAAAAACTCAAAAAGTTATTTTTAAAAAACATAATTTTGATAAATTTTTACTTGTGCAATTTAAGATAAACAAATTACTGTCTCTGCCTCAAATCCCGGTTAGATATGCACAATCATTGCAGGATTTTAGTCTGGATGAAGATGGATTGGATTTATTTTTACCCGATGGTTTAACATCAAATATTTCAGATTCAAAAAAATATATTGCCTTCGCCCCGGGCAGCAGACACTATACTAAAATGTGGCCCATTGAATATTTTGTGCAATTAGGAAAATTAATAATACATAATGGATATAAAATTGTTTTATTGGGCGGAAGTAACGATAGAATGATATGCGATAAATTAAAAGAAAAACTTCCGGATGCTGAAAATTTATGTGGCAAAAATAAACTTTTTCAAACAGCATCTGATATGAAAAATTGCTCGGCTTTAGTGTGTAATGATTCCGGGTTAATGCACGTTGCTTGTGCATTAAAAATACCGGTGCTTGTTTTTTTTGGCTCAACAGTTAAAGATTTTGGCTTTACACCTTATAGAAATAATAATTTAATATTAGAGAACAATTACTTAACTTGCAGACCTTGTTCTCATATTGGTAGAAACAGCTGCCCCAAAAAACATTTTAAATGTATGAAAGAAATAACACCGGAATTTGCATTTAATAAATTGAAAGAATTATTAACCAGCAAATGAAAAATTTTTGGAAATTTATATATAATTTAATCTTTATACCTCTGCTGTATATATTAGTACAAATCAGCAGTTTGTTTAGTTCGAAAATTAAGAAAGGGTTGAGAGGAAGGAAAAGAATATTTGAAGACCTGATTATTAACGCAGCTTCATTGGATAAGTCCAAACAACTTATTTGGTTCCATTCATCTTCACTGGGTGAATTTGAACAAGCTAAACCGATTATTAAAGAACTAAAAAACACAAGTGATTTCAACATATTGGTTACTTTTTTTTCACCTTCGGGATACGAAAATTCCTTAAGATATCCTTATGCGGATTTGGTGTCCTACATACCATTAGACTCAAAATCCAATGCTCAAAGATTTATACAAATAGTTAAACCTGATTTAGTAGTAGTAATGAGGTACGACGTTTGGCCGAATCATATTTGGGCAATTCAGGAAGCAGGTATTCCATCTTTTTTAATTGATGCAACTATGAAAAAAAATTCGGCAAGAGGATTACCGATTTTAAAGAATTTTCATAAATATCTCTTCAACGATTTATCAAAAATTTTAACTGTATCACAAGGTGATGCTAGAAGGTTTGAGAGTTTTGTAAAAGATACGGATAAAATAAAAGTTGTCGGCGATACAAGGTTTGACAGAGTCTACGAAAAGAGTCTAACTTCCAAAGAAAGAAATTTAATTGATGAAGAATTATTTAAAGATAATGTGGTATTTGTTGCCGGCAGCACTTGGGAAGAAGATCAGGAAATTTTAATTCCGGTTTTTAAAAAACTCTGTAAGTATAATAAGAATTTACTGCTCGTAATAGCACCTCACGAACCATCTATATTAAATTTAGATAAGATTGAACACGATTTTTCAAAGGTACTGAAAACAATAAGATTTTCATATTTAAACAATTACAACGGTGAAAATGTGATTATTGTTGATTCTATTGGTATTCTTTTGCCACTCTATACTTACGCAGATTTTGCATATGTCGGTGGCAGTTTTAAGCAAAGCATACACAATGTGCTTGAAGCGGCAGTTTATGGAATTCCTGTAGTTTTCGGACCGAAGATTGACAATTCACAGGAAGCTCAAAAATTATCTGAGATAGGGGGAGGGATTGTTATAAAAAACAAACAAAATGCTTACAGAGCTTTAAGTATGCTTATCTCAAATAAAAAAGAAAGAGATGAAAGTGGTAAAATAAGTTATGAATATGTTCAGAAGAATCTTGGAGCATCAAAACTAATATTAGAAGAAATTAATAAAATTATATAAAGAATTTGAAGACCTAAAACAGTGTTTTAAATAATTCAACTGTAAAGCAATGTCATTTACATATACTTTTTCTTTAAAATCTTTAAATGGTGTTCTACATGACCTGGAATTATATATTGAAAAGCGTTTACAGTAAATTCACTGTTATTGGCGTTACCCCTTCTCATTAAAATTTCATCTGAAAAACTTTTGAACATTTCAATATTTGATTCTCTTAAAGCAATAAACTCTTTTAACAAATCTTCAATTGTTCTGTCTTTAAAATATCCTTCTTTCACATAATCATCCTGTTCAAAACCGGGAAGAATTTGTTTTTCTCCCCTTGCAAAACTAAGTGCACGGTAAGCTAATATTCTTTCTGCATCTGTTAAATGTCCAAGAATTTCTTTTATTGTCCACTTCCCTTCTGCATAAGCATAATTCCCTTTATCTGCATCAATTGAATTAAATAATTGTTTCACTCTTTCCAACTGATTTTTTTGAAACATAATTATATTTTCATCTTTTAAATTTGCTATATAATCTGCATAAAACGGTGCATATTCATTTTCTTTCGGCCAATGCATTAAATTCACCTTTAATAATGTTTAAAATACTTTTACTTTTTATTCCCAAATTTTAACTTCAAATTTCCCTTTTGAATTTGCAACCCCTCTGAACATTCCAGATGTATTAAATGAAAAAACATAATTCCCATCTTTGTCGACTGCAATAATTCCACCCGTTCCTTTATTTAATCTTTTATGAATCATTTCGTCGGCAGCTTGTTTTAATGAGTATCCCTTATATTCCATCAAAGCTGAAATATTAAATGCAACTGTATTTCTTATAAATAATTCCCCTATTCCCGTTGCAGATACTCCGCAGGTTTTGTTGTTTGCATAAGTACCTGCATTTACCAATGGTGAGTCACCCACTCTGCCGTACATTTTATCGGAAGTGCCTCCGGTTGAAGTGCCTGCTGCAATATTACCGTACATATCAATCGCGACACAACCGACTGTTCCGTGTTTATCAATTTTTTTCTTGTTTCTTTTTTCCCAGTTCTTAACTCTTCTGGGTGTATCGAAATAATGGTTGTTTACAATTTTCACTCCGATATCTCTGCCAAACTGATCCGCTCCCGGACCGGCAAGCAAAACATGTTTTGTTTTTTCTTTTACTTTTCTTGCAAGAGTAATTGGATGTTTGATAATTGTAACCCCTGCTACTGCACCGGTTGAAAGATCTTTCCCGTCCATTATTGAAGCATCAAGTTCGTGTGTGCCTTTTATTGTAAATACAGCTCCCTTACCCGAATTAAAATTAGGATTATCCTCCATATACCTAATTACCCGCTCAACAGCATCAATACTTTTTCCGCCTTCCGCCAAAATATTTTTACCGATTGAAAGTGCAACTTTTAAAGATCTTAAATAATTTTTTCTTGTGGAATCCGGTATATCTTTACTGATGAAACCCGCTCCTCCATGAATTACTATTGTAAAATTTTTGTCTGTTTTTTCCTGTGCTAATGTATTTGAGTTAGACAAAACAAATGAGAAAATAGTTAAACAGATAACAAGAGCACCAAAATAAAAATTTTTAAATTTATTCATAACATTTTCCCTTTTTATAAGTAAATAAATGATGGTACCAAATTATATAATAAAATAATGAATTCATTTTTATATATTTCCATTTCAAAATTGTAAATTTTATGTCAATTATCAACTTAAGGAATGGTTAGCAAAATTATAACATTAAAGCAAAAGAGGACTATATGAAAAAAATACTTATGTGCCCGCCTAAATATTATAACATAGAGTATGTAATAAATCCTTGGATGAAAGAAGGAACACAAATAAATAGAGAAGCCGCTTATTCTAATTATAATTTTTTGAAAGAAAGCTACGAAGCTTCAGGAATGGAAGTTATTGAAATTGAACCGGTTGAAGGTCTGCCTGATATGATTTACACAGCCAATATAGGTTATGCTGAGGGAGATATTTTTATAAAAGCAAATTTTAAAGCTCCTGAACGAAGAAAAGAATCTGAATTTGCGGCAAATTTATTTGGAAATATGGGATATAAAATTCACACTTTGCCGGAAGATATTTTATATGAAGGTGAGGGAGATATAATCAGATCCGATAAAAAATATTTTATCGGCTATGGAGAAAGATCAAGCATAAAAGTAAAAAATCATCTTGAAAATATTTTAAACAAAGAATTTTTCCCTATTGAATTAAACAACCCGTATTTTTATCATTTAGATACCTGCCTTGGTCCGCTGAATGACGATACTGCGGTAATAAATCCGGTTGCTTTTACAAACGAAGGGTTGGAACTTATTAAATCACAATTCAATAATATTATTGTTGCGGATGAAGACGATAACAATCTTTTAGCGTGTAATCTTGTTGTAAATAATAAAGATGTTTTTATTGCCAAAGGTGTTTCTGAAAAACTTAAAAACGAAATAGGTGGTCTCGGGTTTAACATAACCGAAATTGATATGACTGAATTTTTGAAGGGCGGCGGAAGTGTTAAATGTCTTACACAAGAAATATTTGACTAAAATAAAACATTGGAAGAAAATAATAACAAAGCGGAACAAATACTCCAAAATCCCGAAGCAATGATTCGTATGTATGCTGTCGGTGCTTTCCCGATGGCTGATAATAATACCAATGAAATAAACTGGTATCTGCCCGATGTTCGAACAATAATACCATTAAATAAATATAACTATCCGCGTTCGTTAAAAAAATTTATTTCAAATTCAGATTTTGTTTTTAAATTTGATTCTGATTTTCTTTCGGTTGTAAAATCTTGCGCAGCCAGAGAAGAAACCTGGATATCCGATGAGCTTATTGAAGCATATCTTCGAATGGAAAAACTTGGTTATGTTCACACAGTAGAGACTTACTCAAAAAATAAACTTGTGGGCGGATTGTACGGAATTTCATACAAGGGAGCGTTTTTTGGCGAATCGATGTTTTCTATTATTCCGCAAGCCTCAAAAGCCGCATTAATAAAATTGATAGAGCATTTAAACGAGAAATCTTTTGTGGTTTTAGATGTGCAGTATTCAACACCGCATTTAGAAATGTTCGGAGCTACGGAAATAGAATTTATGGAATACAACAACCTGCTTGAAAAGGCTTATCAAATAAATTGTAAATTTTAGACAGTAAAGTAACCTGAAATATTAATCAAAATAAATCAGGTTGCTTTAATTTAAATTAGTATCAATTTTTTTTGAGGTTTTGAAATAAATTCGGTTTTATCTTTTCTTACAACAACTTCTTCCTCTAACGTAGAGACACCATAACCTTCAACTGGTACCCTGGGTTCAATCGTATAAACCTGATTTTCTTCTACCCTCATAAAAGGAGTTTTGCCGTAACGTTCCCAACGTGGTAAAAGTCCGCCGCCGCCGTCGTGTACCTTTCTGCCTACTTGATGACCGAGTCCGTGCGGGTATTCTTCGTAACCCTGTTCTATTACATATCCTCTTGCAATGTCATCCATCTCACATCCGAGAACCCCTGGCTTTAGTTTATCCGCTACCATTTGTATAGCGTCTCTAATTACATTAAACCCTCGTTGAACGGGTTCGGGAGCTTCGGTTTCTCCGTCTTTTAAAACATACCATGTTCTTTGCAGATCAGAGCAATAGCCTTTATATAAAATTCCAAAATCTATGTTTACCATATGCCCTTTTTCTACCTTTTTATCCGTGGGTCCTGAATGTGCACCTGAGGAATCAGGTCCTGTAAAAACTGCAGGACAGTGATCTTCTTCCCACGCCAAACCGTAGCCCTTTTCATTAACAATGGATTTTATATAGTTTGCAATTTCAATCTCGCTAACCCCGGGTTTTATAAATTTTGTAACTTTGTCAAATATTTCCAATGTTTTATCCACAGCTTCCTTCATAATTGACAGTTCGGTCTCTGATTTTCTTCCTTTAAGTGCAGAAACTATTTCTTCGGAAGAGACTAATTTCTTTTCATAACCGGTACCTTTTAAGTGTTCCAACAAATTCAGATACAATCCGTACTGAAGTCCGTCAGCCAGTACAGAATTCTGTGAATAATTAATTGCAATTTTATTGGGTTTGTTTTCATTCAAATATTCTGTCAGCGGTTCTCTTATTGATTTCAGATAACCTATAACATTTTCAAACTGCCCGTTGCCTTCAAAATTTTCGGCTTCCAAAGAACCGACAATTGCTGTAGTTTCACCTTTTCTGTTTATTAAAAAAGCAGACTGCCATGTACAGTTTTTACCAACAACTATTTCAATTGTAGGATCTTGCATAATTGCACTTTCTCTTGCAAAAATCATCCAAAGGTCAATATCCTTTTCATCAAGAATTTTAATTGCCTGTTTAATTTTTTCTTTCATTATTTTGTTTATCATTTTATCACTCAATAATTTTTATATTTTAATAGCATAAAATTATCAAATTAGAAGCAAACATACTAAAATGAATAATTTAAAATAAGAATCTGATGTTCGTTTTTTCTGAATTAATCTTTAAGTTTGTAAATGAAATTAGTGTAGCCTATACACTTATTGATGTAAATGTTCGATAATTACGTTGAATAGTTTTTGTTGGAAGCGATGATGTAATAAATGTTTTTTCCTTCCCGTAAAACCTTTTAATTTGAAAAATTAGGCACTAAATAGAAATTTATTTTAGAGGATATTATGTCAGAGTATACAGAAAATATTTTAAATGATGTAAAAGTAAAAAACCCTAACGAGCCTGAATTCCATCAGGCTGTTGAAGAAATGTTGGGTTCACTGGAAGTTGTTTTAGATAGACACCCAGAATATAAATATGCTAAAATATTAGATAGAATGGTCGAACCCGAAAGAAGTATTTCTTTCCGTGTCCCATGGATGGATGACCAGGAAGAAATTCATATAAACCGCGGATACAGAATTGAAATGAACTCGGCAATCGGACCTTACAAAGGCGGATTAAGATTTCACCCTTCGGTAACACGCGGTATTTTAAAATTTTTGGCTTTCGAACAAGTTTTTAAAAACAGTTTAACCACACTTCCTATGGGCGGCGGTAAGGGCGGTTCTGACTTTGACCCGAAAGGTAAAAGCGATAATGAAGTGATGAGGTTTTGCCAAAGTTTTATGACAGAACTGTTCAGACATATAGGCCCGAATGTAGACGTTCCTGCAGGTGATATTGGAGTAGGCGGAAGAGAAATCGGCTTTCTATTCGGTCAGTATAAAAGACTTAGGAATGAATTTACCGGGGTATTAACAGGTAAAGGTTTAAACTGGGGCGGCTCACTTATTCGACCCGAAGCAACAGGCTACGGAGCCGTTTATTTTGTTAAAGAAATGCTGAAAACAAAGGGTGAAGAAATTGAAGGAAAAGTATTCGCAGTTTCCGGTTTCGGAAATGTTGCCTGGGGTGTTACAAAAAAAATAGATCAACTCGGAGGAAAAGTTGTTACACTTTCCGGCCCTGATGGATTTATTTACGACAAGGATGGTGTTAAAGGCGATAAAATAGATTATATGTTAAAACTTAGAGCAACTGCTAATGATAGAATAAAAGACTATGCAGATAAATACGGCGTTGAGTTTTACGAAGGTAAAAGACCCTGGAGCGTAAAAGCAGATGTTGCTATGCCCTGTGCAACTCAAAATGAAATATTTGAAGATGATGCAAAAGAATTATTAAAGAACAAATGCATTTGTCTTTGTGAAGTAGCAAATATGCCTACAACCAATGAAGCTTATAAAGTTTTTGAGGAATCAGAAATATTATTCTCTCCGGGTAAAGCCTCAAATGCTGGGGGTGTGGCTACTTCGGGATTGGAAATGTCACAAAATAGTATGCGTCTTCCTTGGTCTACAGAAGAAGTGGATAACAGACTTCACGAAATTATGAAGAGAATACACAATACTTGCGTTACAACTGCCGAAAGATTTGGTACACCGGGAAATTATGTTAACGGAGCAAATATAGCCGGATTTTTAAAAGTTGCAGATGCAATGTTGGATCAAGGATTGGTTTAATTATACTTAGTATATTAAGTCTGCATGATTTTAAACGTTCTAAAGAATAATTAAAGAAAATTATTTTAGTAATGAATAATAATAATAGGCAGATTGAAGAAATATTCGGCGACCGTATTAAGAAATTTCAAAAATTAATGCGGGTTAAAGTACGAGAAATTCTTTTAGTTTCAAGTATATACGATAACTATATTTTTGAAGAAGACGGCAGACTATACGAACTCATCAGACAAGAATACCAAAACTTAAATCTAAGCCAATCTCCCGAAATCACTCACGTTACCACAGGTGAAGAAGCCATTGGTCTTGCTCTTAACGATGATAATTATGATTTGATAATTACAACTCTTCACGTTGAAGACATGCACGTTATACAATTTGCTCAATATGTAAAGAAAGCAGGAATTGATACTCCTATTATTCTTTTAGCTTATGATAACCAGGAAAGACGGGAGTTAGTTACTAATTATGATATATCAGTAATTGACAAAATTTTTATTTGGCAGGGTGATTATCATCTATTAATTGGAATAATAAAATATATTGAAGATAAACTTAATGTTGAATACGACACTTTTGCAGCAGGCGTACAGTCTATAATTTTAATTGAGGATAATGTAAAATTCTATTCTTCTTATTTACCATTAATTTACACTGAAATTTTTAAGCAATCTCAAAGACTAATTTCTGAAGGAATTAATCTTACCCATAAATTTTTAAGAATGAGAGCACGACCTAAGATTTTATTGTGTACAACCTATGAAGAAGCAGAAACTTATTTTAAAATATATAAAGAGTCAATTCTTGGTGTAATAACAGATATTAATTTCATGCATAATGGTGTCAGAGACCCGGAAGCCGGTTTAAAATTTTCTACATATGTAAAATCATTTCAAAAAGATATTCCTATACTACTCCAATCCAGTAACTTGGATTTTCAAAAAAGAGCAAAAGAAATAGGAGCTTCTTTCTTGCATAAAAATTCACCCAGACTTCTCCACGATTTACGAAATTTTATGATTAATAATTTCGGTTTCGGAGATTTTGTTTTTCGTTTGGAAGACGGAACTGAAGTAGCAAGGGCTGATAACCTTAAATCACTTGAAGAAAAAATAAGAACGATACCCGATGAAAGTTTACTTCACCACGGTGAGGGTAACCATTACTCTAAATGGTTAAAAGCCAGAACAGAATTTTTCTTAGCTCATAAATTAAGACCTATAAAAGTAACTGACTTTAAAGATGTTTCTGAGTTACGTTCAAATTTATTAGTAGCTTTAAAAGACTACCTTGACTTTAGACAACAAGGGATAGTCACGGATTTTGACATAGAAACATTTGACCCGAAATACAGCTTTTCAAGAATCGGAGGAGGACTTTTGGGAGGTAAAGCAAGAGGTCTTGGATTCATCAACTCACTTATTTATAACTACGGATTGAAAAATAAATTCAAGGATATTGAGATTACAGTTCCTTCTGCTATTATTATAACAACCGATATTTTTGATCAATTTATGGAAATGAATTCTCTTGAAATTTTTGCAATAAATGAAACTGATGACATAAAAATTGCCAAAAAATTTATTAATGCAAAACAATTCCCTCTTGAAATCACAGAGAAACTATCATTTTTTCTTGAAAGTGTTAAAGTTCCTTTGGCGGTAAGATCTTCCAGCCTTTTAGAAGATTCACAATTCCAACCATTTGCCGGTGTTTATCAAACTTATATGATTCCCAACAGCAGTAACGATTTGGAAACAAGAATAAAGGAATTGTTAAATGCTATTAAAGCTGTTTACGCTTCTACCTATTATAAAAAAGCAAAGGATTACCTAAAAGCCACTTCTTACAGACTGGAAGAAGAAAAAATGGCTGTAATCATACAAAAACTTGTTGGCAGTAAACATAAAGAAAGGTTTTATCCAAATTTATCGGGTGTTGCAAAATCATATAACTATTATCCTATACCCCCTCAAAAATCATCTGATGGAATAGCTGATGTTGCATTAGGATTGGGTAAAATTGTTGTTGAAGGCGGGAACTCAGTAAGATTTTGTCCTAAGTACCCAAAACATCTCCTTCAATTTTATTCCGCAAAAGAAACTTTAAAAAATGCCCAAAAAGAATTTTTCGCCTTAGACACAAAATCGGAGAGTAATTATTTTCAAAATGCAAATGAAGATTCTCTTTTAAAAAAATATGAACTTGAAACAGCGGAAGAAGACGGAACATTGAATAATGTCGGTTCTACTTATTCCTCAGAAAATAATGTAGTATATGATGGAATATCCAGAAACGGTATAAGAATAGTTACACTAGCACCTATTTTAAAACACAATACATTTCCACTTGATAAAATTATAGATACTATTTTAGAATTAGGCACATGGGGTATGGGCAGTCCGATTGAAATAGAATTTGCAGTTAACTTTGATACACGGAAAGGTAAGTTAAGCGAATTTTCAATGCTTCAAATGCGACCCTTAGTAGTAAACAGTGAAAAAGAACAAATAACAATTTCAAATATTGACGAAAAAGACATAGTTTGCAGAAGTTCTCAGGTATTGGGTAACGGTTTAACAGACAATATTTTTGACATAATCTTTGTTGATAAAAATAAATTTGAACGAAGTGATACCCGTGAAGTTGCTTTAGAAATTAGTGAATTGAACTCTAAATTATTAAAAGAAAACAGACCTTATTTGCTTATAGGAATGGGAAGGTGGGGTACTTTGGATCCGTGGCTTGGAATTCCTGTAACTTGGGATCAAATATCAGGTGTAGGTACAATAGTTGAATCGGTTTTTAAAGATTTAAGTGTAACACCATCTCAAGGAACGCATTTTTTTCACAACCTTACTTCAAACAAGGTAGGTTATTTTACAATCAATCCTTTCACAAATCTTGGTTTTATTGACTGGGAATGGCTCTTCAAACAAAAACCATTTGAAGAAAAGAAGTTTACAAAACATTTACAATTTGATAAACCCTTGATAATAAAAATTAATGGTCAACAAAATGACGGGGTTATTTTGAAACCATTTTGATATTACATATTTTTAATTTGTACTTATTTATTTAATTAGGGGAAAATACAAAAATAAATGTATTTAATATTTAGAGATCTCCTTCACATAAAAACAAATCTTAAATTATCTCACGGAGGTAAAAAATGTCCGATTACGTAAAAGATTTAATGGCTGATGTGAAAGCAAAAAATCCTGCTCAGCCAGAATTTCACCAAGCAGTTGAAGAAGTAGTTGATTCACTTTCTTTAGTATTAGATAAACATCCTGAATATCGTGCTGCAAAAATATTAGAAAGATTAATTGAACCAGAAAGAGTATTAATGTTTCGCGTGCCTTGGGTTGATGAACAGGGTGAAATAAACATTAACAGGGGTTACAGAATAGAAATGAACAGTGCAATTGGTCCATATAAAGGCGGATTGCGTTTTCATCCATCTGTAAATTTAGGTATCCTTAAATTTTTAGCCTTTGAACAAGTATTTAAAAATAGTCTAACAACTCTGCCCATGGGTGGCGGAAAAGGCGGTTCAGACTTTGACCCCAAAGGAAAAAGTGATTTGAAAATAATGAGATTCTGCCAGGCATTTATGGCTGAATTATTCAGACACATAGGACCAGATACAGATGTACCCGCCGGTGATATTGGCGTTGGTGGAAGAGAAATAGGTTATCTTTTTGGAATGTATAAAAAATTAAGAAACGAATTTACGGGTGTTTTAACTGGTAAAGGTCTTAATTGGGGCGGCTCACTTATACGACCCGAAGCAACTGGTTATGGTTCGGTATATTTTGGCGCTGAAATGTTAGCTACCGGAAACGACACTTATGAAGGTAAAACTTGCCTTGTATCAGGCAGCGGAAATGTAGCTCAATATACAACTGAAAAAATTAATCAATTGGGAGGGAAAGTTGTAACATTATCAGACTCATCCGGATACATTTACGACGAAGAAGGCATTGATGCCGATAAGTTGGCTTTTGTTATGAATCTTAAAAATGTTAAACGCGGAAGAATTAAAGAATATACAGATACATATAAAAATGCAGTATATACTCCTATAGATAATAATGCGGATCATAATCCGCTGTGGGACCATAAAGCGGACTGTGCTTTCCCAAGTGCAACACAAAATGAAATAAACGTAAAAGATGCTCAAAATCTTTTGAATAACGGAGTACTCTTAGTTTCGGAAGGTGCAAATATGCCAACCACTCTTGACGGTGCTAAATTGTTTTTAGATAATAAAATACTCTACGGACCGGCTAAAGCTGCAAATGCTGGCGGTGTTGCTGTTTCAGGTTTAGAAATGTCGCAAAACAGTATGCGCGTTCCTTGGTCAAGAGAAGAAGTGGATAATCGCTTACAACAAATAATGAAAAACATTCACACAACTTGTAAAGAAACTTCAGAAAGATTCGGAACACCGGGCAACTATGTTAACGGTGCGAATATTGGCGGTTTCCTAAAAGTTGCCGATTCTATGATGGATCAAGGAGTAGTTTAAATTAAACAAAAATAATAGTTGAATAAAAAACGAAGTTTTGACTTAGTTCGGGACTTCGTTTTTTTATTATACCTTTATATTTTAATAAATTATAATTACGTTACATAAAATTAATTATTCTTGATATGTTTTTTAATACAAGATGAATAACAGTGAAGATAAAAATATTCACACCTTTGATGATTTCTGGATAGAACAGGTTTACGGGAGCAGAATTCAAGGTTTTCAAGATTTGATGCGTTTGCGTATCAGAGATATTTTACTCGTTTCAAGTTTATATGATTTGTATTTGTTTGAAGAAGACGGCAGACTGTATGAACTAATCAGAAATGAATATCAAGACCTTAGTCTGAATCATTCACCTGAGTTAACAAGGGTATCGAGCGGTAAAGAAGCTCTCCAGCTTGCCAGTCAGGAAAGGCGTTTTGATTTAATAATTACCACACTTCATATTGAAGACATGCACCCCATTTACTTTGCAAAACTAGCAAAAGAATCTGCGATAGACATCCCGATAGTTCTTCTTGCTCACGACAACAAAGAATTAAAGTATTTACTTATCAATAAAAATATTGATGTATTTGACCAGATATTTATTTGGCAAGGAGATTTCAGAATAATTATTGGAATTGTAAAATATATTGAAGATAAAGTTAATCTTGACCACGATTGCCGCAGCGTTGGTGTTCAAGTAATAATTTTCATTGAAGACGATATTAAACAATATTCATCTTTTCTTCCTTTACTTTACAATGAAATACTGAATCAATCACAAAAATTGATATCAGAAGGTATAAATCTTACCCATAAGTTTTTGAGAATGCGTGCACGCCCAAAAATTATTTTGTGCACCAATTATGACGAAGCCTGGGAATACTATAAAACTTATCAAAAACTTGTACTTGGAGTCATATCAGACATTGAATTTCCATATAAAGGAAAAAATGAAACTGCAGCAGGTATAAAAATAGCAGAAAACATAAAAAAATCTCATTCAGATATTCCTGTTTTATTACTTTCTGAAAATGACAAATATAAGTCTAAGGCAGAAGAAATAGGAGTCTCATTTTTACTCAAAAATTCTCCACAACTCTTTGAAAAAGTGAGAAAATTTATAAATAACAACCTTGGATTCGGAGATTTTGTTTTTAAAAACAAAGATGGTGAAAGCATATCAAGAGCTTCAAATCTAAGAGAATTAGAGAAACAATTAAAAGATGTACCGGTTGAATCCATTAAGTATCATGCTGAAAGAAATAACTTTTCTAATTGGCTGAAAGCAAGAACCGAATTTTATTTAGCGCATCAATTGCGAAGAAGAAAAGTAACAGATTTTGCTTCTTTGGAAGAACTGAAAAATACTCTTATTCAATCACTAAGATCATACAGAAAACAGAGACAGCGGGGAATTATAACTGATTTTGTAAAAGAATCTTTCGATCCTGAATCAAGCTTTGCAAGAATCGGCGGTGGTTCGCTTGGTGGAAAAGCAAGAGGTTTGGGATTTTTAAATTGGCTTATTAATAATAATAATCTGAAAGAACAATTTGAAAATATCAATATCTATGTTCCTCCAGCCATTGTTTTAACAACAGAAGTATTTGATTTATTCATTGAAGAAAACAACCTTTCCGAATTTGTTTTGAGCAGCGAAGATGACGAAGAAATTTTTAATAAATTTATAAGTGCAAAAAAATTTCCAAGAAACATACTTCACCAGCTCGAAGAATTTCTTGATTTAATGAAAACACCTTTAGCTGTTCGTTCTTCTAGCTTACTTGAAGATTCTCAGTATCATCCCTTTTCAGGTGTTTATAAGACTTATATGCTTCCTAATAATCATCCTAATCCGAGAATAAGACTTGAAAAACTAATACTTGCTATAAAAAAAGTTTATGCTTCAACATATACTAAAGCATCAAGAAAATACATTGATCTTACGTCCTATAGACTGGAAGAAGAAAAAATGGCGGTTATTATTCAAAAGATGGTCGGCAATATTTATAAAGATAAATTTTATCCTGACTTTGCAGGAGTTGCTAAATCATACAACTTTTATCCTTTACCACCACAAAAATCAACTGACGGAATTGTATCTGCTGCATTGGGTCTGGGTAAAACAGTTGTGGATGGAGGTAATACAGTTAGGTTTTGTCCAAAATATCCAACTGATTTAATCCAATTTTATTCAATTCAAGAATCGCTAAATAATAGTCAAAGAGAATTTTTTGCTCTTCCAATGGAAAAAATACCCGAAGAAGAATTTGTAAAAGTGGAAGAATTGTTAAAAAAATATAAAATTGAAGAAGCCGAAAAGGACGGCACATTAAATATAATCG
>CAZTZZ010000040.1:0-22371 GCA_964617905.1 uncultured Ignavibacteriaceae bacterium | reverse complement strand
TCAAATAAAAAATTGAATTTGATTGTAAAAGTTAATAGATTTTGTACATTCTTCTAGCCTATTATTATTATTAAATCCAAATACGATATGAAAAGAATAAACGAAATATTAGAGAATATTAAAAACGATTATAACGGATTATTAGAATTCCTTAAAGCAAGGTATCCTTTGTTTCACAGGTCAAATTTCTTTATGAGAGATTTTCAATTCGGAATACAGAAATACCTTGAAAAAAAAGAAATCTATATAAATTCGTTTGATGCAAACCATATTGCACAAGAATTATCAATCTTTTTGGAAAAGGAAGGAATATTCGAAAAAATTAATAATAGAACTTGGAAGGTAAATATGCCGCAATTTCAAACTGAAAATCCCGGCGACCCTTTTTAAATTAAAAATCAAAAATTAAGATTTAAGGATTAGTGATGACTGAAACAAAATTGGAAAGTGATATTCAGATAACTGATAAAGCAGTTAATGAAGTAAAAAGAATTATGGATGAAAATAACATACCTGCCGATTACGGTCTCAGAGTTGGAGTTAAAGGCGGTGGATGTTCGGGTTTAACCTACTCTCTCGGTTTTGATGCAAAAGCCAACGAAGGAGATTCAACAATTGAATCTAAAGGAGTTAAATTATTTATAGATGGAAAAAGTTTATTCTATCTTTCTGGAACGACTTTAGATTTTACCGACGGACTTAATGGGAAAGGCTTTGTATTTGATAACCCAAACGCGACAAAAACTTGCGGCTGCGGTGAATCATTCGGCGTTTAATCTCTACAACATACATTTTAAAAACACAAATTAATTATTAAATAAAGGAGAAAAAACATGTCTAGTTTTTCATTACCTGAATTACCTTATTCATACGATGCTTTAGAGCCGTACATTGATAAAATGACTATGGAAATTCATCACACAAAACACCACAACGGCTATGTAACAAAACTTAATGCTGCAGTTGAAGGAACTGAATTAGAAAGTAAAACTTTGGAAGAATTGATGACTGATGTATCCACGTATTCAACCGCAGTTAGGAACAATGGCGGAGGACACTTTAACCATTCACTGTTTTGGTCAATAATGAAAGGAGGCGGAAGTGCTCCCAGTGGTGAAATAGCCGATGCGCTCAATTCTACTTTCGGTTCATTTGATTCTTTTAAAGATCAGTTCAGCAAAGCCGCTGCCACACGCTTCGGATCGGGATGGGCTTGGTTAATTGTATCGGACGGCAGTCTTGCAATTACATCTACACCAAATCAGGATAATCCATTAATGGACGTTGTTGAAAAGAAAGGTACACCTATTTTAGGACTCGATGTTTGGGAACACGCTTACTATTTAAAATATCAAAACAGAAGACCTGAGTACATTGACAATTGGTTTAATGTTATCAACTGGGAAGAAGTAGCAAACAGATACTCACTTGCTAAATAATTAAATTATATTTTCAACAAAGAATGGAAAGCTGGTCTAAAGATTCCCGATATCTTTAAGATATCGGGAATCTGGTTACAGAATGTTTGAGAAAGAGATCCTTGATTTTTGAATTATAATATTTCTTCTTAAGTAGATTTCAAGAGTCTATACTACTTTCTGAAGTAAATTTAATACAAATTAAAATTAACTAACTTCAAAATGGAGAATAATTTTATTTACTTTTTTAAAATAAAATCAAACAAAAGCCTCACACCAAAACCGGTCATAAATTTTCTTGTGTAGTTATTAAAATCATTTGCAGTAGCAGGACCGGCAATATCCAAATGAACCCAGGGAATATTTTCATCCACAAAATTTTCTAAAAATTTAGCAGCCGTAATCGCACCTCCCCATCTTCCTCCTACATTTTTAACATCGGCGACTTTGCTTTTTATTAAATAATTATAATCATCCCACAAAGGCATAGGCCAAACCCTGTCATAGGTTTTTAAACCCGAGGTATATAATTTCTCCTTAAGTTTTTCATCCTTTGTAAACATACCGGCGGTCAATTCTCCAAGTGCTACTACGCAAGCGCCTGTCAATGTTGCAAGATCAATTATAAGCTTAGGTTTCTGTTTGGATGCATAATGAAGCGCATCGGATAGCACCATTCTTCCTTCTGCGTCTGTATTATCTACTTCAATACTTTTACCCGAAGAAGTGATAACAATATCTCCCGGACGCATAGATGACCCCGAAGGCATATTTTCAGCAGAAGCAATTATACCGATTAAATTAACAGGTAGTTTAGCTTTTACCGCGGCTAAAAACAAACCTGCTACAACACCTGCTCCTGACATATCAGCTTTCATCTCTCCCATTCCGCTCGACGGTTTTATTGAAATTCCACCGCTGTCAAATGTAATTCCTTTACCTACCAAGGCAATGGGTTTTGAATTTTTATATTTTCCACCATTATACCTCAGGACTATAAATCTTGGCGGATTGCTGCTTCCCATACCAACGGCAAGAAGTCCACCCATTTTTCTTTTTTTAATTTCTTTTTCATTAAATACAGTAACTTTAACAGAAGTTCCTCTAAATTTTGATGCAATTCTTCTTGCAAATTCTGAAGGTGTTAAAGTTATCCCCGGTTCGTTCTGTAAATCTTTAGTAAAATTTATACCTTCTGTAACCACCTGTGCATTTTTAAGTCCTTTCCTGCATTTGGTCAAATTCTCAGAATGAAAAATGATATCTATTTTTTTAACAGGATTTTTCTCGGTGAAATATTTATCAAAATTATAAGCACCTAAGACAAATCCCTCTGCAAATGTCTGGTAAAAATAAGATTCGTCTGAGAAATACATTTTAAATTTTGAATAAGAAGGTAAAAAGATGTGAAGTTCTTTTATCTTTTCATTTTTAATATTATTGATAAGTCCTGCACAATAATTTCTGAAATAGTCAGGAGTAAATTTTTTATCCGGATTTACCTTATGTAATATCAACTCTTCCGAAGCTCCATTCCCATTTACTGTTCTTATCTCGTTTATATCTTCAGATAACAAATTTTCTTTTTGAAGCTTTGTTAGTTTAAAGTTTATAGTATTTACTAATGTGTTAATAGTCTTTTTTAATGACACTTCAACAATTAAAAAATTCAAGCTTAAAGTAAGAGCCCCGTATTTTATGTCTTTACTTCCTGCCGACTTTAAATTTATTTTTAACATTTTAACTCCGTTTTATAAATAACATTCCGCACGTTTTAAAATATCGTCAATTTTTTCATCTAAATTCTGATTTAATAACCTTGTACCTGCGGCATTTTTATGTCCGCCACCGCCAAACTCACCTGCAAGTTTGTTAACAGGTATGTCTCCTTTTGACCTAAAGCTGACTTTGAATCCATTCTGCAGCTCAATAAAAAGAAGCCCTATTTTCATACCTTTTATAGAAAGTGAAACATTAACAAAACCGTCCGTATCAGATTCATCAACTTTACAGTTCTTAAAATCTTCCTGATATAGTTTCATGTAACAAATTTCTTTTTTCTCACCAAAAGTTTGTATTGATTCTAATGCAACACCCAGCAATTTTACTTTACCAAATCTGCTTTGGTCATAAATACTATCGTATATTTGTGTAGGCGAAACTCCTTTCTCCAACAAATCAGAAGCAATTTTGTGTATTTCTGCAGTCGTCTTTTCAAATTTAAAAGAACCTGTATCAGTCATAATAGCTGCATAAAGATTATCTGCAATATCTTTATCAATTTTAACAATTTTTGTCTCTTTTATAAAGCTGTAAATAATATGCCCTGTTGCGCAATATTTAATATCAATAAATTTATAATCGAATACATCTTGGGGGTCTTCGTGATGATCAATGCAAATTTTGGTTTTGTTTGAATTAAGAAACGCATGTTCAATACTCACCATCCTGTTTGAGCGGTTAAAATCCAATGCAACTAAAACATCGGCAGTAACAAATAAATTATTGTGAACATTATTATCATATTTGTTTATAACATTATCTTTATCAAGAAATTCTAAATTGTAGGGAGTAGAGCTGTGGTTTATTATTTTTACTTCTTTCCCTAATTTCTGTAAAACATAGAAAAGAGCCAACTCTGATCCTATGGCATCACCATCGGGATTTACGTGAGTTGTAAGTATAAAAGAATTATTCTTATCAATTATATTTTTTAATTTTTTAAAATCTATCATACTTGTGAATATAAAAATAAAAGGACTTGATTTCTCAAGTCCTAAATAATAATAAGAAATTAAATAATGTAATAATTAATTAACTTCCCAGGTATTACCGCTGAAGAGAAGGTCTTTTAATTTTCCTTTACCCTCTTTGGCAATAACATCATTTAACTGTTTGTGCAAATCCGATTCATAAGACGGTTTATCAATATGTCTGAATACACCAATCGGAGTAGGAAGATTTTCAAAGTCGGCAAATTGAGATAAAATATGTGCTCTTGATGCGTGTATATCGTGTTCATCGTGAATCCATAAATCATTTAATGAATATTTACCATCAGTAAGATTTACTACTCGTGGAGTAAATCCGTCTAAAATAATACCCTTATCGTTTTCTTTTCCAAAGACCATTGGTTTATTGTGTTCTAATACAAGTACCGTATCCGATTTTGTTTCTTTATCGGTCAATGGGAAAAATGCTCCGTCATTAAAAATATTACAATTCTGGAAAACCTCAATGAAAGCAGTTCCCGTATGTCCGCCTGCCCGCCTTATCATTTCTTTTAAATGAGCAGGATTTCTGTCAATCGATCTTGCAACAAAAGTTGCATCAGAACCAATTGCCAGTGCAGTAGGATTAAACGGATAATCAATGCTTCCGTAAGGACTGCTTTTTGTAATTTTACCTTTTTCGGAAGTAGGTGAATATTGTCCCTTTGTTAATCCGTATATTCTGTTATTAAAAAGGATTATTTTAATACCGATATTTCGTCTGCAAGCATGAATAAAATGGTTACCACCAATACTTAAACAATCACCGTCACCAGTTGCTACCCAAACAGAAAGCTCAGGATTTTGTATTTTAACTCCGGAAGCTATTGCAGCAGCTCGACCATGAATTCCGTGCATACCGAATGTATCCATATAATAAGGAAATCTAGATGAACATCCGATTCCGGATATCCAAACATAATTTTCTTTTTTTACTCCAAGTTCGGGAGATACTCTTTGAATTTGAGCAAGTATTGAATAATCTCCGCAACCCGGACACCATCTAACATCCTGGGATGAAGAAAAATCTTTTGGTTTTAATTCCACTGTATCTGTTGTTATGTTATCAGCCATTGTTCATTCCTCCTAATACTGCTTCAATTTTTTCTTCTAATTCTGAAGATTTAAATGGTTGCCCTTGTATTTTTGTATATGATTCTATTTCAAGTAAGAATCTGCTTTTTAACATATATGACAATTGTCCCAAATTAAGTTCTGGGCAAAGTATATATTTATATTTTTTGAGGACTTCTTCCGTATTTTTTGGAAAAGGATTTAAATATCTGAAGTGTGCATGAGCAACTTTATGTCCGTTTTCAATCATATTGTGGACAGCGTCTGTAATAGCACCAAAAGTACCTCCCCATCCAATTACAATTAAATCAGAATCAAGTTCACCTTCAACTTTTAATTCAGGAATATCATTCTCAATATTTTTAATTTTTTCGGCTCTTAATCTAACCATATATTCGTGATTTTCCGGGTCATAATTTACATTACCTGTAAGATTTTCTTTCTCTAATCCTCCAAGTCTGTGTTCAAGACCAGGTGTGCCGGGTATTGCCCAAGGTCTTGAAAGATTTTCATCTCTTGAATACGGTTGGTAATTTTCCGGATCGGTTCTAAAAGTTACTTTCATATCCTGAATCTTATCGGGGTCAGGAATTTTCCAGGGTTCTGAGCCATTTGCAATATAACCGTCTGTCATATATAAAACAGGAACCATATATTTAGTAGCAATTCTTGCTGCTTCAAGTGAAACATCAAAACAATCGGCAGGTGTGTTGGCTGAGATAATTGCTACGGGTGCTTCACCGCTTCTGCCGAACATTGCTTGCATCAGATCAGACTGTTCAGTTTTTGTAGGAAGTCCTGTACTTGGGCCGCCTCTTTGAACATTAACAATTATCATAGGCAATTCCGTCATCACTCCCAAACCGACAGCTTCTGTTTTTAAAGCCAGTCCGGGTCCGCTTGTTGTTGTAACTGCCAAAGCGCCTGCAAAAGCAGCACCGATAGTAGCCGTAACAGCGGCAATTTCATCTTCTGCCTGGAAAGTTCTTACACCAAAACTTTTATGTTTGCTAAGTTCGTGCAGAATAGTTGAAGCCGGAGTTATAGGATAAGAACCTAAAAATAAAGGTAATCCTGTTTTTACGGAAGCCGCAACCAATCCAAGCGCTAATGCCTCATTTCCTTCAATACTTCTATAAGTTCCTTTTGCAAGTTTAGCCGGATTTACTTTATATCTTGTTGAAAACAAAGTTGTATTATCTCCAAAATAATAGCCGGCTTCAAGGGCTTTTTTATTAGCATCAATTATATTTGGTTTTTTCTTGAATTTTTCTTCAATCCATTTTATAGTCGGTTCAATAGGTCTGCTGTAAAGCCAATACATCAGACCCAAAGCAAAAAAGTTTTTAGATCTTGCAATTTCTTTTGGTGTAAGTCCTGTTTCTTTTAAAGATTCAGCAGTTAATTTTGAAAGCGGTACTTCGACTACGTGGTATCCACTTAGAGATCCGTCTTCAAGGGGATTGGTCTCGTAGTGGCATAATTTAAAATTTTTCTCATCAAAAGAATTGATATTTATAATTATAGTAGCACCTGGTTTCAGGTCTTTCAAATTAACCTTTAAAGATGCTGGATTCATAGCTACAAGTACATCAGGGGCATCACCGGGTGTATGAATATCACTATCGCTAAAATGTAATTGAAATCCGCTGACACCATAAGTAGTTCCGATTGGGGCACGAATTTCTGCAGGATAGTCAGGTAAAGTGCTGACATCATTTCCTGCAAGTGCAGAAGTATTACTAAATTGAGTTCCTGTAAGCTGCATACCGTCACCGGAATCACCTGCAAACCGAACAGTAACCTCACTTAATTCTCTTATATCCTTTTTCATTATTTATAACTCATTTTAATTAATTATTTAAATCGTTAATTATTATTTATTCTATAAAATGATATGTTAATTCGTATTTCTGTAATTCAGTGAAAAATTGGAGAACGATGGGAATAATCTCAAGGAAGAATAAATTTTAGAATCATAGGTATAGCGAATTTTCAACAATATTTTAATCAAAAAAAATTAATTTTTAAAATTTATTGAAGTAACTTAAATAAGTACTAAATGATTGTCAACAGCAAAATAAAGAGGTCTCCTGTATATTTTTCGTCCTAATTTACTTCCTTCAAAAAGTCATAAAAAACCTCAGCAGTAACAAACCCTGTAATCCTTTTAACCTCTTTGCCGTTTGAATCTAAGATTAACAATGTTGGTACTCCAATAATTTTATAGTTTTTCCTTAATTTTTCAACTTCCTTTGATAATGTATGTGTTATATCTGCTTTGTAACTATCAAATTTCTTAGAAATTTCTACTACCTTTGGATCAGGAAATGTAGAATGATCGAGTTCTTTACACGGAATACACCAATCGGCATAAAAGTCAATGAGTACAGGACGATTATTATTTTTGCTCTCTTTTAATTTTACTTCTGAAAATGTCTTCCAAGTAATTGTAACTTCATTTGCAGGAAATAGTTGATAGATTCCAAATGTCAAAATTATTGAGGCAAATGTAATCTTAAAGATTCTAAATCCCTTAATATTATTAGCAACTTTATCTACAAATAGGACATAAATTGCGGAGAGAATTAAATACACAGGAATTATATAACCCGAATAAGATTTTGCAAGCAGAGGTAAAAGGAAATAAAGCGCCATACCCAGTAATATTAATCCGAAAATATGTTTTACAGCGTCCATCCAATCCCCTGCTCTTGGAAGCTGCTTTATTTTACCTGAAAAAATTGCCAAGAATAAATAAGGAATCCCCAGACCCAAAGAAAGCACAAAGAACATTAAAAATCCGAATAACGGATCACCTTTGGCTGCAACAACAGTCACCAGTCCTATTACAAATGGACCTATACAAGGCGCAGCCACAATGCCCATAGTTAACCCCATAAAAAAAGCACCGTACATTCCCCCTTTTGCACCACCGGCTTTTGCAACAAGGCTATCTGGTAATTTAAATTCATAAACACCAAACATTCCCAATGCCATAATAATAAATATAAAAACAATGAATAATATCACATACGTATTTTGGAGCAGTGTGCCAAATACAGCGCCTGTTAAAGATGTAACAACTCCGATTACTGAATAAGTAATAGACATACCAAGAACAAACAATAAGCCCATAAAAAATAATTTTTTAGTACTGCCTTCGCTTTGTCCACCGAAATAACCAATTGTTATGGGAATTAAAGGATACACACAGGGAGTTAAATTGAGTGCAAGACCACCTATGAAAACAAAGATAAGTCCCAATAAAAGACCTTTACTTTCCATCATATCAGAAATTGAATCTTCATCATTACCTTTTTCAATATTATTATTCGTTTTTAGATTAATTGTATTAAACAAGGCCTGATTAATTTTATTAGTCGGAACAGTATTATCAACTACTTCAATTTGAAGCGTATCTGTAATAGAATTGGGAGCTAAGCAAGTATTGTTATTACAAGCTTGATAATCAAGATTTAAAATTAAATTATACTTACCGGGTTTAACATCTTTTTTCAACTTTATTTTTGCACCTATTACAACTTCTCCCTGCCAAACAGATAACGGAATTTGTGAAAATGCAAGTTGAATTTCATCGGGTTCAGGATATACTATTTTTTCTGTTTTTTCTATAATCCCGTCATTTGATGTTATTATAATTTTAGAAGGAACTAAATAATCTTCATTTGGTGTATTAGAGTTTATATGCCAGCCGTCATTCACATTTATTTTTAATGCTATTAATAGCTCACTGTTTTTATAAACTTTATCAAAAGATGTAAAAGTTTTTACTTGAATTATGTTATTATTAAATAGTTGCGCATAAACGCTGAATACTGATAACATTATTATCATCAATATTCTGAGGAATTTTTTTTTCATTTTTAGGTAGTTGTTTTATTAATATTAAAAATTTAGTTAATGTTTTCTCCATCCCTGTACTATCGGGTATCTCCTTCCGTATCCGAAAGCTTTTGTTGACACTCTCAAAGACGGGGCTGCTTGCCTCCTTTTATATTCATTTCTATCAACCATGTCTAAAATTCCGCAAACGTCTTTATCATCACCCAAAATTTCTTTTATCTCTTTGCATTCTTTATTTTCTTCAAGGTACATTTTCAATACTTTGTCCAGGAAATCATAAGGTGGAAGAGTATCCCGATCTTTTTGGTTTTCTTTTAACTCAGCCGAAGGTTCTTTGTTTATAATTTCTTTAGGTATTATTTCATTATTTCTGTTAATGTATTTCGCTAAAGAATAAATTTCTGATTTATACAAGTCTCCTATAACTGCTAATCCGCCGGACATATCGCCGTACAAAGTGCAATAGCCCATAGCCAATTCAGATTTGTTACCCGTTGCCAAGAGCAAATAATTAAACTTGTTGGAGACAGCCATTAAATATAGTCCTCTTATCCTGGCTTGCAGATTTTCCTCCGCAATATTTTTATCTGTGTCATTAAATATTGGTTTTAAATTTTCCAATGCGTTTTCAAATAACGGTTGAATTGGAATTATATTCGAATTTATTCCTAAATTATTAATCAATTTTTCAGAATCGGAGATACTGCCTTTACTTGAGTAAACCGAAGGCATCATTATTACGTTAACATTTTCTTTACCCAACGCCCTCACTGCAAAATACGCAACCAAGGCAGAATCAATACCGCCGCTTAATCCTATTAATACTTTTTTAAAACCTATTTTTTTACAGTATTCTTTTAACCCGTACGTAATTGCATCAATTATTTCTTCTTCAAAACATCTTTCTATGTTTTCAATTTGATTATAATTCCTGTCCGTATCAAACATAAAATAATCTTCTTTGTAAAACTTACCCATTTTTACCAATTCGCCTTTTGAGTTAAAGCACATGCTTGCACCATCAAAAATAAGTTCAGTTTGACCGCCCACATAGCAAACATAAATAAGAGGCAGATGATTCCCTTTTGTAAGAACGGAAAGCATTTCTCTTCTATCTTCCCTCTTTCTGTAGGCATAGGGACTGGCAGATATATTTAATAAAATTGTTGCCCCTCTTTCAATCAATCTGTTTACCGGATCATCGCTGTATCTTCTTATACACCAGTAATCGGCATCATTCCAAATGTCTTCGCAGATTGAAATTCCTAATTTTTCACCTTTGAATTTAAAAACATCAACACTCTTTGCAGGATCGAAATAACGCATTTCATCAAATACGTCATAATTTGGAATCAGCGTTTTATTTTGTATGAATTGAATTTTTCCGTCGAAGCACAACAAAGCCGAATTATGAACGTCGGTGCCAACATGATCGTTGTCTTCTGTAATTGAACCGAATAGTAATCCGGTATCTATTGTTTTAGATGCTATTTCTTCCGCTGCTGTAATTACTGAATTTCTAAATTCTTTCTTTTCAATTAAATCAAGTGGCGGGTAACCTAATAATGCCAGTTCGGGAAAAACAACAAGATCTGCTTTCTCTTTTATTCCTTTTTGATATCCTTCGAGTATCTTTGCTTTGTTTCCTTTTATGTCACCGACAATTGTGTCTATTTGACAAACGAATATTTTCATCTTTATGTTGCTGATTATTAAACATTTTTATCACTAATCTAAAAATTGTACTTTAACTTATTATTTACAAGTTCCAGATAAAATCATTTCAACCTTGAATTTAATCAATTAAATATATAAACTTTATAAAAATAGGGAAAAATAAAGTTGAGTATCTATCAATATTGAGAATACAATCTATAAAACGGACTGTTTTCAACCATTTTTGATGGTATGTTTTTTGTCAATTTTCACAGTGAGTTTTTATGTCATCTATATCAATATTTATAAAATTAGTATGATTTAAGAAGGTTTCTTCTCAAACTAAAGGAAATATCCAATTATGATAGAAATCAGAGGTCACGCACGGGGCGGTCAGGGAATGGTAACTGCCTTTGAAATTCTTGCAAAAATATTTAGTAAAATAGGCGATTACCAAGTGCAATCCTTTCCTGCTTTTGGAGTGGAAAGAACCGGAGCACCAATTCAAGCATTTCTCAGAGTATCCAAACAGCAAATATTAAACAGAAGCAATATTTATAACCCAAACTTAGTGGTTGTTTTTGATGAAACTTTAATTGAACAGGTTAATGTGTTAGGAGGTTTAAGAAAAAACGGAGCAATTCTTTTAAACACAAACTCGAAAAGTAAAGACTTAAATATAGAATCTAAAAACATTTATGCTATTCCAGCCACAAAGATTTCTTTGAATTTAGGATTGGGAACAAAAGCTCTGCCTATTGTAAATGCCGCAATGATTGGCGCAATCATTAAAATATTAAAAGTTGATATCGATATTGCAGCAAAAATTATTTCCGAAAATGTACCTTCCAAACCCAAACAAAATGCTGAATCTGCTAAATTAGCAGCACTGAATATAATTAGTTCCACAGAGAATTCGAATCATTTACCTCTGCTTTTGGATAATGACGAAGACAAAGAAATATTACAGGACAATAACAGTGTTGAGATTAAACAGACCCCGATAAATAATTTTTCTTTATGGAATAAACCTATGTCCGATAACAAAACGGGTAATTGGCGAGTATTAACTCCAAAATATGAAGAAAAACCCCCACCCTGTTCTACTAATTGTCCGGCTGGTACCGACGTTAGATTATTTGTAAAACAAACATCGGAAGGAAATTTTAATGATGCTTTTGATACTATTTATAAATTTAACCCTTTTGCTTCTACTTGCGGAAGAGTTTGTCCGCATTTTTGCCAGCAAAACTGCAACAGAATTGAATTAGACGAAGGTTTAAACATTGGAGCTATCGAAAGATTTTTGGGAGATAAGGGAATCGAAAGAAAATTAAATGCAAAACCTATCACTCAAAATGAAAAAATAGCCGTTATCGGTTCAGGTCCTGCCGGACTTACAGCTGCTCTAAGATTGATACAAAAAGAATATAAAGTTATTGTATTTGAAGCTCTTCCCTATGCGGGCGGAATGATGAGAACTGGAATTCCTGAATTTAGACTTCCGCAAGAAATCTTGGATAAAGAAATTAAAGCAATAGAAATGCAGGGTGTTGAAATCAATTTAAATTCAAGAGTAAGAATAAACGAATTAGAAAAAGATTTCGATATTATTATATCTGCAGTAGGCTCTCACAAAAGCGGAAAGATGAATATACCGGGAGAAGAACATTCAATTGACGGTATTAAATTCTTACGTGAATTTAAATTAAAAGAAAATAAATTTGATGTTTCTGTCGGTGACGAAGTTGCAATTATCGGCGGAGGTAACACTGCAATTGATGTTTCAAGAACTACTTTAAGACTAGGAGCTAAACCAACTATCTACTACAGGAGGTCACAAAATGAAATGCCCGCAATACCCCACGAAGTAGAAGAAGCTATTGACGAGGGAGTGAACATTAAATTTTTAACCACTCCCGTAAGCTACAACAAAAACGGAAACGGTATAATTGATATTACATTTGTAGATATGGAACTAGGCGAACCTGACGATTCGGGTAGAAGACGTCCCGTTAAAATTGATGGCTCCGAAAAAATAAAGTCAGTTGACAAAGTATTCTCAGCAATCGGTCAAACATTTGAGGAATATGTGTTTGCTGATAAAGAAATAATTCCTAAACAAGGCAGAATAGATTTTAATTCTACAAAACCGGTATTTTGCTGCGGTGATATGGCTTGGGGCGGTACAGTTACGGAAGCTATAGGAAGCGGGAATCTGGTTGCCGAGGAAGTAGATGCATACATAAACAATAGAGAATACAAAGGTAAAAAAGATATTACGGACATAGTTTTACCGGTTGATATAAATTACAATTATTATCTGCCTACAGCAAGAAACGACAATTATGTTACGGTATTAAAATCATACACAGGTAACTTTTCAGAAATAGTAAAAGGGCTTAACGAAGAAGAAATACTTGATGAATCAAAAAGATGCCTGCATTGCGGCGATTGTTACAGTTGCGGTAACTGTTATAATTATTGTCCTGATGCTGCTATTCACATTGACGAACAAAATAGACTCCGTATAGATTATGATTACTGCAAAGGCTGCGGTATATGTTTTAATGAATGCCCCTGCTCAGCAATAAGTTTAAAAATGGATGAGGTTGTAAATGAGTGAATTAAAGACTGTAAAAACAAAGGAAAATGTTTCTTCAAAATATCCGAGACATTATAAGAAAGTGTTGAAGGGTAATTATGCTGCATCTGAAAGTGCGGCGCTCTGTAAAGCAACTGTTATTCCTGCTTACCCTATAACACCTCAAACATCCATAATTGAGGAGCTTTCAGCACGTGTAGCAGAAAATAAATTAGATGCTACTTTTATAAATATGGACAGCGAACACTCAGTTTTTGCAGCAGCCATGGGTGCATCTTTAGCAGGAGAAAGAGTTTTTACAGCAACAAGCGGACAAGGTTTATTCTACGCTCACGAAGTTTTGCACGCCATTGCACATTTTAGGCTTCCTATTGTTATCTGCAATGTCGGCAGACCGTCAATTCCTTGGAATATATGGTCGGATCAAACCGATTCTATCTCACAAAGAGATACCGGCTGGATACAGTTCTACGGAGAAAGTTCACAAGAAGTACTTGACGGAATAATTCAGTCTTACAGAATTTCTGAAGAGCTTAACCTGCCCGTAATGCTGGTTCTTGATGCATTTTATCAAAGTCACACAAGCGAAAATATTTGGGTGCCCGAACCTGATTTAGTGGATGAATTTCTGCCTACTAAAAAGTTTACTGGAAATGAAATTGATATCAAAAATCCCAAAGCGTTCGGCGGTCTTGTTGCGCCAGACAGCTATGGAAATTTTAATCACGCTTATTGGAATGACGTAATTAAGGTAGAAGATTTAACAAATAAAATAGGCGGGGAATTTAAAAAACATTTCGGCAGAGAATATGGGACTGTAGAAGCTGTAAATATTAACAAAGATACGAAGCAAATATTAGTCACATTATCTACAATAACAACCACAGCAAGAGGAGTAATTAAATCTCATTCAGATGTAGGTTTGCTTAAGATAAGACTCTTCAAACCATTTCCTAGAAAATCTGTACTTGAAGTTTTAAAAACTTCTAATGTAGATAAAGACAATTGCAAAATAATTACAATTGACAGAAACTTTTTAGGCGACAGCGAAGGCGCACTGATGCAGGAAATGAAACGTGCTCTTTATGGCGAGAATTATAAATTACAGGGTATATACGCAGGACTTGGAGGAAGAGACGTTCCGCCTGCAACTATAGAAAATATTATTGAAACCTGTAAAACAAACAACGATGAAATTATATGGATAGATTCATAAGCTTACTCTAGAAAGGACTTATTCATAAATAATACGACTATCATTCTGAACGAAGTGAAGAATCTCTAAGTTATTGCTAGTCCCCGACTTAAGTCGGGGGGTAATATAATTCTTATAACACATTGTAACCGTTTCAACGGTTTTTAGAGCTTCTTTTAGTGGACTATGAACTTATTAAAAATAAGATTTTAAAATTTATAAATATAGATTAGAGGAAATTGATGGGACAAGCAAATGTTAATTTTTTAATTGAGGATGAAAAAGTCTTTTCAGGTGCTCTAAGCTGCAGGGGCTGCGGCTGGTCACTGTTGGTAAGACATTTATCAAGTATACTGGGTGAAAATACTGTTTATGTAGTTCCGGCGTGTTGTTTTTCTATTATTGCCGGTCCCTATCCTTTAAATGAGTTGAAAGGCAACGTTGTACACACAGTGTTTGCAGCTGCTCCAGCTACCGCAACGGGGGTAAGAGCTGCATTGGACCGAAAAGGCAAAACCGACACAAATGTAGTTGTTCTTGCAGGTGACGGAGGAACTTTTGATATTGGTTTCCAATCACTTTCAGGTGCAGCAACAAGAGGAGAAAATCTTCTTTACATTTGTAACAATAACGGCGCATATATGAATACGGGTATTCAATCAAGTACAGCCACTCCTTATGGTGCTGCTACAACTACTAATCCGGGCGCTAACTTTAGAAAAACGTGGCCTAAGGATTTAATAGGAATTATTGCAGCTCATAACATACCTTATGTTGCAACAGCTTCACTTGCATATTTAAATGATTTAAGAGAAAAAATTGAAACGGCTATTTTATTGAATGGCTTTAAATTATTAATGATTGACGGTCCGTGTCCACCCGGACACAGATCAGACCCGTCTGATTCCATAACAGAAACACGTTTAGCTGTTGAAAGTAATCTCTTCCCTCTTTACGAAGTTGAGCACGGCAAATATAAAATAAATCATTTCCCGAAAAAAAAGGTACAGGTTGAAGAATGCTTAAAACTTCAGGGAAGATTTAAGCATCTCTTTAATGATGAGAACAAAAACGTAATTGATGAAATACAAAACATGACTGATTTCAACTGGAAGAAATTAAAACTTCTTGAGAAAATGAATGCCGATTTGGAAAAATAATTGATTGAAGTAAAAAATCAATTTAACTATTATAGTTAATATAGAATAATTATAAGTTTTTATTCATATTTTAAACATTTCTTAACCCACCAATCTTGACATTTACCCAAATGTGTATATAATTTACCACTTATAACAAAACAATAGAATGGCACATATAACTTTTTATTTTACTAATTGAAAAATAGGATTCTTTCTCTAATGGAGTAAAAAATGCAAAAAAAATGGTATCGTTCAAGAAATGATAAAATGATTGGAGGAGTTGCCGGCGGAATTGCAGATTATTTTGAAATTGACCCTGTAATTGTGCGAATAATATTTGTTTGTGCGCTCTTTTTTGGAGCCGGTATCTTAGCTTATATTTTGCTATGGATAATTATCCCAGAAGAACCGTTTACAATAGAAAATGATAATTCCAATTCTTCAACCAACTCCGAACAAAAATCTACTTCTGAACAAAGGACAACATCTGAAAATATGGAAGAAAATGGAGAACAGGTTACAAGCAATAAAACCAGAACATCATATATTTTCGGCGGAATTCTTGTTGTATTGGGTGTGATATTATTATTCAATAATTTTATTTCTTTTGATGCCTTTTGGCCTTTAATATTTATTGCTCTTGGTGTTGCACTTATATTCAAATCAAGAAATAACTAAAATTTTATGGAATTAATAAAATGAAAACAAAATCTATATTCTGGGGCGCCTTTTTTATAACTTTGGGACTACTTATCCTATTAAATAATTTCGGGTCTCTGAACTACGAGTTTTATAATCTTTGGAAGTTTTGGCCAGGATTTATTGTTTTATTAGGATTGGCATTATTGGTTAAGGGTTCAGTTTTTAAAAGTTTTTTTAGCGGTTTAGCTGCAATTTTATTGGCACTTACTATTTTTGCAGGTTTTAGCTCGGCTAAATATTTTATTACTAATGATTTTGATTGGAATGATTCAGATAGTGATTTGATAATTGATACTGGACAAAACTATTCCACATTTTCTGAAGATTATAATCCATCCTACAAGAAAGCCAAATTATATTTCAATTCAGGAGCGGGTGCATTTAAAATAAAGCAAAGCACCAAAAAATTGTTTTTTGTAAATTCTGAAGGCGTAAAATATAACTATAGTTTTAAAACAGAAGATGACGATTTTGCAATTATTAATTTCTGGGGTCAACACAAAGTAAGATGGTTTAAGAAAAATTTCAAAAACAGAACCGCTATTGAATTGAATACTAAGCCGGCTTGGATTTTGGATTTTGACTTGGGCGCTTGCGCTATGGATTTTGATTTAACTCCATTTGACATTGAAAAATTAAATATTGACATGGGAGCGGCTTCATTACATCTTATAATGGGAGTTCCGAAAGATGAAACAAAAGTAATTATAGATGCAGGTGCTTCTTCAATGATTATAACAATACCCAATTCAGTAGGCTGTGAGATTGACGCTGATATAAGTTTATCTTCAAAGAACTTTAAAGGTTTTACTAAAATTAAAAGCGGGTTGTACAGAACCCCTAATTTTGATGAGACTTCCAAAAAGATATACTTTGATATTTCCTCGGGTGTTTCATCTATTAAGATTTCAAGAAAATAAAATTATTTTTTTTGCTTTGGCGGTATCCAAAGATATTTTTTCATTTTTACCAAACCGTCTTTGTCAAATTCAACCCCTTCCGATTTTAATAGATCTTCCATAATTGAAATTTCACCAAAATGTAATCTTCCCGTTAATGCTCCAAACCTATTGACTACTCTGTGACACGGAAGTCCTGATTCCTTAGCTCCGTTTAACGCCCAGCCAACCGTACGAGCTGCCGCACGTGTACCGCAAGCTTCTGCAATATCACCATAGGTAGTAACTTTTCCGTAAGGAATTTTTGATACTACATCGTAGACTTTATCGAAGAAATTAACTCGTTTACTTTTAATTTTTCGTTTAGCTGACAAAATTGATTTATTTCTATTAATTATAAAAAGATGACATCTTTACATATTAATTTTGACTAAATTTTAGTAAAAATGATTTAATGAATTTGTTTATTTCACCGTCCATTACTTTCTGAATGTCCGATGTCTCTTCGTTGGTCCGGTGATCTTTAACCATATTGTAAGGATGAAAGACATAAGACCTTATCTGACTTCCCCACTCTATTTTCATTTTGCTTTTTTCAACTTCATCCAATTCGGCTTCCTGCTTTTCCAATTCCAACTGATAAAGCTTGGATTTTAAAAGCTTCATTGCATTGTTTCTATTTTGCAGTTGAGACCTTTCACTTTGACATGCGGCTACGGTACTTGTAGGTAAGTGTGTAATTCTAACAGCTGTTTCAACTTTATTTACATTCTGCCCGCCTTTACCTCCCGAGCGATAAGTATCAATACGTAAATCGGCAGGATTAACCTCAATTTCAATTGTGTCATCAACTTCAGGAATAACAAAAACAGAAGCAAAAGAAGTATGCCTCCTTTTGTTTGAATCGAAGGGTGAAATCCTGACCAAGCGGTGGACGCCGTTTTCAGCTTTCAAATATCCGTATGCAAATTTACCTTCTACTTCCAAAGATGCGCTTTTAATACCTGCACTTTCTCCGTCGAGTATGTCCAGTATTGTTATCTTATAATTATTTTGCTCGCCCCATCTAAGATACATCCTCATTAACATATCAGCCCAGTCCTGCGCCTCAGTACCCCCCGCTCCCGAATGAATTGTTAAAATGCAGTTTCGAACATCGTCCTTGCTGCTGAGCATATTTTTAAATTCCGCATCTTCAATTTCTTTTAAAAGTTCACGCATATCCGATTCAATTTCCTGCTGCATTGAATCATCTTCTTCAAGTTGAGCCAATTGAATGAATTCAATTAAGTTTTGGCATTTGTTGTGCAGACCTTTCCACAGAAGCACCCAATCTTCCAATGATTTTATTTTTTGGAGAATTTTTTGAGCTTCTATTTGATTATCCCAAAATCCTTCTGCGGTAGTGCTTGACTGGAGAGCTTTTATCTTTGATTCTTTTTCACCGATGTCAAAGATAACCTCTTAATTTTTCAATTCGCTGACTGTAATTTTCTAAAGTTTTTAATTCTTCGTCGTACATAAAATTGCTCTAAATAATTTTAAAAAATTAGGAAACATCCAATTCCATCCTTAACATTGCCGATGCTAAAATTTTTCCCTGGGCATCATATTTCAATGAAACTGTTCCGCCTCCTCCCAAAGTATTATGAAGAAGAAAATTAATTGCTCTTAAATTTGGCAGCTCATATCTTTCAACTTCCCCGAAACAAATACCTTTAAAATGTTCCTTCACTCTTTCAACGGTCAGATGTTTTTTTATTATTTCATAGCCTTCGTCGTCAAAAGCTATAACGCCCACATTTCCTGCGTCGCCTTTATCACCGCTTCTGGCGTGCGCAATATCTCTAAGTTTTACTTTCATTTTATAACTCATAAATTTTAATTTCAGGTTTAACTAATTCTTTTGGAAGAAGTGCAGGCCAGTAAGCTACAACTTCACTGGGTTTAGGTCTGCCGCCCGCAAAACCGGTGACACTTGGTGGACCAGTTAAAATTAAAGGCGCCAGTTCTTTACCGAATCTTTCAACTGAATTATAGTCAGATGAACGTACGGCAATGCGCAGCATTATTTCGTTAATATTTTCTTCATCTATTTCTTTTGACAACGGGCCTTGTGTTGCATTGTAACCTACAAACTCCGAGTTTATTTCATCAAATTTAAGGTTCAAATTCTCTAATCTTTTTCTTAAAATTTTATCTGCCGCTTTTGCTTTTGTTAAAGCCTGCGGCCAGGAATAAGCCAATGTACCGACAGCAGAATAACCGCTGGAATAAGAACAAGATACTTTATAAGTGGGTGTCTCTTTGTCACCGCTTACTGAATACATTTTTACTTTGTTGTTTCCTAAATCTTCCAATTTAATTGACGTAAAGTCCGCAACACAATCCGGTGTAATGTAAGTTTTTGGATTACCAATTTCATAAACTAACTGTTCTGCTACCGTATCAAAAGATACTTTCCCACCCGTTCCTTCGTGTTTAGTAACAATTACTTCACCGTTTGGATATGCTTCTGCAATTGGGAAACCTACTTCAGCCATATTTTCCAACGACTGCCAGTCACCAAGAAAATTCCCTCCCGTTGATTGAGCACCGCACTCTAAAATATGTCCCGCTACCGTACCGGCTGACAGTAAGTTATAATCGTTATCTTTCCAACCGAATTCGTATATCATCGGCGCCAAAGTTAATCCGGTGTCTGTAGTTCTGCCTGTAATTACTATATCCGCATCCTGCCTTAATGCCTCAACAATTGGGAATGCTCCGAAATATACATTGGCGCTTAATAGTTTATCTTTGACCGTCTTTATAGATTCGCAGGTTTCCATATTATTTAATTCGCAGCCTTTACCAATTATCTCGTCAATTCTGTCTTTAATATCATCTCCTACTACAACGCCAATTTTAAGTTCTTTTATGTCAATTTCCTTAGCGGCTTCAATTATTGCTTCTGCACAAGCAATTGGATTTACTCCTCCGCCGTTTGTTATAACCTTAATATTTTTATCTTTACAGAAAGGTAAAATTCTTTTCATCAGTGCAGGTATATCGCGTGCATATCCGAATTTTGGATTTTTGTTCTTTTGTTTTTGCAGAATTGACATTGTTACTTCGGCGAGGTAATCCATCACCAAATAATCTACATCGCCCTTAGTTACCTGATTGTATGGGGCATCTATTAAATCTCCCCAAAATCCTTGACCGGAGGCAATTCTAATTTTTTCTTTCATTAATTAAGTCCTTTATGAATTAATTTGTCAATAAAATCTTCAATATCTTTTTCTGAATTAATTGATATCCAATTTAAACTTTCATTTTTCCTAAACCAAGTTAATTGCCTTTTTGCAAACCTGCGTGTGTTTCTTTTTATGAGTTCAATTGCTCTATCTAAAGGAATATCATCATCTAAATAGGAAATCATTTCTTTATAGCCGACAGTGTTTAATGAATTTAATTTTTTGGAATAACCCATATCCAGAATATTCTCCGTCTCTTTAACCAGTCCCGATTCAATCATCATTTCAACGCGATTATCTATGTTTTTATACAGAACATTTCTTTGCCAGTCAAATAAATATTCTTCAAATTTATATTTTCTGTCTTTAACTTGTTCTATATGAAATTGGCTTATGCTTTTCCCTGTCAGATGGTAAACTTCCAATGCTCTTATCACACGTTTCCAATACGACGAATGCATTTTTTCTGCACTTAAAGGGTCAATTTTTTTTAATTTATCAAAAAGATATTCTTTCCCGAATTTTTCTTTTTCATCAATAAGTTTATTCCTGTAGTCCTCGTCTTTTGCGGGAGTTTCAACTATCCCATCGACAATGGCTCTAATATACAGCCCCGAACCCCCTACAATTATTGGAACTTTCCCCAATTGAAAAATTTTTTCAATTCTGTTCAAGGCATCGTTTTCAAATATGCTTGCATTGTAATCCTCATCCAGATTTAATTCACTAATAAAGTGATGCTTTATTTTTTTTAATTCTTCTTTTGTTGGTTTAGCTGTCCCGATATCTAAATATTTAAAAATTTGTCTGCTGTCGGCTGAAATTATCTCTCCTCCAATTGCTTCTGCAAGTTTAATTCCCGCATTGGTCTTTCCGGAACAAGTAGGTCCCTCAAGTATTATTATGCTTCTTTCCACCCATCTTTACCAATTAATGGAACAAATTTAAATTGAGGATATTCTTCTACAGAAAAAGATTCATCATCTTCTTTTTCAACAACTTTTAATGTTTGAGTTTCCTTATCCCCCACGGGGATAACCAATCTTCCCCCTGGAGTCAATTGATTCTTTAATTCGGCAGGTACCGAAGGAGAACCTGCCGTTACTATTATTCCGTCAAACTGAGCATACTGCTTCCATCCCAGAGTGCCGTCGCCGCATTTGCATCCCACTCTGATTCCTAATTTATCGAATAACTTTAGTGTCTCGTTATATATATCAAAATTTCTTTCTATACTGTAAACCTTCATCCCCATATTAAATAAAAGCGCCGATTGATAACCAGAACCGGTACCTATTTCAAGTACTTTGGATTTAAGTTTAAGTTTTAGTAGCTGTGTCATAAAAGCAACAGTATACGGTTGAGAGATTGTTTGACCGTAGCCTATAGGTAATGCTACATCTTTATAAGCATAGTGTTTTATTGCTGCGGGAATAAACTTTTCTCTTTTAATTTCACCCATAGATTTTAAAACATTTTTGTCAGTTATACCTTTGGCATTCAGTTGTTCTATAAGTATTTTTCTATCAGATTTATGCATTTATATTTTAGTAATTAGAAAAAAATAAATAACTTATAATTAATTGGAAATAAAAAATAAAATACAATTTTAAGGATTATTTTAATAATAGAGAAATGATTTTAAAATTTAGATAGATTTAACTCACCCCCTCTCCCCGCCTGATAGGTAGTGGCAATAGTTTAGAAAATTTTAATTTTAAATTTTGTGAAGTCTTGAGGCGCCGGGCGGATTCGAAACGGCGAATAAAGCTTTTGCAGAGGTTCACCATAAATCCAGAGAAT
>CAZTZZ010000039.1:15736-22812 GCA_964617905.1 uncultured Ignavibacteriaceae bacterium | reverse complement strand
TTAAACTCCCTACTCCAATTATTGTAAAGAGTAAAACTATAAGTAAAAAAAATGCTCTTTGTTTCATTTTTGTTTCTCTTTTTTAAATTCCCACTAACGGTAAATTGTATGAGTAGTGGCAGATAGCGGAACTCCAAATTTTCAATTTACAATAAAGTTGAAGAGGGCTACAACTATTGAATTTACTACTATCTCGGCTATTATTTTTATACATTGTTGTAGCCAGTACTACCAGTTCACTATCATTTCAAAAAGCTTGTCTTTATTACTTTCATATTATCTTAAGTTTCCTCTGTCACGGTGCGACCGTGACAGCCTTTGAATAAATATAAAGTTTTAGTAAAATTCATTATGTCTCCACTTTTTAACTTTATTCTCCAAATTATTAATATATTCCATACACTCTGTCTTATTAGTAAATTTATATTCTGTAATAAGTGTATTCATTTCATCTTCTTTTAAGAAATCTGATAAAGTCCTAAAATCTACAATTATATAATAATTAGTTAGTTTTCTACCAGAATAATATTCCCCCCCTTCAACATCAAATAACTTTTTTAAATCTGTATATTCCTTTTTAAGATTTGTTTGAGAAGATAAATATCTTTTATACATAATATTATTTTTTTGTGAAAATTCTAAAAGAGGTTTGGGAATCCATCGATATGCAAAAAGAAAATTTGGAGTGTGTAAACCCCCATTTTATTTGCACGCATTAATTTAAGGGAATTAATGTAAAAAGCAAAGGATAAAGTTACAAGTTGATAAGTTACATCCGTCTACGTCCGTCAATTGCCGGACTTCGCCGGACAGGAGTTACAGGTTGAATCAGTGAAAAGGCAAAGGTGAAAGGGCAAAGTACAATAATAATTTATAAATCACAAATTATCAAACTCTTCGGTTGCAATCGGTTCAAAACTAATAAAAGTATAGCATTATATTAATCTTTTATAAATATCTTTTTATTCTTCTCCCACCATTCTGTCCAGTATTTTCTTTTCAATTTATATGAAAATCGTTTATAAGAAGAACTTTTTTTGAATTTTTTTCCGGAGATTGTTCTCAGGGCTCTTTCTGCATTTTTTTTAACACTATAATTTTTATCCGAAAGTAAAACTATTAATGGTTCGAATGCACGAAAATCTTTTCTTTTGCCTAAAACATATGCAATTTTGCTGCGTACTTTATATTTGGAATCATTTAGTTTTTCAAGCAATACATCTAGGGAACAATGTTTGGCATAATTGTTAAACGCATTACCAGCCGCATTTCGTATGCTTCTATTTTTATCAGAAAAAAGAGTGAGTAATAATTCGAATACGCGGGAGTCTTTTTTTCTGCCTAATAGGTATACGACTCGGCTACGCACTGAATTATAGGAATCATGCATTGCTTCTAATATAACTTCTAGAGGACATTGATCAGCATAATTATACAAAGCATTGGCAGCAGCATAGCGTACAGAATTGTGTTTATCTTTTAATAAAACAGTGAGAAGAGGTTTAACAGTTGTTGAATCCTTTAAGGATTTGAGTAAGTTAACTCCATTTCGGCGTGCTTTCCAGTTATAATTGTCAAGCGCTATCATAGCTACATCTTTAATGGACAAACCGTATTTTGTTTTTAGAGTCTTTTTTAACAGTTTATTAGTTTTAGAGCTAATCGCACTTTTCTTTAATATGGCATTAATAATTCCTGTTCTTCCAAATACATCGCTTAAAATTTTGATCATACCAACTTCGTACCCAGATTTATTAACCGCCCCGAGCCAAGGGGCACTTGAATGTCTTTTATAAGATCTTGAGATATAACGTTGAGGTGATCTTCTACCTTTGAAAGATTTACTTACTATTTGTTTTCCGGAGCTAATTAGTTTTAAGCTGATAGATACATAAGCACCTGTATAGTGGTAACCTGATAATGTACCGTAATAGCTGCCTCCAAGTGCCGTTCCTTTCGCACTCAGAATTAATTGGGCATCACATTTAATAGTGTCTTCTTTCACCAAAGAGATTCCAGACGTTTTAAATAAACGATTTGTTATACTAAACACCTTTGGTAACACATACTTACCATCTTTCGATAAAGCCTTTGGGGACCATTTAATTGTTCTTACATTCCGGAAAGCCGGAAGTCTGTCATCAAGAATTTTTTTAATATCTGATTTTGCTGAGTCAGCAAGAGGACCATCCGGAACAAAAGTGAGGAAATTTTCAAAAGCAGGAACATTATTTTCCGAACGAGCTATTTTATAACGAAGATTATTTATTGAATTTCTTAATGAATCAGCGTATCTATATTTCGGATACAGAGAGATAAATCTTTCATATCCTTTGATGGTGTCTTCTGTTTTGATTATTTTATAAATTGATTTACGTGCTGAATCAGCATAGGCGCTTTCCGGATATTGGGAAATAAATCTTTCATACTCTCTGATGGTGTTATGCTTTTTTGTTAACTCCCATTTATTTTTCTGTTGAGAGCATCCGGTAGCAAAGAAAAGAATAGTTATGCAAATATAATTCCTTACTTTCATTGGGCCCTCCAATTTTGAATTTTAAAATTCATTCTTATTTTATTATCTGTTATCTCAAATATCATCTATTCTTTTCTTTGTATTATTTGCAATCGTAGCCAATGCTCTTATTTGTTCAGCAAGAAATCTTGATATAACTATAATCATAAAACCCCAAATTGGAAGCAGTATTATTGAAAATAAGCCTGTTCCAAGAAAACGTAGTCCAAGTTGCTTGCTTAAATAATATCCTTCTCTTCCTCCGAGTATTATAGTTGTCAACAAAGCAAATACAAATCCTACTAGTCCAACCCAGGTACCTAACCACTCCCCAAGAGTTTGAATAAAATGAGAGAAAACGGGAGTTGCTATAAATTCATCTCCAAGTGAAGAAGAACCATTTACTTTATCTTTTCTATTCCACCAAATTTGAAATCCAATCCAACAGGCAAATAAGATAGTTATCCAGACTATTAAGAAAACTAACACGGATTTTGCAGGTGCTCTGAAAATATGATTATCAATAGCTTTGTAAAGGAAGTAAAAAGGGAATAAAAGATTTATTATAGCTATTATGGAATAAAGCCAGCTAAATGGTTTACGAAACAATTTTCCATTATCAACCATTGATAAAAAAGGATCAATGAAATTAAAGAAATTGTTTTTCATAATTATTTTCTCCTCGTTAATAAATTAAAATTTTAGAACAAACCTTTATTGAACTGTTAGCATATCAAGTTCGTGAGTGTTGGTCAAGTTATCATTTCAATTTAAGCGATAACCGTTTGCCTGTTTTTACATTCCAGAGTCTCACTGTTCTATCTGTACTTGCAGAGGCAACTAATTTAGCATCCGGTGAAATAGCAACTGAATTTAATATACCTTTATGACCTTTCAATACAACTATTGGCTTTTTACTTTTTAAATGCCAAACCTTTACAAGTTTGTCGGAACCACCAGAAGCCATTTTTTTACCATCTTTAGATAGAGAAATTGAATTTACTTTGAAACCAGAGGCTTTTATACTTGAAATTTCTTTCCAGGTAGTTATATCCCAAATCTTTATATAATCATCTTCACTTCCTGAAAGTAAAGTCTTTCCATCCGGATTAAATGCTACCGAACGTATTGAATATTTATGCCCTTTGAGATTTTTTAAAAGTTTACCGGATTTTACATCCCATATTTTTACGGATCGACCGCTTCCAACACCAGCTAAAAATTTAGTATCTGGTGAAAAAGCAACGCAATACACCCAACTGCGAAAACCCTTGAAGGTTCTGACTAATTTACCTGTATTTACATTCCATAATTTTATATCACCATAACCACCTGATACTATCAACTCTCCATCCGTTGAAAAAACTATAGATTTTAGACCGAGTCTATGAGGTTTGGCAATTGTAAGTATTTCTTTTCCTGTGGAAATATCCCATAGTTTTATATCACCACCTGCTGTTGCAAGTGTTTTTCCGTCTGGCGAAAATGCTACTGAATAAACCCAATTACCATGTTTAAAAGTCTTAATTACGTTTCTTTTTTTAACATTCCACAGTTTTACTTTCTCTAGTGCATAGCCTGCTGCTAATTTTTCCCCATCGGGTGAAAAAGATACGGCTAATGCCGCCCCACGATAAATAGTGGTTTTTTGTGCTCTTGTTGACATTACCGTAAATAGTACGGAAAGTAACGTCAGAAAAACGATTATTTTTTTCATATATTGCTCCGTTAATTTTTAAATAATAAAATAATTTAGAATTTAATTCAGCGAACCATGATATAGAAGTATTATTTTATTTTTTCTTTTAGGCTAAAGAATCTGAAAGGTGAAATAAAATCCCCGTTTTATTTTCAATTATTAAATTAAGAGAATTATTTGAAAAAGGAAAGAGAAAACCGTCTTTGTCAGATAAATCTGACTACGCCGGTCAGGTCCGTCTTCTCAAAGTTACGCGGCATTACACCGCACAGGTCCGTCTTCGTCAAGTTACCCGGACAGGGGTTTCAAGTTGGAAAGTTGAAGGTTGAAATGTTGGCACGTTAACAGGTCACAATTTGAATCAGTTAGTCCGCTTTCATTTTTCTTCGTCGGACAAGGAGGCAATGGTCCAGTAGCAAAAATAAATGAAATTATAATTTATAAATAATCAATTCTCCTTTGGGAGGGCAATTACAAATTATATATTTCTTCTTTAATAATAAGACTTATAATCTCAACAATCATTCAGCTTTTTTACTTCAAAAGTATCATTTTTTTAGTTTGTAAAAATTCAGAAGTTTTCATTTGATATAAATAGATACCGCTTGATAGTGAAGATGAATTAAATTCCACCTTATAATTACCAACTGATTTTTCTTCATTAACTAATGTTATTATTTCTCTCCCCAAAAGATCAAATATTGTAATTTTTACATTACTTTGTTTAGGGAGCGAATAATTTATTATTGTTGTGGGATTAAATGGGTTCGGATAATTCTGCTTTAGTACAAAAGAACTTGGTACTAGCTTATCTGTTTCTACTGAAGTTACCGTACTAGTGTATTTTAAAGTAAAACTATCAAAAGAAGAACTAACTGTTTGTCCTGAGTTATCTACTTTAGCTTTTGTACCTGTAATATAAAGCTGACCTAAATTATCAACTACACAACTTATACCGTAACTTCCCGTATCAGAGGCTGCGATATATTTTTTTGTCCATAAAATATTCCCATTACTTGAATTATACTTTATTGTAAACAGATCATCGTGTGTTGAGCCGTTGTATGTAGTGCCCGTAACATAAAGATTTCCTGTGCCATCCAATGCGCAACCCAATGGTTGGTCATAAATTGAAATTCCATCATATCTGCTAACCCAAACTGAATCTCCTGCTGAGTTATATTTTGTAATAAGGTTATATCTATTCCCAAAATTGATATTAATCCCACACATTCCGATTATATAAACATTACCTGAAGCATCAGTGACACAATCTGTTTGGGGGATACGTAAACTGTCGAGGGTATCGGCTGATCTTTTGGTCCAAAGTGTATCTCCATTTGCATTATATTTAATTGTTAACAGATTATAATCACTTCCATTGTAAGAGTAACCGGAGACATAAAGATTCCCATTTCCATCCCAAGAACAGCCGAAAGCTTTATCTGCTCCATTGGCTGCCCCGTTAAATTGTTTTGACCATACAATATTTCCATTGGACGAATTATATTTGATTGTTAAATAGTCAATGTTGTTACCATTTGAAGAAGTACCAACTACATAAATATTACCCGAACCATCCAAAGCACATTCATTAGCCACATCATTTCCATTGGCACTTCCATCATATTTTTTAGTCCAAACAGTATCACCGTTAGCTGAATTATATTTGATTAATATAAAGTCTTGGTTTGAGCCATTATATGAATTTCCGACCACGTAAAGGTTTCCTAAATTGTCTAATATACAGCCTGAAGAGGCATCATTTCCATTTGCTGCTCCATTATAAGTACGCGTCCAGATTGTGTCCCCGGTATTTGCATTGTATTTAGTGATAATAATATCTGAATTCGTACCGTTAAAAGTACTGCCAACAGCAAAAAGATTACCTGAATTGTCAACTGCTAAATCATTATTTGAATCATCACCGTTTGATGAACCGATATATGAATTGATCCACATAATATTTGGAGTCTGTGACAGTAATCTTATGCTTAAAATAAGTAGGAGGAAAGTAAGTAATCGAAATTTAATATTCATAACTATAATCTCCTATAAAATAATTGAGAATTATTAAATTACAATTTTAATTAGAATTCAATATCTAAATTTTGCGTATTATTTTGAATATAGAGAGTATCAGAGGTATTTAGAATTAAAATAAATTAACCAGAAATTCATGAAAAGTCAATAAATAATATATACTTAGTAGAATTTCAATAAATATATTTACAATAAGTTTAAATTATCAAACTCGTCTTTTGTAATCAGCTTCATTGCAAGGGGAAAAAGTGTTTCGTCTTCTCTGTAAATGTGGAGTCTCATAATTTCTACTATTTCTTTGCCCTGGTTGTAAGCAAGTTCAAAAGTCATTTCACGGTCTTCATTATCATTTATGCGTGAGCCGAGTCCCAGAAAGTTTAAACATAGCGCGCCGAGTTGTGAGACCTGAATATGTTCTGCTTCCATAATGTCCACTCCGGTTTTGGGGGGAGTATCACCGCTGTGCTCACCGCTTTCCAGTAGTCTTTTGTGCAGAAGAGGGAAGAGCTGTTTTTCTTCCTTTTTGTTGTGCTCGGGAGTGTTGTTATCCAAAAATGAAAACAATTCTTTGAAGTTTTTATTTATGTTGTCGTTAAAAATCCAACGAGCTTGTTTCCACTCTGTCAATGCTGCTTCAAAATTATCCAGCACTTTTATAAATACTTTGTGTTCATCCATTAATTTTTGAAGAAGGGGATTCATATCTTCATAAGCTACCGGTTCAACTGTTGAAGGTGCAAATGCCTCGGGAGGTGCCATCGGTGACATTTCCTCTTCTTCCGTGTCTTTTTCTACAAATCTTTTAATCGGGTCGTCTGT
>CAZTZZ010000039.1:0-15636 GCA_964617905.1 uncultured Ignavibacteriaceae bacterium | reverse complement strand
TTACGGGTTTTTTATTTCAGCATTTTTACGTGTGTAATAATACCAATTTAAAATTAAACATATTCCGTAATAAGCAGCAAAACCGTAAAGTGCGTATTCGGGAGTTCCGCTTTTAATCTGCTGCCCGAAAACTTTTGGAATTATAAACGCTCCGTAAGCAGCAATAGCCGAAGTCCAGCCCAGTACCGGTCCTGCTTGTTCTTTACTAAAAATATAAGGGATACTTCTAAAAGTTGAGCCGTTTCCTATTCCGGTAGTAATGAACAATATCATAAAAAATATAAAGAAGGGCCACCAGTATTCTTCGGGTGTTGCGCTGTTCTTTGCCAGTACAACAAAATAAGCTACAAACAAAGTTGCAATTATTTGTGCAACTGTGCTGTAACCTGTTACTTTTGAACCGCTGTTTATTTTATCGGAAAGCCATCCACCGACCGGACGGATAAGCGCACCTAAAACCGGACCTATAAAAACCCACATTAAAAAATTAGGTGCATTGGGATTTACATACGTCGGATCTGCAGAATTTGAGTACACAAAAATATCCTGACTTAATTTAGGAAAAGCAGCTGAGAATCCTATAAATGAACCGAATGTCATTGTGTAAATTATAGTCATTATCCAATTGTGCTTATTGTCAAAAATTGCAAACTGCTTGTTCAAATTTTCTTTTATTTCTCCGGGTGTTGCATATTTCATCAAAGCAACCGCAAACACAATCACTATCGGCAGCACAATCCACATATTTAATTTTACACCGATTAATAAATATGAACCGAGACCGGCAGCAATTAATCCGAGTACAATTAAATACAATGTTTTTGAAATTCCCTGTATCGTACTTGGAAGTTTCGGTGTTCCCGTAATTACGTTGTTCATTCCGAAAAATGCAGCAATTGTTGAAACAGCTAAAACCGGAACCCAAACCCAGCCTGCATTTTGGATGCCTGAAAGTCCCTGTCCGATAACTTCAGCACCGTCTTTTCCCACAGCACTAAATAGAAAAATACCCATCACCCAAGGGATTGTCTTCTGCATTACGCCAACGCCGAGATTTCCAATGCCTGCATTTAATCCGAGGGAAGTGCCCTGCATTCTTTTAGGAAAGAAATAACTGATGTTGCTCATGGAAGATGCAAAATTTCCTCCGCCAAAACCTGAAAGGGCAGCAAAAATTGCGAATGTCATATATGAAGTATTAATATCTTGTAAAGCCATACCTACACCGATAGCAGGAATAAGGAGCAAACCTGTTGTAACAAAAATCACATTTCTTCCACCGCCTAAACCAATTAAAAATGAATTTGGTATTCTGAGTGTTGCACCTGCAAGTCCGGCAATTGCCGGTAGAGTATAATATAGACTGTTAATGTCTTTTAATTTTGCAGTAATTTCGGCAGGATTCATTGAGTCGGTTATCATTCCAAAATTATAACCGAACTCTTTCATTTTTGTTGCGATTATACTCCACATAATCCAGACTGCAAAAGCAAGCAGCAGGGCAGGGATAGAAATCCAGAGATTTTTAGTCGCTACTTTTTTTCCGGTTGAATTCCAGAATTGTTCGTCTTCAACTCTCCAGTCGCTGATATTAATTTTTGACATCAAAAGCTCCTTTAATTATAAAAACTATTTTATTGATTATGTTTCGGCATCATTTCTATATGCTCCATAGTTTCTGGAGCTTCTTCATCCATCAACTTTTCCGTAGAGCGATGCAGCCATATCAAACAAATCGCCGAAAGAAATAACATAAACATCCAGCAGCTTGTCCAAAGTCCTGTACCTTCAAGCAGATATCCGAAAATTATTGGGCAAAAGAATCCACCCAATCCGCCTAATACTCCAACCATTCCTCCCACAAGACCTACTTCGTCAGGAAAATGGTCAGGAATAAGTTTATAAACTCCGGCTTTTCCAATTCCCCAAATACTGCCTATTAAAATTATCAATATTGCAAATATCCAAACATTCGCCTGGAAATATATTCTTGTGACACCTTTTGCCAGTAATTCTTTTTTAGATACTTTATCGCCTACTTTTACAACCGGTTCCTGCCATACTTCTTTTGTTGGCAGTACCAAAAGTTTTTCGTCAACTATTTCGCTTTTAGCTGATTTAGAAACAACTGAATAACTTTTATTATCTACAGTAATTTTTGAATCGGAAACGAATGTAACTTCTCCGGCTTTTTTATTCATAATACCTCTTCCTGGAGAATAAACTTCCATTCTGGGAATTGTAAGCATAAAACTTATCAGTACTGATGCGGCAAGCACAAAAAATATGACTTTTCTTGCACCCCATTTATCTGACATCCATCCCCCGACAGCTCTAATTACACCTGAAGGAAAACTGAACAATGCAGCGAAAATTCCTGCAGTTACAAGTGGTAGGTAGTAAACATTTACAAAATAGGGAACCAACCATTGTGAAAATGCAACAAAGCATCCGAAAACAAGAAAATAGTACAATCCAAATCTCCAAACACGTATATCCTTTAATGTACTTAGCATTTGTTTAGTTGTTTTATTTGAACTTACAGGTTTTTTATTTTCAGTAAACAACAAAAAAACAATACCCATTGCTAAAAGTGCAACGGCATAAATGATTGGTAAATTTCTCCATCCTTCAATATTTGCGCCGTTGTTTGTAAGGCTTTTTAAAATTGAAGGTGCAAGTAATGTTGTAAGTGCAGCTCCTGCATTTCCCGCACCGAATATTCCAAGTGCTCTACCCTGCCAATGTTTTGGATACCATACTGAAGTATATGCAATTCCTATTGCGAAACTTATTCCCGTTAATCCAAAGCCGAAACTTGCAAGCGCAAACCAAAAGAAACTGTTTGCGTAAGAAAGTAGAAACATTGGGATTGCACAGAAAATTAGCAGTGCGCCATAAACAGGTTTACCGCCGTATTTATCCGTTAACATTCCGGCAGGCAATCTGAAAATAGCACCGGCAAGTACGGGGATTCCCATTAACCATCCAATCTCTATCGGTCCCCAATTAAATACTTGATTATCTACTAAAAATGTGACCAAAACACCGTTCAACATCCAAGCTGCAAAACAAATTGTAAATGCAAGCGTGTTGAAGAATAACATTCTGTGAGCTTTTTTTGTAACTGTTGCTTCCATATTTTTTTCTTTTAAATATTAATTGTTAGTATTTGATTATTATAATTTATTTCTAATTATTCTGTGATTTTGTAACCCTCCAGGGTTCATTTGGGTTTCTTACTTTTTTCCTGTCCCAATTCCATATTACTCTCTGATAAGGTCTCCACAAATAGTGGAGCGGTGGGACTAAAAGGTGAACCAATCTTGTAAATGGTATGAGAAGCACAATTACAAATGCAAGTGATATGTGCAATTGAATTATAAGCGGCATTGTTGATACAGCTTCAATATTAGGATTCAAATGAAAAACTGACCAAAGATACGGGGATAAAACGGCTGAAAACCATGATGAACCCCAGCGGAAACCATACGCAATCCAAAGTCCTAAAACAATTTGTGCGATGATTAAAATTTCAATAATTAAATCCATTTTGCTTGTAACAATTCTAATTCTTTCGTCAGTATTTCTTCTAAAAAAGAGATTCAACATACCTACCAAGGCACTTAGACCGAAAACAAATCCTGTTACTTCTAATATTACCAATCGTAATGGCTCACTATTCCAGGCTATTACTGTACCCGGGATTAAAAATGCGATAAGGTGACCGAAGAAAAGGAATAATATTCCGTAGTGAAACGGAACCGAACCCCAGAAAAGTTTTCGTCCCTCTAAAAATTGAGATGATAGAGACGAGAATTTAAATTTAGTGCCTTTATAGCGGTAGATAGTACCGATTAAGAATACAGTTAAAGCCACATAAGGCAAAGCAATAAAAAGGAAGTTATAAAGTGTTTCCATTTTGTTATTATTTTTTGTTAATCAATTTTAATTTCTGTTATAATTGAATCCGTAAAACTGGAATCATTTTGTTCTTCAAGTACTAAAGTTGAATCGAAATCTTCTTCTAATACTTTTTGTATTACAAGCAAAGGTTTCAAAAACATTCTTCCGTAACTTTCCGGCTGTTCGATTAAAGTTTTATATTTTCTCTTGTAAACATTATTCTTCATATCTATATTTTTTACTTCGAACTCTTTAATAATTTTTGCGAGTGCGGGGAGAATAATTATTCCGACTAACTCGTTTTTAATTTCTTCATCGGTGAGCAGTGATAAAAGTCTCAATAAATTCGGTAAATTATCGGCAAGTTCATTACCACAGTCATTACCTGCTTTGTGATGCTCTTTACTTAGATTTACTAACAGTTCACCTCTTTTGTAGTCGTCACCGAAAAGCACATAACCGATATCCAGAGTGGTAACGGCTTGGATATCAAAAGTACGGAGATATAATTCTTCCACTTTTTCAGGCGGAGTTATATTAAGGAAATAAGTAAACTCATTTAAGATTGTAAGAGTTTCAGATCCATAGCTATTTAATAAACCCTCAGCTTCTTTTACTTTGTTAAAGTAGCTGGGACGAGGGAAATCAATTATATTTGCTAATTCTTTGTAATGATTTAGATTTTTGTTTTTCATATTATTATATACCTCTTGCGGGTCTTTCTTTAAATCCGAATCCGGTCGATCCTTTAACATCAGCAGTGTCTTCCAACATTTCAATTGCCTGCTCTCTGTGTGACGCCGGAATTACAAATCTGTCATCAAATCTTGCCAATGAAGTCAGGTAGTAAATAGCATCTGCTTCCTCAGCAGTTAATCCCGCATCTTTTAATGCGGCTTTTACTTTTTCATCTCCAAGGTCGCCGACCGTAACACCTCTTCTGTGAATTCTTACAGCCATCATTTTCTTTAATATTTTTGATACTTTCTTAGTATCTCCCGCACTGAATAGATTTGCCATATACTGCAGCGGAAATCTTGCGTCGTCAATTGTTCCCCAAAGTTCCTCGGTCGATGTATCGTAGAGCCAGTCGTCATCCCATTTTTTAGCGATAGGATCTAATTTATTATTTTGTTTCTCATTTTTTACTGCGCTGAGTGAAGCCATTACCGGAAGCATCGGTGGAACGTAAAACAGCATCGGCATAGTTCTGAATTCAGGATGAAGCGGTAAAGCCAATCCCCATTCTTTTACAAATTTATAAACGGGGGAATTCTGTGCCGAATGAATTGTTGAATCGGCAATTCCGTTAGCCTTAGCAGATTCTATTACTTCTGGATCATTCGGATCTAAAATGATATCCAATTGACTTTGAACAAGATCTTTTTCATCAGCCATTGCAACATTCTTAATTTTATCAGCATCGTAAAGCATTACACCGAGATATCTGATTCTTCCTACGCAGGAATGCATACAGGCAGGAGCTACTCCGGCTTCCAACCTTGGGTAGCACAAAATACATTTTTCAGATTTTCCGGTACTCCAATTGTAATATGTTTTTTTGTACGGACAAGCCGTAACGCACATTCTCCACGCACGGCAGACTTTTTGGTTTATTAGCACAACCCCGTCTTCTCCGCGTTTGTAAATTGCACCCGAAGGACACGAAGCCACGCAAGCGGGATTCAAACAATGGTTGCAAATTCTCGGAAGATAAAAGAATGCCATTTGTTCCAGTTGAAACATTGCATCTCGTTCTGCTGGCGATAGATTTTCCAAGTTTGGGTCTTTTCTTGCGTAATCAGGTGTACCGCTTAAATCATCGTCCCAGTTCGGACCTGCTTTAACATCAATCGGTTTTCCTGTTACTAAGGAAACAGGTCTTGCAGTGGGTTGATCGTCTTGAGCAGGGGATTCTATTAGGTTAGAATATTTGTAAGTCCAGGGTTCATAATAATCATCCATAACAGGAAGATGAGGGTTGTGAAAAATATTCTTCAATCCTTTGAATTTGCCTGCTCCTCTTAGCTCTATGCCGCCTGCACCTTCAATTTTTTCCCAACCGCCTTTGTATGTTTCCTGGTCTTCCCATTTAGTAGGATAGCCTGTTCCGGGTTTTGTCTCCACATTGTTCCACCACATATATTCGGCGCCTTTTCTGTCTGTCCAAATATTTTTACATGCAATTGAGCAAGTATGGCATCCTATACATTTGTCAAGGTGAAACAACATTGAAACTTGTGATCGTACATCCATAATTATTAATCCATCATTATTATTATATTCTTTAATAACTGTTAAAACAGTTTATATGTTTTATTCTTTCTTTACTAACCCCCGACTTAAGTCGGGGGTTAATCCTAATATCATAATTTACTTAACCGCTTCAGCGGTTTAACTGTTAAAAAACAACCTTGTCCATTTTCTTTATTACTACGTGTGTATCTCTGTTCGGTGCAGATGGTCCCCAATAATTAAATCCGTATGAAAATTGTCCGTAACCACCGGCAAGGAAATTTGGTTTTAAATGTGTACGGGTAAAACTGTTATTGCCGCCCGCACGTTTGTTTCCTCTTACCTGTGATTTAGGAATTCCAACCGTCCTTTCAACTGCGTGATAAACAATTGTAACGCCCTTTGGTATTCTGTTACTTACAACTGCTCTTGCGCAATAAACACCGTGGTCGTTAAAAACTTCTACCCAGTCGTTATCTTGAATATTAAGTTCAACTGCATCTTCTTCGTTAATCCAAACAGGCTCACATCCTCTTGAAAGAGTGAGCATTCTTATATTATCTCCGTAAGTTGTGTGAATATGCCATTTACCGTGGGGAGTTAAACAATTGAATATTTTTGCTTTTCCTTCTTTTAATGTCTCTCTAAGGTCCCCGTATACTTCCGGTTTTGGCGAGGGTTTATAAGTAGGCAGACTTTCACCAAATGCTATATACATTTCGTGATCCAAATATAAGTGTTGCCTGCCTGTGAGGGTTCTCCAAGGGACTAATCTTTCAACATTATAAGTATATGCCGAGTATGCTCTTCCGTCATTCATAAGTCCAGACCAAATTGGGGAAGTATTGTATCTTCTTGGTTGCGCCTGCAAAGCTTTGTAATCCAATCTTACATCTTTACTTCCTTCTGCAATATCGGAAAGAACAAGTCCGGTTTTCTTTTCAATATTTTTATAAGCACGTACGGTCATTTCACCGTTTGTCAATGAAGAAAGTTTTAGAACTGCATTTGCTGCCCATTCATCTTCTTTTATGGATGGGTAAATTTTATCGCCTATTTTTTCAACGTGATTATCTGGGGAGTCAAGCATTTTATCATATTCATCCTCACAATTGTAGTGGTTTCCGTGTGCGCCTAGTCCGTTGTTTCTAACATTTTCACCTAGTGAAATAAACTTATCATAAAGTTTTGTGTAATCTCTTTCAACTATTGCAAGTTTGTGCATTGTTTTTCCCGGTATGGCTTCGCATTCATCATTGTACCAATCCTTTACAGAAGTTTGTGAAATTTCATCTGCAGAGTCATGACCCAATGGTAAAGAAACAACATCTTTTACAGGCTCTGCAAAATGTTCTTTTGCAAGTTCGCTTGTAGCTTTTGCAATTTCCTTGAATATCTGCCAGTCTGTTTTTGCTTCCCAAACAGGAGGAATTGCTGCAGAAAGCGGATGGATAAACGAATGCATATCGGTACTGTTAAGGTCTGCTTTTTCATACCACGATGCTGCCGGTAAAACTATGTCGGAATATAAAGCCGATGAATCCATCCTGAAGTTAAGGTCGACAACAAGATCCATTTTTCCTTTGGGTGCAACTTCGTGCCATTTAACTTCTTTAGTCTTTTCATCTTCAATATCTTTAGCTATTGCATTCGAATGAGTACCTAAATAATGTTTCAATAAATATTCGTGCCCCTTCATACTGCCGGAGATTGCATTACCACGCCAGATATACCAAGTTCTGGGGAAGTTTTCATCAGCATCCGGGTCAGATACTGAATATTTTAGTTCTTTCGATTTTAATTTTTCAACAACATATTCTTTTATTTCATCATCATTTTTTGCGCCTTGGCTCATTGCTTCTTTGCAAAGTTCCAAAGGATTTTCGTTAAATTGCGGATAAAAAGGCATCCATCCCATTCTTACTGATTTGAATATTTTATCGGCGTTATGTCCCTGTGTCCATTCGTTATCTGGAGTTTTGTTATATTCTGAAAAATGACCGTCGTATCTGTACTGGCATGTATTAATGTAATGCCAGATTGGTGTTTGCTGAAGTCTTACAGCGCCAACCCAATCTTTGGCAAAAGCAATCGGACCCCAGGAATCGGCAGGTGCAAGCTTTTCTTGGCCTACATAATGGTTAAGTCCGCCGCCGTTTTTACCCACGCAGCCTGTTAACATTAATGCCATAATTCCTGCGCGATAAATTAAATTATTGTGATACCAGTGGTTTATTCCCGCACCAATAATTATCATACATTTTCCTTCCGTAGCTTCGGCTGTCTTAGCCCATTCTCTTGCAAATTGAATAACCGATTTGCTGTCAACTCCAGTAAAAATTTCCTGCCAAGCAGGAGTGTAAGATGCGTCTTTATCTTTATAATCTTTCGGATAATCGCCTTCAATACCCCTGTCAACTCCGTATTGTCCCATTGTAATATCGTAAACGGTAGCTACTGTAATTTTTTTGCCTTCAACTGTTTCAATATGTTTAACCGGAACACCTCTAAGTGATTTTTTATCCAAACCGAATTCTGTAAACTCAACCTGCAGTACTTCATCATTTTTATCAATTAATGTAAGTAAAGGATTGAATTGTGAGTTGTCATCCGCATTTTCCATTTTTAAATTCCAGTTGCCGCCTTCTTTTTCCCAACGGTGACCGACACTTCCTTTCGGAATTACAAGATTGCCTGATTCTTCATCTATATTTAAGAATTTCCAGTCGCCGTTTTCTATATCTTTATATTTTTCAACTCTGTTTGCACGAAGTAATTTTCCGGGAGTATAATTATCTCCGTCTTTTACCAATTCAACTAAATAAGGTGAATCGGTGTATTGTTTCGTGTAGTTTAGGAAATAAGGTGTTTGTTTTTCGTGATGGAATTCTTTTAAAATAACGTGAGTTACAGCCATCCAAAAAGCACCGTCACTACCTGCATGCAGGGGCATCCATTGATCGGCATATTTAGATACTTGAGAAAAGTCGGGGGAAAAGACAACAGCTTTTGTACCGTTGTGCCTGGATTCTGCAAAAAAATGAGTGTCGGGTGTTCTTGTCATATTTAAATTTGAGCCCATCACTGCAACAAATTTAGCGTTGTACCAATCGGCACTTTCCGCTACATCAGTCTGTTCTCCCCAAATTTCAGGTGAAGCATTCGGCAGATCACAATACCAATCATAAAAACTAAGATTTACACCACCAAAGAGTTGTAAAAACCTTCCTCCTGCCGCATAACTTAACATTGACATTGCAGGAATAGGGGAGAATCCAATTACTCTGTCCGGACCGTATTTTTTTGCGGTGTAAATATTTGCCGCTGCCATTATCTCTAAAACTTCATCCCAGCTTGCTCGTCTAAAACCCCCTTTACCTCTTGCTTTTTGATATTCAGTTCTTTTCTCTTTATTGTTTTGTAAATTTTCCCAAGCTTCGAGAGGGTCACCAGTTTTCTTTTTTTCTTCTCTGTATAAATCTAAAAGAGTTCCTCTTATCAACGGATATTTTATGCGAAGTGGACTGTATAAATACCAAGAAAATGAAATACCTCTTTGGCAGCCTCTCGGTTCATAAGGTGGTAGACTGTTTTCTAAAAGGGGATAGTCTAATTGCTGAGTTTCCCAAACTACAATACCATCTTTCACATGTATTTGCCAGGAGCAACCGCCCGTACAGTTTACACCGTGAGTACTTCTTACAATTTTATCGTGCTGAAATCTGTTCCTGTAAAATTCTTCCCATTGACGGGTTTCGGGTGAAATTAAATCTTGAATCCAACTCATAATAATATTCTTATATTTTTAATTAATAATTATTTTTACTTTAACTGTCTCTTGAAAATATCTTTTTTAACAGTGCCTTTTTTCCTTCCGAACCAAACAACACCGAAAAATCCTAAAAGTAAAATTATTCCAACAACGCTGCTGTAAATAAATTTATTGTTATAGTTTATAGGATGTTGATAAATCGAGTCGTAATCTGCCATTTTTAGAAATGCAAGCAAATAATATCTTTCATCTTCTGTTAATTCCTTTTCGTTAAAAGCTGTACGCATAATTGGGAAGGGAGGACTCTTTAATATTGCATCCACACCGGCGGCATTTAACCTCGAAAAGGCATTTGTTAAATCTTTAGATAATTTACCGCCGCCGATTAGTTTGTCGTTAACAACATTGTGGCAAGAAATACAGGCCGGTCCGCTGTTCATAAATCTTTTCTCACCTGTAAAATATTTTAACCCGATACCGTATTCGTCTTTTCCCGCCTTATCCAAATCAAAGCCCAAACTATTAGTTAAAGTGAATTTGGGAGATGCAGCCTTTTTGGCATCTGTTCCTTTCGGACTTTTTTCCTTAATGTAATTTATTACGCTTATTATTTGCGCATCCGAAAGCGCCTGGTCGGGCATTATCATTTTATTAAATTCGTTGAATATTTTAACGGCTTCTTTGTCACCGCTTTTAACCATCGTTTGAGATGATTTAACAAATTTAATTATCCATCCTTCTTCAAGTTTGTTTTGAATATTTGCCAAATCAGGGCCGACTAATCTGCCTTGTCCTATTGTATGACAAGCCCTGCAAACTGATAAGAATATTTTTTCACCTGTATTTTGAGAAAAAATATTTGTATTAATAATAAAAGTAAAAAGTAATAAAATAGGGAGGATTGTACGAAATCGCTTGTGAATATTTTTAAATATTTTCATTTTTATTCCTGTTTAAGAAGAAACAAAATTAAAATCAGATTTATCGCTCTGATTAAAAATAAATAAAAATGTTGGATAAAACAAGACTTTTTTACCCGATTTAAAAAAATAATTTAAAACTTATCAAAAATTAGTCTTGAACACATATAGTTAAGCTTTTTATGAGGTTGAGGGAATCAGTTTTTTGCTTTAAAGTAACTGGGGATAATAAATTAAAGAAATAATTAGACTGTTCTTACTAAAATCTCAATGATAGACAACTCAATCCGCCATCCAATTTACGGAATTCAGATACATCAATTTCAATCACAGTGTATCCGGCATCAATAATTTTTTGTTTTGCTTTTGTATAACCTTTGGGAATTAAAACTTTATTATTTATCCAAACGCAATTGGCAGCATAACTTTCTTCTTTTGGGATTTCAATAATATTAAACTTTTTAAATTCCGTATTAGATAAAAATTCACCGCAAGCAACTAAATTGTTATTCTCTAAATAGGACAATCCTGTTTTTAAATGAAGTACTTTTTCCAGTTTTATTACCGAGCCGCTCATACCGTATTTATTTAAAATGCTTATGACTTGTTCGGCACCATTAAGATTAGTTCGTTCTGATAAACCAATATAATAATGATTGCCAACCATCATTATATCACCTGCTTCAACTGTTCCGGGAGATTGTAATTCTTCAACATCTGAATAGTATTCTTTTACTACTTTTTTTATATCAATGATTTCTCCCCTCCGTGACGGTGCACCCGGATTGGTAATAAGTGCACAGTGGGGAGTCAGTAAAGCCGTATCTTCAACAAATGTGGAATCCGGAAAATTTTCATCTGCATCCAATTCCATTACTTTTATTCCGCAATTTTTTAATGTAGAAACATAAAAATCGTGTTGTTGAACAGCTTTATGATAATTTGGTATTCCCAAATTTGCTTTGGTTAATCCATTAATCATACTTCTTCCAGGTTTTCGAACAATTGCATTTGAAAACATTTTAGTCCATCCAATCTCTAATGGTTAACTTTAGAATAAAACAATAAAAGTAAAAGAATGCCAATGGTATTAGTTCTAAAACAAATTTGAAGGTAGAATCATTTCCTAAAAGAATATACTAATTGTTGGGATAATCACAATTACTATGAAAAAAATTATCCAGCCATATCTTTTTTCTAAAAAAAGAATTCTTAACATAAAAGGTGTAAATAAAATAGCGGCAATTGTCATCAGCAGAATAGTAATTCCCCAAAACCAACTTAGAAGTAAAAGAACCGATGTAGACAGTTCATAATCTAACCATTGTTGTAACCTTTTAACTTTATAATTTTTCTTATTTCAATTTCCATATCTCAAATTACAGAATAGTAAATAATGGTTTTATTTATAACGGGTTGGCTATGCTTCTGTTGTGGACTAAAGTAGCCATAATTTTCCGCTATTAAATTAATTTTTCAATTTAGCAATTTTGTTTTACAATAGTTTTTTATTATATGTGGCTAAATTATATTTTTCTGTTTAGGGCGAAGGATAAGGGGATTAAGGAGTGTATAACCGAAGCTCAAAACTCATTATTCTTAATAACAAAAGATGTTTTATGCAATTTATCCATTGTTTCAATAATATCTACTGCATTTTTTGTGAGTGTTTTTAAATCACTTTCTGTAATATAAAAATTTTCTTCTGTATGGTGTGCATTTCCATGTGAATGTGCATCGCAAATTGAGTTAATTTTTGATATTTTTTCAATTATATCTTTTTTGTTTTTATCATCTAAGTCGGTTTGTTTAATGCTGTTCTCAAACTCTAACAAACCGGGACTCCTAAATTTACTATTTTTACTATTTATCATTGAAAATTTAAATGATAAAAAAGTTTCCAGTATTCTACGAATATAATTTGGTAAATATTTTTTAACTTTGTTGTATCCAATCTCTCCATCTTTAAAATCAAGTAAACTTTTCAGCATATAAAAATAGGGGGTTTCAAAATTTCTTAATTCTTCAGGAAGTATTGTAATCTTATTTTTATCCAAGAAAAAACACTTTGATTTTTTAGATAATGATTTAAAATATTTTAAGAATAAGAAATTATGACTTAAAACAATGAGTTGTTTTATTTTCTCAAATCTTTCATGAATTAAATATGCGGTACTATAAAGCCTATTTTGGTCCAAGCTGGAAATTGGATCATCAATAATGACAACAGATTTGTTGATTTTATCTTCTGTGTTTACCTCATTTTCAAATTTACTAAGAAAATATGCAAACGCTAAAGCTGTTTTTTCTCCATCACTTAACGAATTTTCCAGTTTGTATTTTTCATTTATTACGTTTTTATACCTTATAATAATATTTTCATCTTCCTGCTCTTCGTTAATATCTATATCAAAATGAGTTATTCCCATTTTTTCTAAATAGTAAGAGATACTTTTTGATTCAGCTTTAATTTTCTTTAATTCATTGGATAGATTATTTTTTAATTCAAGTAGCTTTGTTTTTTCTATTACAGATATTTTGTCATTATTATTTTTATATACTGATAATGTTCCTTGTTTATCGGTTTGATTAAATTCAAGAATTATAATGCTCTTGTATTTTTCTCTTATTTGTCCTTCAATGGTATGTGTGTCAAGCTCTTTGGATTCCAACACTGTAATAATAGATTTTTGTAATGTTTCAAGCTTTGAGATTGTTGTATTTAATTTCTGAATATTATTTTCAATATTTGCCGGCTTACTAAAAGTTTTTTGAATATTATTATTTTTTGCTTCAAGATTTGTTTTAAGTTCTTCTAAATCAGTTTTAATTTGAGTAAAATCATATTTTTCAAAAAATAAATTGGATAATAGATTTTTGTATCTTTTGTATCTATTAAATAAGATCTCCAGTTTTCCTGAATTCAACTCATATTTTTCTACTAAGCTAATATATGTTTTTAATTCTTCTATATTCGTATTTAAATCTTTAATAAAATTATTGTATGTAACATCAAAATACTCTTCATAATCTGTAAGTAATTTTTCAAATTTATGAGTAATATCCGTATCACAGATTGGACAAATTTTAGGAGATTTTTTATCAATTTGTTTTAAAACATCTTTACCGTATTTAAACCATCTCTCAGCGCTTTGTTTATATTGTTCATCTTCAAAAAGATTCTGTATTTCTTTAATTTTCTTCTCTAAAACATCTTTGGAAAGTTGCTGAATATTTTTTGATAAAAGGTCATCAATTTCTATAAAATCTAATTCTATGTTTTTACTAAAATCTATTTGCTTAAGAACTTCCAAATCAGACTTTAAATCATCTTGTTTTTTACTCAATTCATAATCAGCAACAAGATTTGCTAATTCTTTTTCTAATTCATCAATGGTTTTTGTCGGCAATGATACTGAAAGTAGATTTTGAGCCTGAATAATTTTATTTTTATCAGTTAGTGAATTAGCAAAATTTTTACTTCTTATTTTAGTAATTTCTTTATGCTTGCTGTCTAATTTTTTGTTTTCATCTTCAAGATTCTTTTTCTCTTTTGTAATCTTTTCTATTTCTTCATTAATCCTATCAATTTCTTTGTTCTTAATTTCACCGCTGTTGTTGGAAAACTTTTTAATTTTTCCCTTGGTGCCATTAAAAACATGAGTAGAAATAAAATGAGAGTTGAAAATGTATATTTCTTTACTGCGAGGATGATTTGAATTTGGATATTTACTTTTGTTTCCGTCATTAAGTTCAATTTCAACAACAGAATCATCGACATTTATTATATCGTCAAAAATTTCTTTTTTCTCTTCTTCGGCAATAAATGAATTATCAGCAAAAAAGGAGAGCGCATTTGAAATTGTGGTTTTTCCTGAGCCATTGAAACCAAAGATAATATTGCAATTATTATCGCCATATTGAAAATCTTTCTCTTGAGTAAAACTTGAGAAACAACCAAAATATTTGAGTTTTGAAATTTTCTTAATCATAATAATAAACTTTACTCTCCCCAAACTCCCGCTAAAATTTCTTCAATGCGTTTTTGGGCTTCGTATTTTAAAAGTCGCACACCTTCCAAGGCTTCCATTTGCTTGTCTAATTTCTTTACAATTTCGCGTTGGGTTTCGAGAGGGGAATTAAAACATCTAATAAATAAGCATTTTTTCTATCTAACGATGGAACAGCCGTTGTGTTATCTGCTAAATCTTTTAAGTTAATAGATTGAAGAAGATAATAAATAAATTTTGGTTCATTACCTTTAAAGTTTTTTACAAAAAGACTCGTGTTGTGAGGCCAATAATCTGTTTCTATGAAATGAACTTTACCGATTGTTCCACTTCTTCCAGTAATAACTCCTGGTGCAACATATTTAACGATATTATGATAACCTATTACACCATTTGATCCCATAACGGGTACATTTCCTGTTTGAAACTTATATTTAGGTAAATCATATCCTCTCTGAAGCTCTATAACATCTCCTAATTTTTTATGTGCACAATTGTCAGTTGGGTACATTGGTTTCCAATTCCCCTCAATCTTCTCCGCACCTTCAATAATCTGCTTTTGTTTTTCAATTTTTTCTACAATATCATTTTGGATTTCAAGCGGTGGGAGCGGGATTTGCCAATCATGCATATGTTCAATTTTGAAATTCATTCTTACTCCGCCACTTGCTTTTTCATTCACATAATCTAAAAACTTTTTTGTTTTAAATAAAGCATCAAGATATTTTGGATTTAATTTAACTGCCCTTTACGGAAGAGTGCCCAGGACAAAAACAACTGTACAAATAATTAG
>CAZTZZ010000038.1:19838-23632 GCA_964617905.1 uncultured Ignavibacteriaceae bacterium | reverse complement strand
TAATAATATAAATATTTATTAAAATGTCATTTCCTTTTTTCATTGCTAAAAAATATATTTTTTCTCGAAAAGAAACTAAATTTATTTCATTTATATCTGCTATTACTGTTCTCGGTATTGCACTGGGTGTAGCAACTTTAATATTGGCATTAAGCATTTTGAGTGGCTTTGAAAACACAATAACAAATAAAGTGATGGATTTCGATTCCCACATCCAAATAACTTCCTATACCGGAATAATTCCGGAATACAAAAAAGAATTGGAAAAGATTAAAAATATAATATCACCAAAGTATAAATCAATTATACCTTTTTTATCGCAATTGGCAATTATTAGCAAAAATAAGAGAAAAGAAGGTGTAACGGTTAAAGGAATAAGATTAGAAGATAACTGGAATGGTATTAGAAACGATATAATTAAAGGTAAATTTCTTTCCGGTAAAGGTGAAAATAATGTTATTATTGGTAAAAAATTAGCTGAAAAGTTACTCGTTAAATTAGGAGATAAAATAACACTGTTTGCACTTAGCAACGACAAACTTCCAGCACCTGATAACCCGCCGAATATACAAAAATTTATTATAACAGGAATTTATGAAAGCGGGATGTCAGCCTACGATGATTTAATTATATACGTTCGGTTAAATGACGCACAAAATCTTTTTAACATAAACGCAAAAATTTCCGGAATTGATATAAGACTAAAAGACGTAAAACAAATTGAACAAGTTGGAAACACAATTAAAAAGAATCTAAGATATCCAAACAGAATTAGAACAATTTATCAAACTCATAGAAATATATTCACATGGATTGCGCTCCAGAAAAAGCCGATCCCGATTATTTTAGCGCTCATAATTCTTGTAGCCGTATTCAACATTATCGGCACATTATTGATATTAGTTTTAGAAAAGACTTCAGCTCTTGGTGTGTTACGCTCGATTGGTGCAAACAGAAGACAAATTATTAATATATTCCTTTACAACGGAATAATACTTTCATTTTTCGGAATAGTGCTGGGTAACTTGCTTGCATTTTTATTGGCATATCTCCAACAGCAATTTAATATAATTTCAATTCCCTCTTCGGTTTATTTAATGTCATCAGTTCCCATACAATTATCCCCTTTTATATTTCTCGGGGTTTCATTTGTAACGCTTTTACTTTGCACAGCATCTTCGGTTATTCCCAGTTATGTAGCATCTAAAATTGACCCGGTAAAAACATTGAGATTCAACTGATGAAATTTGAAAGATTTATATCAAACCGTTACGTTATTTCAAAGAACAAATTGAATTTCATTTCTATTATATCAATTCTTTCCACCTTGGGAATAATGATTGGAGTCGCGGCTCTTATTGTTGTAATCTCTGTTTTTAACGGTTTCGGTTCGCTTGTAACTTCATATTTGGTAAGCTTTGACCCTCATCTGCAAGTCAGAATTATATCCAATGATTTTAATAAAAGTGCACATAAATTCGAAAAAGAAATAAATAATATAAATGATGTTACGGGATATGCTTCATTTGTAAGTGGGAAAGCTCTTGCTTACCGCGACGGTCTTACGCAGGTTATAAATTTGAAAGGAATTCAAACAGATAAAGGAAAAAAGATATACGAAATTAAATCTAAAATAATTTTCGGCAAATATAATCTTGAAAAAAACGGGCAACTGCCAATGGCAGTACTTGGTTTACCCCTTGCAGACAGGTTACAGACAATTGTCGGTGATACGATTTCAATTATTTCACCTTCAGGAATTGAAAAATCAATAGTTAATTATTCACTTCCGAATACCAAAAAGTTTATTGTTAGCGGTATTTATAGTTCAAAGAATAACAAATACGATGCTGAGTATATTTTTACCGATATTAAAACAGCACAAAAATTGCTGGGTTTTAAAAATACTTTTGAAGGTTTCGATATCGGGCTGACAGATATTTCAAAAGCTTTTGATATCAAAGATAAATTGCTATCCCTGTTAGGCGAAAAAAATTTCAGCATAAACACTTGGTATGATTTCCACAAAGATTTATACACTGTAATGCAGATTGAGAAACTTGTTGCCTATTTAATTTTGTCATTAATTATTGCGGTTGCTACTTTTAATATTTTGGGTTCACTTACAATGTCCGTGATACAAAAGAAAAGAGACATCGGAATTTTGCGTTCAATGGGAGCCACGGAGAAATCAACCAAAAGAATTTTTATGTACGAAGGGTTACTTATCGGAATTATAGGAACAGTAGCAGGATTGGCGCTTGGTTATCTTATTTGTTTCCTGCAAATAAATTATAAAATTTATCCGCTCGATCCGTCTCAGTATAAAATTGATGCACTCCCTATTCAGTTAAAAGTGATTGACTCTGTTATAATTACAATAATATCATTACTACTTTCATATTTTGCGTCTTATTTCCCGGCAAAAAGAGCAGCAAAAGTTAATCCATTGCAGGCAATCAAATGGGAATAAAATTTCATTTTAACTAAAAATATTTTTATGGAAAAAACAACAGAAATAAATGCCGTAAATCTCTCCAAATCTTATTTTAATAAAAGAGATTTGAAATTAGATGTTCTTAAATCAATTTCATTAGAGATAGAAAAGAACAAAATAACTGTGATAGTAGGTGCCTCCGGTGCAGGAAAAAGTACTTTGCTGCATATTTTAGCAGGCTTGGATACTCCCGACAAAGGTAAAGTTTTTTACAACAATAAAAATATTTTTGAATTTGATGAGAAGAAACTTTCAAGTTTTAGAAATAGAAACATCGGACTTATTTTTCAATTTCATCATCTGCTTCCTGAATTTACGGCAGAAGAAAACATTTTTATTCCTCAGTTAATTAAAAACGAACCCATAAAAAAAGCACAGTTTAAAGCTAAAGAGTTGCTCGAGCTTGTCGGATTAAGCGGAAGGGCAGATCATAAACCCGCAGAGCTTTCCGGCGGAGAGCAGCAGCGCGTTGCTATTGCAAGAGCGTTGGCTAATGATCCCGATATTGTTTTCGCGGATGAACCGACCGGTAATTTAGACACTGTAAACAGCGAAGCAATTCATAAGATTTTTTTGGAATTACGTGATAAATACAAAAAGGCATTGGTTATAGTAACTCACAACCGTGAGCTTGTGAATCTTGCTGATAAAGTTTTTGAGATGAAAGACGGAAAGTTGTTGTAATTATTTTTAGTTTTTATTCACTCTTATAATCTACCAATGCTTTCACATCATAATTTTTCAGATGTTCTCTCCCATTTAAAAACGAAAGTTCAACTATAAAAGAAACTTGCACCACTTCCCCGCCCAATTTTTCAATTAATTTACAGGCTGCTTCCGCTGTTCCGCCTGTTGCCAGTAAGTCATCGTGTAAAAGTACTTTGTCCCCTTTATTTACAGCATCTTTGTGAATCTCGATTTTATCGGTTCCATATTCTAATTCGTATTCCATCGATACTGTTTCCGCGGGAAGTTTACCTGGTTTTCTTATCGGAACAAAACCAACACCGAGCTTTTCTGCCAACATCATCCCAAACAGAAATCCTCTGGATTCAATTCCTACTACTTTTGTAATATTTAAATCCTTGGCATAATTGAATAGCTCATCAATCGTTTTTTTAGATGCTTCTGTATTTAAGAGTAATGTAGTTATGTCTCTGAACATTATTCCTTCAATGGGAAAATCTTTTACAGTTCTGATATATTTTTTTAATTCTTCGCTCATAATATCTCTTATTTAAAAGTTATGTTTCTAATTTTATCCATTCTTAATAACTATGACTTATAGGGACTTTTA
>CAZTZZ010000038.1:16355-19738 GCA_964617905.1 uncultured Ignavibacteriaceae bacterium | reverse complement strand
GCGGAGCGAAGTGTCTCAATATTATCAGGATTGAGATTCTTCTTTCCGCTCCTGCCTTCCGTTAGGCAGGTCGCTTCAATCAGAATGACAATTCAGAATTATGCAACAAGTCCCACAGTTCGTTGTCAGCCATTTTTATTCTTTTGGTTACGTTAGTTATTAATTTATTTTTTGTTTAAAAATTTTTCTAATCCCTTCCTGAAATCTTCCGTAGAACGGCTGATTGTGTTTAACTGAATGCAATAGTTTACCGCTTCTTCTACGTTTAAATTTGATATTTTATTTATCATCAATTTTGTTTCTTTCATGCTTGTAAGAGAATTCGTGCTCAATCTTCCAGCAAGTTCAATAGAAGATTTTAATACGTCGTCGGATATATAATTTACGAACCCAATTTCTTTTGCTTCTTTCGCATCTATGATATCACCGGAAAGTAAAAGCTGTCTGGCTTTTCCTTCTCCGATTCTCCTGATAATAAAGATAGAAACTATTGCCGGAATAAATCCTATTTTAACCTCAGAATATCCGAACTTAGAAGTTAATCTGTCTGCAACAATAAAGTCACATACACTTGTCAAACCGCATCCGCCTGCTATTGCAGCACCGTTGACTGCTGCAATAGTCGGCTTTGGAAAATTATATAAAATTAAAAAAAGTTCGGCAAGATTTTGGGAGTCTTTTTGGTTTTCAATTGTTGAATTATTTTTTAATTCATTTAAATATTTTAAATCTGCGCCGGCACAAAAACTTTTTCCTTCACCGGTAATAATTAAACTGTTTGTAGTTTTATCATTTTCAATTTCAATTAATTTTTCTTTTAACTGCCTTAAAAGTTCCGGACTTAAAGCATTTCTTTTTTCAGGATTGTTAAGTTTAATAATCGAGTAAGTTTCGTGTTTTTCGTAGATAATCATAATTGATTTAAATGTTTAACTAAATATAAATTTATAATTTAAACTCTCAAAAATATTCTAATAATAAAATTTCGAAAATCTTTTAAAACTATTTACATTAGAATATATAACTGTAGATAAGTCAGAATAAATCCTAAAGCAAATCCCCCGATTATCTGTAATTTATCGTGAACTTTTAATTCAATTCTTGCCCATCCAATAACAATTGCCAAAGGAATGAAAAGCCAATAAAGCGGATTAGTTAAAAAGAAGAATATTGCAAAATGCTGACCTACCGCAATTGAATGTGCACTTATCTTCCATCTAAAATTAATTAGTAAAAGTGAAAAAATATTTACAATGTAAGTAACCCAAAGTACTACTAATAAATTGATGACATCAAAATATAAAAGTAAAAACAAACCAATTATGTATAAAGCAATTTGCGATAAATACGGTATTACCCTATCTGTTTTATTTGTCTCATCGAATGACTTAATATTTTCTTTCTTTATTATATAAAAGTACGTTAAAATCTGTAAGCTGAATCCGAATAAAACAGCGACCAGTATTACCGTCCATCTTTGAGCGGATTGTTGTTCATATTTAAAAGCAAGAAAAGAAATTACAAGTATTGTAAATGTTTGCGGAATAAATAGTGTGGAAATTAATTTTGCTGCTTTCAGCTTAGTAATTTTTAGCAAAATATATTTTATGTTATTTATGAAAATCTATTTATAGATTAAACTTCTACTTTCATCGATTGTAAGTGCGATAAGTATTTCAAGAGTATATCTTCAACTTCATTATAATCAACAGGTACCATCAACGCTTTTCTAATTTGAGAAACATTAGGCAGGGCGCGTAAATAGCCTGTGTAAAATTTTCTGTGTTCGAGTATTGCTCTTCTTTCGCCTTTTACATTTATTGCAAGCTCAAGGTGTCTTAAACAAGTTTTAATTCTTAATTCTTCGTCAATCTTTGTAGAGATATATCCGTCATTCAATAATTCTTTTGCTTCTTTGAAAATCCAAGGATTGCCGATTGCACCTCGTGCAATCATTACTCCGTCTGCATTTGTTTCTTCAAAAGCTCTTTTTACGTCCTGAGGAGTTAAGACATCTCCGTTTAGTACAACCGGAATATTTACTGCTTCTTTTATTCTTGGAATCCACTCCCAGTTAGCTTCGCCTTTGTGTCCCATCACTCTTGTGCGACAGTGTATTGTAAGCGCAGCTGCACCCGCGTCTTCAAGTCTTTTTGCGACTTCTAAAATTTTTATACTTTTACTGTCAATACCTAAACGGGTTTTAACAGTAACCGGAAGTGAAACTGAATCAATAACTTCTTTTACTAAGTTTTGCATGTAAACGGGGTCTTTTAGTAGTCCCGCACCTGCGCCTAATTTTACAACACCCTTTACCCAGCAGCCGGCATTAATGTCAATTAAATCCGGGGATTCTTCTTCTGCAATTTTTGCGGCTCCGACCATTGATTTAGTGTTTCCCCCGTAAATTTGAATTCCTACCGGACGCTCGTCTTCAATTACTTCTAACTTTTTATGAGTTTTTTCTGAAGCTCTAACCAATCCTTCAGCATTTACAAATTCCGTGTAAACTACATCAGCGCCAAGTTCTTTGCAAATTAAACGGAAGGATATATCCGTTACATCTTCCATCGGTGCAAGAAGTATCGCTTTTTCTTTTTCTATTTTGCCTACTTTGAACAAAATGCTTAGCCCTTTTTATCCTTCTTTTTCTGTTCCCACTCTATTAATCTACCGTTTTTAAAAAAATAGGTTACATCCCCGTAATACCATTGAGTAAAAATTCCCCATTTCCTTTTTATCTTATTTATTTTGTCGGGTTTGCCCCAACTGTCCTTAAGCATATTTTCAGTCATCCCTTTCCAAACGCTTCCGTTGGATACTCTTGCTCCGTTTTTCTTTCCGTATTTTAAAACATACAAAGCTTTTAAATGTTTTCTTAAAATAGTATCAAGATTTTTCAGTACTATTTTAAGGCTGTCAATTTCGTGTCTTGTCTTAGCGTTATTTTTAATTAACTGCTCTTTGCTTTGTTTTATATTTGGCGGATTATTTTCTTGTGTTTGTGTGAAAGAATTTTGTGCCGATAACAGCAGAATAAATATGATAAAAACAGATATTTGAGATTTCAGTAACATTAATTTTCCTTCTGAATAAATAATATGAATTGTTTAAATAATTAGGTTTTAATTGAATACAAAATTAAAGAAATATAGGTTTAATATAAAGGTGAGAAACAAAGAAGTAAAGCTTGTATTTCCTATTTCATAACGACATATTCTGCTTATAATTTATTGTAGTAAGAACATCTTTTTTGTAAGATATAGATTATTGGTTTTAAGTTTATAAAAATACACTCCGGATGATAATCCCCTTCCATCAAAATCCACTGAATACTTCCCGGAGTTTTGGAATTTATTTACAAGTGTTTTTATTTCTCTCCC
>CAZTZZ010000038.1:5813-16255 GCA_964617905.1 uncultured Ignavibacteriaceae bacterium | reverse complement strand
ATAGTCCAGAGAGATTCTCCGTTGCCTACAATGTGAATCTTTTTACCGTTTGTTTTAGCAATAACTGTTTTATTGCTCTTAGTTTCTTTTATCCCGGATTTTGATCTCGGAATTATATTAAGTTTTTTACCTGCAACAATTTTATTACTTTTTAGATTATTCCATTTTCTTATTTCTTTTGAAGAGACGTTATATTTTTCTGCAATCTGGCTGATTGTGTCACCGGATTTTACAAGAACATAAATTCCTTTTTGAGGCTTAGCGGTTTTGGATTTTTCTTTCTTTATTTTTTTTAAGGCAACCTTTTCAGTTTTTCTCTCGGGTTCTAAAACAATTTTTAATTTCTTACCTATTCTTATCTTATTTGATCTCAGTCCGTTCCATTTTCTTATATCAGAATTTGAAACCGCAAACTTTTCTGCGATTATACTTATCGCATCGCCTTCGTGAACCGTGTAGTAAATAACATTTCTATCTTCCGACTTTGCCGGTTTAATACTTTTTTTCTTAATAACTTTCTTTGTTTTACCTGCGTATAATTTCAGATATTTTCCGGCAACTATTCTGCTTGTCCTAAGATTATTCCACCTTTTTATATCTCTGACAGAAACATTATTTTTTTCAGCTATTTCCCCAATGGTATCACCGCTTTTAACTTTATACGAAGTGTATTTCCCTTTTGGAGTGTATTTTTTAGAAGCTATTTTTTTGCCAACTGATTTCCTCACATACTTTCTTCCGAATCCGTAAATCCTTAAACGCTTACCAACATAAATTCTGCTGCTTCTCAGTCTGTTCCATTTTTTAATATCTCTAACTCTAACTCTATATCTTTCGGCAATTGTTGACAGACTTTCGCCGTATCTTATTCTGTGGTACTGCCATCTTCCTTTATTTCTTTTTATTACCGGAACTGCGGCAAAAAGTGTATCCTTATTTTTTTTATTTAGTTCAGCAAAAAAATCTTTTCTTTCTTTCGGTACAAATATTTTTAGTTTTTGTCCTATTATTACAGAAGAAGTGTAAGGAATGTTATTCCAGTTTCTAATATCGCTCACTCGTGCCTCAAAAAGATCCGCAATACCGATTAAGCTGTCCTTTCTTTTTACATTATAACTTACAGGTACAAATCCCTCCGGCACCACATAATTCCTGTTTATTTTTGGAGCATCATCAACTGCAAAATCGTGCGAATTTATTTTTGATTCTTTGTATTGCTGTGAATTTGTATCAACAGCTGTTTCTACATCGGGGTTATAAGTATAGTTTTGTTTATTAACATTTAGCACCGGAATTTTTAATTTATGTCCTACATAAATTCTTGATCTTCTTGAAATATTATTAGCATCGGCTAATTTACTTGTGGAAATACCGTAACGGTAGGCTATACCGGATAGAGTCTCCCCTCTTCTTATAATATGAAATAAGAAATGGACTCTCGCACTTTTCGGGATATGCTGCATTCCTTTTGCAAATCTTTTAAGTGAACCCTTTGGAATTTTCAGATAGTATCCGCCTCGTTTTGCAATAGGTGTGCTTATCTGTGTCAGTTCAGGATTCATATTTTGCAGTGTTTTAACGGAAGTGCCTGCAATAGATGCAAGAAAGTGTAAATCGATAGCTTCTTTTACAAGAAATTTATCATAAACAAACGGTTTTTTATAATTTAAATCATTAACTCCGTATTTTTCTGGACCGGAAGCAATTATACTGACTGCAATATATTGCGGAACGTAGTTCCTTGTTTCCCGGGGTAAAAACCATCTGATTGTCCAAAAATCATTACCGCCGGAATTACGTTTTGCCCTGTTTATCCAGCCAATACCCGAATTATACGCCCCGATTGCCAAATACCAATCGCCTAGATCATTATATAAATCTTTCAAATGTCTGGCTGCAGCTCTAGTTGAAAGTTCCGGATTTCTTCTGTCATCAACATAAAAATCAGAATGAAGTCCGTATAATCTTCCGGTTGCTCTTATAAATTGCCACATTCCAACAGCTCTTGCCCAGGAACGTGCCCTCGGATTTAAACCGCTTTCAACCATACTGAGATATAAAAGCTGTCTCGGTACACCCTCTTCCCTGAAAATTCTTTCCATCATCGGGAAGTATCTGCCTGAACGTTCAAACCATCTTTTTATTACAGCGCTCCCCTTGTTCTGAAAATAGTCCAGCCATTGTTGAACAATAGGATTTATTTCTAAAGGAATTTCAGAATTGTAACCCGAAGGTTGGAATCTTTTTACATTTGTTCTATCGGTTTTATATTTAATATCTATTTCCGGTACTGCTTTGTTCATCCACTCGTCCAACGCCGAGATAGATACATTTTCCGGGATCTTATCCAATTTATCCACAAAATTTTTGTAATCGTCAACTATCGAATTTTCCAATTCGGTGTAAGCATCGTTTTCTTCAATTCCCGGATAATAACTGAGATCGCTGACTGTTTTTAGTGCAGATTCAAAATATTTAACCGTTTGAGTTGTACTGTCAAATTTTTGTTTTTCAAGGGCTGTTAGATAATCTTGACGAGCATGTTCTAAGAGCTGAGAAATAATTTCTTTTGTATTGGGTTTGGCAACAGCAGCCTTTTCGCTTTTAATTATCTCCTTTTCCGAAGAACAGGAATTTAAGAAAAAAGCAAGAATTAAGAATATGAAAAATGGGGTTATCTTATTTAGCATCAATTCTCCGTAAATATAACATACTGTTAAATATAGTGGTTAATAAGGCTTATATCAAGTAATTAATTAAGTACTGATTTTTAATATTAAATTTTGATTAAAACAAATATTATTTATAACGGAATATTCCCGTGTTTTTTCTTAGGATTTTTATCCACTTTATTTTTTAACATTGAAAAAGATTTAATTAGTTTTAATTTTGTTTCTGCAGGCTCAATCACATCGTCAATAAAGCCTCTTTCTGCAGCAATGTAGGGATTAGTAAATTTCTCTTTATATTCAGCCAATTTTTTTTCTAGTTCAGTTTTTGGGTTTTTTGCTTTTGCAATATCTTTTTTGAAGATAATTTCTACTGCACCCTGCGGTCCCATTACAGCAATTTCAGCGGATGGCCAGGCATAATTAAAATCACCTCTTATGTGTTTTGAGTTCATAACATCATATGCACCACCGTATGCTTTTCGCGTAATAACCGTAACTTTTGGAACTGTAGCTTCACAAAAAGCATAAAGAAGTTTAGCTCCGTGTTTTATAATTCCGCCCCACTCCTGAGCAGTGCCCGGTAAAAATCCCGGAACATCTTCAAGAACTAAAAGAGGAATATTAAAAGCATCACAAAATCTGACGAATCTTGCACCTTTTAGAGAAGCATCAATATCTAGCACACCTGCTAATATCATCGGTTGATTAGCCACAATGCCTACTGACATTCCCCCTATTCTAGAAAATCCTACTATTATATTTTGGGCATAATCTTTATGAACTTCAAAAAAGTCATCATCGTCAACTAAACAGGAAATTACTTCTTTCATATCATATGGTTTTGTCGACTGTTCAGGAATTAAATTATTTAATCTTTCGTCTTTCTCCAATTTTGAAAAATCAAAAGGAATGCTTTTAGGTCTGTCCATAAAATTCAAAGGCAAAAAACTTAGCAGCTTTCTAATATTTAATAAGGTTTCTACCTCGTTTTCAGCAGTAAAGTGAGCAACGCCGCTTTTAGTTGCGTGAGTTTCTGCACCTCCCAGATCTTCAAAACTCACTTTTTCATGAGTCACAGTTTTAACAACATTAGGACCGGTGACAAACATATGGCTAGTGTTTTTCACCATAAAAATGAAATCGGTAATTGCAGGAGAATAAACAGCACCTCCTGCGCAAGGACCCATCACAGCCGAAATTTGAGGGATAACTCCGGAGGCAAGTGTGTTTTGTAAAAAGATATCTGCATAACCGCCAAGACTTACTACTCCTTCTTGGATTCTTGCACCGCCGGAATCATTTAGTCCTATCACGGGTATTCCGTTTTTTAATGCTATTTCCATTATCTTCAAAATCTTTTCAGCGTGAGTCTCAGATAGTGAGCCGCCGAAGACTGTAAAATCCTGACTGTAAAGTGCAATTGGTCTGCCGTCAATTTGAGCAAGTCCTGTAACAACCCCGTCACCTGGATAATGTTGTTTATTCAAACCGAATGACCTGGCGCGGTGTTTTACAAACATATCAATTTCATCGAAGGTTCCTTCGTCAACTAACAGCTCTATTCTCTCACGGGCTGTAAGTTTGCCCTTATCGTGCTGTTTCTTAATCCTTTCCTTTCCGCCGCCTAACTTGGCTTTTTCTTTTTTCTTTTTTAGTTCTTCAATTTTTTTATCCATTATCTACCTTTTGGTTTAAGATTACAGGATATTGGTTACATCGTTTTGTAAAAATAATTTCAATATTTTTTCTTTTAATTTTATTTGTCTGTTGCCCCTGTTTTCATCCACAAATTTTTCCCATTCTTCCTTCAGATTTATCTTATCAATTAATTCAGAATTACCGGCTTTCATTAAGTAAAGGTTTTCAGATAAGTATATAGCTTCGTTTAAGTCTGATGTTGTCAATAAAAAAGAAACATTGTATTTTGATGAAACTTTCTTCAATAACTCATATAGTTCAAATTTAGATTCTTCATCCATTTTGTCAAATGAATTATCAATTAAAATAATTGATGGTTTGAGAGCTAAAACTCTGGCAAGTGAAATTCGGAATCTGAATCCCAAACTTTTGTTATCTGGAAAGTGTTTTTCATAACCGGTTAATCCGACATCATCAATTAAATTTTGTATTTGAACTCCATAAACATCGACATTGTATTCAGAATTTTCTGCAACATATTTAATATTCTCTTCAACATTAATCCAGGGGAAAGAAGACGATTTTTGCGGAATATAAATTGTTCTTGAATTCTCCTTAAAAGTCACTGTTCCTTCGAAGTTATCCTCTACATTTCCCACTATTTTTAACAATGCAGAAGCCGATTTATCATAACAGATAAAGGAATTAATAGAACATTGTTGGATATCAATTTCCAAATTGAAATTTTTTAATTCTTTGCAATAATTTAAATCGCTTATTTTCAAAATTATTCCCAATATACAAATCTGTTAAAAAGAAATTTAATAATATAATAACCGGCAGAAATTAGAATGTAGATAACCAACGAAACAACAAATAAAGTTGGCATATCTCTGAATTTTAATGAATTGAAAATTATTGTCCCGAATCCCCATTGATTTTGAACAAATTCAAAAGTGAGCATTACGCCCCATAAGATAAAATGTAAATTTAAGAATGAATCATCCAGCATCGGAAGTAACTGCTTAAATTTTATTTCATTTCTTATTCTTCCGGGTAATTTCAGGGACTTTGCAGCAAGTAAATAAACTTGGTCCTTCTTATCAATTTTAATAATTATTTCACTCGATAGGTAAACAAAACCAATTAAAAAAATGAAAATATATTCTGTATAAATTGAATCTGTAAACCATAGTATTAAAAACGAACTTAATATAATTACGGGTATAAAATGTTTTAATTTATTAACGGCAAAAATAATATCTGAGAATAAGGTTTTATTCAACAATAATTTTTTAAATATAAAAACAAGCACAACAGAAAATAACAATCCGAACGTTATTGCTCCAACTGAGAAAAATAAATTAGGAAGAAAGTGATAAATATTGATGATATCCTTTACTGCATAAAATGCAGAGCTTGGTTTCGGCAGAATGCCATTTGCTACAAGTACAAATTCAAATAAGACAGCCCAAATTAGAAGAAACGAAAAAAGAAGTTTAAAGGGGTTGTGAAAAAATATTTTTTGTTGCGACATATTAAAAATTAGTTATAAAACTATAAAATAGATTTAATTGATTTTTGAAATATATTGATATGCAAAGCGTTATTCAAATTAAGTTGTTCAATAGTGCTTCTATTATTAAAATAAAGTATAACTCTAATGTATTTATGATTTTGACTTTAAATTGAAGCAACTTTAAAAACAAGAGTTTCTGAAAATCATTTATTTAACATTATACATAAACCCTTAATAGATATTCTATCCTAATGAACACTTAACAATTGTTTTGAGGAACTCATCTTAACATTTCCAATATAAAAGGATTAGTATTTCTCTCTTCGCCTATGGTAGAAATTACCCCGTGTCCGGGATAGATTGTAACGCTGTCATCCAATGTTAATAACTTGGTTTTAATAGAATTATAAATAGCTGAAGTATTACTCCCCCAAAGGTCTGTTCTGCCAATACTTCCTTTAAAGAGAACATCACCAGTTATGCAAAAATTTTCTTTATCTAAGTAAAAACACATCTCACCTGGTGTATGTCCTGGAGTCAACAAAGGATTTATAACAGAACTATTTAAAACAATGTTATCACTTTCTTTAAGTAATCTATCAGGCTTTGGAGGTTCTTCCATTGCTACTCCAACCATCGACATTTGTTTATCGTAATGTTTAAGAAGTAAAAAATCGTTTTCAGGAATTAAATAATCTACAGAATAATTATCTTTTACATATTTGCAGCCAAGTATATGGTCAATGTGGCAATGTGTGTTAAGTATTTTTTTTAAATTGATTTCCTCTTTCTGAATAAACTCATCAAACTGTTTTTCTTCATCTTTATCTGACATTCCCGGGTCTACAACAATTCCTTCTTTATTATTCTCCGACCAAAGAACGAAAGTATTTTCATCAAAGGGATTAAAAGTAAAAGTCTTAATATTTATCATTTATTTTATTTTCTAAAATTTCTTATTAATCTATTATTTAAATTTTTCGTGTAATTATTAAAATTATTTAATGTCTCTTCAATTGAGTCACCTCCGAATTTTAAAAGAAAATATTTTGCTATTCTCCATGCTAATACCGATTCACCGATAACTGCACAAGCCGGTACAGCTACAAAATCACTTCTTTCCCTTCTTGCATTCACAGACCGCATTGTTCTTATGTCTACACTTTTTATGGGTGACATTAATGTTGAAATAGGTTTCATAGCAGCTCGAACTATAATTGGTAGTCCTGTGGAAATACCGCCCTCAATACCTCCTGCCCTGTTTGTTCTTCTGGAAAATTGTTTGTTTTTTAAAACAATTTCATCGTGAAAATTAGAACCGTAAATATCAGCCGATGCAAAACCAAGACCTATCTCAACACCTTTTACAGCTTGTATTGACATAAAGGATTGTGCGATATCAGCATCAAGTTTCCTGTCATATTGCATATAACTTCCCAAACCTGCGGGTATTCCTGTTGCAACTACCATAAAAGTTCCGCCAAGTGTATCTCCCCTTTTTTTTGCAGCTTTTATTTTTCTAATAATTTTTTCTTCGTCTTTTTTTTCTAATACTCTCACCTTACTTTTATCGGATTTTTCAGAAAGGCTCCAAGCCGTAAAATCTTTTCTCAATTTATTTGTATAAAGTTTTTTTGTTATTCCAGATGATGCATAAACTCCGCCGATGCTTTCAACATAACTTCCGATTGTTATTCCGAATTCTTCTAAAAATTTTCTCGCAACAGAACAAGCAGCGACCCTTGCTGCAGTTTCTCTTGCACTCGAACGTTCGATTGAATTTCTAATATCATCGAAATTATATTTTGTAACACCTACCAAATCAGCATGACCCGGACGGGGAATTGTGATTTTATCAGTTTTAAATTTTGTCTTTTTAACAGACATTTTTTCTTCCCAATTTTTCCAATCCTTATTTTCAATCAAGAAAGAAATAGGAGAAGCTAGAGTTTTACCGAACCGTATTCCTGATAATATTTCCACCTGGTCGGCTTCAATTTTCATCCTTCCTCCCCTGCCGTAACCTGCTTGCCTTCTTCTAAGATGAAAATCGATATACTTTTTATCTATTTCCAAATTTGAAGGGAAACCGTCAACTATAGCTGATAATGCTTTCCCGTGTGATTCACCTGCTGTTAAATATCTTATCATAATATTTATTTTATTATTAAAGTTTAAATATAAAAAAACGCCCGTAAATACGGGCGTTAAATTTACGGATTTTAATTTACCGATTATTTTTCGGGAACAGCCAAACCAAGAAAACGCGTATTCCCTTTTTGGTCTTCAACTTTTAATAACAGAGCTGATCCTTTTTTGCTTTCAAGTATTTTTTGGAACTGTTGAACGTTTTTAACTTTCTTTTTATCAGCTTCAACTATTATTATTCCGCGGGAAAGATTCTGATCACCTGCTATGCTGTAGGGTTTTACATCTGAGATTAAAATTCCTGCGTCGACGTTAAATGTTTCTTTGTCTTGTCTAGATAAATTTTGTACGGTTAAGCCGATTTTATCAAATTCGATTTGCGTAGGATTAGCATCATCTGATTCATCGCTGTTATCACCGTTTTTTACTGTTTTAACTTCGGGCTGGTCATCTCTTGCTTTCAATTTTACACTTTTAGTTATTGTTTCCCCATCTCTGAACAGGGTTAATTTAACTACTGTCCCGGCAGTTTTAGTGGCAATATAAGTTTGTAATTCGTTAGGTCTGTTCACAACTTTGTTATCTACTTTTAGAATAACATCACCTGCTTTTAGCCCTGCACTTGCTGCAGATCCGCCCTTTACAAGTTTTTGTATCAGTATCCCCTCGGGTTTATCTAAACCAATTGACTTAGCAAGAGCGTCGTCAACTTCACTTATTTCCACACCAATATAACCTCTTGTGACTTTACCTTTGGCTATTAATTCTCTTGTTACAGCTTTTACTAAATTTATTGGTATAGCAAAACCATACCCAATATATGTTCCTGAGCCTGAAGCAGCAATTGCAGTATTAATTCCTATTACAGCGCCGGACAAATCTACCAAAGCTCCGCCGCTGTTACCCGGATTTATTGCAGCGTCAGTTTGAATATAGTTTTCTATACCGTATCTGTCTTTAATTAGTCCAAGTTGTCCTCTTCCTATTGCACTTACTATTCCCGCTGTTACAGTTGAAGCAAGCGATAAAGGATTTCCGATAGCCATAACCCATTGCCCTACTTTTAGTTCATCCGAGTTACCTAAAAAGGCTGCCGGTAAATTTTTTGCTTTAATTTTTATTACAGCAAGATCAGTTAGAGGATCAGTACCGATAACTTTTGCACTGAATGTCCTTTTATCGCCCAATCCCACGGTAACTTTAGTAGCATTTTTTACAACATGATTATTTGTAACTATATATCCGTCGGGTGAAATAATAATACCGCTTCCGGAGCCTTTTTGTTGTTTCGGCATATTGTTAAAAGGTCCGAAAGGTATTACTAAATTTCCGTGAGGGTTATCTTTTCTTTTTGATACTACTTCAATTTGTACTATCTGCGGAGTAACTTTTTCAGCTACTTCTATAAATGCCTTGCTAAAAGAACTTGCGTCAGCATCCAAAGTGACCGGCGCTTTTTTGCTTCCCAATGTAACATCTGCGAAACTTGGTCTTACAACTCCAAAGCCGGTTACCAATAAAGCTCCCATAATTATGCCCAATACAATTAACGCCGATGCGCCTATTATACTTTTTAGCTTTATCATACTATCCTCTATTATTTTTTTTAAAATCTATTGTTAAAATTTATTAATCAAAAAGCTTTAAAGATTTAAGTCCGTTGAATGAATTTATGTGATATTTTAGATAAGTTTCCATAAAATATACAGCTTTTGAACTTAAATTTTCAGCATTATTATTAATTTTTTTGTTGCTCCTTAGACAATGGAAAAAGTTAAAAAGTTCCTGATTAATTTCTATCGCAGACAAATAATCCTTCTTACAATTTGAGCATAATAGTCCTTTCTCAAAATTAAAAACAAGGTCCTCATTACTTATGTCCGCTCTTTTGCAAATTGCACATTGTTTAAAAGAAAATTGATAACCCAATTCCTTGATAAGAAATAAAAAGAACCTGCAGAATATTACACCGGAGAATTCATCTGAAGTATTGTACAGCTTCAATATCTTAGTTAAACCTTTAAATAGTCTTAAATCCTTCTCTTCTTCTCCTGTTAAATTCTGAATAAGTTCGATAGTTGTATATGCATATTTTAATTTAACAATATCTTCCTTTAAATTAGAATAATTAGAGATAAGATCAGCAGAAGAAACAAGTTGGACTTCCCTGTTTCTTTTGTTATAAAGGACTATTTCAATAAAATTGAGAGGATCTAAAAGCAGACCTTGTTTGGACTTTGATTTTCTTGCGCCCTTAAGCATTGCAGAAATTCTCCCAAATTCTTCCGTGAAAAGAGAAACAATAATGCTCGTATCGCCATAATTGATTTTCTTTAGAACTACAGCTTTTGTCTTTACAATTTTACTCATTATTAAATTTGTAGGGATACTCGTAAAGCTTCTCTTCAGTTATTATCCCTTTAATCAATTTGGAAGGTGTTACATCGAAAGAAGGTGTGTATGTC
>CAZTZZ010000038.1:0-5713 GCA_964617905.1 uncultured Ignavibacteriaceae bacterium | reverse complement strand
ACAACCACTAAATCTATTTTACCTGAACTAAAAAGTGACGCAGCCGATGAATCGGTTTGAAGGGCAAAAGGGATTCCCTCTTTCTCAAGTTCAAATGCCGTGAGTCTTGAACCTTGCAAAAGCGGTCTTGTTTCATCCACGTAAACAAATTCTATCAGATTATTTTTATAAGCTTGCTTTATTACATTGAAAGCTGTACCGTCTCCTCCTGTCGCCAGTTTACCTGTATTGCAGTGGGTAAGTACGGTAGATTTTTTATCAAATATTTTTAATCCGTTTTGTCCGATTTGCTTACAATTATTTATATCATCGTTATGTATTTGGATAGCTTTTTCAAGCAGTGAGTCGTATAGCTGGGTTGTTTTATCCGAATTTTCAAAAACAATTTTTAATTCATTAAGTGCGAAGAAAAGATTTACGGCTGTAGGTCTTGTATTTTTTAATCTATTAAATGCACTTATAAATATATCTTTAATTGATTCCTCATTTACATTTTTTATTGACAGCGCAAGTGCATAAGCTGCAGCCACACCGATTAACGGTGCACCTCTTATCTCTAACCTTTCTATCGCTTCGGCAATTCTCTTATAATCTGAAGTTCTTATGTAAATTTCTTCGAGTGGGAGTTTAGTTTGGTCTAAAAATATCAACTCGTCATTTTCAAATTTTATAGAAAAATATTTATAAGAGTTCATCGCATTTTGATAAATTTAGAAATTCTCTGTACCTGTCGCTTACTCTCAAGTAATCGATTTCTTCCAATCCTTTTGTGCTGAATTGTTCAACACAGAACGAAGCCATTGTGCTTCCGTATATAACTGCGCGTTTGATATTCTCGATGTCTAAATCTTGTGTCTTATGCAGGTAACCGATAAACCCTCCTGCAAAAGTATCACCGGCTCCGGTGGGATCGTAAATAGATTCTAACGGATAGGCAGGTGCCGAAAAAATTGTATCCTTAGAAATCAACAATGCTCCGTGCTCACCTTTTTTTATTATTAATATTTCAGGTCCAAAATCCAATATACTTTTTGCAGCTTTTATCAAATTAGGTTCATTTGCCAACAGTCTTGTTTCTGAATCATTAATGATAAGGATATTTACCCTTTTTAATAATTTTAAAAGTTCATCTCTTTGTCCTTCAATCCAGTAATTCATTGTATCACAAACTACACATTTTGGAGAATTCATTTGATCAAGTACTCTTAATTGTAAAATTGGATCAATGTTGCCCAGACACACAAAATTTGACTTTTGATATTTCTTCGGTACAATCGGGTTAAATTTTTCGAAAACACCTAATTCTGTAAGAAGAGTATCTCTTACATTTAAATCATAATGATACTTACCTGCCCAGCGAAATGTTTTGCCTCCTTCAATAATTTGCAAGCCATCTAAATCAATATGTCTTTCTTCAAGTAAATTGATATATTCTTTTGGGAAATCTTCGCCTACAACACCCACCAGATAAATTGGTGCAGAGAAATAACTTGCAGCTATTGAAATATAAGTTGCTGCACCTCCTAAGGCGTTTTCTATTTTGTGGAATGGTGTAGTAACATCATCTAAGCCGAGAGAACCAACAACAAGAAGTGCCAAAATATTTCTCCATATTTTATAAAATCTAAAGTAATAAAATAAATAATAAGCTGTTAAAAAGTAATTTTAAGCGTATCAAAATAATCTTTTTTATTCAGATAATAATCAGTTAAAACTCTAATTGATTTCTTTTGCCCTTCCCAAGCAAATACTTTTTCAGCTTCCCCGGCATCAACCCACTTATAATCGGAATGTTCATCACTTAATTTAACCATTGAATTACTGTTTACTTTTGCTGCAAAAACAGGAACATTGTATATTGTATCTTCCTCAGCAGAATAAAAACAATTTATATTTGGGACAACCCATAGCTTTTCAATTTTTAAATTAGTTTCTTCCATAATTTCTCTAACAGCTGTTTCATAAGCTTTTTCTCTTTTTTCAATTTTCCCTGTAACCATCTGCCATATTCCGGGGTAAATTTCACTTGTTGCTCTTTCAAGTATTAAAAATTCAATTTTAGAATTATTTATCCTAAACACATGTACTTCAATTAAACAGGTCTTATTTTCCATATTTATTTATGTCCTCTCCATTAAAAATATGCTCTGAATTCTGCCCGTGCAGTATGTACTACCCTATCACCTGCTTTTAATCTTCCGTCATAACTTAAACTGGTTTGAAGATTTGAGGCTATTTTATATTCATAACTTAAATTCCAAAAATAATTTTTGCCAATTAATTTACCATCCGTAATTTCAAAAGGTAAGAAATTACCAGCTGTATTTCCCAACAACTCATCTCTTCTTAAATCTACTCTGATTCTACCTGTCCCTGCAAATGATAATACCATTCTAATTGCTTGTGAATTAAAATCAATAACTGTCGGTACTTTTGGATATTCATCCGTACTCCTCCCGGCTTTTAACGTAAAGCCAATCTCAATATTATTTTCTGGTCTGTAAACAAAATCCGATGAAATGCTGTTGCTTGTAATTTTTCTTCTTCTTGTAGACGGTACGTTTGAATCTAAGAAAGCATTGTCCTGCTTGTTCATAAATTCAGTTTGATTGCTAATCTCTTTTACTAATTTCAATCTAAGCCTGACGCTCCTTTCTCTTATATATGATCTAATCGGTCCGTCGCTGAACTGGTTAAGATTTTTAGATTGCGTAAAACGAAATCGAAGTGAAAACTCATATGAATTTTCATTAATGAATAAATCCTGTTGAATGAAATTTGAACCACGAAGTGTATTCTTAATGTTTTGGAACGAAGAAAAGTTCAGTAGATAAATTTTCTTTAAATCTTCTTCCCTGCTGTTTTCTTCAACTCTCCAAAACGTTTCCGTAGATATATGTTTTAATATTTTTCCTAAGGTTGAATACTTGCTAAATATTTCAGAAAATTTTGTCCTCCAATTTGTACTAGTCTTTAAATTTATTACTGGGAACAACTCATCTGTTGGAGTGGTGATTTTAATAAAGTCACCGTCAAATAAAGCAGGTTCAAATTCATTTTCATCTTGTATCCCGTTTTTATTCAAATCTCCCAAATAAATAAAATTGCCTTTGCCTTTTTCAACTTTAACAAATATCTGTTGCAGCTTTGCTGATTTTTGAGTTGAAACCTCGTAAAATACATTACCTGTAAGTCCGTTGTTGAGCAGCCTTAAATTTGAAATTGATCTAATCAGTACTGTTTTGCTGTTTTTAAGTCCTATCTTCTTAAAAGGTTTTTCAAAAACCTTATCCCTTAAAACAATAGTCAAATGCGAGTTAACAGTTCTGCTGCCTTTGTAATCGACTTCGAAAAATTGCCCGTTAGAATTTGCCTGTTCAACCTGTACACCGGATAGTGCTGCAAAATCTTTTCTGAAAGAATATTTAAAAAATAATTTTAATCCATTTATTTTTTCGTAAGAGATATAAGGTGTATACTCAAAATACTTCAGACTCCCGTCGAGTAAAGAATCAGAATTTAGATTATATTCTTCTTTATTTTCGGCTAAAAAATTCAAGCCGGTAGTTAGAGATAAGAATTTAAACCTGCTCGCGCCTTCCTGTTTTGTCCATTTCGATCTAAAATTTAAGTTTTTAGTTTTTACATAATCAATATTATAAGAAGCATTTATATCCCGTCCTTTTGAATACTGAATTGTATTTTTATACCTGTCGGATTTAAAAATTGAACCTTGTCTTAAAAATCCGAAGAACGAATTAATTACTAAATTTTTAAAAGGCAAATATGAAAGATTTATTTCTCTCAAGTTTTGATCTAAACTGGAAGTTGTATTAGTAATGTTATAATCCCTGTTAAATTCAATTGTATTTATCCTTTCAATAGGGCTATATTTTTTGTTTATAAATCTGTCTTTATATGACAGTCCTATTTCTCCAAGTTTCAATCCGCCGAAAGATATTTTCCTCGGAGCAATACTCACAAAAATATTCCTTGCTGATCCAAAGTTATTACCGTCATCCATCGATGAAAACCTGTTCATGTCAAAAATACTTCCCGAGTATTCAAAGCTTAAATTGATTCCTTTTGCAGGGCTATAATTTATTCTAAAATTTCCTACTTGATTTAATTGAGGCATTGGTAAAAAGATTTTAGGCAAGTATGTTCCTTTTCCAATTCCGACAAATTTAAATACGCCCAATCTTTCCCGAATATAATCCCCATTATTCAAACCTACAAAGCTGAATGCAGCATTATAAATTGAATTTATGCTCCCTGGATTATATCTGTAAAATGAAACATCATTACCGTCAATCAGTGTATCAATTTTTTCATACCTGCCTCTTCTTACTCCGTTAGAATCTTTAGGTGCGAAAGATATCCCTGATTTTGTCGCATCGTTTATATTATCGCCTGCGTTTTTAAGAATATCTTTATCGCTGTCGCTAAGTAAAATATCAATAGGAGCATTTTTATTATCACCTTCTCTTATATACTGAATCTTCAATTCAAGTTTGTTATTTAATAATTTTGTTAAACCGCTGGCACCAAAAAAATTTCTCGCATAACGCCTGTCCGTATATTCAAAGTCCACATTTATTCTGCTGTCAACTGTAATTAATTTATTAGGCGTGAAAGTAATCTGGGCATTGCCGTATTCAATTACGTAGTCATTATGTTCGCCTCTCTTTTGAAGAATGCCGTCAATATAAACTTTTTCTGTCCCTGCAATTACAATTATATCGGGTTCGTTATTTACACCAGACAACCTATAGGGTCCCTGTACACCGTCCTGTCCTCTAAATGTATTTGTATTAAATTTCCCTTTTGAACTTGCAAAAGAGACAAAACCGGTAGAAGATTTAAAATTAAATTCGCCTTTTAATCCCTGCAATTTTCTATCTATTGTACCGAATTCACCGGTTTGCCTTTTTACAAAATAGTCGCCGAATGTTCCTTGAATATTTGGATGCTTCAGTTGGATAAAAACCTTATCAAGTTCCTCCAGCCTTTCTGTATTACCCTCAGGTTGAATCGGGGTATTTTCATCAGTAAGGGCGGCTACAACTTCAATATCATCGGAGAGTCTGCCCGAGAGTTGCAACCTTAAACCGCTATTTAGCGAAAAGTCTTTTGTTGTACCAAATGAAAATCCTCTTACAATTGTACCACTTCGTTCTATGCTTCTTCCAAAAATTGATTCTTCCGTTAACCGAGAGGACTGTTTTACCAAGTACCTGATGCTGTCAACTTTTGTGTGAGTTTTAACTTTGATTAATGTTCTCTTTTTATATTCTTTGTTTAATGCCAGTCTGAAAGACTTGTAGCTCACAATTAAAGTATCAAAATTTGAATAATTAAGTGAATCGGATAATCTAAAAACACTCTTCGAGTATGAAAAATTATATTCGTCTTTGCTGAGTAATTTTTTATTCAGATAAATTTTCTCAGATGAAGGGATAACCGTTAATCCGGATACTTTGTATAAATTTGAATAGTTTATTAATAAAGTATCTACAGTAGTTTCATATTTGTAATTTTTTTGGGCATAGTTATTCAATTGTGTTAAAAAAATAAGTGCACAAATAATCTTTAATAGATTTAAGAATTTCAAAAGCAGATTAATTTAATTTATACTTTAATCTAAAATCAGAGATTTAATCTTGCAAGGATAAAATTTAAGAAAATGATAATAACTAATTATAATTATATT
>CAZTZZ010000037.1:2500-25633 GCA_964617905.1 uncultured Ignavibacteriaceae bacterium | reverse complement strand
TCTCACCGTGTTCCTTGGAAACAGGGGATTTTGTCACTTGCAAAAATATTTTTTTAATCTTCACTTATATTGAATATATCAAAAACAAATATCAGGCAAGCTGCATTGCCATCGGAACACGGTTCTTGGGGTTTTGTACTTGAGCCGTTGGTGCTTTCTTTGATTGTGGCTTATTCATTGCCGGGACTTTTGCTCTCTCTTTGTACTTTTTTTATGTTCCTTTCACATCAGCCCATAAAAAATTTATTTAAAAGGAAAAATATTAATCCTAATAAAAAAATATCTCAAATATTTTTAGCAATATATTTTCTTTTTATTCTCACTTTTTTTGCAATAGTTCTTTTTCAAGTATCTCTTACTTTTCTAATACCTTTTGGTATTTCACTGATTGTAATGATAAATTATTTATTCACTCTTTATAATCAAAAAAATCGTAAACTTGTAAATGAGCTTTCCGCTCCTGTTTCCATTTCATTAATTGCATTAAGTATAGTTTTATTTGACGGTTGGCAGATTGAAAATGTAATAGCTTTTTGGTTTATTTTGTTGGCGCGTTCAATTCCAACTACTTTTTATGTACACGCAAAACTTTTAATGATAAAAAAGAAATCCGCGAAAAAAGGATTACCAATTCTTCTTGGTGGAATTTTTACAATTATTCTCTTATTATTTTCAATTTTTAGTTACAGCCCGTATTTAGCTGCTGCAGCTTCTTTGCTTTTATTAATCAGAGCGTACACAGGGCTTTATGCATCAAAACATAAAGTTAAAATAAGAACTTTCGGTATATGGGAATTCATTTACGGGGGACTTTTTGTGCTGATTGTTACGGTTGGTTATCAGTTAAAATTATAATTGTGACTGCTTATTTAATTATCATTCATTTTTCTCTTCTAAGTTATTTCAAAAACATTTATTTTTGTGTGCCTAATTTCTAAGGAGTAAATTGATGAGAAGCAAACAAGATTATTTGAAAGAAACAATTCAACATTTTGATATAAAAAGACACAATGTTGTTCCCATAGTTGAAGCAATGGAAAAAATGGCATTCTCTGCGAGAGATTTGAACAGAGCAGCACGAATATTTGATATGATGCAGAAGGATAATGACTGCGGGATTATTATAACTCTTGCCGGAAGCATAATAAGTGCCGGACTGAAAAAAGTTATCTTTGATCTTGTTGATAATAATATGGTTGATGCAATTGTTTCAACCGGTGCGCTGATGGTTGACCAGGATTTTTTTGAAGCACTCGGATTTAAACATTATATCGGAACTCCTTTCAGCGATGATAATGAACTGCGCGAGCTGCACATAGACAGAATTTACGATACTTACATTGACGAAGATGAATTAAGAGTTTGCGACAATAAGACAGCCCAAATTTTTGACAGCCTTGAACCTAAGCCGTATTCATCAAGAGAACTTCTCTGGCACTTTGGAAAATATTTAGACGAACACGGCGGTCCAAAAGTTGATGATTCGATAATATATTCCGCTTACAAAAAGAACGTTCCCATTTTCGTTCCTGCATTTTCAGACTGTTCGGCGGGGTTTGGGATTGTTATGCACCTAACAAAGAATCCTGATAATCACGTTTCGTTTGATTCAGGAAAAGATTTTTTGGAATTGACACAAATAAAACTCAACAGCAAAGAAACCGGAATATTTATGGTCGGAGGGGGAGTTCCCAAAAACTTTACTCAGGATATTGTTGTTGCTGCCGAAATTTTAACTGAAGATGCACCTAGGCACAAATATGCTGTTCAAATTACTGTCGCTGACGTAAGGGACGGAGCACTTTCAAGCTCGACTTTAAAAGAGGCAAGTTCCTGGGGAAAGGTTGAAACAACTTTTGAGCAGATGGTTTACTCAGAGGCGACAATTGCAATGCCGCTTATTGCAGGTTATGCTTATCATAAAGGTAATTGGAAAACCCGTGAACCGAAAGAATTTCAGAAATTGTTTTTGAAAGAGGAAGTGGTGTAAAATTAAGGTAATAATCATAAATCTTCCAGCTCAAGTTAGAACGACTTTAACGTGTCTTTGACTTGTATACATAAATCCACATATAAATTGACACATAATTTTTATAAATTAACACTTCAAATAATCTTAAATTAAACGGAAAAAAAGAATGAACGATGTAACAAAATCAGATATACTTAATTCAATTAAGAAAATTGAAGATGAAAAACTGAACAAAGATTTATTAACACTAAATTCAATAAAAGAATTAAAAACCGAAGGAAATAAATTATCAATCACTATTTCTGTTCCACAGCCTATTTCAGAAATAAACAAAGAACTGCAAACCAAATTTAAAAATGTGCTTCAGAATGATTTTCCGCAATTGGAAAATATTGACCTCCGCATCCAGGGCACTGTCTCCGCACATCAAAACGAAGAAAAACAGTCACTTTTACCCGGAGTAAAAAATACAATTGCGGTAGCAAGCGGAAAGGGAGGAGTCGGTAAAAGCACAATTGCAGTAAACCTTGCTGTTGCATTGGCTAAGGACGGAGCGAAAGTCGGATTAATTGACGCCGATATTTACGGTCCAAGCGTTCCGCTGATGATGGGCATAACAGAAAAGCCGAAGGTATTTAAAACGGGTTCTTCTATGAAAATAATTCCTCTTGAAAATTACGGTGTGAAAGTAATTTCTATTGGTTTGCTTGTTGATGATAATGCACCGGTTATTTGGCGCGGACCGATGGCAAGCGGTGCCGTAAAACAATTTATGACAGATGTTGAATGGGGAGAACTTGATTATCTTATTTTTGATATGCCTCCCGGAACAGGAGACATTCAACTTACATTAGTTCAAACAGTTCCTCTGTCGGGTTCTATAATTGTTACTACTCCCCAGGAAGTATCACTTATTGATGCACGCAAAGCATTAAAAATGTTTGAGCGCGTTAACGTTCCGGTTTTGGGTATTGTTGAAAATATGAGCTACTTTATCGCACCTGATACGGGCAAAAAATACGATATCTTCGGTACCGGCGGCGGTTCAAATTTATCAAATAAATTAAACATCCCGTTTTTAGGCGGAGTACCGATTGACCCACAAATCAGAAAGGGGGGCGACGAAGGCAAACCGATTGTTTATGATAAAGATTATACAGATCAAAAAAATATGATTGAGATTGCAAGAATTTTGGCAAAAGAAGTTGACAAGAAAAATTTAAATTCCGATAATGATATTGAAATTGTTTTGAATAATTGATTGTTATTTATGATAGAAAATTATGCTCAATAAAAAGGATATTTTAAATTCTTTAAAAACAATCAGACCTTTTTTACAGGCCGACGGCGGTGATGTTGAACTTGTCAGTTTTTCTGACGACGGAATAGTAGAGGTTAAATTAACGGGAGCCTGCAAAGAATGTCCTCTTAGCATAATGACTTTAAGAGCCGGAATTGAAAGAGCCTTGATGAATGATATTCCGGAGATTAAAAGAATTGAAGCAGTCACAAAATAATTTTTTTTTGAAATCTGTCTGAAAATTGTTATTTATATATAGCAATTAAAAGCAATATTAAATATGAATGAACCTGCCCAAAAGAAAACATTAAAAATTTTGTTGTGGTTAATCACAACAGTATTTATCCTTTATATTGCTTACCTGCTTTCGGAATTAATTATCATTTTAATTGTATCTATTCTTTTGGCATTTATTTTCGAACCCTTTGCAAAGGCACTTGAAAAACAGGGTTTTAACCGTTTCTTATCTGTATCAATAGTTTATGTTGTAGTTGGTTTTTTATTAATATTTTCCCTTTCAATGTTTGTCCCCAAATTTATTCTACAAATGAACCAATTACGTGAAGCTCTTCAGATTTATTCTATTCATGATCAAATTGTGGCTGTTGAAAACGAGATACATAAATATTTACCGTTTTTTATTTCAGGCGAACTTTCAGATAAAGTAGAAAATTTTATAAAATCGGGAATAATAAATTCGTTCGAAGAAATTTCAACGGTTCTTTCAAGTATTGTTTCTGTCATTTCCATTTTAGTAATTGTACCTTTTATAACTTTTATGCTTTTGAAAGACAGGAGTTCGATAATAAAAGGCATAGTATTTATAATGCCCAATAAATATTTTGAAATGTCATACTGGATATTTAAAAGTATAGGCGCTCAATTAGGAAGATATGTTAGAGGCTGGATTTTTGATGCAATGTTTGTCGGTATTTTATTGGGCTTCGGGTTATATATAATAGGTATTAAAAATGCTCTACCTTTGGGAGTGATTGCGGGAATAGGTCATTTAATTCCATATTTTGGTCCAGTAATTGGAGGTGTGCCGGCAATAATTATATCAATTATACAATATGGTGATTTATCTCATGCACCTGCAATAATAATTTTAATCTTGTTTATTTATACTATCGATAACGGAATAGTTCAACCGTTTGTATTTTCAAAAAGTGTTAATATGCATCCGATTTTAATTATACTTTTAATTATTGCCGGGAGTCAACTCTTCGGACTTATCGGAATGCTATTGGCAATTCCTGTTGCATCGGTTATAAAAACAGCTTCACAGGATATTTATTTTGCTTATAAGAATTATAAAATTGCAAAGATGTAATTATTTTATTTACTCTAATTTTTGATAATACCCGCCAAAGATGAATAATAATCCTAAACTTTATGAAATTAACACAAGGGCATGGATAAAACAATTCGGTAAAAATAAAAAGCTGTCTGAAATTCCGGTTGAGTATTTTAAAAATCTAGAACAAAATGGCTTGGATTATATTTGGCTGATGGGTGTTTGGAAAACTCCCGGTGAAAATATTAAATATGCACTTGACTCTGGTTTAGTTAAAAATTATAAGAAATGTTTGTCCGATTGGAAAGTAGAAGATGTTATAGGTTCACCTTATGCTATTGATTCTTACCAACTTAATCCGGAGTTGGGTACATTTGATGACCTGATTATTCTTAAAGATAAATTAAATGAATTAGGTTTAAAACTAATACTTGATTTCATTCCCAATCATTTTGCGGCTGATTCATCGGTTGCAAAAAAGTTTCCTCATTTGTTTCTGCAGGGAGACGAACAACTTATTAAAGACGATCCTTCAACTTATTTCAGATTAAAAGAAAAAGAAAATATAATTATTGCTCACGGAAGAGATCCTTTTTTCCCTGCCTGGTCCGATACCGCACAGTTAAACTATTTTTCTGACAAAACACAAAAGTTTATGGCAGATCAGCTGATAAAACTCACTAAATATTGTGACGGCGTAAGGTGTGATATGGCTATGTTAACTATGAATAATGTTTTTCAGAACACATGGCCTGGACCAATTTCTAAATTTAATCTTCAAAGACATAAAACTGAATTTTGGTTTGATGCAATTAAAAAAGTAAAAAAAGTTAGTCCACAATTTCTATTAATTGCCGAGGTTTATTGGGACTTGGAATCGGAATTAGTTAATCTAGGGTTTGACTATGCGTACTACAAACATTATCTGGATATGCTAATTAATGATGATACATTGGGTGTTATAAATCATTTAAATAAAGACATTAATTACTTAAAGAAATTAGTTCTGTTTCTTGAAAATCACGATGAAGACAGAGCCGTAACAGTTTTGGGTAATAAAACCAAAGCAGCAATTGTTTCTTATATGACTGTACCCGGAATGAAATTGATTTATGACGGACAGCTCGAAGGCGAAAAAATTAAATATCCCGTTCAGCTCGGTAGAAAAGCGAAAGAAAAAGGGTCAAAAAGCATCAAAGAATTTTACAATAAAATTTTACCTGTTATAAATGATGAAATATACAAAACGGGAGAATTTAAAATACTTAAAACAAAAAATTTCAAAGATGAAGATGAGAGTTATAAAAATATATTTGCCTGGTTTTGGCAGAATTACAATAAATATATAATTACTATAGTAAATTATTCATCTAAAATTTCCAGGTGTAGAATTAAATTGTTGACAAACAACTTTCCCGTAAAAGTTGTTTTGAAGGATCTATTGACAAAAGCTAAATTAAAAATTTCATCTGAAAAATTAAATAACGATGGTTTTGTTGTTCAGTTAAAAGGATATCAAAGCCGGATAGTAGCAATAAAATTATCAGCAAAGACAGAAAAATCTGCCTGGGCAGCCCAGTCTTCTGACAGGTAACTAGCCTACCGTATGGCAGGTTATAAACAAGAATTATGAAAATAGCTGTAATAATACCGGCATATAACGAAGAGCAATCCATAGGCAAAGTAATAAATGATATTCCTGAAGATTTGGTTGAAGAAGTTATTGTTGTTAACAATAATTCAACCGATTCAACTGCAGGAGTAGCTGCAGCCGCAGGCGCAACTGTATTAGTTGAAGAATATCAAGGCTATGGTGCAGCCTGCTTAAAAGGAATTGATTATTTAAAAGATAAAGTATTTGATATTATTGTTTTTCTTGACGGTGATTACAGCGACTATCCGCATGAAATATCAAATATTATTAAACCTATTATTGAAGATAAATTTGATATGGTTATAGGAAGCAGAGTTTTAGGTAATAGTGAAAAAGGTGCTTTGCCGATTCAGTCAAAATTAGGTAGCATTATTGCAGGAGTTTTAATCAATTTGTTTTGGGGGTTTAAATATACTGACTTAGGTCCTTTTAGAGCAATTAAAAAAGATAAACTTATTGAATTGAATATGGCTGATATTTGGTACGGTTGGACAGTTGAAATGCAGATCAAGGCCGTAAAAAAATCTTATAAAATTAAAGAGGTTCCTGTCAGCTATAGAAAGCGAATAGGTAAATCAAAAGTAACAGGAACTATTAAAGGTACTATAATGGCAAGTATCATAATTATAAAAACAATATTTGCCGAACTTTTTAAAAAATGAACAAGAAATGTAATTATTTTGACATTTTATTCTCTTCTTTAATTATATTATTGTGATATGCAAAACAATAAAAATTATTCTGTTATTGTACCAACACTGAATGAAGAAAAATATATTTCAGGATGCATCGATAATATTAAAACGAATTTACCCGGTGCTGAAATAATCGTTTCTGACGGAGGAAGTAAAGATGATACACTGCAAATTGCTACTGAAAAAGGAGCATTAATTTTATCTTCGCTTAATGGCAGAGGAAATCAATTAAATGAAGGTGCAAAAAAAGCTAACGGTAAATATTTAATTTTTTTGCACGCAGATACTGCACTTCCTAAAAATTCAAATTTATTAATAGATAAAACATTTGCAGACAAAAAAGTTGAAGTAGCAACTTTTAAAATGAAATTTGATATTGATAATTGGATATTAAATTTTTATTCGTGGTTTACTAAATTTGATTCTATTTTTACTCGTTTCGGTGACTGTGGTATTGTTGTAAGAAAAAGTTATTTTAATGCAGGTAACCGTTTTCCTGAATGGAAACTTTTTGAAGACGTTCACTTTTTAAGACAAGCAAGGAAAAAATCCTGTGTTTTTACTTTACCGGGTTTTGTAACCACTTCTTCAAGAAGATTTCTTCAAAACGGGTTTATACGCACACAGTTAAGAAATTTTATTTATATTATTCAATATTTAATTAATAAAAAACCGGAAGAACTTTTTAGAAAATACAACAAAATGAAAGATCTTAACAAAAACGCAATTATTGTTTTTTCAAGATACCCTGAAGAAGGAAAAGTAAAAACCCGTCTTGCTTCCTCTCTGGGTAATGCATTTGCAAAAGAATTTTATAAAATTTGTGCCGAACATACTTTTAATGAAATACTAAAAACAAACAATAATAACACTCGTCATTTTCTTTTTTATTCCGACGAAAATGACAGAAATAAAATAAAGAAATGGACTCGTTCAAAGTTTTTATTATTCCCTCAAATTGGTCTGGATTTGGGAGAAAAAATGTTAAATGCATTTACCTCAGTCTTTAAAAATGATGTATCAAAAATTATTATAATTGGGACAGATCTTCCCGATATATCTTCTGATATAATTGATAAGTCATTTAATTTGCTAGACGATTGTGATATAGTTGCGGGTCCTGCAACCGACGGCGGATATTATTTGTTAGGCATGAAAAAGATTTATGAAAAACTGTTTCTTAATTTACCTTGGAGTACAGATAAATTATTCGAACAAACATTAAAGATAATAAATGAACTCAATTTAAATTTATCTATTTTACCGGAGTTGTCAGACATAGATACAGAAAAAGATTTGAATAATTGGATAAATAAGGAAACTAAATTAAAGGCAGGAGAAATAAAATCTTTTGTACAAACAGCATTGTTCAATAATTAGATAAAAATTAAATGAGAAAATTTAAAATAATATTATTAATTGTGTTAACTGTTTTATTAACAAATGTTTCGGTCTTTTCACAGGATTCTTCAGCAGTAAATATCTATGATAATTTACTAAAAAAATATGTGTTTAACGGACTTGTTGACTATGACAATCTATCAAAAGATAAAAACCTGGACAAATATATTGATGCTCTTTCAAATTTTGATCTAAATACCTTGAAAGAAAAAAATGCAAGACTTGCATTCTGGATTAACGCATACAATGCTTATACACTTAAAGTAATTGTAGATAATTATCCGATTTCAAGTATCAATGAATTACATACAGGCGGAAAAATAATTGCACATATCCTAAAAAAAACAGTGTGGGATAAAGATTTTGTTGTTATAAACAATAAAAAAATGACCTTAAATCATATTGAACACGAAATAATAAGGGCTAAATTTAAAGACCCCAGAATTCACTTTGCTTTGGTTTGCGGCGCTATAAGTTGTCCTCCTTTAAGGAATGAAGCTTTTGTCGGATCAAAACTTAATGAGCAGCTCGATGACCAGGCAAGAAAATTTTTTGCGGATCCTTCAAAAAATTCCTTTGACGGAAAGAATCACGTAGCTCACCTGTCAAAAATTTTAGATTGGTACGGAAGTGACTTTGGTGAAAATGATTCGCAAATTTTGGATAGAATAAAAAATTATTTACCAAGACAAATATCTGAATCCATTAAAGATAAAATTATTAAATGGGAAGTAGATCACAAATCATATAATTGGGATCTTAATAAAATTAAAACTAATTAGTTTCTTTTTTATAGTTAAATGAATAATCAAACAGCAATATTGGTATTTTCTCGAAATCCTTTTGAGGATGCCGAGATTAAATGTTCTGAAAACTTAGAGCAGCATTCCGGTAATTGTTTTGAAAAATCATTGGCGCATATTTTTAATGTGGTCAATTATTCCGGTTTCAAATATTTTGTATCTACAACAAAGGAAAAGGGTGAGGAATATTTTTCAAAGTTAGCTTGTAACTTAATTGTTCAATTTGGTGAAAAATTCGGTGAAAGATTTTATCATTCTATAAAAAAGGTTTTTGAAAAAGGGTATGAAAACATAATTGTTATAGGTAACGATACACCTTCCCTAAAATTAAAAGACATAAATTTTGCGGCAAAACATACTTCAAAAAATAATTCCGTGACCGGTCCTTCTAAAGACGGAGGATTTTATTTACTCTCTCTTAATAAAAATGATTTTATTAAAATTTCAAAGAATAAATTTATTTCAATTAACTTTCAGAGCTCTAGTGCATTAGCAGAATTAAGCTCTTTACTGAATGACATCTCGGTTACCCAATATTTATTAAAAAAGAAATCTGATTTTGATGAGTTGAGTTCACTTCAAATCTATTATTTATTTAAAGTACAGATTGAAAACTCAATTACAGGGATGCAAAATATATTATTCAATTATTTAATTATTGAATATTATTTAACGTTGTTTATAAAGTATAAAAATTCTTTTAAGACTTTCACTTCTTTGTCCTCTCCTCCGCTTCATATATAAAAACCTTAAAGACATAATTCATTTTACACAATTTAACTTATAAAAAGGAATTTCTATATGGAAACGTATTATAATCCGGAAGACCTAAAAAAATTTGACAGCATGAAAGAAGGAAGCCCAAAACTTTGGGAAAAATTTTCTGCCTGGTACGGTGAAGTTTTTAAAGAAGGTGCTTTAAGCGAAAGGGAAAAAGCATTAATCGCACTTGCTGTTGCACACGCCGTGCAATGCCCTTACTGTATTGATGCTTATACGGAATCCTGCTTGGAGAAAGGCTCAAACCTTGAACAGATGACAGAAGCAGTACACGTTGCAAGTGCGATTAGAGGCGGTGCATCTTTAGTACACGGTGTGCAAATGAAAAACGTAAATTCTAAATTATCAATGTGACTAAAACGGAGTAAAAAATTGGAACACAGACATAAAAGCATGAAAGCTTTCGGCGAAGAATTGGCAATCGCAAATGAACAATTGAAAATAATCAATCAACCCAATGAGTTTGTTACATTTGAAGAAAAGTTAAAAGAAATGAAAGTGGGAGAGCTTACTGCAACAGAAGTTGAAGTTATGCAAATAAATGTAGGTAAAATGTGTAATCAGGTTTGCAAACACTGTCACGTAGATGCCGGTCCCGACAGAAAAGAAATAATGACAAAGGAAACAATGGAATATTGTCTTAATGCTTTGAGAAGTTCCGAAATAAAAACTGTGGATTTAACAGGAGGCGCACCGGAATTAAATCCAAATTTTAAATGGTTTGTTACCGAACTTAAAAAACTTGACAAGCATGTTATGGTTAGATCAAATCTTACAATTCTGGTCGCTAACGGATTTGAAGATTATGCAGAATTTATGTCACTAAATAAAATTGAAATTATCTCTTCATTACCTTTTTACTCAGCTTCTACAACCGATAAACAAAGGGGGAAAGGTGTCTTTGAGCAATCGATAAAGGCAATAGAAAAATTAAACAATTTAGGTTACGGCAAAGTAGAAAGCGGTTTAATTTTAAATCTTGTTTATAACCCTATTGGTGCATTTCTTCCTCCGGGTCAGGAAGCGTTGGAAAAAGATTATAAAAGGGAACTAAAGAATAAATTTGGACTGGAGTTTAATAATCTTTTTACAATCACTAATTTGCCGATTAGTAGATTTTTAGATTATTTGGTCGAATCCGGAAATTATTTAGGATATATGAATAAATTAATATCTGCATTTAATCCTGTTGCAGCCCAACAAGTTATGTGCAGAAATATGGTTTCAATCGGTTGGGAAGGTAGTTTATATGATTGTGATTTTAATCAAATGCTTGAAATTGGACTGGAAAAAGGACTTCCCCAAAACATAAAAAATTTCAATAATAAGGCTCTTGAAGGAAGGAAAATAATTGTAGGAAATCATTGCTTCGGGTGTACTGCAGGTGCCGGTTCAAGCTGTGGGGGCGCTACAGCGTAACCAATAAAAACAATAAAATTTTCATTATTATTCTTTTACCTTTCGTCGATAAAAACAGTACTTTTGACGAGTTATATTAACGCTTGTTCTATTCTAATTTACAACAGCATGTCAATTTGTTAAGTTCATTTTGAAAATAAAAAAAAATACCGGAATAAGAAATTTTACCGGTGCTATGTTTTATTAACTATTTTATCGGGGCACTAACAAAATGAATTTATCATCACTTGTACTTATGGCAGTAGGCATTTTTTTTGGGTTCGTGGGGGTGGTGATTGCAGCATCATATATTTTATACAGATTAAAAAGTAAAACTAAAAATCAATCTGTTAGATATTATTAATGCACCGGAAAATTCAATCGACCTAAAATTGTCTGCTTATTTACACTTTTAAAATTATCCTCCTCTATTTGAACCTTTTTACATTTCGTATTGTTTAATTATTTAATAAACTTATCAATTAAAAATATTTTATTATTTTAGAATCTATTTATTATATAATTCATCTAAACAAAATAGAAATAGGAAGTTATGTCGAAGAAAAATAAGAAAAAGCGTCAAATAGGTAAAAATGTTCAACAGAAGAAACATTTGATAGACCCGAAATATCAAAATACTTTTTGGACAACAATTGTTATAATAATATTGGTAATATTTTTTATTATTAATAATACAAAGAAGGAACCTGACCATGGGCCTTATCCACCCGATTATAAAGCCCAAACCACTAACACAGTAAATCAATCCAATTAAACAGGAGAAGTAAATGAAATTGAAAGTAATGTTGTCAGTATTGTTTTTTTCATCAATTGTAATAATCGGTTGTGGAAATAAAACTCCTGAACAAACACCGGTTGCAAAAGCAAAACCTGTTGTAAATAAAGTTAATGATGATGCTGTAAAGGCGCCCGATTTTGAATTAGAAAATACAAATGGGGAAAAAATAAAATTATCGGATTACAAAGGTAAAATTGTAATTGTTGATTTTTGGGCTACTTGGTGTCCACCGTGCCGTGAAGAAATTCCGGATTTTGTACAACTGCAGAAAGAATATAAATCAGATTTACAAATTTTAGGCGTTTCATTAGATACGGGTACCAAAAGTGATGTAATTCCGTTTATGAAAGAACATAAGATGAATTATCCCGTGGTTTTCGGTACTATGGAAGTTGTCCGTGATTACGGTGACATTCAATCAATTCCTACTACCTTTGTTATTGACCAAAAAGGTAATGTTGTAAATAGCTTTGTAGGTTACCACAAAAAATCAGTTTTCAAAGCTGAAATTGAAAGACTCCTTAAAAAATCTTAAGAGTAATTCTAAAACATCAGAATAAAAAGCTCAGTTCAATAATATCGGACTGAGCTTTTTTCATTGTAAAATTAACGTTGAAACAAAAGTAAATTGCCGGAGCTATAATATTTTGTATAAAACAAAATATTATAAATCTTGTGGGAATTATAAAATTTAAAGGGGTAATTATTATTAGTGTAATTTTATTTAATATAAATTTTGCACAAACAATTGATAAAACAAATCCAATAAAAATTGATACCGCAAAAAATAAAAACTCATTCGAAAAAACAGAAAAAAAATCCCTGCAACTTTACAAGCTAATTAATGATTTTAATTACCATTTCGGTAACTCGCCTTTATACATACCGGGCTATATGAAAAACAGCCGTTCTAATTGGAAAAATAAAAATATTTTTGTCGCTGATTATAAGTACACAAAAGCTATGGAGAAAGTAAATAAATCCCTCCATTATTTTTTGACGGAGACATATGGAATGAAAAGAAATTATGATCTGGGTGAAATAGGAAGATACCTGGGTATTACTAAGAAAATAGTTACTATTATTTTATGGATACTTTCGTTTTAGAAATTACCAAGGTTATTGGAATTTTACTGATATAAGTTTTGTGTACAAAAGATGGCTATTAAAAACACGGTTTTTCAAAACAAACTGTTTTTTTTTGAACCATTTATTTCATCAGCGGAGTTTTCATTAAACCAATCAAAGACTGCTTTTCTTCACTGTCATAATTATCCAATCCAAAGATTATTTCACTGTAATCTTCCTTTAATCTGAAGCTTCCGAAAATTCTGTCCCAGATAGTTAAAAAACTTGAGTAGTTGGAATCCGTTTCAATTTTAATTCTGGAATGGTGTACTTTATGCATATTCGGTGAAACTATGACGGCACGGATAATTTTATCAACTTTATTGGGCAGTTGAATATTTGAATGATGAAATATTGTGCAGATTAAAAGAGTAGTGTCATAAAAAACCATTACCCAGATTGGAATGCCAACGAGCAGAATAACAAGCAGCCTGATTGCCGAAGATATTATTATTTCCCCGAAGTGAAATCTTATTGAAGTAGTTGCATCCATGTTCGGATCGCTGTGGTGCATTTTGTGAAATCTCCAAAGAAATGGAACCAGGTGATTTATTCTGTGCCAGGTGTAATTCCACATATCCATTATAATAAAAGCAAGGATAGAATATTGCAATCCACTTAAACCAAACAGGTGAACAAAACCAAAATTATTTTGCTCTGTATAATTAGCAACAATTATAGTTAAACCTGAAAAGAGTATCCCGATAACAAAAGCATTTATTAGGGCAAGAAAAATATTCTTAACTCCGTGTTCAATTCTTTTTTTTTGTGTTTTAAAAAACGGAAAGAAAGATTCCCAGATTAAAAAAAATGTTATGAGAAATATTGCAATGAAAGGTTCCCACTTTTCAACTTGAAGATAAAACATAGAGATAGATTATTTAACTCCGTCTCTTAAAAATTTTAATTCTTCCAAAGTTAGGGTGAGTGATATTCTGTGTGTATCGGGTAAACGTTCATCTTCGCTATCGCTAAATCTTGCAAACGAATAATCGATAGAAAGTTTGGGTAGTTTTATTCCTGCACCGATCGTAAACTGTTTTATATCATTATAACCGGCTCTGATTGCAAAAATGTTTTTGTAGTTGTATTCAAAACCTTCGTGAAAGTCTGCACTAATTGGGCCTAAATTTAAGTTTGATGCGAAATCTCTTCCTTCAAATCTTATATCTATATCCAAAACCGGTGTAATTGTTCCTCCGAATAATTCAAACCTGTATCCGGCACCTATTTTTACAGTTGGCGAAATCAATTCATTTCTGCCTGTACTCCAGGCGACAAGTGTTGTAGTTATGTCTTGGATATTTGCACCGAAGAAAATGTTTTCTGAAGGGGAATATTGAGCGCCGATATCAAATCCAATTCCCGTAGCGCTGAACTCAGCCAACGACCTTCTAATTATTTTAACACTAGCACCGTAAGAGAATTTAGACGAATGTCTCTTGGCAAATGATAAATAAACAGCCCAGTCTTGGTCGCTGAATTCAGAGATTCTGTTGTAGTCAAGTCTGTCCTGTGTTATGTCTAAAATTCCGTCACCGTTAGCATCAATCAAAGCATTTCGTGTATCGGGAATTCCGTCAACGCCCAATCTCATTATGCTAAATCCAAAGCTCATATCCGTACCGTAAGGGATGGCTACAGCGGCGTAATCATAATTTACAAGATTGCCGAAACGTTCGTCGTGCATAATTGAAATCTGCGGGTAGTTTAAATGAATAAGTCCTGCAGGATTGTAATAACCTGCCGTAACATCATTTGCAATTGCTGTGTAAGCACCACCAAGCCCCAAAGCTCTTCCTCCCACGCCGATTGCAAGAAATTCACCTGCAAACTTGCCAATTGTTGTTTGTGCGTTATTTGTGAAGGGAAGGATAAAGAAGATTGTAAATATTAGTAAGTATTTTCTAAGCATTAATTAAAATCCGTTGGAATAAAGCTAATTTAATCAAAAACAATAGGAAAAGATTGATATTTTGTTGCATAATGTCAAGGTTATAAATTGGAATGTGTTGTAGAGCGAAACGCTGATTCGCTCAAAAGCAAAGTAATTCAAAAGCGATTCAGTCCGTCTTACACCGAGGCAGGCAAATCGTTTTACATATTTAACTAAAACCAATCAACGACTCATCATAATTTTCAATATTTTTATAACCGAGTAAGTTTAAAAGTGTGCCGGCGATGTTTGTAAGTCCGGGTTCAGGTAGATCTTTCATATTATATTCGCCTATGTATTCCGGATCATAAATTACAAATGGAACAGGATTTAAAGAATGTGAAGTCTTAATTATTTTTTCACCGTTTTTTATTACGAACATTTCATCAGAATTTCCGTGGTCTGCAGTAATTACAGCAATACCTTTCAATTCTTTTATTACATTTAAAAGTTCACTTACGCATTTATCAACAGTTTCTATTGCAATAATAGCGGCGTTTAAATCACCAGTATGACCGACCATATCTCCGTTGGCAAAATTTAACCTGCCGAATTTATATTTGCCCGAACGCAGCATTTCAATTGTTTTGTCCTTTATTTCTTCTGCTTTCATTTTAGGAGTTTTGTCAAATTCAATTTTGTCCGAAGGTATTTCAATATATTTTTCCAATTTATCATTTATGTAACCCGAGCGATTACCATTCCAGAAATATGTTACGTGACCGAATTTCTGTGTTTCTGAAATTGCAAACGAGGTTACACCTTCTGCACAAAGGTAAGCGCTCAATGTTCTGTCTATTTCGGGTGGCTGTACAAGAAAGTTTTTCGGAATCAATGTATCTCCGTCGTACTGCATCATTCCGGCGTAGTAAATATCCGGTCTTTCAATTCTGTCAAAGTAATTAAAATCGTCATCCTCAAATGCTTTTGAAATTTCAATAGCCCTGTCGCCGCGGAAATTAAAAAACACAACGCTGTCACCGTCTTTAATTTTACCCACAGGCTGTTTTTCCTCATCCACAATAACAAAAGGGTCTAAATACTGGTCGATTATTTTTTCATCTTCATTATAAAATGTGTTAATTGCCTCTGTTGCAGAATTGAATTCTCTTCCTATTCCTCTAACGTGGGCTTTCCAGCCTCTTTCTACTATTGACCAGTCGGCGTTGTACCTGTCCATTGTAACAATCATTCTGCCGCCACCGGATGCAATTTTATAATCGAAGTGATTATTTTGAGAAATGTTTTCCAGTTTTTCTTCCAATGGAGTTACATATTTTAATGCTGATTTACCAGGCACATCTCTGCCGTCGAGTAAAATATGAACTCTAACTTTTTCAATTTTTTCTTTTTCACATTTGTCAAGCAAAGCAAATAAATGTTTTATGTGGGAGTGTACATTGCCGTCTGAGAGCAACCCAATAAAATGAATTGTACCACCTTCCTTACCTTTGGAAATAACATTTCTCCAAATATCAGTGTTGAAAATTTCTCCTGTTTCAAAAGCTTTGTTTACAAGTTTGGCTCCCTGGTCAAATATTCTTCCTGCGCCGATTGCGTTATGTCCTACTTCGCTGTTGCCCATATCGTCATCAGACGGCAATCCAACGGCTGTACCGTGGGCTTTAAGTTGTGTGTAAAGTTTTGATTTGAAAAGTTTATCCAAAGTTGGAGTGTTTGCTTTATAAACAGCATTGCCGCCGTATTGTTTACCAATACCCACACCGTCCATTATAATAAATAATAAAGGTCCTTTTCTTCCTTTAAAATTTGTTAATTTTTCTAATTTGAGATTCATCAAGATAATATAAGATTATAAAAAATATTTTGTAATTGAAGATAAGTTATTTCACAGAATAATTAAAAGGGTGAAAAAGATTAGTTGTTTATCAAATTTGTCTTTATTTGATGTGTATAGTTTCTTACTAAATTTATTACCTGTTTTTCATTTCCCAAAAGATCTTTTAGGGTAACCTGGCTCAAGACTCCATCAAGCATATTTTGAATTGTACTCCAAAGCGAGCGGATCGAACAGTCCACTGAATTAGTACAGATATTAAGTGCCCCGGAATGATTATCGCAGAACCCCTCTTCGAACAATCTGCCTCCCAGTGCATTCATTACATTGCTTATTTTTATTTCTTCGGGCGGTCTTGCCAATTTATATCCGCCTGTTTGCCCTCGTGCGCTTTCAACAAAATCACCCAATCTTAAAAGACGCAATATTTTTCCTACGTTGGCTGTAGATAATCCTTCCATTTCACTTATTTCGGGAATGGTAAGCCCGTTGGGTGAGTCGGACTTGCCAATCCTTATCAAACATCTAATTCCGTATTCTTCCTGTGTACTGAACTTCATTTTAATTAACCGTTGTAAAGCGGAATTTTTGAACCGCATTGTTTTGCAAACATAACTTTCTCAAAATGTTCGGCACTTACTGAAGGTCCTTGTGCAGTACAGTATTCGTTAAAGTTGTTAATCAATTCTTTAGCGATTTGTTCAGGGCCATTTCCTTCAATATCCAATCTTTGCATAAAATAAATAAGCTTGCCGTTCTTAAACAAGGCAACGCAAGGTGATGAAGGCGGATAGCCGGTAATCATACTTCTGACTTTGTCAACTGCTTCCCTTTCTTGTCCGGCAAAGGCAGTATAAAGATTATCAGGTATTACATTGTTCTGTAATGCCAAAGAAACACCGGGTCTTGCGCTCCCTGCGGCACATCCGCAGACAGAGTTTATCATGACTAATTTTGTTTTATCGTCATTTACATTTAAAGCATTTTCAACTTGTTCCGGTGTTAAAAGCTCTTCAAATCCGACTGCTGTTAGTTCGTCTCGCATAGGCTGCACAGCGTTAGGGTCGTACATAGGTGCACGAGATGTAATATTAAACATATTGTTTTCTCCATTTAATAAATAATTATTATAAAAATCCTAATTGTAATTTTGCCGCTTCCGACATCATATCTTTATCCCACTGCGGGCTCCAGATAAGGTTAACTTTCAAATCATTAATACCTGTAACCGTCCTTACTTTCATTTCAACTTCGGGCGGCAGGGATTCTGCAACCGGACAAGCCGGCGAAGTAAGAGTCATATCAATTTCTACATTTGCATCGTCGTCAATTCTTATTGCATAAATCAATCCCAGTTCAAAAATATTAACCGGTATTTCCGGATCATAAATAGTTTGTAATTTTGAAATAATCTGTTCTTCTAATTCTTGTTTGTTCACTTTTTAAATTCCGTAATTATTCTGTTGATACTGCCTCTTTTTTGTTTTCGATTGCATTTAGTAAAGTATGCCAAGCAAGACTTGCACACTTTACACGCGAAGGAAATTCTTTTACACCCGCTAAAACCGCAAGTTTGCCCAAAGATTCAATTTCGGCTTCTTCGCCAATTTTTCCCGTAATCATCTTTTGAAATTTCTCAAAAATATTTTTTACTTCTTCGATTGTTTTACCTTTAACTATAGAACTCATCAGCGATGCAGAAGCTTTGGATATTGCACATCCTGAACCCTGGAAAGAAATGTCTTTTACAATTCCTTCCTCAACGGCTAAATAAAGATGAATTGTATCGCCGCACAACGGGTTGTAACCGTCGCAGTAATGACTTGGATGTTCTATCACTCTAAAATTTCTCGGACTTTTATTGTGATCTAAAATTACCTGCTGATAAAGTTCTCTTAATTCGTCATCCATTTATCCAAACACCTCTATGGTTTTTTTAAGTGCCGAGGCAAATTGTTCAACTTCATCCAAACTATTGTAGAAAGCAAAAGAAGCTCTGCTGGTAGCAGGAATTTTGAAAAAATCCATGACCGGCTGGGTGCAGTGATGTCCCGTTCTTATTGCAACTCCTTCAAAATCTAAAAATGTTCCTATATCGTGAGGATGAATATTGTCAATTACAAATGAAAGCACGCTTGTTTTTTCTTTTGCCGTCCCGATTAGTTTTATACCTTCAATTTCTGATATTTTTTTGGTAGCGGAAGTTAATAATTTTTCTTCGTAATGATTTATATTATCTATCCCAATTTTAGTTACGTATTCAATAGCAGAACCCAAACCTATTGCTCCTGCAATGTTGCCCGTTCCGGCTTCAAACTTAAACGGTAATTCGTTGAAGGTAGTTTCCTTGAACGTTACTTTTGAAATCATATCGCCGCCGCCCATAAACGGGGGCATATCTTCAAGTAAATTTTCCTTGCCGTATAGAATACCAATTCCGGTGGGTCCGTATATTTTGTGTCCCGAAAATGCAAGAAAATCACAGTCTAATTTTTGCACATCAATTTTTAAATGCTGGATTGACTGAGCCGCATCGATTAAAACAGGTACATTGTTAGCGTGTGCCGTTTTAATAATATCTTCTACAGGATTTATTGTACCGAGAGAATTTGATACATGAACAACCGCTATTAATCTTGTTTTTTCAGTTATTAAATCATTTAATTTTTCTAATAGAAGTTCGCCATTATTATTGATGGGCAGAACTTTTAGTTGTGCTTTTTTCTCTTCACATATAAGCTGCCAGGGGACAATATTGGAATGATGTTCCATATTGGTAATGATAATCTCATCGCCTTTTTCAATATTTTTACGACCGAATGTTTGGGCAACTAAATTGATTGACTCCGTTGTTCCGCTTGAAAAGATTATTTCTTTTTCACTTTTAGCGTTAATAAAATCTTTTACAATTCTTCTCGAGTTTTCGTAAGCCTGTGTCGATTTTTCGCTAAGTGTATGAACGCCTCTGTGAATGTTAGAATTTGTTGTAGAATAAAAATCATTTATTGTATCAATTACAATCTGCGGTTTCTGAGTAGTGGCTGCGTTGTCCAAATAACACAACGGTTTGCCGTGTACATGCTGGTTTAATATCGGAAAATCATTTCTGATTTTTTTAATATCAAAAGTTGTAATATCTGAATTTATCTTTGTGTTACTTTCCAAAATTTACTTCTCGTTATTTCTTTCGTTTATTCTTTTAGTTATTATTTCTTCGGCATAATTTTTAACCGCATCAACTTTAATATGGTTAATAACATCACTTGCAAATGCGTGTAATAAAATTATTTTTGAAGCTTCCTCCCCAATACCTCTTGATTTCAGATAAAATTTAGCTTCATTATCTAATTGTCCGATAGTTGCACCGTGTGAACATTTTACATCATCTGCAAAAATTTCCAACTGTGGTTTTGTGTTTATCAGTGCTTCTTCAGAAAGAAGTATGTTGTTGTTTTCCTGAAATGCATTTGTTTTTTGTGCGTCTTTTCTAACCATTATTTTCCCGTTAAAAACTCCGCGGGATTCATTGTCCAATATTCCTTTAAAATGTTCGTGACTGTTACAGTTAGCCTTTGCGTGGTCAATTTTAGAATGTACATCGAACAACTGATCATCTTCAATTAAAAATAATCCGTTCAGCATTGCTTCTCCGCCTTCATCGTTGAATTTAGAATTCAATTCATTTCGGGAGAGTTTACCGCCTATGGAAACAAGATGAGAATTAAAGTTGCTGCTTCTGTCCTGGTCAATTTCCATCCGGGCAATATGAAAAGCATTTCTGCTTTCTTCCTGAAGTTTAATGTGATCGATAAAAGAATTTTCTTGTAAAATTATTTCTGTTATTGTATTTGTAAAATATGTTGAATTATCGGCAGATGAAAATTGTTCTATTACCGTTAATTGAGAACTCTTTCCTGCAACAATTAAATTTCTTGGTTGAGTTTGAATTGCTACTTTATCTGCTTTGGTTAAGTATAAAAGATATATTGGTTTGTCTGCTATACAATTATCTCCAATAGTAATAAAAGCACCGTCAGCAGTAAATGCAGTACTGAGTGATGTAAAAATATCATCTTTATAATCTGCATATTTCCCCAAATGATTTAAGAATATTTTGTCATTATTTCTTATGCATTCTTCAATGCTTTTAATAATAATTCCGTTTTGAATATTCTCCAATTTAGAGTGTTCAGCAGAAAATTTGCCGTTTATAAAAATCATCACATAAGCATCTATGTCTTTTAACTTATGTTTTTCAATATCATTTTCTTTTAGTTCTAAATTATTTTTTGACAGTTTAAAATTATTATTTAACAGCGAAGAAATGTTTGTATATTTCCACTCTTCATTTTTATTATCCGGAAAGTCCATCTCAGAGAAATTATTAATAGCATCTTTCCTGATTTTGTGAAAGTCGGATTTACTTTCACCGTTCAGTTGATTCTCAAAATCTTTAAAATTACTTAAAAAAGATTCTTTTATTTTTTTATTCTTATCCATTAATTCTTAATTGCCTCAATTAAATTAAAATTCAAATAACTTGAAACCTTTTACTAATTAACCTGCAACCTGCAGGTTGTCAATTTTTAACCAGTCATATCCTTTATCTTCAAGTTCAAGCGCCAATTCTTTAGCACCGGATTTAACAATCTTTCCATTGTAAAGTACATGTACAAAATCGGGTACGATATAATTAAGCAGTCTTTGATAGTGAGTTACAACAATAGTGGAATTTTCATTTGACTTTAATTTATTAACACCATTAGCCACCACTCTAAGTGCATCTATATCCAAACCTGAGTCTGTTTCATCAAGAATACTCAATGTAGGTTCCAATACAGCCATTTGAAAGATCTCATTTTTCTTTTTTTCCCCTCCCGAAAATCCCTCATTAACTGCTCGGCTTATAAGTGATTGGTCAAGTTCTACTATTTTCATTTTTTCTTTAAGAAGAGTTAAAAATTCCATTGCATCCAATTCTTCTTCACCGCGATACTTTCTAATTTCATTCATTGCGGTCTTTAACAAATTTGTATTACTGACTCCGGGAATTTCTATAGGATATTGGAAGGCTAAAAACACACCTTCTCTGGCTCTGTCTTCTGGGGATAATTCCAAAAGATTTTTGCCGTTATAAATTACTTCGCCTTTTGTAATTTCATAATCTTCCCGTCCTGCAAGCACTTGAGCCAAAGTACTTTTTCCCGAACCGTTTGGTCCCATAATTGCGTGTACTTCGCCTTTGTTTATCTTTAAGCTTACGCCTTTTAAAATCTCTTTACCTTCAACTTTAGCGTGAAGATCTTTTATTTCTAACAACATTTGTTTTCCTTTTTTAATAATTTCAAATTCTTAATGGATAATTATCCCACGCTGCCTTCAAGACTTATACTTAAAAGTTTCTGTGCTTCAACAGCAAACTCCATAGGCAGTTCTTTAAATACTTCTTTACAATAGCCGTTTACAATTAACCCAATCGCATCTTCTGTAGAAATTCCTCTCTGGTTTAGATAAAAAACCTGGTCTTCACCAATTTTAGAAGTTGTTGCTTCGTGTTCAACTTGTGCCGATGAGTTATTTATATCAAGATAGGGGAAGGTGTGTGCGCCGCATTTATCACCTATAAGCAAAGAATCACACTGAGAAAAGTTACGGGCGTTATCGGCGTTCTTTGACACCTTTACCAAACCTCTATAACTGTTATTACTTTTTCCTGCAGAGATTCCTTTCGAAATAATAGTACTTGAAGTATTTTTTCCTAGGTGAATCATTTTAGTTCCTGTGTCTGCCTGCTGATAATTGTTTGTAAGTGCAACCGAGTAAAATTCACCTACAGAATTATCACCCTGCAAAATACAACCGGGATACTTCCATGTAATTGCAGAACCTGTTTCAACCTGGGTCCAGGAAATTTTCGAATTGATACCTCTTGCTGCACCGCGTTTAGTTACAAAATTATAAATACCCCCTTTACCGTCTTTGTCACCCGGATACCAGTTTTGTACAGTAGAATATTTTATCTCCGCATTATCCAAAGCTATCAATTCCACAACCGCAGCGTGCAATTGATTTTCATCTCTCATTGGTGCTGTACATCCTTCAAGATAACTAACGTATGCGCCTTCGTCGGCAATAATAAGTGTTCTCTCAAATTGTCCGGTGTTTGCGGCGT
>CAZTZZ010000036.1:0-26487 GCA_964617905.1 uncultured Ignavibacteriaceae bacterium | reverse complement strand
ACAATTATGCCTCCGCTTTCTATTTGGGATTTTCTTTATTTCCTTTTCATTGTTGACCCTTTAAAAGGAATAAAAAGATTATTCAGCAAACCTATTAAAGCTTATATTTATGAATCCGAAGTAATGGTTCATTATTTTTCTCCGGGTTCATTTGCAAAATTACTCGGTGATGATTTTATAGTTAAAAAAATTATTCCAGTTGGTTCTTTTCTACCCCCGACTTACCTTGACAATTTCTTTAAAAAACATTCTAAGATATTGGAACGATTAAACAAACTTGAAAAACGCATTACTGACAAATCATATTTAGCTAATCTTTCGAACCATTATTTGATAGAGTTACAACTTGGGAAATAAAATTATTATTTCTTTGTTTATTAAAACTATTTACATATATTTTTATTACCTTAAAATATATGAATAATCTTTAGCTCCATAAGGGTTTGATTAATTGACAAATATTAATTTAATACACTATTATGTATCATTCCCTCCCCTATTTAGTAATTTTTTTAATTTTGAGAGGTTTCTAATGCGAATTAATATACAATTATTACTGCTCTTTGTTTTTTGTTTCGTAAGTGCTGTTAAAGCACAAATACCGATTACTTTTAGTTCTAAAACCGATTTTACTGTCGGGATTGAACCCCGTTCAGTAGCTATTTCTGATTTGAATGGTGATGGTAAGCCTGATATAATAGTTTCAAACGATAAAGACAACTCTGTTTCAGTTATGTTTAACACTACAACCATTGGAGCAAATACTCCCACTTTTTCTAATAAAACTGACTTTGCAGTTGGGACACAGCCTTATTCAGTTGCCGTAAATGATTTGAATGGTGATGGCAAACCAGATTTAGCTGTGGCAAATCTGAGCTCTAGTACAGTGTCTATACTTTTAAATACTACAGTGAATAATTCACCTACACCAAGTTTCTCCACAAAAACAGATTTTTCAACAGGCTCTAACGCATTTTATGTAACAATTTCAGATTTAAATGGAGATAGTAAAAATGATTTACTTGTAGTAAATTTAAATAGTAATTCAGTATCAGTTTTATTTAATACAGCAGTAAGTAATGCATCCACACCAAGTTTCTCAACAAAAACAGATTTTGTCTCTGGTGGCATAGGATCACCTCATTCAGTTGCAGCTAAAGATTTAAATAATGATGGGAAACCTGATATAGTGATCGCCAATTTTGATGGAACACCTGTGGGTAGTATTTCAATATTATTTAATACTACAGCTACAAATGCTTCGACTCCCAGTTTCTCAGCAAGCACTAATTTTGCAACAATGACTAATCCAAGTTCAGTTAGTATATCTGATTTAAATGCAGATAATAAACCTGATATTGCGGTTGTTAATTGGACGAGCAATTCTATTTCAGTCTTTTTTAATAACACTGCTACAAATGCTAATTCTCCAACTTTGTCAGACAAAACAGAATTTTCAACTGGTTCTAATCCAATATCAATCAAGATTATTGATTTAAATAGTGACAATAAACCTGACTTTGTTATTGCTAATGCTAGTAATCATACTGTATCTGTTTTATTAAATACAACAGTAAATAATGCTTCTACTCCTAGCTTTTCAAGTAAGATAGATTTTACAACTGGTAATTTTCCAGGCTCTATAGCAGTATCTGATCTAAATGGTGACAATAAACCTGATTTTGCTACCGCCAACATAGGTGGTAATTCAGTTTCAGTTTTATTAAATACAACTTCAGTTACAGGTATAGAAGAAGTAAAGAATTTTATTCCTACTGATTTTACTCTTAAACAAAATTATCCGAATCCATTTAATCCTTCAACAAACATAAATTTTTCTTTACCTGATGAATCATTTGTTACTTTAAAGATTTATGATATACTGGGAAGGGAAGTTGTTCAACTTGTAAATAAGCAATTAAAGACAGGAAATTATAATTTTTCTTTTGATGCTAAAGGACTTACAAGCGGTGTTTATTTTTACAGATTACAAACCCATAATTTTGTTGAAACAAAGAAGATGTTGCTTCTAAAATAAGGATAAAACAAGAAGGCTGTCACTGTGCGAACATGACAGCCTTAAAACAATATTTAGCTAATCTTTCGAACCATTATTTGATAGAGTTACAACTTGGGAAATAAAATTATTATTTCTTTGTTTTTTAAAACTATTTACATATATTTTTATAGCCTAAAACCATTACTCTTTTCAATTGCTCAATAATGAAGGGTCTAAGTAAAACTTACAGATCGTTTAACTCCCCTTAATTATGTTGATCCTATAGATAGGTAACAAATATATTTATTAATTAATATTAGAGAGATTCTTATGAGAAAAAGTACTTCTTTGTTGCTATTTTTTATTCTATGTTTAGTAGGTACTACCGCTGCACAAATACCTATTACATTTAACCCTAAAACCGATTTCACTACAGGTACTAATTCACTTAACGTTGCTGTTGGAGATTTTAACGGGGATGGTTTGTTAGATTTGGCTGTAACAAGTCAAATAGATCAAGTTGTTTCAGTTCTTTTTAATACAACAACACCAGGTGCCTCAACACCTTCTTTCTCTACTAAAACAGATTTTTCTACAGGCTCAACCCCCGGTGGTGTTTTTGCAAGTGATTTTAATGGTGACGGCAAACTTGATCTCGCTGTGTTTACTCCTAATGATACCTCTTTATCATTTTTTCTAAATAGTACAACTCCAGGAGCAACTTCCCCTTCTTTCTCTGCAAAATATAATTTTACTACTGTGGATGACCCATCGGGTTTTGTAATTAGTGATATTAACACAGACGGAAAGCCTGATTTGGCTGTTACTGAAAGTAACAAAGGTAATGTATCCATATATTTAAACACAACTTTACCGGGAGCTTCAACACCAGCTTTTTCTGCAAAAACTGATTTTTTTACTGCAACTGTAGGTAATTCTATTTCTATTGACGATTTAAACGGTGACGGTAAACCTGATTTAGCAATTGTAGGTTTTGGTTTTAATTTTGTATCTTTATTACTAAACACCACTACTCCCGGAGCTACTATACCTACTTTCTCGGCTAACACAAATTTTACTACAGGGTCTAATCCTGTGAGTGTTGAAATAAGAGATTTAAACGGAGACGGTAAACCTGATTTAGCAACTACTAGCCGAGATGATAACAGTGTCTCGGTATTTTTGAATACAACAAATCCAGGTGCCGGAACACCAGCTTTTTCAGCAAAAACTGATTTTACTACTGGTAATAGTCCTTTATTTGTTTCAATTGATGACTTAAATATTGACGGTAAACCTGATTTAATAGTTTCAAATGCTCTTGACAGCAGTATCTCTGTTTTTTCTAACACAACTACTCCCGGAGCCGCAACTCCAACATTTTCTGCAAAAACTGATTTTCTAACTAGACCATTTCCTTTTTCTGTTTCCACAGGTGATTTTAATGGTGATGGAAAATCTGATTTAGCTGTGCCAAATGGTAGCTTTGTATCTGTTTTATTAAATACGACCAATATCGGAACACCTGCTGTTTCCTTTAATTCAAAAACAGATTTTACTACAGGGGCTTCTCCATTAGCTGCTTCCCTCGGTGATTTGAACGGTGATGGTAAACCTGATATGGCTGTGGCTAACCGTAGCTCTGACAATGTATCTATTTTCCTAAACACTACTCCTCCGGGAGCAACCACACCTACTTTCTCTGCCAAAGCTGATTTTACTACGGGAACAGCCCCTCGCTCTGTATCAATTGGTGACTTTAACGGTGACGGTAAACCTGATTTGGCTATGGCTAATGATGGAGCTAATAGTATTTCGGTTTTATTTAACACCACTACTCCCGGAACTGCAACACCAACCTTCTCAGCCAAAACTGATTTTACTGCAGGTATTAATCCTCGCTCTTCCTCAATCGGCGACCTTAACGGCGATGGAAAACTCGATTTAGCTGTGGCTAACTTTAGCTCTAATAGTGTTTCAGTATTTTTAAACACCACTACACACGGAGCTACAACACCAACTTTCTCTACCAAAACAGATTTTTCTACTGGGTTTGTGCCACCATCTGTATCAATCGGCGATCTTAACGGTGACGGCAAACCCGATTTAATAGTAGTAGGTATGGTATCAGGTGGAGTTTCAGTATTATTAAACACAACCACACCTGGTGCTACAACTCCAACTTTTTCTGCAAAAACTGATTTCATTTCAGGAAGTCTTGGGAATAATCCTATTACTGTCTCAATAAATGATTTGAACGGAGACGGTAAACCGGATTTTATTGTTGCTAATGCTAGCTTAGACAATGTAGCAGTGTTTCTAAATACTACTACACCCGGAGCTACAACACCAACTTTCTCTACCAAAACTGATTTTAATACAGGAAGTTCTCCAATCACAGTTGTAGCTAAAGATCTAAACGGCGATGGTAAACCGGATATTGCTGTGGCCAATCAAAACTCTGAAAATATTTCCGTGTTAGTGAACACAACCACACCGGGTGCTACAACTCCAACTTTTTCTGCAAAAACTGATTTCACTACAGGGAAAGGGAATATACCAGTCTTTCTTGCAATAGATGATTTAAATGGCGACGGCAAACCGGATTTAGCTGTTACTAATTCTAACGCAAGTAGTGTCTCGGTATTTTTAAACACAACAATTGTAACAGACATAGAAGAAGTAAAGAATTTTATTCCAACAGATTATTCTTTAAGTCAAAATTATCCAAACCCATTTAATCCTAGTACAAACATAAATTTTTCTTTACCAAATGAATCATTTGTTACTTTAAAAATTTATGATATACTAGGAAGGGAAGTCATTCAACTTGTCAATCAGCGATTAAAGACAGGAAGTTATAATTTTTCTTTTGATGCAAAAGGACTTACAAGCGGAGTTTATTTTTACAGGTTACAAGCTGATAACTTTGTTGAAACAAAGAAGATGTTGCTTCTAAAATAATAAAAGGAAGTTACAAGCACAGACATATTCTTATACTTCGTTTTCTGATAAAACTAATTCTATTTAAAAAAAATATTTAACATCAATTATAATTGTCTTTTAATTTAATAAACAGGAGTACTTATGAAAAACATTCTTATTCGTCATATTCTTTTGGTAATCATTTTTTGCTTTTTCTCATCAGAATCTCAATCTCAGTGGGTGCAAACCAACGGACTTAATGACGGCTTTATTAATTCTTTTGCTGTCAGCGGCACTAATCTTTTTGCCGGTACCGATGATGGTGTCTTCCTTTCTGCTGACAATGGCAGTAGTTGGACAGCAGTCAATTCGGGGTTGACCAACACTGATATTAAATCCCTTGTAGTCAGCGGTACTAAACTTTTTGCCGGTACCAATGATGGTGTCTTCCTTTCTGCTGACAACGGCAGTAGTTGGACAGCCGTCAATTCCGGATTGCCTAACCCAGCTCCTTTAGTTTTAAGTCTTGCCGTCAGTGGTACTAATCTCTTTGCAGGCACATTAAGCAGTGGTGTGTTCCTTTCGACAGACAACGGCAGTAGTTGGACAGCTGTTAATTCTGGATTATCCATCAACAATGGAATAAGTACCCTTACAGTTAGTGGTACTAATCTCTTTGCAGGCACTTTTGGCAGTGGTGTGTTCCTTTCGACAGACAACGGTAGTAGTTGGACAGCTGTTAATTCCGGGTTGACCAACACTATTGTTTGGGCTTTTGCAGTCGATGGCACAAATCTTTATGCTGGAACCGTAGATGGCGTTTTTCTTTCTACAAACAACGGCAGTAGTTGGACATCTGTTAAGTCTGGGTTAACCAACACTAATATAAGATCTCTTGTAGTAAGCGGTACCAATATATTTACAGGTACTTTTGGCGGAGGAGTATTTCTATCAACAGACAATGGTAGTAATTGGACTGCCGTCAATTCTAGATTACCTGTAACAACTAATGTTAATTTTAGGGCTCTTGCAGTAATCGGTACCAATTTATTTGTTGGTACAAATGGAAGAGGGGCCTATCTATCTACAGACAACGGCAGTAGCTGGACCGCCGTCAATTCTGGATTATTCATCACCCCCATTATGACTCTAGCCATAAACGGCACCAATCTTTTTGCAGGTACATTGGGCAAGGGTGTTTTCCTTTCTACTGACAACGGCAGTAACTGGACAGCCGTTAATTCTGGTATACCTACAAACACTAACATTTTAGCATTTGCCATAAGTGGAACCGATATTTTTGCAAGTGGTAACAGTGGAAATGGGATATTTCATTCTACAGATAACGGAAGTAGCTGGACATCAGCCAATACTGGTTTACCTGCAAATACAGGTGCTCAGGCATTTGTTGTCAGTGGAACCAATATCTTTGTTTCAACATTTAACGGAGTTTTTCTTTCTACAGACAACGGAAGTAACTGGACATCAGCTAATTCTGGCTTACCCGCAAGTAATAATGTTAGAGCACTTGCAGTTAACGGTACTAATCTCTTTGCCGGTACTGATAGGGACGGAGTTTTTCTTTCTACAGACAACGGTAGTAACTGGGTAGCTGTCAACTCTGGCTTAACTACCCTTAAAGTCAGGGCTCTTGCTGTCAGCGGTGTAAATCTATTTGCTGGTACCTTTGGCGAAGGAATCTTTCTTTCGACAGATAATGGCAGTTCATGGACAGATGTCAATTCTGGTTTGACAGGCGCTAATAAATTTATTTCCAGTTTTGTCGTCAGCGGAACCAATCTCTTTGCCGGTACTTTGTCGGGAACAATCTTTCTTTCTACTGACAACGGCGGTAATTGGACAGATATTAGCCCCGGTTTTACCAGTTCTCAATTTATTCAATCTCTCGCCCTCAACAATACTAATATTTTTACTGGAACAAACGGCCTGGGTGTATGGCGCCGTCCACTCTCGGAAATTATAACTTCTGTTGAGGAAGTATCAGGTACTGTGCCAAACAACTTTTTGCTTAAACAAAATTATCCGAATCCATTTAATCCTTCAACAAACATAAATTTTTCTTTACCTAATGAATCATTTGTTACTTTAAAGATTTATGATATACTTGGAAGAGAAGTAGCTAAACTTGTAAATCAGCAATTAAAGACTGGAAATTATAATTTTTCTTTTGATGCTAAAGGACTTACAAGCGGAGTTTACTTTTACAGGTTACAAGCCGATAGCTTTGTTGAAACAAAGAAGATGTTGTTGATTAAATAAAATTTAATCAGGGTTGCCAATCCTTAACTTTTGAGATTCTTCTCCAAAGGAGTCCTTTGGACATCCGTCTTGGCCGGATTCAGAATGACCGATAAAATATTTTAATGTCATTCTGAGCTCGTTGTTTAACGGGCGAAGAATCTCTTAATTTTAAGAATTAATGACTCATAAATTCCTTAAAAAATAATCCGTTATTTTTGTAAACAGATGAAGCCTGGTGTTCCCACCGGAAATGCTGTGTGCTCTGTTCGGATAAATGAACATATCCACTTTTTTGTTCAGAGAAATACATTTGTTAATAAACTGCAACGTATTCTGATAGTGTACATTATCATCACCCGAGCCGTGAATGATAAGTAAATTTCCTTTTAAACCATCCGCTGTGTTATTTAAATTTGCTTTTTTGTATCCTTCAACATTTTCTTTCGCAAGCCCCATATATCTCTCCGTCCAAATCGCATCGTACAGTTTGAAGTCAGTTACGGGAGCTACAGCAACTCCGGTTTTAAAGTAATCCGAAGCCCTTGTCATCATCGCGATCGTCAGATAGCCGCCGCCGCTCCATCCCCAAAAGCCGATTCTGTTTTTGTCCACGTACGGAAGTGTTGCCAAATATTTTGCTCCTTCAATTTGGTCGTGTACTGACCATTTACTCAAATCACCGTAGGAAAGATTTTTAAAAACTTTTCCTCTTCCGCCTGTTCCGCGGTTGTCTACACAAAAAATAACATAACCTTGTTCAGTCATATATTGATGCCAATAAGTTCTGTAACCGCCCCACCTGTCAACCACCATTTGAGAGCCGGGACCTCCGTAACCGTAAACCAGCACGGGATATTTTTTATTCGGATCAAAATTATGGGGTTTGATAAAATATCCGTTCAATTCCATACCGTCACTTGTTTTGAATTTTATAAACTGTGGATAGACCATATTATGTTTTGTCAATGCTTTTATCCTACCTGAATTCAAAATTCTTACATCAGCACCATTCGATCTTTTTAATAATGTTGCGGTAGGTTTACTTGCATTGGAATAATAATCTATAAAATAATTTTTATCCGGTGAAAAAATTGCGGAGTGCCAACCGTGTTTTTCCGTTATCTTTTCAAATTTTGTCCCGTTCAATTTAATCCTGTAAATATTTTGTTCTATTGGCGAGTCCTTTTTACCTGTGAAATATAATAGATTATTTTTCTCATCAACTCCCAAAATATCGGATGTTTCCCAATTACCATTTGTAAGTTGATGAACAAGTTTGCCGGAATAGTCGTAAAGATAAGCATGACGGTATCCACTCTTTTCGGAGGACCAGATAATTTGATCCCTTGTCTTTAAAAAAGAGATATCGTGTCGGACATCTATCCAGGCAGGATCTTTATCAGTAATTATTACTTCCGATTTCCCTGTCCCTGTGTTGGCAAGCAATAATTCCAAAAAGTTTTGTTTTCTGTTCAGTCTCAGCATTGCAAGTTTTGTAGAAGAATTAGTCCAAAATATTCTTGGAATATAAATATCATCGTTTCTGCCTATATCCATCCATTTTGTTTCTTGAGTGGTTAGATCGACTACACCAACTTTTACTATAGCATTTTCTTCACCTACTTTAGGATATTTCAATTTGAATACTTTATTGTACGGATACATCTCGTTTATCAAATTAAATTCTTTCACCCTTGTTTGATCGATTTGCCAGTAAGCAATTTTTTTACTGTCCGGTGACCAACGCCAGGCATCCGCAAGGCCGAATTCTTCTTCATAAACCCAATCGAATTCACCATTTAATATGTTATAATTACCGTTTTTTGTGATTGCGGTTTCTTTAGCGGTTGAAAGCTCAACAACATAAATATTGTGATCTCTTACAAATCCAACATACTCTCCGTTTGGGGATAATTTAACGTTTCGAAGGTGTTTATTATTTTTTGATAAAGCAGTTATTTTTTTAGTTCTAACGTTCAGAAGATAGAACGGAGCCTGAGTGGAATGACGCCAAATTGATTTTATCGGACCTTCTATTAAAAGATATTTCCCGTCGCCGGTCCATTTGTATCTGCTCATTTTAATTCTTTTGGAATTGTAAATGAGTTTACTTCCTGTAATTAGTATTGAATTCTTTCCAGTAGTTACATCGTGTTTATAAATATCGAGAAAACCGTTTTCTGAATTTAACTTTGTAAAAGTAAACGCCTTACTGTCAGGCTGCCATTGTATATTTCTAACGGGTGTTGTGCTTAATTCTGTTGAAGCAAAAATATCTTTGAGAGTTAACGGTTGTTTTTGTTGAGGATAAATAGAGGAAAGAAATAGTAATATTACAATTATTATATTAATATTTTTTTTAATTGACATAATTGCTCCTTTTCAAAAAAATTTTCTAATGTCTTGCCGTGTTTATCAGGGCATCTCATTTATAAATACTTAAAATGAGATTCCGGTACTTCGTTTCACTTGATTAGAATGACGAATATTTTTAATCCCAGAACTTGCTTATCTCATCATTCAAACCAAGATACTCCCATCTTTGCAGTGCAATCGGTACGTTGCCGTTTAGCATCATATAATCATGATAATTTCTTAGATTAAACTTGTTGCCCAATTTTACTTTTGCATCGCTAATAAGTTTTAGTATTTGAATTTTACCTATTTGGTAAGTTATAGCTTGTCCGGGACTGAGCGCAAAAAACATTGCCTCAGCATAAGCAGTACTTTTATCCATCGGTACAGTTTGCTCTAAATATTTACCTGCATCATTGATAGAATAATTACCCAATGCCAGATTTATATCCACGTCAACTCTTAATGCGCGGAGTCTCATAAAACTATAAATCGTTTCTCGTGTGTGGGGTTTATTATCCATAAGACCAAATTGAAGCATCAGTTCTTCAACATAAAACCCTATTCCTTCGTTTGAGTTGGAGTCAAAATAATGTTGTCTTGTAAAATTGGGATTTTTACTGGAAAGAATAAGTTGTAAATAATGTCCGGGTATTCCTTCATGAATGAGTAATGGTCTTGGATCAATTGCGGCTGACCGCTGGAAAAAGCCTAAATTTTTGGACGGCATTAAAATATATCTGTACGCGTTTTCATCGGAGCGGGTAATTGAAGTAAGGTCATCGTTTACTCCAAGAAAATTCATTGGTTTTAGATACTCCGGAAATTTCTTTAACAGATAATGTTTTGTCCACTGCGGAATAGTTAAGATTTCCTTTTCTTTAAGAAATTTTCTCATTTCAATCTCGTCAATCCTTTCCTGATTTATCTGTTCATCTATAGTGGAAAACATTTTGTCTTGGGGTATATTTTTATTCTTTAGTTTTTCAAAAGTATCAAATGCAACCGCACGTTCCCATTCCTGTCTTCCCATCCTTAAAAGTTCTTCGGGGGAGTAGGGGACAAGTGCGATATTTTTCAGGAAATAAATATAATTTTTTCTTCCTACATTAAATTTCTCTGACATATTTGGCAATATTTTAGATAGCCACGCCGAATAATTTTCTAATGCTCTTGAGGCATCTGCTGAAAATTTATGAAGCCTTCCTTTCCAAAAGTCTGGATTTAGTTTAAGCAACTCATCAGCAGTTTTGTCCAATTTTTTTCTTATGTCTTTCAGCATATAAATTGCTATTTGAGCAAAGGGTTTAATTGGGGAAATTAAATTTCTTTTAGCATGTTTTACTGTTCTTGGAATTGCATCTAATCTTGCTAAATAATTTTTTGCTCTTTGTTCTGTAAATGGCGATGAGATCAAAAGTAGATCGAATAAGCTGCCAATTGTCTGCTGTACGTAAAACTCGGGGTGTCTTTCGGGGAGATTTAAAATATTCAATTCCCAGTTTACTCTTTCAACTGCGGAACGAAGTAAAAGATAATCCACACTGTCGGTGCGTGTCCAATTTGTCCTTGGAATTTCAGTAAGTCTTTTTTCAAATATTTTGTATTTCTTTTTATAATTATTAACCGCTTCGGGTGAATAATCAGGTACCCAAAGATCAGGCCTTTCTATTCTGGGAATATCGTCACCGGTAACAGGCTGAGTGATTGTTCGCCATGCAAAAAAATCTTTTGCAAATATCTTCAGTTGGTTATTTTGTTGGGGTAAAGTAATAATTGAAAAGAGAGAAACAAAAAATACGATCTTTTTCATATTAGTCCGAAATTTTTTTTAATTGTTGAAGGTTATAAACAATTTAATAAATTCTTATTAAATGTAGAATCTAATTATGTTATAAGTTTTTGATATATATGTTTTATGTCATTATAGGTAAAGAAAGCTCAAGTCTTCTACTCCGGAATTATTGTAAATATTACTAATCTTTAAAAAGTTTCAAATCCATTTGTTGGAATTCATTTTTCACTTTATTATTTGATAAATTCGACAGATATATTCCCAAAAGCCTGACCGGTCTTTTTTCTACATTATCTTTTGAGAAAAGTTCTTTGGCTGTTTGGAACAATTTTTCTTTTGATCTCAAAGCTTCTTTAACAGTTTTACTTCTTGTTATTTGTTTGAAGTCGTGATATTTAACTTTTATTGTTAATGTCTTGCCGTATGTTTCAATTTTATTCATTCTTTTTTCAACGGAACCGGCAATCTTTTCCAAACGCAGAAGCATTGTCCCAATATCTTCAACATCTTCGCTGAAAGTTAACTCTGCGCCGATTGATTTTCTTTTCCTACTTGTTTTTACTGGATTGTTATCTATGCAGCGTACAACATTGTAAAAATATTTTCCGGTTTTACCGAATTTTTTTAACAAGAATTCCAATTCCAGTTTTTTTAGATCTTTTCCCAGTTTAATACCTAATTCTTCAAATTTTTTTTGTGTTACTTTTCCAATTCCGGGTATTTTTTTTATGGGAAGTTTGTCAATAAATTCTTCTATCTGATTCGGTTTAATTACATTGAGCCCATCCGGTTTATTTATTCCTGAGGCTACCTTTGCCAAAAATTTATTTATTGAAACACCTGCAGTTGCGGTTAAGTTTAATTCTTTTTTAATGTCATCTTTTATTTTCTTAGCAATAATTGTTGCCGAAGGAATATCAAGCTTATTTTCTGTTACGTCTAAAAATGCTTCATCAATTGAAACCGGTTCGACAAGATCTGTGTAACGGAAAAATATTTCTTTCATCTTTTTAGATGCTTCTTTGTAAGCTTGAAAACTTGAGTGAACAAAGATTAAATTCGGACAAAGTCTCATTGCATATTTTGAAGACATAGCTGAATGAATCCCGTATTTTCTTGCCTCGTAACTCGCAGTCATAACAACACCACGATTACCGGAATGACCAACAGCTATTGGTTTGCCCCTGTATTCCGGGTGGTCTCTTTGTTCAACCGATGCAAAAAAAGCATCCATATCTATGTGAATAATCTTGCGAATCATATCCGCAAAGATAATATATTTATATAATATGAAAGAGTTTTGGAATTGTCTAATTTGTTAAATTAATAAGAAGAGTAGTATCTGCTTTATATTTATAGGAACAATTGCTTTAATTCTTTCCTTTCCTTATTTAATTTATATAACTTTTTCGAAACTGTTATTGATAAAATTAAACTAATTGTTGCGAACAATAGTAATAAAAAATTCATTTTTTTTGAGTGATTAGTTAGAAATCTTTATCTTCGACAAAAAATTCTAAGTAAAACACTACTCCTGTAAATATTAAAGCTATTGATTGAATACTCGAAATAAATAAATCTAAATACATTTTTGAATCCTTCTAAAATATAACGACTAATTATCAAAATTAGTGCCATAATGTAAAGTGTTATTTCTTCAAAATATGAGATAATATTTTAGAGATAAAATTCTCACCCAAGTACACATTACTTGTAATAATTACGCATTTAGTAATTTTTTAATATAATTCTTTGGCTCGCATTTTGCAGATATAGGTTAACAAAATGTAAATAAGTTCGAAAATATTGAAAAATTAAAGGATTTAATTATGAATAAATTGTAGATAGTGTTTCATTGGTAACATTATCTCAATTTAATACATAAATGTGCTTATTATTATGAAAAAATCGACAAAATTATTTATTAGTAATTTCTTTTATTTGATTCTTACCATCAACGTTTTATTTAACACAACGGCATTTGCTGGTGAGAAAATAACGGAGCAAAATCAATCAATTAATAAATCAAATACTGCCAATACTGGAGATATAATTATAAAAAAATGGGCTGATGATAAAAAATCGGCTTTTTCTTTTTCTTTCGACGATGCTTATATGTCTCACTATACTAATACTGCACCTATATTAAATCAATTTGGATTCCAGGGAACATTTTTTCTTTTAGCCGGTTCTGTGCATGACAATACTCCCGAATGGCGGTACGGATTATGGTGGCAATTTTTAGAAATGGCTCAAGATGGTCACGAAATGGCTGCTCACACTATGACACATCCCCATTTAAAAGATTTACCGATCGGAGACGAACAAACTCCTCACACCATCACTTATGAATTATATCAATCAAAAACTTTAGTTGAACAAAAAATTGGTGAAGATGTAATCTCTTTCGCTTATCCTTATTCACAGCATAATACAAAAGTGGATAATGTAGCCGCAATATATTTTGAAAGCGGAAGAGCAATAGATGTTTCACCTAATTCTTCATCATTAACAGGGGCTGAGTGGTACAGCTTAACAAGCAAGCAACCGGAATTTGATCTGCCAAGGATTACCCAAAGTGATGATTTAGATGAACTTGTTGATTATAAAAATTTCACACAAAATTCAATTAACAACGGTAAATGGACAATATTTCAAGGTCACGAAGTTTTACCTTTTTCGGAAATACCCAATGCTGTAAGTCAGGGAATTTATTTACCCATTTCTAATGAATGGCTGACGGATTTGGCTGGGTGGATAAAAAATAAATCAGATAACGACGACCTGTGGGTTGAAACTATAGGAAATGTAACAAGATATATAAAGGAAAGAGATAATTTCTATTTTAGTGTCGTCTCAAATTCAGGAGATCAAATAACTATTGATGTTGGTGACGGGCTGGATGATAACATTTTTGACTATCCGTTAACTGCTGACATTGTTGTACCAAGCAGCTGGGGCGATGTTATTTTTACTCAGGGAAATGTTACTCAAACATTGACTCCTTTTTTAAGTAACGGAGTTAATTATGTAAGAGTAGATATAGACCCTTCAGCAGGAAATGTGAAACTTCAAGATTCAGCCTCTCTTTTTACTATCACTTCCTCAGCCGGAACAGGAGGAAGTATAACTCCGCTTGGTCAGACTTCCGTTAGTACCGGTGGCAGTCAATTATTTACAATAACTCCAAACACCGGATTCGAAATTGCTACTATAACCGTGGACGGACATCCGGAGACTGTTACAACTCCATCGGGACAATCTTACACATTTACAAATGTTACATCAGATCATAGTATATCGGCAACGTTTACAAATGTGCAATTTACTATTACATCAAGTGCATCTGCAAACGGTGCAATCAATCCGAACGGTTCAGTATTAGTAAATAGTGGAAGTGATAAAACTTTTACGATTACTCCAAATTCCGGATACATAATTGCAAGCATAACTGTAGATGGAAATCCGGAGACTGTTACAACTCCATCGGGACAAACATACACTTTTACAAACATTACCACCGATCATACAATTTCTGCAGCTTTTGTTGTAGACATAACATATTATACTTTCAGCGGTAAAATACTTTATGATAATGTATCTAGCTCTCCCTTTCAAAATACAACAATTACATTAACATCAGTTGATACTACTGTGGAGGCAACTACAAATGCCGCAGGTGGATTCTCATTTAATAGTCTTCCTCCCGGCACATATCAAATTAGTTTAACAACTACTAATAATTGGGGCGGGGTTAACGCTACCGATGCATTGAAAACCCTAAGAGTATTTGCCAATCTCGATACTTTTACTGCTCTGCAAAATAAAGCCGGTGATGTAAATGACGACGGAAGTATAAACAGCATCGATGCTCTATTAATTGCTAAGAGATTTACAGGTATAATATCATCTTTTACTGTTCAGGATTGGGTGTATGATGCGCCCATTAGTATTACAATTTCAAATCAGAATGAAACAATGGATATAAAAACACTTGCCTGCGGTGATGTTGACGGTTCTTTAAATCCATAAAACATATAACCCTTATAATTTTGGTGAAATAGTTACTTGCATCCGGACAATTTTCGGTTGTCGCTTTCCTTATATTTTCAGAAAAAATGTATAAAATCTTTCTTAGTATTAATTTAATAAATATTAAAAAATTTACTTTCATTTAAATCTATAAATTCTTACTTTAATTCCTATCTTAATCAATAAGGATAATTTTAAAAAAGGAGTTTGACTAAAAAATAAAAATTTTAAGCTCAATTTTCCAAAAGCAAAGGGGACATGGAGATAAAGCCTAAGTATTTATTTAATACTGTAAATTCATATTCCTCTTCCTGCTGATAAATAACTGCTTTAATTGTTGTTGGTAACAACAACAAACATATTTTTCTCTTTGTCTCTGAAATTATTCATTCATTATACTCTGCTTTTTTGTTAGAGTATTGATTTTTATGAAGTATTAAAATTTAAAGGAGATTGAAATGAGAATAAGAGCACCTTCCATCAATTAGGTTTCCGACAAATTAAAATTTGTCAATTCTTTTATACCCGGGGAAAATTAATATATTAAATAATAATTAACGGGAGTAAAAAATTATGCAACTGAAAAATCATCTACTATTTAAAGCAGTATTATTAATCTGCTTTCTCTTTTCTGTTACTGTGTCAATAAAGGCTCAGGCACCTCGCACAATAAGTTTCCAGGGACAATTAACCAATCCTGACGGAAGTAAATTAGCCGATGGTACAGTTAATCTGCAATTTATGCTGTATGAAAGTGAAACAGGCGGAACTTCTATCTGGTCTGAGACACAATCGGTAAATATAAAAAACAGTTTATTTACTGCCATTCTTGGAAAAGTAGCGCCTCTTACGGCTGCGTTTGATAAACCTTACTGGGTTGGATTAAAGGTAAACGGCGGCAGCGAATTAACACCGAGACTTGCTTTAACATCTTCACCCTATAGTTTGGGCGGTGGTGCAACTACAATTAATTTGAGCTCAGGACAAAATTTTCAAATCAAGGATTCCTCAGGTAATGTAACACATTTACTTAGCTCAAACGGAAATTTATTAGTCACAGGTAAAGGAACTTTTAATAAAGGACTTAGTGTGGTAAAATCAACTACTTCTACAATTAAAACAAACAAATTAAAATCTGGAGTAAATGCACCGACAGATATATTGTTTGATGTAGATGTGGATAATAATCGACTTGATTTAAATGCACCTGCATTTTTCCCCCCAAATACTCCTCCTTTTTCTTCTAGTAACGGATTAAGCCCACTTCTGATTGACCCTCAAACAGGCAGGATTGGAGTCAGCAATACACCTGTTGGTACATTTGATCCACCATTTAATGTTAGGGGACCCGGTGGAAGTGATGTCATAATTGTAGATGTAACACCTTCAAACGATCCGCCTGTGGGTTTCCCCGGTGGGGCACAAATAGGTGATGGTAATGTCCCGGATCCTTTAGATATTAATCTTCCTAATAATAGAACGGCTGTTTGGGGTGGCCCCGCCGGAGGAGATGATATTTTAAGTATTAATGACCCTAGCGGCAACTCTTCTTTTAGAATTCGCAGAGGCGGACATGTGCATATTCGCGGTAACATATTTATCGGTGGAACAATAAATAAATCTCAAGATAATTTTATGATTGACCATCCTTTGGACCCGCTTAACAAATACCTTTTACACAGTGTTATAGAAAGCCCGGATATGATGAATGTTTATAACGGCAATGTAGTTTTAAACGATAACGGAGAAGCAACAATAGAATTACCGGATTGGTTTGAAGCATTGAATAAAGACTTCAGGTATCAGCTAACACCTATCGGCGCTCCTGCCCTATTGTATGTATCGGAAGAGATAGATGACAACGAATTTACAATTGCCGGCGGCAAAGCCGGTATGAAAGTATCCTGGCAGGTAACGGGAATAAGACACGATCCTTATGCAAATAAATACAGAACAAAAGTAGAAGTGGAAAAACCTATTGCGGAAAGAGGCAAATATCTTGTACCGGATGTGTATAAAAAATCTGTCGCTGATAATAAATAATGAGGTGTAAAATGAAAACAAATATTAAAAATGTTTTACTTCTCCTCTTGTTGAGTATCACTTTACCGGGTGTGGCAATATTCGGACAGGTAACATTATCAAGAAGTGTAGTAGCCAATGGCGGAGGTGAAGTTACAGGCAGCCATACACTTACAGCCACTATCGGACAGGCAATAGTCGGTACATCGGGCACAATACTAACGGCGGGCTTTTGGAACGCTCCCGGAATTATAACCGGTATTAATGACAACCTGGGAAGTACAATACCCAAGGAATATAAATTGAACCAGAATTATCCCAATCCTTTTAATCCTTCTACAGCTATCAGCTATCAGCTTTCAGCCATCAGCTTTGTTAGCTTGAAAGTTTACGATGCTTTGGGCAGGGAAGTGGTTACACTTGTAAACAAGGAACAACCAGTTGGAAATTACAGAATTAATTTCGATGCTTCTAATTTAACAAGCGGAATTTATTTCTACAGAATTGTAGCCGGTAGTTTTGTAAGTACCAAAAAAATGGTACTTCTGAAATAATTTCTGAATTTTGTATCCTTGCATTTTAGAGACGACCCGCGGGTCGTCTCTTTAATTTTATAAAGTATTGAGCCTCATAATAAAATAGAAATTATTAAAAAACTGTTTGAAATAGATGATTATTTTTGTCAGTGTTTAACATATAAGCTGATATGTAATTTATATTTTCAATTTAACTGCAAGTTTTAAACTAACTTAGATAATTATTTAAGAGGTGTTAAAATGCTGCGAAGATTTACTTTTTTCATATTTCTAATAATATTCACTTCATCAAATATAGAATTATATTCTCAAAACTCCTGGAAAAACATCGGTCCCGGAGGTGGCAGTGATTTACAATCCATACTGGTTCATCCGACCAATCCAAATATTGTTTACACGGGTGGAGATATTGAAGGTATATTTAAAAGCACAGACGGCGGAAGTACTTGGAAAAATATAAATGCTAATATGGCAACTGGTCCCTGGACTCCCGATGTTTACTGGACCAATCAAATAAAATTTGATTTAGCCGACAACACATTTAACACACTCTTTCTTTGTACTGCCGTTGCTCTATTTAAAACGGCTGACGCTGGAGCGACTTGGAGTAAAATATTTCCCTCTAACATTACATCCGAAAGCGATCTTATCTCAGTTTATTCAATTGCTCAAGATCCTAATTCAACTAACATTTTATATGCTGGAACACAGGGCAAAGGAGTTTATAAATCTACCGACGGAGGAAACAGTTGGGTTAAACTCACCGTTCCTATTCCGGATTCTTCAACAGTTTACGAAACTGAAATTGCACAAAACGGTACTTTGTTTATTGCTGCAACAAACGGGATATATTCTTCAACCGACGGGGGGGCAAATTGGACATCAAAAAATAACGGCTTGCCGCATACAATAATATGGAATTTTAAAATACACGAACATAACGGGCAAAGGACTTTATTTGCCGCACTGCCGACAACCGGAACCGAGGGAAACGCCTCTACTTTTAAAGGCGGTTTGTATAAAAGTATAGATGACGGAAATAATTGGACTGATATAACAGGGAATCTTCCGAAAATGCAGACTGACGGGATGTTTTATTTTTATTGGAAGTTTACCGTAAATCCTACAAATACAAACACAATTTTTATCGGTACTTCCGTCAGCTATCCCGAAGAGGGTTCGGCAGCATTTGAAGATTGGGGAGTGTATAAAACCGTTGACGGCGGAACAACTTGGACAAGGTCGGATGTAAATGTTACTCTCGGCTGGATGGACGATACATTTTTTGACGAAAGACACGCCCTTGTTTTGGCAATGGCGCCGAGCGATCCAAACACAGTTTACTGGGGCAGGGATTGGATGAATAAAACAACTGACGGCGGAAATAACTGGACACAAATTTATACACAAAAAATTAACAACACCTGGAAAGGCACCGGATTTGAATTGATGATGGTTGAAGATATGGCTTTTTCACCGCTAAATCAAAACAAGATTTTCATCGGGTATGATGACATGGGTCCTTTTAGAAGCGATGATAATACAAATACTTTTATTCCGCTTGATCCAAAGATGGATCCCTATGACGGATACGACGCTGCAAAAGATATTTTTATTGACCCCTCTAACGGTGATATTTATATGAGCCGTTACGATGGAATGGGCTCGGCACTTAACAGCGGATATTCTTTGGGTAGAATTTATAAAAGCAGCGATGACGGAGTTAATTGGACAAACATTTCAACAGGCTTTCCCGACGGCAAACCGGCTTTGGTTGCAGATTTTTCTTCCGGTTCTGCAGGTAACAGAACACTTTATGCTACCTCATATGGAAACGGAGTATATAAATCTACAAACAGCGGCGCTTCGTGGACAGCAATTAATAACGGGTTGGCCTCAGATGCATCCGGTGTATGGAAAATTCTATTAAACCCTAATGACACAGATGTATTATATGTAGGGATAAATAAATTCGGTTCCGGTGGTTCTCTATATAAAACATCAGACGGAGGATCTAATTGGAGTAAACTCACAAAATTTCCTGCTATGGACGTATTAAGTCTGCAGTACGATAAAACTAATAATATTATTTACGCAGGGGCTACTGAAAATTTCGACTGGAGTATGAACGGCGGAATTTATAAATCTACCGATGGGGGAAGCACGTGGAGTAAAATTTCGGATTTGGCAAGAGTGGTGGATATATCAATACATCCGACAAATCCAAATATACTTTTTGCAGCGGCTCAATCCTGGTATTCCGTCTGGCAGCCGAATTATCATCCTGGAGTTTACAGAAGCAATGACGGGGGAAGTAATTGGACAAATATTACGGAAAATTTAGCACATACATTTGTAACATTTGTACGGATAAATCCCAATAATCCTAATCAATTGTTTGTCGGTACAGGCGGCGGCGGGCTTTGGGTTAATGACAACGCAACATCTGTTGAAAGAATTGGAAATACTGTTCCTTCTAAATTTTCTTTATCTCAAAATTACCCGAATCCGTTTAATCCAAATACAGCTATCAGCTATACCATTGGCACAGGTCAGCTTTCAGCTATCAGCTTTATTACATTGAAAGTTTACGATGCTTTGGGAAGGGTAGTGGCAATATTGGTAAACAAGGAACAGCCTGCAGGGAATTATAAAGTTAATTTTGATGCATCATCATTAACGAGCGGAATTTACTTCTACAGAATTGTAGCCGGTAGTTTTGTACAGACAAAGAAAATGGTTTTATTGAAATGAGGAAGAGAAATTACAGAACATTAATATAAATTATAAATAATAACTGGAGGGAAAAAAATGCAAAGGAAAAAACAATTACACTCTAAAGTAATTTTTATAATCAGCTTTCTTTTTACAATTACTGTGTCTTTGCAGGCACAGGCACCTCGTACAATAAGTTTTCAGGGTTCATTAACCAACCCGGATGGAAGCAACTTAAATGACGGAACAGTTAGTCTGGAATTTATGCTCTATGAAAGTGAAACGGGCGGAACTGCAATATGGACAGAAACACAATCTGTAAATGTAAAGAACAGTTTGTTCACAGCTATACTTGGAAAGGTAACACCGCTTACTGCAGCATTTGATAAACCCTACTGGGTTGGAATAAAGGTAAGCGGTAATAGTGAATTATCCCCAAGACTGGCACTTACTTCCTCCCCTTATAGTTTGGGCGGAACCGCCACTGTAACAGAGCCGGGACCGGGACAAAATTTTCAAGTTAAGGATTCCACAGGTGTAGCTACACACATTATAAATTCTAACGGGGATACCTGGAGCGCAGGTACGGGTACTTTTGGAAATGCTCTTGTTGTGGGTGACACGACTGTTGTGCCGGATACAAGTACAACTTCTATTATAAATACAAATAAAATAAAATTTGGGATTAATAAAACTCTTGGAACACTTGGCACAAATACTGGAGGGAGAATTGGTATAGCTGAAGCTGGTGTTTGGGGTTGGGCCAAAGGTAATGAAATAGGTGTATTGGGTCAATCAGAATCGGGAAATGGTGTTTCAGGTTTTTCACCAAATGATGGTAATGGTATTTTTGGAAACTCAACAAATGGAGCAGGTGTTTTTGCAGTTTCAAAAAACGGAAATGGTGTAACAACAACTACAACAAATGGAACAGGTATTGATGCATTTTCAGCAACAGGTTTAGCAGGTCGTTTTGGAGGGGGTAATGTCTACATTGAAAAAAAACTTAAAATAGATGTTGTACCAACCACAACAGAAACAAGTTATATGGTTTGGTCGTCGGATCATTTTGTTAAAGTTAATAGTACACCGCTAACCTTTGGAGGCACTCTGGAGGATAAACCATTAAAAATTAATAATGCTGTGGGAACAACAGTTGTTACACTATCTACTAATGGAACTACAACTCAAACCGGTAAAGCAACATTGATAGATGGGTGGCAGACTACACTTGGCAACGGCAATATTGCTGTGCTTTTACCTTCCGGCGGCTTCCAAATTAAAACGCCTGCAGGTGTAATTGTGGCTCATATTGATCCAAACGGCAACGGTTTCCTTGCCGGTAACTTACAAGTAAATGGCAGCGTAAGTAAAGGCAGTGGCTCATTTAAAATTGACCACCCATTAGACCCGCTAAACAAAAACCTTTACCACAGTTTTGTAGAAAGTCCCGATATGATGAATGTTTATAACGGAAATATAATTTTAGACGATGACGGAGAAGCAACAATAGAATTACCCGATTGGTTTGAAGCACTGAATAAAGATTTCAGGTATCAGTTAACACCTATTGGCGAACCGGGGCCTAATTTGTATGTATCACAAAAGATAAAAAATAACACATTTAAGATAGCCGGAGGTAAAGCCGGAATGGAAGTATCCTGGCAAATAACCGGAATAAGACACGATCCTTATGCAAATCTGCACAGAATAAAAGTAGAGGAAGAAAAACCGATAGCAGAAAGAGGTAAATATCTTCACCCCGATGCATATAAACAAACTGTTGTTGATAATAAGTAATTAGGGTGTAGTATAAAAATTTTTGAATCTTTTATTCCCGTTACAGTTGTAGGGACAAGTCGTGACTTGTCCCTACAACTTAAATTTAAACAAGTCCCGTTTCAGAACACCTTCCGCTTTCAAATTGGATAGTCACATGATTTATATCAAATTTATCGTGCAGTAATTTTTCTATCTCGTTAATTATATTTTCCGTTTTAGAGACCAAAATATCATCTACTTCAATATGTGCTTCAAAGTGAATGTCTTTTTCATTTATACTCCAAAAATGAACGTGATGGATATTTAAAATACCTTCCAGATTTGTAATTTCATTTTCAACATCTTTAATTGAAATATCCGAAGGTGCAGCCATCATTAAAACAGTTATTGCTTCTTTAACAATCACCCAGCTTTCTTTAATAATATAAATTGAAATTAACACTGTTAAAATCGGATCAATCCAATATACGTTATAAACATAAATGAAAACTCCGCCGATAATAACACCCATACTTGAAACTGCATCACTTAAAAGATGCAGATATGCCGAGCGGATATTTATATTATCTTTAGAACCGGATTTTAACAACATTGTGCCGATAAAATTTGCAGTCAGTCCTATACTTGCGACAATTATCATCAGCCCGCCTTTTATTTCCTGCGGATTTGTAAATCTGTTGTATGCTTCGAAAAATAAGAACAAACTTATTCCGATAAGAACGGAAGCGTTAAAAATTGCCGCAAGAATTTCTGCTCTTTTATAACCGAAAGTAAAATGAGTGTTCTTGGGTTTCCTGTTTAATCTTATTGCTATATAGCTTATAATTACGGCAATGCCGTCGCTGAAATTGTGAAGGGCATCGGAGATAAGAGACAAACTGCCGGAAATTATACCCCCTATTATTTCGGCAATTGTAATTATAAAATTCAGGATAATTGTAATCAGCAGTCTTGTACCGCTTGTTTCGGTGGAATGATGATGTGGATGGCTCATATTTATTCAATTAAATTATAATTTCAGTATAAATTTAACGAATTGATTTATAACCGCCAATCACACCTTTTTTAGAAAGCACAATTTGCCAAAGCTGGTCTTTCATTCTTGCCCTGAAAGCACCCGCACTTGAAAGTAAAAAATATTTCCACATTCTATAAAATCTTTCGCTGTAGTTTGATTTTATTTTATCCCAGTTACTGTTAAAGTTATTATACCAAGCCATTAATGTTCTGTCGTAATCCGCTCCGAAGTTATGCCAGTCTTCCATAATAAAAATATTTTCTATTGCTTTTCCTATTTGTGCGATTGAAGGCAGCATTCCGTTTGGGAAAATATATTTTTCCGTCCAGGGATCAATTGCTTTAAGTGATTGCACATCTCCGATAGTGTGGAGTAAAAACAAGCCGCCGTCTTTTAAACATTTTGAGGCAGTTTTAAAATATGTTCTGTAATTTTTATAACCGACGTGTTCAATCATTCCGACGGAGACAATTCTGTCGAATATTTCGTTAAGTTCTCTGTAGTCCTGCAAACGAAACTCTACCGGAAGACCTTCACACAATTCTTTTCCCAGTTTAACCTGTTCTTTAGAAACGGTAATGCCAACTACTTCAACTCCGTATTTTTCAGCGGCGTATTTTCCGAAAGCTCCCCAGCCGCAGCCTATATCCAGAACTTTCATCCCGGATTTTAGTTGAAGTTTTTTACAAATTAACTCTAATTTATTTTCCTGGGCTTCATCCAGAGTTCGTGAATCTTTCCAATAGGCGGAGCTGTAATTCATTCTTTTATCAAGCATGTTTTTAAATAAATCATTTCCTAAATCGTAATGTTTTTCACCTATTATATAAGCTCTGTCTTTGGATTGTTTGTTAATTAATACACCCAGGGCAAGGGGAATAGCTAAGGATAGTTTATTTTTAACTTTTTGATCGAGTCTTTCTCTAATTATTCGATAAATCAATTGGTCGATGCTTTCGCATTCCCACCAACCCTCCATATATGATTCACCTATTCCGAGCTCTACTTCAGTTAAAATACGTTTGTAAAATTTATCATTATTAACTTGAATATCCCAAGGATTACCACCATTAATTTTAATTCCAACAAGGTCAAGAATTTTTTCTAAAGTAGATTTATAATGAAGCATTATGAACACCTCATTTTAATTAATATGTATTTCCTTTTCTTTAGATGATCCTTTTTCTTTTTTGGGAACGGTTCTTAAAAAATCACCGTACTGCATGCATTCTTCCATTCTGCAAGACCAGACTAATCTATCTTTACCGTCTTTATCTTTCCAAACGGTCATATCAGGGCAGCCGTCGCACATACTTTGCTCTCCGTTTTCCTGAAAATCTACAGGCTGGATTATTAATATAGATTGTAAATGAGCTTTTTTAAATAAACGAAATGGGTTAAAAGCTAAATATTTAAGATATTTTTTAATAGCTTTTCTTACGCTTTTATTAAGAGCCCAAAGAGTAAGCATTGTTGTGCGTCCAAGTTTTAGAGTTTTAGGCGAAGCATATGATAAATAGCTATCATTTACATAATGATAAGTTGTCATAACCATTTCCATAAACTTACCGTCCAAATAACCAAAAACCTTATCTTTAGTCCCGATTCTTTCTGATAAAAGCCATTTAGCGTGGTCTGCTCTTTCTGTTCCATTTAAATAGGCTGCAGGATTAAATTCAGGAAAACGAGTTCTAATTTTTGCAACAACATCCGGCGACATAATATCTGTTACTTCTTCTTCATCCGAATGGTACATAATTTCATCCCATTCAATTTTTTCTTCACCGGCATAAAAATCATAAGGCAAAGAAGGAGTAATATATCTGAAAAGTATAAAGACCATCGTATTAACAATATCTATATGTTTGTGTGCCCAGTCAACAAGTTCGGGTACGTAATGCAATGTATCTTCATAAACAGTAGAATTAAACGAACAGGATATGTTTCCTTCTGCGGCTAACATTTCCGCAAACTTTAATCTTAATTTGTTTAACTCAATTTCGTTTTTACCTTCCCACTCGGAACCTCTGCCCCTGCCTTGTTTACTGTCAACGTGAAATGTAAATCCGAATACCCCGGCTTTTTTCAGTTCGTGTAACAACTCTTTTGTTAAAGCAATACCATTTGAATTTATAACTGGTTTTAAACCTCGTGATTTTATTTCAGCAACCAATTCAATAATGTTTGGATAAAGAAGTGGTTCGCCGCCCGCAATTGAAATGCAATCGGATTTTCTGAGTGACTGAAAAACATCCAGTTCGTGTATTACTTCTTCTAAAGGTTTATGAGAGTTTTTTTCGTTTTTTCTATAACAGCCAAAGCAATGTAAGTTACAACGTGCTGTAGGCTCAAGCCAGGAGATTCCGTTGTCGGGTAAAGTCCACGGTAAGCGGTAAAGTTTTTGAAGATCAAGCGTGTTTTGTTCCATTATTTCACCTAATAATATTTTATAAATGACCCCTTGTATAAAATCAAAATTAAGATGTACACTGTAAAGCAAACAATAAGAACTTGTACAAATAATAAAATAATAAAAATTAAATGAAAATTTAACAATTATATAGAATTTTATTGTATTTGTGCTTGGTGGCACAGCTTTGACTTGACTTTTGTAACTAAATTAGTAATTTAGCAATTACTAAAATAATAAAGGAATAAAATGAAACAAAAAAAAATAATGGTAGAAGGTCATCAATGCATCGGCCCTCATTTCGATGATAAAGAATTTATTTTAATTAAAAAAAACATAAATCAGCTTGAGGGTTTGAACACATTAGCTAATTTGTTAAATGTTGTTGGAAATCCTGTACGCCTGAAGATTGTTTACCTTTTATATGCACACAAAGAATTGTGTGTTTGTGATTTAGCCGAAGTACTTGATATGAGCGACTCTGCAATCTCTCAGCATTTAAGGAAATTAAAGGATAAACTTATTGTAAAGAGCAGAAAAGATTCTCAAACGGTTTATTACTCCTTGGAAAGCAAGTTGTTTATAGAAATACTTGCACAATATTTTGTAATACCGGAAGTAGAAAATAAATTTGAT
>CAZTZZ010000035.1:0-26681 GCA_964617905.1 uncultured Ignavibacteriaceae bacterium | reverse complement strand
TTTATAAAAATTAGGAGACTCTGTTTTTCTGATTTTTGTACCCACGACGTGATTCCTCCATTGGAGTCCCTTCGGGAGAACACGTGACCTACGGTTTAGTCCGTCCCATTGGAAGGAGACCTCGTCAGTCACGCTTTTCCGTGACTGAACGGAGAATCCGTTGTACCCCGGAGAGGATTCGAACCTCCGACCTATGGTTTAGGAAACCATTGCTCTATCCTACTGAGCTACCGGGGCAGGTCTTTATAAAAACTTTTCAAAAAATTACTCACTCACTTTAACCGTTGCTCTATCCTGCTGAGCTACGTGGGCAAAATGATTTTGTATTGATATTCTTCGTCGCCTGCCTGCTGGTAGGCAGGTTCCTACTCAGAATGACCAGAGTTGTCATTCTGAATCCATCTTTAGATGGGTGAAGAATCTCATTGTATTTACAAAACAAAAAAAGTATAAAATACATTTCAAATATACTAATAAATAAAAAATATAAGGGCACAGGGGTTATGCCCTTATTGGTTGCTTACATATTGAACCAATGTGAGAATTTAATTAGGAAGATATTATCTGGGTGCAAGTCAAATAAATTACCGAAAGAACGACCGAATTGGAATTCACCATTTTCTTCAAAGCCTGTTCTTGTTTGTGTCCATACAAAAAACAGAACTGAACCCGGGCTATATTCCCAGCGAAGAACTGCATTTCCTCTAAGTGAGCTAAAATTAAAATCTTGTTGTCCGATATCAATTTTAGCTGCAGGGCCTGCGCCGTCAGGATCAGCAATAAAATTATTCTTATCGAAAGTAGAACCGTTTTTGCCATAGACATTAAAATCAAAAGTTCCCGGTAGTGCAAGTTCTTTGTAGTTTGTATATTTACCGGTTGATATTAGGGGTTGAACAAATAATTGTAAACTTAAGTTTGGAGTAAATGTCCAATTTAACCTAATGTTGGCAGAAAAAGTTGTTTGATCAAGTTCTCCAAAAACATATCGGTTGCCAAATGTGTTTGTTGCAAAACGGTCTGTGAAAGTACCGATATATTGGGCATGTTCGTTATTTTTATTAAACCTGGGAGATAAGCTTAAAAATATATTTGAAGCAGGTCTAAATTCAATTCCTGGACCTACATTCCAACTATTAGCTCCGTCGGTTTGTCTGTATGAGAAATAATTTAATCTAAAAACTAAATCTTTCCTGCTGTCACTTCTTAAATTTAAACTAACTTGATAACCTGGTAAGTTAATCATCAATGGACCGCCGCGTGTTGCCCTGTTATTAAATGTTTCAGGATTGTAAGCAAGATTCCAATTGATTGAGTAGTAATTTAAGAACTGGAAAAATCCAAAATTAAAATAACCGTCTGAAATCTTATTTCCGTCAAAATCATAAGTTCTGAAAACAGCACCGCCTACTTCAATATATCTGTAAAAATCAGTGGGCTCAGTCCATGTATATCCGCCTCCGATATGAGCATTTAAAACATTAGTCCTCCAAAGAAATCCGAGATCATTCACATCATATTTGGGAGTAATAAAACCAAAAGCTGAATTAAAGAAAAAATTTCCTTTTTGCTTATTTAAATATAATCTTCCTGCAAAACCCGTAAGAGAAGTTGCGCTGCTGTCTATACTTTCAAAATTGAAATCAGGTCTTTGAAAATAATGCTGAGAGTTTTGTTGTACGTTTAATATTCTCTTTGAATTACCTTTAATAGATGACATGCTTGCCCAGCCTGTTAAGACCCACGTTTTTGATTCATCTAAAAATGTCCATCCGTCAACACCCCCGGTAAATGCAGAAGAGTTAATTTCATCTCGTAATCTGTTATCGCTAAATGATCTGCTTGCTAATGTTGACATAAATCCTATTGCTTGTTTTCCGTCGTTAAATTCTTTCTGAGCCCTGAGCACTCCATAGTATGAAAGTGGTTCAACTTCAACGTTCGATTTTTTCCCTGAGAAATTTATCTCAGCGAATTCTCTTTTAGTAAGTGCCGATATAACTCCAACATTAAAATCACCAATTTTACCCGTTAGTTTTGCAGCTCCTAAAATATGTGTCCCGCTTGGTCGATCAACATAATCGTAATTCGGAAGACTTCCCTGCGGGTCTCTTCCTATTCTTCTGCTGTAAAAGAAATCCGGATTACCGAAGTTAAAGCTCCAATAATTCCTTGCACCTCCCCTGCCGAAATTGAATATTGAAGAACCTTCAACAAAGAAAGGTCTTTTTTCTGAAAAGAATGTTTCTACATCGCTTAAATTTATTACCGCTGGATCGATTTCCACTTGTCCAAAATCCGGGTTTATTGTGGCATTCAGTGTAAGGTTAGAACCAAGTCCATATTTAAGATCCAAGCCAGCATCAGATAAAAAGGAAGATCCGTCATTAAAAGGATTACCAATTTCTTTTTTAGTAAATGTTGATTTTGCTGTCACATAGGGCAGAATTTCTAATTTGTTCTGCGGTTTAATATTGCTTAATCCTTCCAAATCAATAAAATGGGAGACAAAACCACTGCCGGTTTTGGGAACATATGACAGGTAGTCGGACTCGTTATGCCTTGAAATATTTCTTTTAAAATTTACCCCCCAAATATTATCTTTACTCAATTGAAAACGCATTTGTGAAAAAGGAATTCTCATTTCGGCTGTCCATCCTTTATCGTCAATGTTTACCTTCCCTTCCCAAACTGCATCCCAGGAATCATCATCCCAATCATCATTAAATAAAACTCCGTCTTTAAAAGTTCCAGCTGCAGTTAGTCCGAAAAAATATCCGCTTCGTTTATCGTTATACGGGTCGAAGAAAACCATAAATTGATCGGAGTTTGAATAACTATCTTTTCTAACCAGCCTTGCGACAATAGAATCGGGGGAGTTATCAAACATTCTTGCACCAATATAAATAGCATCGTCGTCGTAGCAGATTCTTACAACTGTCTTTTCTGTCGCTGGTTTGCCTTCGTCAGGGTCTCTTTGAAAGAAACCAGTAATTACTTCAGAATTTTTCCACATTACTTCATCAAGAATGCCGTCAATTACTATCGGTTTAGTCAATCTAAAAGCCGTAACCTTTTGTTTTCCAGGATTTTTCCCGGGGTCTTTTTGTGCTGAGATTAATAATGTGCCAGATAATATAAGAATCGGTAATATATATTTTTTCATTTTTCTTTTTTTTGTTTTACCTAAAAATGTAATATTTAATAATAATCTATCTCTTTATTTTTATGATTGGTTTAATAAATTGATATCCGAATTTAAACCATGATACCTGGTAACAACTTTTACTATGCACACATTTCTTTAGACGATACAGTAATTAAAATGTTACGGATTAAATAAGAAGTACTTGATGAACGGTTTTATAACTATCTAAGTATAGAGAAATTTATTTATGGTTTAATTTCAAAACGGTAATTTTACCGTATGATGCTGTTAAAAAAATATTGTTTTTACTGCTGTTGTTAATCTTATATATGGCAATTATTTTATCTCTTCCATTGCTTTGAACTATATTGTAAGTTGTGTTAGGAAAGTCAGAAGTTATCCATTTATTTTTGTCGTTATTTTCTATTGTCCACTTGTCTAATTTAACTACTGCGGTAACAGTAGCATCTACATCAGAAGGTAAAGTAAGAGTAATGTTACCTGTCCCCGTTCTTAAGTCAGTATCTTTTGTGCTAACCGAAGAAAGGGTTAAATTGATGTTGCCCGAGCCTGTGGAAACAGTCGCCCCGCTTTTTGCATCATTAACGGAAATATTACCCGCACCAGATGAAATAGTTACTGTACTTTTTACACCGTCAACCATTACATCTCCTCCGCCGGTTGATATATCAACTATTTTAGCAACACCTCCTATACTTACGTTCCCTCCGCCAGTAGATACATTTACATTGCTTTCTACAGTTTCAACTATGATGTTACCGCCACCCGTGCTTAAATCAAGATCTGATTTTACACCTGTTAAAAAAATATTTCCTCCGCCTGTACTTATATTAGCTTTGCCGGATATATACCCTATTTTAAAATTGCCTCCGGCAGAACGTAAATCAGCATTGCCGTTTATAGCTTTTGATTTTATGTCGCCGCCTGCTGTTTTTAATTTTACGTTGCCGTCAACTTTAGCAAGATATATATTACCGCCGGCTGTTTTACCATTTATATTTCCTTTTAAATTTCCGTCAACTTCTAAATTCCCACCCATTGTATTTATGTCCAGATTAAATTCCGCCGGTACTGAAATTTCTAAATCAACACTTATTGAATATGAGGAAGATTTCACATTTACTTTATTTCCATTTTGTGAAAAGTTCAGCGCTTTAAGAATATTGTCTTCGTGTTCGTTTTTAGCGTAAACTTTAATAACATTTTTATCCCAGGTATTTACAGTAATATTTCCAGAAACAATTTTCACATAAAGCTTACCTCCCTTTTTAACATTAAAAGATTTTGAATTTTTATCTGGTGAGATATTTTCTGCTTTTAACGTAATTGACAGAATCGATACAAGCAGCAGCAGTAAAGAGTATTTATTTAATTTTTTCATTTTTATTTTTCCTCTAAAACTTTTTTTACAGTTAGTTTAACATAATTGTTGTTATCAGTATTTAATTTTTTCTTTAATTGATTTAAGTCTTTATTTTGAAGTAACAGTCCTTTATTTGTTTCATCGGCTAGTTTATTTATTGCACCTATACGCATAGCGGAATTGTTATCGTTCATTAAAATAAAAAGGAGTGTGTTTTTTATATCATCGTCTAACTTTAATGAACTTAGAAGTTTCAATGCTTCCATTCTAACCCCGGGATTTTTATCATATTTAGCCACGGTAATAATAGCCTGTTTAACCTCATTGTCTAATTGAGTTGTTTTCTTTTTATTAATGAAATTGATTGTATTAAATCTTGTCCCCGGATTTTTCTCTTCCAGCATTGAATACATAAGAATATTCTGAATATTTTTATCCTTTATATTTCCTTTAACGGTTACTGGTTTTACAGCCTCAAAATTTACCTGTATTTCTCCGGTGGTTGGATCGGTATAAGTAAAATTGATATTGTTCAAACGCATACCCGCTTCATTTAGATAAGAAATGTTATTTGAATTACTTTTTGTTTGTAACGGATTATCATTTTGATTTTTAAGCAGCAAAAATGAAAACAAAAATCCCAATAAAAATAAAGCCACGCCGCCGAATGCAAAGTTGAATTTTGAAACAGCAAAAAATGACAATAGATTATTTCTATTAATTCTTTCCTCTGCCTTAGTGCTACTTTTAAGTATGATTTCTCTCAAACCGTCCCTGGCTTCATTTAAAATCAATTCTTTATTTTCTACACTAAATTTCTTTGGAATTACATTCAGTTCTTTTTTTATTAATTCAAATTCCTTTTTGCAGGATTTGCAATTATTAATATGAGACATTAACTCTGTACTTTCTTTTTCGGAAAGTTCATTGTAATAATCGAGCAGTATCCATTTTTTATATTTTTCGTGGTCCATCCTGATTTCCCTTGTATATTATTTTAGACAAGATCATAATTTTTAAGTTGTGTCCTTAGTTTTCTAATTCCATCAAATAAGTATTTTTTTACCGTTCCGTCTTTGCAGTTTATCATCTCCGATATCTCTCTTATTTTATAACCGCTGTAATGCTTAAGTATAAAGCACATTCTTTCTTTGGGTGACAAATAAATTAATGCCTCACTGATTTTTTCAGATATATCAGAATTTTCAGCACTTGCCAGCGGCGAAAGTTCTCCTTTTTCAGATATCAAAGTTTCTCCTAAAACAGATTCCTCAATTTCATTTTCCTCTGAATCAAAATGTTCAAGTTTGTCTTTTTTTTGTTTAGCCGCATTTGATAAACATACATTCACGGTTATTCTGTAAAGCCAGGTGGAAAATTCGCTTTGAAATTTAAATTTCTTCAGCCCTTTCATTACCCTTATAAAAACATCCTGATATATGTCTTTTGCATCATTTTCATTTCCGCAAAATTGTATAGCCGTCAGCAGTACAAACCTATCGTAACGGTAAACCAACTCCTCAAAAGCAAGTGAATTACCGATTAAATATTCATTTATTAATTCTTTATCAGATAAAGCCATATATCTTTCCGATTACTGAAAGTTAGACCTAAGCTATAGTCATATAGTTGGGGTAGCACAATATTTATTTTAATATAATGATTAGGGGGAAAAATAAACACAAAAATATGATACTTAAAAAGACGTGATTTAATAATTATTTTATCAAATCATAGACGGAGTGAAAATAAAACGTAGGTTGTATGTTTGCATTGCCGTTCGGGAAATTTGTAACACCTGTTGAGACAAGAGCTGTATCAACTCCGAGATTATTTCCCATCAAAATATCTGTTTCAAGTCTATCGCCTATTAATAATATTTTGTTATCAAAATTTAATCGTTTCTTTATCTCTTCAATCATATATTCAGATGGTTTGCCGAAATGTTCTTCAAGTTTTTTATGGGTTCTTTTTTCCAACGCCGAAATAGTCGAACCTGCATCCAAAACTTCTCCGTCTTCTACAGGACAAGTATTATCAATATTTGCAGCAAAAAATTTTGCCCCTTTTTCAATTGCTTTTGAGGCAATTTCAAGTTTGGTGTAATTTAATTTTCTGTCCAGTGTTATTATTACAATTTCAATTTCATCAGGATTATTGGAATATTTTAACCCTGCTTTGTTTAGTTCGTTTATAAAGTTCTGTTCACCAACGGCAAAGAATTTTTTTTGAGAATATTTATCTAATAAATAATTTTTAATAACTATAGTTGAATTAATTATTTCGTCTTTAGAAACATTTATTCCTTTTTTATTTAAATAATTAAAATAATCGGTAATGCTGCCTGTTGTTTTATTTGAAACGAATATAATTTCTTTTTTTAATTCTCTCAATTTATTAACTGTTTTATCGGCATTAGGAATTAAATTATTCCCTTTATAAATCGTACCGTCTAAATCAAATATAAATGTGTCGTATTTTTCAATCATCTTTCTAATCTTGCCTGTATCTTTTCAAATGATTCCAGAATAGTATGCGGTTTGTAGCCAAGTTGTGTTTCTGCTTTTAAAGTTATAAGTCCGGATTTTAAAGGTCTTTGAGCTGTTTGATTTAAATCTTTTGTCAATATTGGATGTATTAATTTCTTATTCAGATTAAAATAATCCGCAATCAATTCTGTAAACTCAAATCTTGAGAGATAATCTCTGCCGCCAATGTTATAAACGCCACTTCTGTTAAACTCTATTACTTTGTTTATACCTCTAATTAAATCATCCACAAATGTTGGATTATTAATTTGGTCTGTTACAATATTTATCTCATTATTCTCACTTAAAGAGTTAATAACCCAATATACAAAATCTGCTTTACCTTTTTCTACTGCCCCGTATAGGACATTCGTACGCAATATTGTATAATTTATGCCGCTAATTTTTAATGTGTTCTCACTTGCTAACTTTGTCCTTCCGTAATAGCAAATCGGATTAGTCTTATCTATTTCAGAATACGGACCTTTTTTACCGTCAAAAATATAGTCAGTAGAAAAATGAATTAGATGTGCATCAATTGCACGGCATGCTTCTGATAGATATTCTACTGCTTTTACATTTGTTGTCCACGCCATCTCTTTTTCGGTCTCACACAAGTCAACATTTGTAAATGCTGCAGTGTTTATAACATAATCGGGATAAAAATTCATAATCAATTTTTTTATTTCTTCTCTATTTGTTATATCGCAAGTTGTTTTATCAGTATTATCAGCATTTACATTTTCTTCTTTATAAGCGCAGAGTAATTCAATGTTATCTTTATCGGCATAGAATTTTGCTAGATTTGAACCGAGCATTCCGTTTGTGCCTGTTATAAAAATTCTTTTTTTAATTATTCCAGAATTATAAATCATTACCCAATCTTTTTATCTCCCCAGCATCATTACAGGATGCCGCAAAAGAGGAAGCTTTATTTGTTCTTATTAAAATATTATTCAGAGTTTCTTTCTTAATATAATTATAAAAGAATACGCCCCCAAAAACATCACCGCAGCCCACTGCCGTTCCTTCATTAATTTTATCTGCCGAATAAAAAATAGATTTAATTTCATTTCTATCTTTTAAATAAACCCGGGTACCTTTATCCCCCATTGTTTTTATTAAGTATTTGACACCTAAGCTTAGAATCGACCTTGCTATATCTGTATCGTTTTCCTTTTCAGATAAACAAGAAAATTCCGTTTCGTTAGCTTGAATAATATCCACATTTTCCGCCCATTCTGAAAAATTTTTAATTACTCTAAACTCACGTTTCATTTCTTTCCCTATTTTTCTTGCCAACGAATGAACATCAAAATAAATTACACCCTTATAATTTTGTCTCATCCTTTTTAATTGTTCAACACTTACGTCATAGCCTGTTATCATATTAAGCAGAATTCCATCGTATTTATTAAGTACATTATTTTTTACATATAAAGATGAGTTTATGCTGTCATATTGTTCATCTCTTTCTTTGTTGTTGTAAATATTCAGCGTAACTGTCGGTATTAAGTCACTCCAATTCAAGTATTTTTTATTAATTTTATCATATTCATCTTCAAAATATTTATAGTTTTTTTTTGAAACGGAAGAAACCAAAGTAACTTCATCATTTGAAGTCTTAACTGCATTAAGTGCGAGTATGGAATAAAATATTCCCCCGGCTTGAGTTATTTTATTTTTTGGTGAATTTATTTTATCAACAACTGATTGACCAATAACTAGTAATTTCATTACCGCTTATCAAATATTAATTGAATGATTATTTCATGCTTATTATTATGTTAAATTAAATAAAGATAGTTTAAATTAAAAAACAACTTTCGTGAGGATATAATGAAAAAACTAATTACCATATTCCTGTTTTCAACAACAATATTTTTAACTTCCGCCCTTCCCCAGAATGCAGAAAAAATAATCACAGAAACAAATATAAAAGCAAATCTTGAAGTGCTTGCTTCCGATTTATTTGAAGGAAGGGAAGCCACTACACGCGGAGAAAAACTTGCACAGCTTTACATTATTAGTCAACTTAAAAAGAACGGTGTAAAACCATATTTTGATAACGGTTCATATCTCCAATCTTTTGATGTGAATGTTTCTAAAACTAAGGAGGATTCTTATTTTACTTTTAATAACGATGGTAAAGAAACAAAATTTAATTTCATAAAAGATTTCTTTTTTGGGAGAGGAACAAAAGTTAAAAAACTTAACAGCTCTTTTAATTTAGTGTTTGTGGGTTATGGTATAACAGCTCCTGAATTCGACTATGATAGTTACAAAGACATTGAAGTAAAAGGTAAATTCGTTCTTATTTTAAATGGCGAACCCGGCAGTGATAAAGAAGACTACTTTAACGGGAAAAAACCATCAAAATACTCAGGTGCAAGGTCAAAATTTAAAAACGCTAAAATGCACGGCGCTGCAGGGGCTATTATTTTAGCCGATAAACGCATTCAATCTTTTTGGCCCCGATTAGCAGGCTTCCTGAAAAGACCAAGTTTTAGTATTGAAAAGAATGATACGACAAAAAAACAAGAATTTATAACGGCATATTTAAACAAAAATTCCTTTAAAAAATTATTTTCTTCTCAGGATGTTGATTTCAAAGAAGTGATGAATGAAATAAAAGAAGAAGATAATTTTGACGCATTTAATTTTGCAGGTAGCCTTAATTTCAATTTCAAAAGAGATAGTGAAGTGAGAAAAAGTTCAAATATAGTAGGAGTGATTGAAGGAAACGACCCGACATTAAAAAATGAATTTGTCGCAATAGGTGCTCATTACGACCATCTTGGTATTATCGGAGGTAAGGTTTATAACGGAGCTGACGATGACGGTTCCGGAACAGTAACAATAATGGAAACTGCTAAAACACTTGCCAAAACACATTCAAATAAAAGATCTGTTCTTGTTGTATTTCATGCCGGCGAAGAAAAAGGACTTCTTGGTTCAAGATATTTAACCGATAATCTTCCGCTTATTAAAGACAAAAAAGTTGTTGCGCAAATAAATATTGATATGGTCGGCAGAATGGCTACTGATTCAATTTATTCAATCGGTTCGGATAAACTAAGTTCAGAATTAAAATCTCTTGTTGAAGATGTAAATTCAAAAACTGTAAATTTTCATTTGGACTATAAGTATGACGACCCGAATGATCCGAATAGATTTTATTACAGAAGCGACCATTATAATTATGCAAAACATGGCATTCCGATTGTCTTCTTCTTTGATGATATGAGAAAAGATTATCATAGAGATACAGACGAAATAAATAAAATTAATTTTAAGAAATTAAAAAAAATATCCCGACTTGTTTATGGAGTAGCTTTAAGAATAGCTAATTTAGACCATAGACTTAAAGTTGACAAACAGTTGCCGAAACAATAATTATTTTTTGCTAATTTACGGGACAAAATTATAAGCTTTTAAATATTATATATGAAAATAGGAATTACCTGTTACCCTACATACGGAGGCAGTGGTGCTATAGCAACAGAACTTGGAAAAGCCTTGGCTTTAAAAGGACATCAAGTTCATTTTATTAGTTATGCCAGACCTTTCAGACTAGGAGAGTTTGTTGAAAATATAGTTTTTCACGAAGTTGAAATGAGCAACTATCCTTTGTTTGAACATTCAATGTATAGCCTGGCTCTTGCAAGTAAAATGGTTGAAGTTGCAGAATTTGAAAAACTTGACCTCCTCCACGTTCACTACGCGGTACCACACGCAGTCAGTGCATATCTTGCAAAACAAATGCTAAAGGATAAAAATGATTTAAAAATTATTACAACATTGCACGGAACAGATATAACACTGGTCGGATTAGAGCCTTCATTCCTGCCAATGGTAAAATTCAGCATAGAAGAAAGCGACGGAGTTTCAACTGTTTCAAGATTTCTAAAAGAAAAAACACTTACGAATTATAATATTTCAAAAGAAATAGAGGTTATAAACAATTTTGTAGATGCTAATCTTTATAGGCCAAACGGCAGTTCAAAATTAAGGGAACACATTTCACCCAATAACGAAAAAGTGATTGTTCACACGTCAAATTTCAGACCCGTAAAACGTGTGCCGGAAACGATCAGAATTTTAGAAAAAGTAAGGAAAGAAATTCCTGTAAAATTGGTTTTGGTCGGCGACGGTCCTGACAGGTCTGAGTGCGAAAGGCTTTGCAGGGAATTAAACTTGTGTGATCACGTTAAATTTTTGGGTAAACAAAACGGATTGGTAGATATTTTAAATGCATCCGACTTATTTTTAATTCCTTCTCAATCCGAAAGTTTCGGCTTGGCGGCTTTGGAGGCTATGTCGTGCGGTTTGCCTGTTGTCAGTTCAAGTGTGGGAGGCTTACCGGAACTAATTAAACACAATGAAACGGGATTTATTGCTGAGATTGGCGACATAGATAGAATGTCTAAATATGTAATCGAGCTTTTTACAAACAAAAGAAAATATGAGCTATTTTCTAATTCAGCTCGAAAAAGAGTAGAAAATAATTTTGATAAAGAAATTATAATACCCGAATACGAAAAATTTTATTCTAAAATTTTAAACAATTAAAATGAAAATCTATTGTTCGGGACCCATAAGCGGCAATACCGAGTATCAGCATTTCTACTTAGAAATAATAAGACACATTACTTCGCTTAATCACATTGCATTTTCCCAACTGAATAATGATTTCCATACACCCGAAGATATTACTGACTCAGAGATATATTTGCGCGATATAAATTGGATAGATCACAGCGATTTATTTATTGCAGAAGTTTCAGGTTCGAGTACAGGTGTTGGGTTTGAAATAGCTTACACACTTCATAAAAAGAAAATACCTATCCTTGCTGTTTACAATAACAGCGTAAAAAGAGTGACGGCAATGTTAACCGGCTGCGAAAATGAATTGCTTACTTTAAAGAATTATTCAAACGAACAAGAATTGAAGTCAATTATTTCATATTTTATTTCATCACATAACAATGAGTGATTTTTTTTGAACGAAAAAGAATTCATAAATAAATGGAAATCGGAATTATGCAACGAAGGGTTTAAAACTTTTCCCAATGATTTTTTAAAAAATGAACGTTGCCGTGAATATGATTTAAAAGGGAAATCATTAATTATCGGGGAAGAATTCTTCGGTAAATACGAAGTCCTGGATGTGGAAGGAAAAGTTTTCCTCCAAGTAGATGACTATCACCAGGCTAAATATTTAGTTTATGCGAGCAGAAAAAAAATTCAAAAGGTAAAAATGCCCGAAAGCATTTTTGTAATAAAAAAAATTTTAGGTGCGTATGAACAATATCTCGATTCAATTTTAAAAAAAATTCAATCCGATTATAAAAAAACTTTTCAGTCAACAGCTTATCTTTATTCGGTAACTAACGAGATATTCCATTCATTAAATCTTACCAGATATTAATTAATATTTTGAGCCTTTTAAAAAACGAAATACGTGAATATTTATCCTCTTTATACGGCAAAAGTATTGAAAGTAAATATGAAGAATTTATTAAAAAGGATTCTTCAGTTTATTTGAGGGTTAATACTTTAAAGACTAATAAAAATGACCTTATTGAATCGCTTAAAAGACAATACGGAGTTATTTGTAAAGAAATTGAAAATATACCCTATGCACTTCAAGTAATAAGCGGTGTAGAAATTATAGGCAAAACATTACAGCACATAACCGGACAATTTTATATTCAGGGTCTTTCTTCAATGATTCCGCCTTTGGTTTTAGCTCCGACTTCAAAAGATAAAGTACTCGATTTATGTGCGGCACCAGGTTCAAAAACAACCGAAATTGGTGAAATGATGTGTAACAGCGGAACATTGATTGCAAATGAAATTCAGCATAGCCGTGTGAATATGCTTGTTTATAACATCGACAGAATAAATTTAGCCAACACCGCCGTCACTCACAATAGAGGCGAATGGCTTAACAAATTTTTTTCTGAATATTTTGACAAAATTCTTGTAGATGCACCATGCAGCGGACTGGGAATAATACATAAAAAAAATGAAGTAAATGACTGGTGGACGCTTAAAAGAGCTGAATCTTTGGGAGCGCTGCAATTTATGCTTTTAGTTTCAGCAATAAAAATGGCAAAAGTAAGCGGTGAAATTGTTTACTCCACCTGCACACTTACACCCGAAGAAAACGAAATTGTTTTAAATAAAATTTTAGAAAAATATCCAGTTGAAGTAAGTGCAATAAGTTTACCAGTAAAATCTCATTCCGGTTTAACAGAATATAAAGGACAAAAATTAAATCCTTCACTTAAACTTGCAAAAAGAATTCTGCCGTGGGAAAATGACTCAGACGGTTTTTTTATAATTAAACTTGTTAAAACAAATTCGACACAATCGCCCGAACAGTCAAAAACAAAAATAAAATCCAAAGTTCTCAGTCCGGATAGTCAAAAGTTAAAACCGTATTTAGAAAATATATATGAGGATTTTGGAATTAACAAAGATACATTGAGAAAATTCAAATTTACTTTAAACGACAATAATATTTTCTTTATAAATAAAAATTTTGGAATTGACAACATTGATATTTTTCATAGATTCGGAATAAGATTCGGCAAAATTGATAAACACGGTAATACAGCACTGCATTCACAGGCAGCAGAGATACTGGGAAAGTTTATTACTAAAAATATTTATAATTTAGAATCAAAGGAAGAATTAAGAACCTACATTAACGGAGGAACAATAAAAAACTATTCGCTTAAAGGCAGACAATCCACCGTTAAATATGGAGATACAATTTTAGGAACTGCGGCAATTACAAAAACCGGAATAAAAAGCAGATTTCCAAGGGCAAAAAGAACACAAAACATTTTAATAAATAACTCGGGTTACTGAAATTGTCATTCTGAATCCGGGCAACTGCCGGATGAAGAATCTCAAGGTGTAAAATATGTACAATTTAGAGATATTTCCTCCGCTTATCTACCGCAGTCAGGCTTAATATGACAAAAATAGGGTTGTGTGTAAAGTAATCATATATATAAAACTACTATGAATATTATTATCTACGGAACTAAAAAGTGCAACGACACAAAAAAAGCACAAAGATTTTTCAAAGAAAGAAATATAAATTTTCACTTCAGAGATCTCGCTGATAAAGGATTGGCCAAAGGTGAATTGAATAATATTTCTTCAAAAATACCGTTGGAAGAATTAATTGACAAAGAAAGTAAACAATTCAAAAAAAGGGGATTGGAGTACATGGTTTATAACACTGAAGAAGAACTGCTTGAATATCCTTTACTGTTAAAAACACCCATAGTTAAAAACGGAACTTCTTATACAATCGGGAACCAATCTGAAACTTGGAAGGAGTGGATAAAAAACATATAAACATCTTTCCTTGACAAAATAAAAAAAATTTTCTAAGTTTACTTTGTAATTCAAAGTACTTTATAATTAAGGAGTTTTTATGGAAACTAGAGACGCACAACAGGAGTTAGCATTTATTAAAAAGATTATGGCTGACAGTCGAAAGTCTGTTATTTGTAACGGTAAGACATTTATTTTATGGGGAATACTCGTTACAATTGGTCTTATCGGATCTTATTATTCAATCACAAATAATGTACAAAATATGATGAATTGGATGTGGCCATTATTGATGGGATTAGGATGGGTTATTACAATTGTTACGGAAAGCAGGGATGCAAAAAAATCAAAGACAAAAACATTTGCTGCAAAAATACTTGCTGCTGTCTGGATTGGCTGTGGTATTGCAATGACCATGATTGGATTTGTGGGTTCAATTTCTGGTGCTTATAATCCCCTATATATAAATCCATTAATTTCAAATATAATGGCTGTCGGATTTTTGATAACAGGCATATTATACGGAAAAACTTGGGTTTCACTAATATCTTTAGGTTGGTGGGCAGGTGCAATAGTTATGTTTTTCTGGACAGGATTATATACTTTTTTATTGATGTCCGCAATGATGATTTTCTTTTTAGTAATTCCCGGTGTTTTTATGTTTAAACAATTTCAAAAAGAAATAATTAAGGTGTAAATATGAATGAATTTGATTATCATCAATTGGATGATGTTATTCATTCAAGAATACGTCTGGCAATTATGTCTGTATTGATATCGGTAGATGAAGCTGATTTTATATTTCTCAGAGAAAAAGTCAGAACAACTGACGGAAATTTGAGCACACATCTAAAAAAATTAGAAGATGCGGGTTACATTGCCGTAAATAAAAGTTTTGTCAACAGAAAACCAATTTCAAGATATTTGTTGACCAAAAAAGGTAAAACAGCTTTTGGAGTATATGTAAATAAACTGGAGCTAATGATTAAAAAATAAAAATTTTGCAGATGAACTTTGTTTTACAAAGTTCATTATTATTTAAAAAAACTAGGATGATAAAATGAAACCAATATTTTTTTTACTACTTATTTTAATAACATTCCAATTTGCGTACGCCCAGAAAACAAAAAATAAAAACATAGGCACTTTGACTGTTATTATTACAGGATTGGAAAATAATACAGGTGTTGTGAGGCTTGGTCTCTATAATTCAAAAGATAATTATGAAGGCAAAGGTAAAGCATATCGAGGTGAAAAAGATTCAATCGAAAACAAACAAGCTACTTTCATATTTTATGCATTACCTTATGGCAAATACGCAATAAAAGTTTATCACGATGAAAACTCAAATGGTATGATTGACAGAGACTCTTTCGGTATACCAACTGAAGCATATGGTTTTTCAAATAATGCAAGTGGTGCTTTCGGTCCTGCCGATTATAATGATGCAAAATTCTTATTCAATAAAAATAAAACGGCAATTAAAATTACCGTTCATTGAAAAAAAAGAATTTAAAAAATGAAAATTTTTAATTTAATATCTAAAAAAATAACAGATACCATTTTTATAAGCGCGTCGCTTGTTTTTAACATTTCTGTCAGCATTGTTTATATCGCGGTAAAATTCGAGAATCATTTACTTTTACAAATTTCCGGCGCTGTTTCAATTTCTTTGATATTGCCATTTACCTTTACAATGCTTGGTTACTTGAAAGAAAAAGCCGGAAAGAAGATTTTAATATCACACATCTTTATTCTTTTCTATTTGGTTCTTGAAATTCTGCTCGATTATATACTCAAGATTCCATTCAGAGAAATACTTGCTATTCATATCCCTTATATTATTTTTTTCTATGCCGCAGTGTTCAATATGATTGTTATCTCATTTAAAATAAACAAGAAAATGGGGTGGGTTGTAACAGCATCATTTATTGTATTGATTGGTTGTTTAATTTATATGTATTCATAAAGAGTTTTTATCAATTCGGATTTATAAATTACAAGCAGAAAACAGAGCGGAACAAACATTCCGCTCAAAAATTCTTTAAACATCATAATAAAGAGCAAACTCGTAGGGATGAGGTTGCAAAGCCATTGGATTTATCTCTTTATCGGTTTTATAATCAATCCAGGTTTTAATTACATCTTCTGTAAATACATCACCCTTTAACAGATATTCGTGATCATCGGCTAAAGCTTCCAAAGCTTGGGTCAATGTTCCTGGAGTTGAAGGAACGTCCTGCAATTCTTCCGGTGCCATATCGTAAATATCTTTTTCCAAAGGATCGCCGGGATCAATTCTGTTCATAATTCCGTCCAGTCCTGCCATCAGCATTGCAGAAAAGGCAAGATAAGGATTACACGAAGGATCCGGACATCTGAATTCAATTCTTTTTGATTTTGGATTTGCAGAATACATTGGTATTCTTACCGAAGCACTTCGGTTTCTTTGTGAATAAGCCAAGTTAACGGGTGCTTCAAAACCGGGTACAAGTCTTTTGTACGAATTTGTTGTGGGGTTTGTAAACGCCAATAAAGAAGAAGCGTGTTTTAAAATACCGCCTATAAAATAAAGACCCATTTCACTTAAACCAGCATAACCCGTTCCTGCAAACAATGGTTTGCCTTTCTTCCAAAGACTAGTATGTACGTGCATTCCACTTCCGTTATCACCCATAATAGGTTTGGGCATATATGTTGCGGATTTGTTGTGCCTCTTTGCTGTATTTTTAACAATATATTTAAACATTAAAAGTTGATCAGCTGCCTTTAATAATGGTTCAAACTTCAAATCTATTTCACACTGTCCGCCGCTTGCAACTTCGTGATGCTGGGCTTCCACTTCAATGCCTGAATCAATCAAATTCATTACCATTTCGTTTCGTAAATCGTTTAATGAATCTGTCGGTGGAACGGGAAAATAACCTTCTTTGTATCTTGGTTTGTATCCGAGATTCGGACCTTCGTCGGTTCCGCTGTTCCATCTTCCTTCGGAAGAATCAACTTCGTAGAAACAACCGTTTGGAGCCGAATCGAAACGAACATCGTCAAATACAAAAAATTCAGCTTCGGGTCCAAAGTAAGCTGTATCGGCAATTCCTGTCGATTTTAAATATTCACTTGCTTTCAGTACAATATTCCTTGGACATCTTGAATACCTTTCCTTAGTTGCCGGTTCATAAACATCACAAATAAAACTAACAGTCGGGGCTTCGATAAATGGATCTACAAACATTGTCTCAGCATCGGGAATAATAAGCATATCGCTTTCATTTATGTTTTTCCAGCCTCTAATTGACGATCCGTCAAATCCCAATCCGTCGGAAAAAGTGTCTTTGCCGAATTGATTAGCCGGAATTGTAAAATGCTGCCACTGACCGGGGAAATCCATAAACTTCATATCAATAAACTTTATGTTCTTAGATTTTATAAAACTTAGCACCTTTTCAATTTGTGTTACTTTTTTTCCCATTTGATAACCTCTTAATTATTAATTATTTAGATATCTATCTCTGTTGTTTCTTTTATGGTTGAGAGAATGAAAGTAGTTTTAGTGGAGACAACGCCTGCCCACGATTGAATTTTTGCAAGAAGCATTTCTAGTGATTCGGTGTTTTTTGCAATCACTTTCAAAATATGCGAACCTTCGCCTAAAACCGAATGGCATTCAATTATCTGCGGAATTTTTTTTACGTGATTGATTAAAGTGTTGTAATGTTTCGAAGAATCCATTGTAACAAAAATGAAAGCCATAATATCATAACCGAAAGATATCCGGTTTAACTTTGCGTAATAACCTTGAATTATTCCCTTTTCTTCAAGCTTGTTCAGTCTTTCACTAACGGAAGGTAGCGAAAGCCCAACCTCATCGGCAAGCATATTTCTTTTTGCTCTTCCTTTCTTTTGAAGAATTTTTAATATCTTAATATCTAAGTCGTCTAACACTATTAGCCTTAATTATTTAGTATAATTAATCAATTATACTTTAAAAGTAAGGGCATTTAAAACAAAAAGCAAACATTTTTTTATTTTTTTATACCGAAAAGAGTAAAAGCTTTTTTTTCTGTTTTAACATGTTGGAAAAGTTCCAGATTTTTTTGCGGGCGCTGTTGAAGCTTATGATAGAGATGATATTGCACTGCTACATTATTTAATGATTTAATCTTTACATTGTTTAATTCCAAACGGTATTGAATGTCAGTGTCTTCGCCGATCGACGGGGCTTCGTATCTTTCATCAAAACCGTTAATAGAAAGTAAATCCTCTTTGAATAAAGAAAAATTACAGCCGAGCAGTCCCCTGCGTTTTTTGTTAAATGCTTTTCTTAAGAAATCATTTTTAGTGTAAAATCCTTTTTCAACATAATTTGATTTACCGAACAACCCGTCAAATATCATTGGCAAAATATTGTTATCTAAGTATCCCGTTGAAATATTTTTAAATGAAAGTTTTGCTGTAAACTTTTGCGAGAGGTTTACGCGTCTGCCTGTCAAGCATATTTCTTTCTTACTGAAATATAAATGTTCTTCAACAAATTTAGAATGCGGAACACAGTCCCCATCCACAAAAATCAAATAATTTGAATTTGTTATGGTTACAGCTTCATTCAATATTTTGTTTTTTCTGAATCCGTTATCCTCTTGCCAAACGTGAATCAACCTGAATGGAATCTGCTTTGATAAATCTTCAATCTGTTTAACAACTGATTCATTCGAACCGTCATCGGCAATTATTACTTCAAAATCTTTTTCTGACTGTCTTTCAAAACCGGCTAATACCAATTTGAGATATTCAATTTTTTGATAGAAGGATATTACCACAGATGCTTTCATAGTTGTGTTTTTAAATTCATTTCCTTGTTTTTTTTATGAGTATGAATGTATGTTCGCCTTCGGCGAAGTATGGATGAATGATATTTAGAATTAAGTAATTTAATTCCCAAACATTCATACAGCCATACAATCAAACACCATTTTAAGTAATTATAAAATAATAGAACATTTTTGAACTATTTTTTGTGACTATTCTCATACTCTACATTTTTTTCTTTTTTACGGTCGTATTCTTTTTTAGATTTTTCCACTTTTGGCGGTTTTTGTGGAACAGGAACTCTTTTCTTTTTTTTCTTTATTTTCTTTGCCATTAGTTAATTACAATTTATAAATCCCATAAATATAAATTACAAATTTATTTTCATATACTAATTGTTAACTGTTAAAATAAATTTGCTCCTCTTTATCATAGCTTATATATTGACAATTCAAATTTAAACTTTTAGAGAGATTTATGACTAAACCTCAAATTTGGGTAGCAGTTTTTTTAGCTTTATTTATCATCTTGTTTATGCTGCAAAAACTAACCGAAGATGAAAAAATACCTCAAAAACCAAATATAGTAATGAAATCAGATCAAAAGAAGGTAGAAACACCGGAAGGTTTAATTGCGTCTTTGGGTTGTATTACCTGCCATGGTGTCGATTTAACCGGAACGAACAATGGACCGAGTCTTAAAAACGTTAAACAATATTGGAGCAGGGATAATTTAATTAATTATCTTCGCAACCCAGCAGCAAATATGAGCGGAGACAGATTTGACGAATACAAAAAGAAATTCCCCAATTTCTTAATGCCTTCTTTTGGAAATGTTGAAGTTAAAAAATTAGGTAAGATTGCTGATTATCTTTTGAAATAAAACAATTAGATCACGAGAATTTATGTGATTTTTTGTATATAAGCTTCCCGATATTTTGGAAATATCGGGAAGCTTTAATGATAAAAAAATTAAGCTACAGTAATTTTTTTAGTCCGGTAAACATCCTGAACCAGGTTAACCATTTTTATTCCTTCTTCCATAGGTCTTTGGAATGCTTTTCTGCCCAATATCAATCCCATACCGCCGGCACGTTTGTTAATTACAGCAGTAGCAGCAGCATCGGCAAAATCGTTTGAACCCGAAGCGCCTCCGCTGTTTATTAAACCGGCTCTGCCCATATAATTATTAATTACCTGGTAACGGCAAAGGTCAATCGGGTGATCGGAGTTTAATTCGGTGTACATTTTCTCGTTTGTTTTTCCGAAACCAATAGCTTTAAATCCGCCGTTGTTTGTCGGCAGTTTCTGCTTAATAATATCAGCTTCAATTGTTACACCAAGGTGGTTTGCCTGAGCAGTTAAATCAGAGGCTGCGTGATAATCAACTCCGTCTTTTTTGAATTCTGAATTTCTTAAATAGCACCAAAGAATTGTTGCAAGTCCCATTTCGTGTGCATATTGGAAAGCTTCGCTGACTTCAATAATTTGTCTGGAGCTTTCTGCAGACCCGAAATAAATTGTTGCTCCCACTGCAGCAGCACCGAGATCGACTGCCTGCTCAACTGAAGCAAACATTATCTGGTCATATTTGTTCGGGTATGTCAACAATTCGTTGTGGTTTAATTTCATTATAAACGGAATCTTGTGGGCATACTTTCTTGAAACCATTCCCAAAACTCCCAAGGTGGTAGCAACACCATTACATCCGCCTTCAATTGCTAGTTTAACTATATTTTCGGGATCAAAATAAATCGGGTTGGGGGCAAAAGATGCACCGCCTGTGTGTTCAATTCCCTGATCTACGGGAAGTATTGAAATATAGCCTGTTCCGGCTAATCTTCCGTGAGAATACAGCCACTGAAGATTTTTAAGAACATTAACGTTTCTGTCGGAATGCGAAAAAACACGGTCAACAAAATCAGGTCCCGGCAGATTAAGCTGTTCTTTGGGAAATTTTGCCTTGTAATTTAAAAGGTCGTCGGCTTTATCGCCCAACAATTCTGTTATTTTATCAATCATTATTTGTCCCTCATTCATTAAAATTTATAATATAGTATGGAATTTAATCATTCCTGAAAATAATAAAAAATTATTCTTCTGATGATTGGATGTGATTGTAAATATTTACTGCGTGATTTATAGAATTTTCAATGAAATATTTTCCCGTGTTCATTCCTCCGCAAACAACACCCGCTAAATATATTCCACTTACATTTGTCTCGAAAGTTTCTTGATTAAACTGCGGAATTAAATTGTCGTCATCGCTTATAGTTATTCCCATCATTTTTAAAAAATTAAAATCAGGATGATAACCCGTCATTGCCAGCACAAAATCATTCTCAATTGTAATTTTTTCCTTCGGTGTTTTTATATCAATTTCTTTGTCGCGTATTTCCGTAACATCAGAATTAAAATAAACTTTAATTGAGCCTTCTTTTATCCTGTTTTCAATATCAGGTTTAACCCAGTATTTTACGCTTGCTTTAATTTTATCTTCCTTAATTATCATAGTAACATCTGCACCCCTTCTGTATGTTTCTAGGGCAACATCTACTGCAGAATTGCCTGCACCGATAACGACAATGTTGTGATAAGCATACGGATGAGCTTCATCGAAATAATGTTTTACTTTCCGCAGTTCTTCACCGGGAATATTTAAAAGGTTGGGGGTGTCGTAAAATCCCGTTGAAACAATTATGTTTTTACAATTGTATTTTCCTTTGTCTGTTTCAACTGAAAAGTTGTTTTTTCCACCGGAGACATTTATTACTTTTTCGTAAGTGTTAACTTTAAGATTCCAGGAATCTTTTACACGCCTGAAATATTCTAAAGCTTCCCGGCGGGTGGGTTTATCGCTATGGGAGACGAAAGGCACTCCGCCAATTTCCAATCTTTCGGATGTTGAAAAGAATGTCATGTTTGTCGGATAATTATAAACCGAATTAACAAGACATCCTTTTTCAATAATTAAATAACTTATATTTCTTCTTTCGGCTTGAATGCCGCATTTCATTCCTATCGGTCCGCAGCCGATAATTATTACATCATATTTATTCATAATAGCACAATTGAATCTAAACTTTTAAAGTTTCACCCTCTGTCTTTGCAATAATTACGGCACCGCATGAATCACTCCACACATTTATTGTTGTTCTGCACATATCCAAAATATTATCAATTGCTAAAATTAATCCTACTCCTTCCAAGGGCAATCCCACGGAAGAAAGTATTACGGAAATCATTACAAACCCAGCCATTGGAATTCCCGCCGCGCCTATCGATGCAAGCAGAGCCGTAAATACTACAACTAACTGCTGCATAAAAGACAAATCAATTCCGTAAGCCTGAGCGATAAACATAGCCGCAACACATTCATATAAAGCTGTTCCATCCATGTTTACTGTAGCACCCAACGGAAGAACAAAACTTGTAATTTTATTTGAAACACCGGATTTATGTTCAACTGCTTCTAAAGTAAGCGGTAAAGTAGACATTGATGATGCAGTTGAAAATGCCGTTAATAATGCTGCACTCATTGCCCTAAAATGATGCCACGGATTAACTTTTCCAATTAACTTTAAATAGAGGGGTAATACGACAAATGCGTGAAATATAAGTCCTAAAATAACCACAGACATATAAAGCCCCAATCTGTGAACCAGATTCAACAACGCAGCTGAATCACTTGCTTCTTTTGCAACAATACCTGCTACAATTCCGAACACACCAATCGGTGTAAGTTTGATTATGAAACCAGTAAGTTTCATCATTACTTCGAAACCGCCGTTAATTAAATTAACAATTGGATCTTTATATTTTACCCCTACTTTGGAAACAAAATATCCTATTAAAATTGCAAAGAATATAATTGCAAGCATTTCTCCTGAAGCAAAAGCATTAAAAATATTTGTCGGAATCATTCTTAAAAGTATATTATCTATACCGCCAATATTTTTCATACCTTCAACAGAAGAAGTAAAACCTAAATCGGCGCCGACACCCGGTTGAATTAAATTTACTAAAATAAGTCCGGTAACAATTGCAAAAAGGCTTGTACTTATATAATAAGCAAATGTTTTTGCCCCCAGCCTTCCAAGGTTTTTTGCATCACCTATGTTTACCACCCCGGAAGCAATAGAAGTAAGAATGAGGGGAACAATTATCATTTTTAATGCCCGCAAAAACAAGTCGCCAAGCCACGAAACATAACTCACATAATCGGTGAGAAACATTCCGTACAAAACGCCGAGGAACAAACCGATTAATATTTGCCAGTGTAATTTTAGTTTAAACATAACAGCCCTTTTTTACTTAATTATTAAACATGAATATAACAATTTTTTTTTATTACAATAAATTCTTCAGAATTTCATCACAAACTGCATAGCCTTGTTTGGTAAGTTTTATTGTTTCAGAATTGAGATCTGCAAAATTATTTTCGACCAATTCGTCAAAGTAATTTTCTTTTTGATTCAGCCACTCATTTCCAAATTTTTGCTTGAATTTATTTATATTCAGTCCATTGCTTCTTAAAGCAAGCATTACATATTCATTTAATTTTTCGTCTTCCGTTAATATTTCAAAATTCCTGACTGCTGTACCTTCATTTTCTATTTCTGAAATGTACTTGGACAAACTAGAAAAATTCCACCAGCGTTTTCCGTTCATAAAAGAATGTGCTGCTGTACCAAAGCTCAAATAATCCTGATAGTGCCAGTATGCGTTGTTATGTTTGCATTCAAAACCATCATTACAGAAATTAGAAACTTCGTATTGGTGGAATCCTTTTTTTGTAAGAAAATCGATTGTTAATGAATAAAGTTCAGCGTCATAATCGGAATCCTGCAAATTAATCTTACCGTCTAAAACCATTTTATTTAATATTGTTCCCCTCTCAAGAATAAGACTGTAGGCTGAAATATGTGTAACCGGCAGAGAAACAGCCTGCTGCAGATTATTCATCCAGATTTCTTTTGTTTGTTTTGGCAGATTAAAAATTAAGTCAACATTTATATTTTCAAATCCGGCATCTCTAGCCTCTTCCACGGTACTAATTGCCGCTTCTTTTGAATGAATGCGGGTTAAGAATTTTAATTCTTCACTGTTAAATGACTGAACTCCAATGCTGATTCTGTTAAAGCCGGTTTGTCTGAATGCTTTTAGTTTTTCAAAAGAAATAGTCCCTGGATTTGTTTCGATTGTTATTTCAGCATCAACGGCAATTTTAAAACATTTACTAATTTGAATCAGAATTTCATTTAAATATTCAACATCCATTAAAGACGGAGTTCCGCCTCCGAAGAAAACGGAAGTTATTATTCTTTCATCCGAATATTCTTGTGCATAATATTCAATCTCTTTTTTTAAAGCAGACAAAAATGAATTGATATTATCGGTTGTTATTACGGAATAAAAATCACAATAAATACATTTATGCTTGCAGAAAGGAATGTGAATGTAGAGAGCGGTTGGTTTCATCTGCCGTTTTTAATCATTTCTTTTGCTCCATTCAAACTTGCTTCAGTTATCTTATCCCCGCTCATCAGTTTGGCAATTTCTTTAATCCGTTCTTCTTCTGACAATTTCTTTATAAAACTTACTACTCTTTCACCTGCCAATTCTTTATTTACCGCAAAATGATGGCGGGCATTTCCGGCAATTTGCGGAAGATGTGTTATTGCAATTATCTGGTGATTTTGTGAAAGATTTTCCAGCGCTTCGCCTACTTTCTGTGCAATTCTTCCGCTTATTCCGGTGTCAATTTCATCAAATATTAAAACAGGCAAAGCATCGTTTTTAGCAAGTACGGATTTAAGCGCAAGCATTACACGTGAAATCTCTCCTCCCGATGCTACCTTAACCAAGGGTTTTACATCTTCGCCTAAATTTGTCGAAATGAAAAACTCAACTTCGTCGCAGCCGTTTTGAGTTATTTTTATTCTCTTATCGTTTTTAATTATAAAATCATTTTCATCTTCAGCCGCAATGTTTTGCATTTTAACTTTAAAAGACGAATGAGCAATACCCAATTCATTTAAAGTTTTGTTTACATTTTTTTCAATAGAAGGCACACAATCTTTCCTTTTTTCAGAAATATTTAAAGCCAGACCGGTGCATTTAATTCTGAGTAATTCAATTTCTTCTTCTGTTTCTTTTATTCTTTCCTTGAAATTCTCTGCAAGATCAAATTCTTCACCTATCTTTTTCCGGTGTTTTAAAATCGCATCAATCGATCCGCCGTATTTTTTCTTTAGCAGATTTATTGCACCCAATCTTTCCCTCACCTCTTCAAGGTGTTCCGACTGTAAGTCAATTTTAGAATTGTAAGAACGGATTGATTCGGCAATATCATTTATTTGTGAAAGTATATTTCTGCTTTCTTTTTCCGTTTCCGAAAAATCTTTGTCAATTCTCTCCAGTTCATTCAACTGCCGGTTCACTTCTCCCAGAATATCCTGCACGGAATTTTCACCCTCATAAAGTGTGGTGTAAATTCCGGTGGTTAGTTCAAGCAGTCTTTCGGAATTCTCTAATATTTTTAATTCGTTTGAAAGCTTTTCGTCTTCATCCGGCAGGGGAGAAACGGAATCAATTTCGTTTATCTGAAATAAATACAGCTCTTTCTTTTCATTTACTAATTTTTCTTTTTTCTTTTGCGTATTCAGTTCATCAATTTTATTCTGAAATCCGTCGTACACATTTTTGAATTTAATCAATAATTTATAGTTCCCGGCAAATTGATCCAGAAAATCTATGTGTGTTTCGGTGTGCAGCAGTGACTGGTGTTCGTGCTGTCCGTGAAGGTCGATAAGCAAATCACCCAATTTATTAACAGCGGCAAGCGGAACAGGGGAATCATTAATAAAACAACGGTTTGCACCTTTTAATGATATTTCTCTTCTTATAATCAGTTCATCAGTATTTTCAATTTCATTTTCTTCAAGCAAACTATGAACTTTTTTATTCTTTGATATATTAAAAATCCCTTCGACAAAAGATTTAAGTGTGCCTTTTCTAACAATTTCTGTTGAAGCTCTTCCTCCCAGCAATAAACCCATAGCATCCACAATTATGGATTTTCCCGCACCGGTTTCTCCCGTGATAATATTCAGTCCTTCACCGAATTCAACCTGCAGGTGTTCGATAAGTGCGTAGTCTTTTATTTCCAATGATTTCAGCATAATTCGGAATTAATTTAAGGTGGGATAATTTAATTTATTTTGAAGGCAATTTCAAAAATGAATTACCATTAGTTTTAAAATCTGTCATTTTTATGTGGCTACGAACCTCGTCGTTCTAGAAAAATAAAATTGTAGAGCGAGCAGGATTGCTCGCTCAAAAATAAGCACATAATATAGGAAAGCGATTCAGCGAATCGCTCTACATTCTATACAGATTGTAATAATGTATCCCGCAAATAGTTTTTGAATCTATAATTCCACCGCTCGTAA
>CAZTZZ010000034.1:24604-26936 GCA_964617905.1 uncultured Ignavibacteriaceae bacterium | reverse complement strand
CGGGTAATTGTCTGAAGAATGAATAACCCGTGTAGATGAAAATACCTTTACCGTATTTTGTGTAAAGCAGACCGCCTTTTAAATTCTGTTCTCCGTTATCGTGAGAGGCAATTGGAGTTTGATATCTTTTATCCCAAGAATCTGCAAAATATAATCCGCGTTCCTGTATCCAATCCTTAAAATCATTTTGTGATATTTTATTGGGGAAAGATAATAAAACATTATTCGGTTCTAATAATTTAACTTTTGCATTTTCCTCAGTAACTCTTTTGTGAGAAATATCAAAAGGGTATGGACCAATGTCTTTTGTTTTAAGTCTGAAACTGTTACTGTACTGAACAACCAATGTACCGCCGTAGTTTACATAACTTAAAAGTTTTTTGTTATTTATTGATAAAACATCTCTCGTATTGTATGCCCTTATTCCGACAATAATCGCATCAAATGATGAAAGATCTGACCTTGAAATATCGTCATCATTTAAAATTTTAACATTGTAGCCTAACTCTTCCAGTGAATTTGGAATTAGATCACCCGGCCCCATTATGTATCCTATTTTGTCAACGACTTTTTTTATTTTTAATCTTACTAATTTTGCCTGTGCCCGTGGATAAACGGTTCTTATTGGAATATGATTGTAATTGATTGTATTTATTCCTCTGTCATTAATTTTTCCGTTTACAACAGCCTGCGGTAAAAGTTTTGACACCGAGCTTTTTCGCGGAGGAATTATTTTAAATGTGAGAACTTTTTCGCCATATTTATTTGGAATATTAAAATTTGCCTTTTCCGGTAGGCTTTTCCAGCCGTTGTTAAGTCTAAATTGAAGAACACCTTTGCAATTATCTGTATTTGCTTTTAATGTAATTGTAATTTCTTTGCTTTCGTTATTTGTGAAAAGTAAAACATTCTCATCAAGATTTATAGATACCGCCGGACGAATTTCAAAGGGTCTCACTTTCTCTCCGTCAACCGGGTCAGTCCACGAAAATTGAACGGGCTGCTTAAAAGACAATTTAATTCCGTTGAAAGAGATTATAAAAGTAACGCTAAGCGGGGGGATGTTTTCGGGATTTCCAATTTGCGATTTATCATTAACAGTGTAAGAACCTAGCGGGTGATTATTTCCCAGCCAATAGGGCTGTGTGTAACTGATATTATCGGGCAGCAAGATTGTTGCATCTATCCTTTTAAAAATTCCGTTTGATAAAGTCTCATTTGATGAGTATAATTTTGCAGAATAAGGGAAGATTATTTCTTTCAGTTTAATTTTAATGGGAGAACGGTTTACCGCCCCGGCAGTAATTTTTACTTGTCCGCCGGGAACGGAGGAATAAGTGTTTGCTTCGGCTTCAAGCCATAATCCGGCAGAATTTTTTATTACTTTTTTAAGTTCTGCAATTTTGATTATTGCCCAGTGATTATTTTTCAACCCCTCCATCATTTTATACGCTTCCAGTAAAATTGGAATAACTTGGTAAGGTTTTTCGGCATTAAAATTTTGATAAGCTTTTTCCAATAATTTCCCGATATCTTTTCCACCCTTAACCCTGTTCCAGCTGAAATCTATTCCATCAAAAATTGAGGATGAGGGTTTGCTACCGTCTATATTCTGAAAATAATTTAGTGATTTTCCTCTTCTGCCGGAAGAGCCGAAGCCCTGACTTTTGTGCATACTTCTGCTCAATGCGGCAATTTCCGTATATGACAAACCAAGTAACGGATTATATTCTCCCAAATTTATCGAAATTAATTTATTTGGGTCTTCTTTTCTTCTTTTAATTAATGGAATCCAAGCGTTCCACATTAATCTTTTTGTTTGCCAGGGTTTTACATATTTTAACTGCTCGGGAAAAATATTCGGGTCAGCAGCCAATTTAAAAGCTTCTTTTGCAAGTATTGTCGAAGCAGTGTGATTACCGTGTCCTCCTTCGCCCGTTCCGGGAAATCTTGTTACAATTACATCCGGTCTGAATTTTCTAATTGTCCAAACAACATCATAAAGTATCTTTTGTTTTTCCCAAAACTGCAATGTTTCTTTTGCATTTTTAGAGTACCCGAAATCAACAGCTCTGCTGAAAAATTGTTTTGCTCCGTCAATTTTTCTTGCCTGTAATAATTCTTCCGTTCTTATAATTCCGAGTAATTCCGATTGTTCCGTCCCGATTAGATTTTGCCCTCCGTCTCCTCTTGTAATTGACAAATATCCCGTTTCAAGCAATTTCCCCTTTGAACTGTAAGCAAGAAAAGCTGTGTTCTCGTCGTCGGGGTGAGCGGCAATGTAAAGCACGCTGCCAAGTACGTTAAGTTTTTTTATTGCGAGTTTTAAATT
>CAZTZZ010000034.1:5775-24504 GCA_964617905.1 uncultured Ignavibacteriaceae bacterium | reverse complement strand
TTTTCAAATCCAGTTTTAGAAAAGCAAACAGAACCAGTATTGATTCGTTTGAGGGTTTGGGTGTTGAAGCCTTAGAAATTTTAAAAGAAACAAAATCTGAATTTGATATTCCAATTTTAACAGACATTCACACTCCGCAAGATATTGAGTCTGCATCTGAATTTGCAGATATATTACAAATACCTGCTTTTTTGTGCAGACAAACGGAACTGTTAAAAGCTGCAGGAAAAAGCGGAAAAATTGTGAATATAAAGAAGGGTCAGTTCTTGGCTCCAAAAGATATGAGATATGCCGCAGATAAAGTGTCTTACAACGGAAACAAAAAAATTCTCCTAACCGAACGGGGATCAAGTTTCGGATATCATAATTTAGTAGTTGATATGCGTGGATTGGTTATAATGAAAGAATTAGGGTATCCCGTAGTAATGGATGCCACACATTCTGTACAGATTCCAAGTAGGGGAGGCAAAAGCGGCGGAATGCCAAAATTTATTACTCCGCTTGCAAAGGCTGCGGTTGCCGTGGGTGTAAGTGCTTTGTTTCTGGAAGTTCATCCCAATCCCTCCGAAGCTCTAAGCGATGCAGCTTCCCAATTACCGTTATCTCATTTAAAAGAATTGTTGATTGAAGTACAGAAAATAGATAAAACGGTTAAAAACTATTAGTGTAATATTATCAATTTCTCTATTTTAATCTTTATTTTTGTTTATATAATTTATAATATCTATTTATCAAACTTAATAAGAATTCAGGAGTTGTGATTTTTGACTGTTGACAGGATAATACAAGCCGGAAAAGAAGTAATAAGAATTGAAGCTGAAGCTGTTTCAAACTTAATTAACAGCATTGACAAACAATTTGCTAAAGCAATAGATGTGATTTATAATTCAAAAGGAAGAGTTGTGTTTTCGGGTATGGGTAAATCGGGTTTAATTGCCCGAAAAATTGTAGCAACGTTAAACTCAACCGGAACTGCTGCAATATTTTTGCACCCAACAGATGCTCTTCACGGCGATTTAGGCATGGTAAGGAAAGATGATGTAGTTATTTTAATTTCAAAAAGCGGTGAAACAGAAGAAATTGTTAATCTTTTGCCTTTGTTCAAAAGGCTTAAAGTTAGACTTATTTCAATGACTGCTAATCCGAAATCAGAATTGGCCAAATCTTGTGATATTTTATTAAACATTGCCGTTAAGGAAGAAGCTTGTCCCCACGATTTAGCTCCTACAGCCTCCACTACCGCAACATTGGTTTTGGGAGATGCACTGTCAGTTGCTTTGCTCCAAAAAAATGGATTTACAGCAGAAGATTTTGCCTTTCTGCACCCGGGAGGAAGTTTAGGCAAAAGGCTGTCTCTAAAAATAAGCGAAATAATGAAAAAAGGTGAAAGTGTTCCCATTGTGGAAGAAGATGCTCAAATAAAAGATGCTATTTTAGAAATCACTACAAAACGACTTGGAGCAACGTGTGTTGTTGATAAATATGGAATGTTGAAAGGTGTAATAACTGACGGTGACTTAAGAAGATTATTGGAAAAATCACTCAGCATAAACGGGCTTAAAGCAAAAGACATTATGACGCCGGATCCAAAAGTATTGGTTAAAGATTACTTGGCTTCGTTTGCTCTTCAACAGATGGAAACCTATAAAATTACTACGCTAATAATAATTGATGAAAACAAAAAACCAATAGGAATGGTACACCTGCACGATCTTATAAATCTCGGTTTGCGCCAAAGATGAATAAAAAGTATTATTTTTTATTGATATTATTGCTTAGCCTTTTAAGCTGTAACAACCCCAAAGTTATACCCTTAGTTGACACTTCATTAGATGTTAAAAATTTACCTACACAAGAAAGCTGGAATTCAAAAGTAATTTTCAGCGATTCCGGTGTTACAAAAGCTATTTTGCACGCAGGACATTTAAGAGTGTTTGATAAAGAACAGGAAACTTTAATGGATAAAAATATTAAAGTAGAATTCTACAATCCTGAATTTAAAATAACAAGTGTGATCACAGCAAAAAGAGGAAAAGTAAACGATGTTACAAAAGATCTTTACGCAATAGACAGCGTTGTTGCCGTAAGCGACAGCGGTACTGTGGTTACGACCGACGAACTTATTTTCAGGGACAGGGATAAGAAATTAATCTCAGATAAATATGTGACAATTATTTCGCCGACGGAAACAATAAAAGGCTACGGATTTGAATCAGACCAGGACCTTATGAATTATGTAGTTTACAAGATTACTTATATTTCCAAATCAGATTCAACTAAAAACAAATGATAAAATTATTGAGAAATATTTTCCTGCTATTTATCTTACTTCCATTTTTTGTAAATGCACAAACGGATAATAATACTATTCAAGTCAAAGGCGACAGCCTTGTCGGAAGAAATATTAACGGGAAGATTATCCGCGAGGTTTATAACAATGTTGTTATTACACAAGGAAAAGTTGTAATCACTTGCGATAAAGCAGTTCAATTTATTACGGATAATAATGTTGAACTGATTGGAAATGTAGTTATTAAACAGGACAGCATCACTATAGAAACTGATAGGGGATTTTATTTGGGCGATGACAAAAAAACTTCAACAAACCAGCCCGTTAAACTTTACGACGGTGAAATGACACTTACAGCGGAAATGGGTGAATATTCCTTTGATAATCATAATGCTTTTTTTAAGAAAAACGTATTGCTTTCAGATTCTGTCTCAACTTTAAGCTCCGACAGCCTGTTGTATTTCAAAGACGATAAAAGAATGATTGCAATGGGTAGTGTTAAAATAATTGATTCAACAAACACAATATATTGTGACAGTCTTAATTATTTTAGATCCACAAAATACACAATTGCCGATTTTAACGTAAAACTTACAAATGCAACTGATAATACTATTGTGTTCGGCGGGCATTTGGAAAATTTTCCCAATCGGAATTATTCTTTTGTAACGGATGAACCAATTTTGATTCAAGTAGATACCACTTTTGAAAAAGGGAAATCAAAGGTATCAAATAGCCAAAAAATAGATACTTTATTAATAAGCGCTAAAACCTTAGAAGCTTTCAGAGACTCATCCGATATGTATATTGTTAAAGATTCCGTTAAAATAATACGCGGTGACTTTGCCTCTGTTAACGAGAAAACATTATATTACAGAAAAGATAAAAAACTTATTACTGTTGTAAACAAAAAAACAAATATTCAGCCCATACTTTGGTATGAAAATACCCAGATAACAGGCGACAGTGTTAATATTAAAATAAAAAATAATAAAATAGATTTGATGTTTGTTGATAAAAATGTTTTTGTAATATCGCAGAATAAAATTCATAAAGACAGATTTGATCAAACAAGCGGTGACAGTTTGTATTCATTTTTTAATCACGGTAAACTTCGCAATACAAATATTTACGGAAATGTTCTGAGTATTTATTATCAGTACGACAACGATAAAACTAACGGATTGTCTAAGTCATCTTCTAAGTTGGCAAAAATAAATTTTAACAAAAATAAAATAAATGAAATTAGACTTTACGGGACACCGAATACAGAATTTTATCCCGAGAGACTTGTAAAAGGAAAGGAAGATGATTTTGTTCTTCCAAAATATGTTCCTTTTAAAGTGAAACCCTCTAACAAAATTTTATTGAAGAAATTAAATAACAGGTTAATCAATTAAATATGGCTGAAACATTACGAAGCGAAGAGTTGGTAAAAATTTACAAAAAACGCCGGGTTGTAGACAGCGCATCGCTTAAAGTGTCCGAAGGTGAAATTGTCGGTTTGCTTGGACCCAACGGAGCAGGTAAAACAACCACATTTTATATGATAACCGGAATGATAAAACCCGAAAGCGGAAAAGTTTATTTAAATGAGGAAGATATAACTAAAGTACCAATGTATAAACGGGCTCGAATGGGAATTGGTTATCTTCCACAAGAAGCATCAATTTTCAGAAAACTTACGGTTGAAGAAAATCTTTTGGCTGTATTGGAAATGAACGGACTTGAAAAAAATGAAAGAAAAGAAAAATGTGACAGATTACTTGAGGAATTAGGAATAACACGCATCCGCAAAAATATCGGTTATCAATTAAGCGGCGGGGAAAGAAGAAGAACCGAGATTGCACGTGCTCTTACTACGGATCCGAAATTTATGCTTTTGGACGAACCTTTTGCAGGTGTTGACCCGATTGCAGTTGAAGATATAATGAATATTGTCGCAAAATTAAAAGAGAAAGGGATTGGTGTTTTAATTACCGACCATAATGTTCACGAAACATTAAGCATTGTTAATAACGCTTACATATTAATAAGCGGGAAAATATTTAAACATGGTAGTGCGGAAGAATTAGCAGAAGATGAAGAAATTAGGCAATTATATTTAGGCGAAAAATTTAAATTGGACAGATATTAAAAAATTATTTTTGGATTCTTGATATTTCATACAAAGTAAAAATCCTCGTTCGCTCCAGCCAATTATTATAATTAAAATTCTCAACCCATTTAGGAAGATTAGAATAAACTTTTTTAAATTCCAAATTTCCAATTTTATACTTATCATTAAGCAAAAATGTATCTGTCATAAACAGAATTTTATCAAATTTATTTTCATTTACAACGTATTGCAGACTGTCGGGATTAAGCACGTTTTTGGTTTTTAAATTTTTACTTTTATAAAAATTAGCGGGCTCCGGTGCTCTTAAATACGGGTCTTCGTTTGAAAAAATAAGTTCCGTGTTAACATTTTTGTAGTTATCGTAAATATATTGATAAAGTAAGACATAATAATCCGCTGGTCTGAAGCAGATATTTATTAGATAAATCGAGTTGACAAAAACAAATAAATAAATAAACCACCGCCATTTTCTGCTTTGAATTATCAATCCGATTTTTTTGAATTTTTCTTTACTTAATTCTTGCAATCCTAAAACAACAAACAATGGAATTATGTTTATTAACGGGAATAAAAATCTAAATTCTTTGTGACCAATTAAAAAATGCACGAGCAAAAAAGGGATCAACATCCAGGTAAATACATTTTTGGGCTTGAAAATAAACCAAAATAAAGGCAGCAGAATTAAAAATATGCTGAAAGGCGGGACTCCCTTCCAAAATATTTCCGTTATGTAAAAATGCCAGGGGTGAACTCCGAATTTTGAAACCATCCCTTTTATAATATTGAATTGGAAATAATTCCAGGCAGTGAATGTCCAGCTTCCGTATAACCATTTGTCAATTAATACACCGATTAATATAGCGGTTAAAATTCCTACCGCCAGAAGAATTAAATTTTTAATTTTCATTTTGTCGATAAATAACAGCCATAAAATTAGTCCGAAGATCATCAAACCAACCTGATATCTGAATATGAAAGCAAATCCGAAAATGATACCGAGACCAATGAGATTAAAATCAGAAAGTTTTTTTTCTTTTAAATAATAAAGCAATGCAAAACCAATAAAAAACAACGAGCCGGACCAACCTTCGGATGAAAATCTGACCTGAGCATAAACCGCGAACCAAAGAAAAAATGATAAGTACAAAAACCATTTTAACAGTTTTTCTGATTTAACTTCATCTTTAAAAACATTAATCAACATAACAACTGAAATCAATGCAAGAATGGAAGATAAAATCCTTAATATTATTGTTTGAGTGAACGGGTTGGTTATACTGGTTGTTTGAGAAGCTTTTATAATTAGAAATGCAATTGCCGGTTGAATTGCGGGTCTTAATTTCGCTTGAAATTCCCAGGGAAGATCGGACGGCCGGTTGTTGGCCAGTTTGTAATTTGCAAATTCGAGTATTTGATAGTGCTCATCAAGATGATGAAAACCAACACTGTATATTGAAGTGATTAGATGAAGAATGAAAGTTAAAAGCAGAAGCCATTTTATATTTTTGAGTACTAATAATTTCATAAAAGTGTTAATGTTTAAATTCCTTCATAATTTAGGATGAATGAATGCATGGCTGTATAATTGAATATTTTATTAAATTATCTGTATAAACTCATCTGCTTTCCATTCATCCATACAATCATTCAGCCATTCTCCTCTCTTCCTTTGTTCCCAATAATTACTTTAATTTCTCAAAATGTTGATAGTCTTTTGAACTTTCCCAATCACCGCCCCACGACCAGCCCATCTTTTTAAATTCTTTGGTTAAGAAAGATTTTGCTGTAATTGTCCCTTCAATTTCAGGGCTATATTTTGCTGTAGATGGATAAACCTTATTTTTAAAAACTTGCGGATTTAAAAACGGATTAATATCAATTGCTCTGCCATTTGCATGATTTGAAAGCCTTTTTGTTCCGGCAACATATCTGTAATTAAAAGCAGAAGTATTATTATCAAGCATGCTTTTTTCATCCGACCATCCGTAATAAACTATAGGTAAAACCTTTTCAATTTTGAAATGTTTTTCTTCAATTAGCTTGAAAATATTTTTAATGTCTTCAACTAAATCTTTATGAATTATAATTTGACCCTGATGTAATCTATTGTCAAAAGAAAAATATTGTACAGCTATTATTCTTATTTTTTTTCTTATGTTATCGGGGAAGTCTAAATTTGAGACTGCCTCGTCAAAAGTGTAATTACAATCTATTATTATTTTATCCTTTTGTGTACCGGCATTGTTTACATTTAACATCATAATCAATAAAATTAAAGGCAGCATTATTTATGTAATAATTTATTATGTAAATCTAATTTATAATATGAAAATACAAAATAGGGATTAAAAGTATAAACTATATTTATGAATATTCTAACTAAATTAATATATTTGTATCTATTAAAATTTAAAGGAAGGGAAATGAAATTATTTATTGCTCTGTTGTTTATTACATTTACTATAGTCGGATGTTCTAATAAGAACGATGTTGTTAAAAAAGAATCCGGTTTGATGTTTGTTGACGATACCCTCGGAACAGGAATCACAGTCAAAGAAGGTGAATTTATATCAATTCATTTTAGAGCTTGGTTAATAAAAGATTCAACCGATTTTTTCTCCGATTGGACAAAAGATACAACAAAAACAAAATCACGTTTGGGAGATTCTTACTCTTTTAACAGACCTATAAAATATATATTAAAACCCGAAGGAGGTTTTATTAAAGGTTCGACCGAAGGAATAAAGGGAATGAAAGTCGGCGGAACTCGTACTATTATTATTCCATCTAAATTAGCCTACGGTGAAAAGGGGTTTAGAACAATTCCACCGAATTCCGACATAAAAGTAGTCGTTCAATTGTTGGCAGCACACGAACTAACAAAAGTTGAACCTTGGAAGGTTGATTCAACAAAATATAAAACTACTAAAAGCGGTTTAAAGTATATTGCGTTAAAAACAGGAAGCGGTCCTGTACCGGATTCCGGAGATGTAATTACTTTAAATTATTCCGGTTACTTAACCAACGGCAAAAAATTTGACAGTTCGGTTGAAAGGGGTGAACCGATTTCATATCCATTTAAAATACAACCAATGATACCCGGATGGCAGGAAGCAACTGAGATGATGAACAAAGGGTCAAAATACAGATTGCTTATTCCTCCTAAATTGGCATACGGCAGCAAAGCTATAGGTGCTATTCCTGCAAATTCAACATTGATGTTTGACGTTGAAATGGTGGATATTAAAAAGCCAGAGAAAAAATAAATTTAATTTATTAACCATTCTGATCCCGCTACCCTTCGATAAACTCAGGGGCCAGGCGGGCTCAGAATCTCCTAACCAAAATTCCAAATTACAAGCACCGGATTACAAATAAATATCAAGCGCTAAATTCCAATGTCCAAAATTGTTAGGTTATTTATGAAATATTTCACTGGAAAGTTTTATACTTTGAAAAATTAAGATTTATTTGATATTTGTAATTTGCTATTTGGTGCTTGTTTAAAAGTAGCTTTTAATTAAACTCATAGCCTGTCCGTAATAACCCATTCCAAACAAATTTAGATGATTAAGAACGTGATAAAGTTTGTAAATATTCTCCCTGTAATTATATCCGTCTTTCAATGGATAAGTTTCGTTGTAAGAGGCATAAAAACTTTCACTGAATCCGCCGAATAATTTTGTCATTGCAAGGTCTGCTTCCCTGTGTCCGTAATAAACTGCAGGGTCTATCAGCGAGACTTTTCCGTTTATGTTAACCATATAATTTCCGCTCCAGAGGTCTCCGTGGAGAAGTGCAGGAAATTCTTTACTGCCGGATAGAATCTTTTCTATGTTATCTTCTAAAAATGAAATTCCATCTTTAAGTTCATCTGTAGCGTAACCGTTTTTCTCAGCCAATTTAAATTGAAATAATATCCTTTTATTAAAGTAAAAAGAAGTCCAATCATTTTTTTCATTCTCGTTCGGAACATTCATTTGTTTTGTCGAACCGATATAATTGTTCTCGTAAAATCCAAATGAATCGGAAGTGAACTTGTGCAGTTCTGCAAAAGACTTTCCGAAATACTCGAAAAAATCTTGTTGTTTTGTACCGCCTTCTATAAACTCTAATAAAATAAATGAATCTTCAACTGCAATTACTTTCGGTATGTTAATTACTTTCGGTTTTGCAAGTTCTTTCAACCCGTTTGCTTCTTTTTTGAACATATCGGAAGGATTAGAATTGTTAACTTTTAGGAAAAGAGTTCTCTTGTCTGTAAGAGTAATTTTGTAAGCTTTACTTATACATCCGCCGGGAATAGTTGATGATGATATTATTTTGCAACCCGTTATTTGCTTTATTTCTTTTGAAATTAAATTATCCATTTTTGCTTATAAATTTATCCAGCAACCCCTCACACCCGTCTTCCAAAATATCCAACACTTTTTCAAATCCTTCTCTGCCTTCGTAATACGGGTCCGGTACTACATTTATTCTATTGGTTTTACAGAATTCCACCATTTTATGAATTTTATTTGTGTATTTACCTTCATTATCCATTGATATAATATTATTGTAATTCTCATCATCCATAGTAATTATATAATCAAATTCTTCAAAATCTTTTTCTGGATGAAATTTTCTTGCAACACTTGTAACTTCGTAGCCTCTTAAATTAGCGTGCTGTTTCATTCGCATATCAGCCGGTTCACCCGTGTGCCAACCCATAACACCTGCTGAATCAACAGAGATATTCCACTGAAGATTTTTATCTGTGATTTTTTTTGTCATAATTGCTTCTGCAGCAGGGGAGCGGCAGATATTACCGAGACAAACAAACAGTATTTTTGTGTTTTTCATATTTTAAGAGTTAAATCAAAAATAAAATAATTAAGATGTAAAAGTAAAATAAATTGATTAAAAATTAGAATGGATTCCCACTTACGTGGGAATGACAATCTTTCCAATTAGTGATTTATTCACACCCCATTAAAGTAACAACAATTGTTCTTTCTTTTGCCCGGTCTCTATGTTCATTTAAATAAATACCCTGCCATGTTCCTAAATTTAATCTTCCGTTTGTAATTGGTATTGTCAATCCTGCACCGAGTAGAGAAGTTTTTATGTGAGAAGGCATATCATCACTACCTTCAGAAGTGTGCATATAATACGGTTCATTCTCGGGAACAAATTTGTTAAAATAATTTTCCAAATCAATTCTTACGGTGGGATCGAAATTTTCGTTTAAAGTTAAAGATGCAGAAGTATGTTTGATGAAAAAATGAGCAAAACCAATTTTAATATTTCCCAATTCGGGTAAATGATTTAATATCTCATCGGTTATTAGGTGGTAACCTCTCGGTTTTCTGCTGATTGATATTTCCTTTTGAAACCATTCCATCATTCTTTTGAGATACTTGATACGTCAATCTTTATTCCTTTTACATAGGAATAGGCCGACGTGCCCAAACAGACACCTTTGACGGTAACCATATCTGTCTCTCTCAGTTTTTGAGCATCGTATTCATCGGCTTTTGACTTAAAAAAACAAATGATGGGAAGTCCGTCTTCAGATGTTGAAAGTTCCAATACTTGGCGTGTATTCATTAATTTATATATAGCTTTTACTTCACCTAAAACAGATATCTTTTTATTTAGGAAATTCTCGTTAGCATTTTCAATATTATTAGTAAATTCAAATGACAGGTCTTCAGCAGGGACTTTTACATAGTTATATTTGTTATAAATAAGATAGGAAGCTACAATTATAATTAAAAATACTATAAATCTCAGGAAAGGATGCTTCTTTTTCATAATACCACCTGTATAGTTCTGAATAAAATATAAAACTAACTTTAAGCGAATTTAATTTTATTCTACCCAATCCGCAATAAATATATTTGTATCGCCTCTTTTCTTATTGAATCTGTTTGAAGCAAAAATTATTTTTTTACCGTCGTTTGTAAACATCGGGAATCCATCAAACTGATCAAAAAAAGTAATTTGTTCCAGTCCTGTACCGTTTGTATTAATCATGTACAAGTCAAAATTTCTTCCGGTCTTACTATTTAAATTTGATGCAAATATAATTTTTGTTCCGTCAGGATAAAAGTATGGTGCAAAGCTTGCTTTACCAAAATGAGTTATTTGTTTGACATTTTTTCCGTCGGCATCCATCACATAAATTTCCAATGCCGTTGGTCTGACCAAACCTTTTTTTACAAGGTCTTCGTAGTCTTTTAATTCTTTTTTAGAATTTGGTGAACTTGCCCTGAACACTATTTTCTTCCCGTCTTGTGAAAAGAAAGGACCGCCGTCGTAACCTTTGTGAAAAGTAAGTCTTGTTTGATTGCTTCCGTCTAAGTCCATTGTATAAATCTCAGGGTCCCCGTCTCTTGTTGAAGTAAAAACAATTTTATCACCAAGAGGAGAAAGTGTAGCTTCGGCATCATAACCCGGTGTTGTCGTCAGCCTTTTTAAATTTTTTCCGTCGGCATTGACTTTAAAAATATCAAATGAATCATAAAGCTTCCATACATAACCGTGTGAACGATCGGGGGGCGGCGGGCAATTTTCATCGGCTAAATGAGTTGAAGAATAAATTATTGTACTGTCGCCGGGTAAAAAATAAGAACAGGTTGTTTTTCCTTTTCCCGTTGACACCAATGTTTTATCGGATCCGTCTAAATTCATCGTAAAAATTTGATCGCATTTAAATTTGCCGTGTGAAGACTGATAAATCAATTTATTTTGATCAAAAGAAAGATATGCTTCGGCATTTTCTCCTCCGTTAGTTATCATTTTTATATTTTTTAAGTGTTTCTCATTTTTAAAACGATATTTATCCTTCTTGTTTTGGGAAAAAAGCATAGGAACTGCTATCAATTGGAAAACGAATATAAAAGTTGTAAATCTATAGAAATGTTTCATTTTGTACCATACAGTTTGTGATTATATAATTTCCCCTCATAGTAATATATGGAACTATTCAGGAACGTGAACTAAAAAATATTCTTTTGCCGATTCGCCAATTTTTTTGGCTTCTTCAAGTGTCATATGCATATCGTCGGGACCTTCTTCGTGTTCATCGTGTCCCGCTTCAATAACAGCAAGATCACAACCGGTTGCTGCATTTTCCAATTCTATGCAATAAGCCGTATCACCGCCGTAACAGATTTTTTTCCCTTCGTGTTCAAATGTGAATCCAATTGCAGGTACTTGTTGCTTTGTAATTCCGTCGTTTAGAATTTCTTTATGAATAACCGGAAATGGTTTTACAATTAATCCTTTGCTGCTCTTGAATTCATTTGAATCCGGAATTTCATTCAAAGTAATCTTATAAGGGATACTGTTTGCATAAACTTGTTCAAATGCATTATGAATGGAAATAATCTCCTTGCAGCCCTTCGGGTAATGTAAAGTTAAAGGTGAATTTTTTTGCATTACCCTCATATATGTAAGTAAAGTCCAAACCCCGCCAACGTGATCGTGGTGCCCATGTGAAATAAAAATATCAGAAACATTTAAAATATTTTTTGTGCCTATTTCACTGTTTAAATCTCTTAATATTCCATCTCCTGGATCAACGATAAAATAATTTGAAGAAGCTTTTATTAAAATACCTGTAGCAATGTTAGGTATAGAGCAAAACACTTTTATCTGAAAATCATCTTTCTGCCAATGCAACGGATATTTATTTACCTTCATAGTATAGGTTAATCTTTTTTTTTTATTTATTATACTTACAATTTTTTGGGTCTTTACATCTTGCAAAGATATTGAAAGAGTGACTGGAAACATCAAAACCTAATTCGTCGCTTATTTGTTCGGGTAGTTTGCTTAGTTTTGGATTGACAAATTCTACAATTCTCCCACAATCCACGCAAATTAAATGATCGTGTACTTGTTTTTTAAAATTGCTTTCATATCTGGTTGTATTATCGCCGAAATTTCTTTTGCTTATTAGTTCGCACTGGACCAACAATTCAAGTGTTTTATAAACTGTTGCTCTGGAAACCGTTGAGTCCAAATTTTTCATAACAATATATAAATCATCGGCTCCAAAGTGTCCCTCATAATCTAATGCAGCTTCCATCACTTCAAATCGTTCGGGAGTTATCCGGTTTTTGCCATTTTTTAAAAACTCAGTAAATACTTTTTGTGCTTTTTCGTACTTCAATTTTAATATTGTAATTATTTAATATTTAAAATAACTGGGTGAATTTTGAATAGCAAGAAATTTTAACTTTAAACACATTAACTCACACCCAAAACTCTTAAACCGTTTACGGCAATAAATGATAGAAAATAAGCCAGTGATGAAAAAATTAATAGTTGAAGAATAGGAATACGCCAGCTTCCGGTTTCTTTTCTTGAAACTGCTACAGTGGAGAGGCACTGAAGTGCAAACATAAAAAATATAATTATTCCTATAATTGAAGACGGCGTGAATAATTTTTGACCCGTGTCACCTATTTTGGAATTTCGCATAGCTCCAATCATTGAATCCATTAGCGAACCATTATTGCCTGTAACCTTAAATATCAAAGCCATTGAACTAACAAATACTTCCCTGGCTGTAAAAGCAGAAATTAAAGCTACACCAACTCTCCAATCCAATCCTAATGGTGTCATAACCGGTTGAATTATTTTTCCGAAATCTGCAGCGTAAGAACTAGCCAACCTTTCTGAATCTTTTAATTGATCTACCTGCTCTTGACTAATATTATTTTTATTGATTTTCGGATTAATATTTGGAAAAGTTGTAAAGAACCAGATGAAAATAGATAATACTAATATAACCGGACCGGCTTTTTTAATATAAAGTTTTCCGCTGTGCCACATGTTTATTGCTACTACTTTTAATTTTGGTTTCCTGTAAGAGGGTAATTCCAAAATAAAAGAAGAATTATCTTGTGCTTTTATAATTTTGTGATTTAGTTTATTTACTATAGCTGCTGCTAAAACCGAACTTAAAATGCTCAATAAATATATTGATGCCAGTATTAAACCCGCGATCCATGCTTTATTACCGGGGAAAAGAAAAGCTAAAAGCAACGTATAAACAGGAAGTCTGGCGCTGCAGCTAAGCAGGGGAAGAATAAAGATTGTAAGCATTCTTTCTCTTTTGTTAGGAATTGTTCTTGCCGCCATCATTGCCGGAATAGCACATGCAAATCCCGACAGCATTGGTACAAAGGATTTTCCGTTCAGCCCAATTTTTGAAAGAGGTTTATCAATAAGCATTGCACCTCTAGCAAGATAGCCTGAATCTTCAAGAATACCTAAAATTAAAAACAGTATTAAAATTTGAGGTACAAACACGGCAACGGAGCCCACACCGTTAATTATACCGTTTGCTAAAAACATACCGAACCAATTATTTCCTGCAATTTCCAATGCTTCATTTGATAAAATCTGGAACAAATAACTGACAAAATCCATAATTGGTTGTGCAAACCAAAATATACTTGTAAATGTAAAAGCCATAATTAGAAAAAAGAAAAGAAGTCCCCAGGTACTATGCAGAAGTACATTATCAATTTTTGTTGTTCTTGTATCAATTTGATTACATTTTCTCTTTATTGCTTTATTTGTTATAAGATTGAGCTGTTTGTTGGCTTTTGATAAGTTAATATTTTTCTTTTCATTTATTTCATAAATAGTCTGTTCTTCTATAAGTTCAATTTCACTGTAAATTCTTAAAACTTCTTCCGTACTACTTGATTCCTTAGAATAATCATTTTGTGAATGATTATTTAAAAACTGATTTTTGTTTTTTTGAATATAACTTAAAATAGATTCTACACCTTTACCGGATCTGCCGTCAACTTTAAATACTTTGCAACCTATTATTTTTGCCAGCTTATTTTCATCAATATCAAAGCCTTTCTGGTTAAAAATATCTACCATTGTGAGCGCTACAACAACATTAAAATTGGCATTAATAATTTGTTTAACTAAATATAAATGTCTTGATAGTTGGCTGGAATCAACCGTTACTATTACTAAATCAGGTTTACCAAGTTTGGGATGTTTATATAAAGAATTTACTGCAATTTTTTCATCAGTCGATTGTGGGTTGAGACTTACAATCCCGGGGGAATCCATAAGTAAAGCATTAATTTTAAATTTGTTTTGTAAATTTGCTACAGCCGAATCTACTGTGGCACCGGGATAATTTACTGTTTTATAATTTTTACCGCTTAAGTAATTAAAGAGTGTTGTTTTGCCCGAATTGGGAGGACCGACTAAAGTTATGAATAAATTACGGGTAGAAGTTTTTGGTGTCATGAAATTATAATACAATCAGCATCTGATTTTCTTAGCGCTATAACGGTTCCCCGTACGGAAATAGCAATTGGATCATTAAATACTGATTTATTAACAAGTTCAATTTCCTGGCCGGGGGTAAACCCCACTTCCATCAGTCTTTTTGCCGATGGATGGTTAATATTTACTTCGTTAATTGTTACTTTTTCTCCGCATTTTAAGTCAGCTGCTGTTTTCATTTTAATTCAATTTAACTTTAAGATTATTATTAAGATTTAATCTACATAAAAATAAGCTTGTCTCCACTAATTGTCAAGTATTCACCTATATTTTTTATAGAAATATTTTTAATATTTATTATAGGATATATTTATTGTATCGATATTTTTTATAAATTGATATAGTTTATTTAGATAGTCTTTTATAGTTTATCTTATTATAAAATATTAACTTCAAATGCAATCATTAAAGGGACATTCAGCAATCTTTTCAAGCTCAACAAATATTAAGGAAATAATTTTTAATCATTCCGATATTGTTATTTATAGGTATAATCATATTAAAAATACTTATGAATATATAAGCCCGTCTATTAAAAATTTGTCAGGTTATACAGAGAAAGAAATCAATGAAATAGGTTTTAAAAAAATTGTTAAGAAAATAGAGTGTTCTTATTCTAAAACAGAAAATGATATTAATATGGCTGAGGACTACTATGGCAATTATATTATTGAAACTAAGTCTGGTGATGTTAAATTAATTGAAGATTTATCTTTTCACGATCCTGATAATGAAGGAAATCTTGCTGTTAGCATTGGAATATTAAGAGACGTTACGAAACTGAAAAATGTATTGGACAGTCTAACTTTTGAAAAAAATAAATTAAATACAATTTTAGATTTAGCTGATATTATAGTAGCGGTAGTTGATAGGAACGAACATCTTTCTAAAATAAATAAAAAAGGTGTTGAGTTAACTGGTTACACTACAGAAGAATTAATGAAAGACGGCTGGTTGAATAAAATACCACACGAATACCAACTTCAACTTAAAAAAAAGAGGCTGTTAAATAGAAAAAATAAAAACAAAGAACCAATTCAAATTGAAATTCCCCTTATAACAAAGTCAGGAGAAGAGAAAATAATTGCATGGCATATAACCGAGTTAAATGATGAAAAAGGTAAATTGGTTTTAAGCGTAGGAGTGGGTAGGGATGTAACTAAAAAACGGAAAGAAGATAAAGTTCAGAAGATAATATCTAAAATTTTACAATATTCAAATATTGGTGAAAGTTTGGATGACTTTTTTGAATTTATAAGAGAATCTATCAAAGAACTGATGCCGGTAGATAATTTTTACATCTCACTTTATGACAGAGAAAATGATTTACTAACCTTTCCGTATTTCAAAGACGAAGTGGACAAAGAAGCTTTACCTATGAAATTTAGAAATGGATTAACAGAATATATAATTAAAATCGGAAAATCCGAATTGATAAACGAAGCAAGAGATGAACAACTTGTTAAAGAGGGGAAAGTAGATTTAGTGGGAGCTCCTTCAAAAATATGGTTGGGAATACCTCTAAGTATTGGCGAACTAACCATTGGAGCTCTAGTTGTTCAGGATTATAAAAATGAGGACACATACGGACCAAGAGAAAAAGAAATTTTGGATGTGATAGGCTATTCAATATCTCGTGCGATAGAACGTAAAAGGCTGGAGCAGGAAAGGAAAGAATTGATAGTACAATTAAGAGAAATAAATACATCAAAAGATAAATTATTTTCTTTAATTTCACACGATCTCCGTGCGCCTTTTAATTCTCTTTTGGGTTTCTCCGAAATTCTTACTACAGAGTTTGATACACTGACAAAAGAAGAAATAAAAGAATATCAAAATGCTATTTTTGATTCATCAAAAAATTTGTACAGTATGACAACCAACCTGTTGCAATATTCAAGATTTCAAATTGGTAAAATTCAATTTCAGCCCGAAATTTTAAATCTTTTAGATTTAATAGAGCGCAACCTAAACTTGTTGAAAGGAAATTATCTTAAAAAGCAAATAGATGTTAAAATAGATATAGAAAAAAACTTATTTATTTGTGCTGATGTAGATATGATGAATTCTGTCATACAAAATCTCCTGTCAAATTCAATAAAATTTACTTTTCGCGGTGGTAGTATTTCAATTAAAACATTTAAAAAAGTAATCAATAAACAAAAGAAAATAGAAATAATAATGAAAGATACAGGAGTTGGTATGAAACAAGAAAATATTGATAAAATATTTGCCGCAGATGTTTTTACTTATCCCGGTACCGAAAAAGAATTTGGAACCGGTTTGGGGCTACAATTGGTTATTCAATTTATTGAGAGAAATGGTGGTGAATTAAAAATTGAAAGTGTGGAGAACGAAGGTTCTTCATTTATTGTTACTTTACCTTCTGTAAAACCTTCATAAATCATTCTGTAATTTGCATCACTTTATTATTTTTTAAACTTCTTATTTTTTAGATTAAAAAAATTATGTTTAAAAAGATATACGCAGTAATAATTTTCTTTTCTATCTTTTCTGTTTCAGCAAACTCACAAAATAATATAAGGACAGATACAACTATTATTCCGGCTAAAGAGTACAGAACCGGAGTCTTTCATAATTTTATATTCGGTATGCATTGGCGTGATGTTTGGACTGAACCTATAAAAGTAGAATTATTGGATTTAAATAAGTTTGCCGGCGGACTTACTCCATCACGAAAAGGAGGGGGATTACAAACGAGAACTTTACACCTTACAGGTGCTGACGGATTAGACTATAAATTCCGTTCAATTGATAAAAATCCGGCTAAAATGCTTCCGGAAGATTTAAAGGAAACTTTTGTAGCCGATGTGCTAAAAGACCAGGTGAGCTCTGCAAATCCATTCGCACCATTAGTTGTTGCAAGTTTGTTAAAAGCTGTTGGCGTTTTACAGGCAATACCTCAATTAGTTTTTATGCCAGACAATTCCGGCTTGGGAAAATTCAGAGATGAATTCGGTGGACTCCTTGGAATGATTGAAGTTCATCCCGATGAAGGCAAAAATCCAGGCGATATAAGTTTTGAAGGAGCGGATAAAGTAATAGGTACATATAAACTTTTTCACCGATTGGAAAAGAAACGGAGTGAAAAAGTAGATAACATTGAGTTCTTAAAAGCAAGGTTGATGGACATTTTGCTGGGAGATTGGGACAGGCATTTCGATCAGTGGAGATGGGCTTTGATGAAAAAAGACGGGGAAAAACTTTGGAAACCGATACCCAGAGACAGGGATCAGGCATTTTCAAAATTTGACGGATTAGCTCCGTCATTGATGGAGGCGTTGACTCCTCAATTGGTTACTTTTGAGGAGAATTACTCAAGCATTCAAAGTTTAACTTGGAATGGAAGGTTTTTAGACAGAAGATATTTATCCGAAATAACAAAAAATGATTGGGACTCTGTAACAGCTTTTGTTGTAAATACTATTACCGACGATGAAATAAAAAAAGCTGTTAAAAATTTACCGCCTGAAGTTTACTCAATTGCAAGTGTTGAGCTTATAAGTAAACTTATAAACAGAAGGGATCATTTAAGGGATGCATCACAGGAATTTTATGAATTGATAAACGGATATGTTGATATTTTTGGGAGCAACAAAGATGACTTTCTTTATATCAACAGAATGAATGATGAGCAAACGGAAGTTTCTATCTTCAAATTAAACAAAATTACAAGAAAGAAAATGGGCAAACCTTTTTATCATAAAATATTTGATAATAAATTACTTGACGAAATACGTATCTATCTCTTAAATGGAGATGACAAAACAATTTTAGAAGGAGATGTAAAAGACGGAGCTTTGATACGCGTAATAGGCGGACACGGCAAAGATGAATTTATAAATAACTCTAATGTACACTCCCATTTTCCAATCATTCCAATTCCAAGGTTAGAGAATGCAACCAGATTTTATGACAGCGGAAAGCATTCAAAGTTTTCTGCCGGTAAAGGAACAATTGTAAATAAAGATAAAGTCCCCGA
>CAZTZZ010000034.1:0-5675 GCA_964617905.1 uncultured Ignavibacteriaceae bacterium | reverse complement strand
TTTGATTTTAGACCTTCACTTATATTTAATTTTACGGGACAATTAAAATATTCTCTTGGATTTTCATACAGTAATTACAGAACTACTTTGAAAAATCCGATTATTCTCAAATCATTTCCTTACGGTGATTACGGAACCGGTAATTTTAAATTTTGGGGACTGAATTCTTCAATTGTTTTAGACAGCCGAGAGGTAAAACGTAATCCTTACAAAGGAAATTTCTTTACTTTATCGGGTTCTTATTTTCCTAAAGGAATGGATAATCAATTTAACTTTGGAAAAATTGGATTTGATCTTCGGCATTATTACTCATTCAAAACATTTACCGATGTTACTTTAGCATTTAGGACAGGAGGAGAGAAAACATGGGGAACATATCCATTCTTTATGTCTTCTTTTTTGGGAGGTAAAGAGAGATTAAGAGGATTTGACAGGGAAAGATTTGCCGGTGATGCTTCAGTATTCGGACAATTTGAAGCCAGGTTTTATTTAACAAAACTTAATATTATTATTCCCGGTAAATTTGGTCTTCACGCTTTCACCGAAATAGGAAGGGTATTCAGAAATAATTTTTCTTCGGATAAATGGTATCCAACCTACGGGGGAGGATTTTGGCTTTCGTTTCTTAACAGAGCATTTACAACTTCTTTGTCCATTGCAAAATCTGAAGAAAGGACTTCATTTTATATAAGAGCAAGGATGGGATTCTAAAAAAAATCCTTTACAATTAGCTTAATTGTCAAATACTTTGCTTTTAAAAATAATTATAACCCATAGCTTTGTTCGTTTAATTTAATTCTAACTCAAGAGGAAAAATATGTCCATTACCGGAACTTCATCTTATATAAGGAAAATAACTTTTTACTTTATAACAATATTTATTTTAACTCTACGTGTTGACGCACAGACAGTTGAGAAACCATTTCTAATAAAAATTGATCCTCTTGAAAAAAATCTTACTGCGGGTGAAAACACAGCTTTAATTTTAACAATCATGGTACCTAACGGGTTTTGGCTTGGCAGCAGTAATCCCGCAGCCAGAACTCCTGCTGCAACAGTAATTAAAATGATACCATCAAGCAGTTTCTATTTTGAATCTCCTTTATTTCCTAAACCTAAAACAAAAGGTATTCCCGTTCACTTGGGATACACAAATATATATGAAGGAGTTGTAAAAATTGTTATTCCGTTTCAAGTAGCAAAAAATATTCAATCCGGTAGGCAGAAAATAGGTTTAAAAATAACTTACACTCCAGGGTTAAATGCAGGTCATCTCTCAACACACATAAACGAAATTTATAGTACTGAAATCAATATTGTTGATAGTAAGATTAATAGTGAAATAGTTATTCCAAAGCCTTCAATGACAAATGTTCCGGAAGGATTTATTGTTGCGGAAAAGAAAACAGAGTTACCCGAACCGATAAACACAATGTTTTACAGGTGGAACGAAGATTCTCCACTGCCTAAATTTCTTCATTGGTTGTTTGTTGATCCCGAAAATCACGGCAAACATATTCAAACTGTATGGACACCATTTGTAGGCTCAACACAAAATAACGGACAGAGTATTGGTGCAGGTGTCGGTTTGATGAATGTAACCCGTGAAGGAATAATGACGGGGACTTTTCAGGTAAGAGCATATCACAACGAATATGCTGGTGCAACTGTTGCTGCGGATGTGGTTAGTTGTCCTGCTGCCTATTTCAATTATCAATTCTCAGCACAAATTTCTGAAGACGGAAAAAACAGGCACCTTGAATTTCACCACGAAAATCTAACTGTCGGCAAAGACGACAGATTCGGTTATGAATTGGGTTTTAATTTTGGTCAGGATTCAAGAGCAAGGTTTTTCGGCTTAGGAGCCGGTACTGTTGAAGAAGACGAAACGAATTACACACACAAAGAAAACGGCGGATTTTTGGATCTTTATTGGCTTCCTAAAAATAATTTTAGATTTGGCATAGGCGGAAAGATTAAAATTGTTGATGTGCTTGAGGGAGCGGACAGGCTGAAAGGAATTTTGCCTTATACAATAAATCAGAATAAGTTTGCATCTGTATCGGGAATTAAAGGCGCAACTGTGGTTGGTGAAAGAATAAATTTAGTGTATGATTCAAGGAATTCAGAATTTACACCGTCTGCAGGATTTTATGCCAAAGCCGTTGCAGAATACAATCAGATAACAGACCAAGTAGTTACAAACCCAAATTCAATTTCAAACTACGGTAAATTCTCAGTTGAAATAAGAAAATATTTTTCTACCGTCGATCAGAAATTAACCCTGCTTTTAAGAAACAGTTGGACTTTTACAACCGATAAGAATATTCCTTTTTTTGATCTTGCTACTTTAGGCGGACAATATGATATTCGCGCATTCGACACAGGTAGATTTTACGGACAGCATTCTGTTTTTGCAAGCGTAGAACTTAGATACGAAGTTATGAAAATGGTTGTGATGGGCTTTCCGGTTGATATTGAGATGGCTCCTTTTATGGACGGAGGACAGGTTTTTGATGACGACGGGTTTAACGGGAGATTTAATATTACTGCGGGAATGAGCATGAGAGTTTTGATGAGACCGAATATTGGAATAATTGCAAATGCTGCTGTTGGACAAGACGGGCTTGTTTTTACAGGCGGTGTGAATTTACCGTTTTAATTGTATATATTCTCACTAGCATTTAATCAACCATAATTTTTACAGGAGTAAAAAATGAAAAGAGTAAGCCTAAATCTTTTTGTTGTTTTGGTAATGTTGTCTTTTAGTTTCTACGCAGTTTCTGCAAAAGGAAATAAAAACATTAGTCCTGACAAAGGCATCATAAAAGACATTCAGAAAAATTTAAAAGATGCACAAGATAAGCTTTTAGCTTTAGCCGAAGCTATACCGGAAAAAGATTATTCTTGGAGACCTGCAAAAGGTGTAAGGTCTGTAAGTGAAGCTTTAGTCCACGTTGCTGTAGGTAATTTATTCATACCTAAATATCTTGGTATTAATACTAAAGAAAAAATTTCTTTTAGTATGGAAAAAGAAATAACTAAAAAAAGCGATGTAATAGCCCTGTTAAAAAAATCTTTCAAATTTGATAATGAAAATTTTTCAAAGATCGATGAAAGTACACTTGGAGTTGAAGTCGATTTTTTTAATAAGACCAAATCAACCAAAAGAGGTGTCTTGTTGTTGATTTTATCGCATAACCACGAACATTTGGGACAGATGATTGCTTATACAAGGAGTGTAGGTGTTGTACCCCCTTGGTCAAGGAAACAGAAATAGTTTTTTCTGCTTCTTCTTTTCAAAAGGAAGAAGCAGAAATTTCACACAAATTTAACACTTATCCTATTTTCATTTCATAATATTTATCCTACTTTTATATATTCTTTTAGTGATTTGTTTCACAATTTATTATTCTTAATTTTATCATTTTAATATTTAATTCTTCACTTGGATAAAACAAAAATTCTTGCCAAAGAGCAAATTAATGAAGTTGTAATTCATCTTAAATCAGAAGGGTTTAAACTGTCTTCCGTAACGGAGAATGATTACAATTTTAGTGTTAGTATTGCATCCGGAAAAAATGAATTAAAGCTTTTGGTTTACTTTGGCAAAAAAGGTGTAAAAAAAGTTCTTCAAGGGAATAAGGAAACTGAGTTCTATAATAAAATCAGTGATTTAATTTTCGGTAAAAGCCTGTTTGATTTTGGCAGTAAAGAAATTGACGAACCATCCGATTATATTGGAACAGATGAATCCGGTAAAGGTGATTACTTTGGTCCGTTAGTTGTCGCCGGAGTTTTTGTGGATAAAAAGTCCATAATTGAATTAAAAAAGATAGGAGTAAAGGATAGCAAGGAATTAACTGATCCAACAATTAATAAATTAGCCGGAAAAATAAAAAGTATAGTAAAAGATAAGTTTGAAATAATAGTAATAAATCCTGCAAAGTATAATGAACTTTATTCTAAGATTGGAAATCTAAACAGACTTTTAGCTTGGGCGCACGCAAAAGTGCTTGAAAATATTTTGGATAGACACGATGTAAAAGAAGCTATAAGCGATAAATTCGGAAATGAAAAATTAATAATTAATTCGTTACAGAAAAAAGGGCGGGAATTAATTCTTCATCAATTTACAAAAGCTGAAAGATACACTGCAGTAGCAGCTGCATCAATATTGGCAAGAGAGAGATTTAATTTATGGTTTAATCAAATCGGAAAAAAATACGATATAAAACTTATAAAAGGTGCATCTAAAATGGTTGAAGAAAAGGCAAAAAACTTTATTGAGAAATACGGAAAGGAAGAATTAAAAAACGTGGCAAAATTTCATTTTAAAACGACAAAAAAAATACAATCGTAAAAGAATAATCAAAGAGAAATTATAATGGCAGCAAAAAAAGTAAGAAGAATAGGTGTTTTAACGGGTGGTGGGGATTGTCCCGGTTTAAATGCCGTAATTAGAGGAGTCACCAAACCTGCTCAGGACTATGGCATGTCGGTATTAGGAATAATAGACGGATTTGAAGGTCTTGTTGAAGGCAGGGCCAAGGAGTTAAAAAACAGCGATGTTTCGGGCATACTTGCTCAGGGCGGCACTATTCTCGGTTCGTCCAATAAGGGCGACCCGTTTCATTGGCCTGTTGAAAAAGATGGAAAAATTATAATTGAAAACAGAGTTGATGCTGTAAAAAGAAATTATGAAGCCTGGAATTTGGATACACTTATAGCAATAGGTGGCGACGGTACGATGCACATATCTCAAGAACTCGGACAAGAAGGACTAAATGTTATTGGTGTGCCTAAAACAATTGATAATGACCTAAACGCTACTGACCAGACTTTTGGTCACGATTCCGCCGTATATGTTGTATCGGAAGCACTCGACAGATTACATACGACTGCATCATCCCATCACAGGGTAATTGTTGTAGAGGTAATGGGACGTTATGCCGGCTGGATAGCATTAAACGGAGGAATAGCCGGTGGTGCCGATATAATATTAATACCTGAATTTCCGTATTCCTGGGAAAAAGTTTACGAACAAATCCATAAAAGAGAATTAATGGGAAAAAAATTCAGTCTTGTTTGCGTTGCGGAAGGATCTACTGCCCTTGGAGAAGAACTAGTGCTAAAGGAAACCGATATTAAAAGAACCGACCCCAAAAGGTTGGGCGGGATAGGAGAAATTGTTGCAAGAAATATTGAAGAAAATACAGGCAGGGAAACAAGAGTAACTGTTTTGGGACATTTACAGAGGGGAGGGAGTCCAACCCCCTTTGACAGGATACTCTCGACTAAATACGGAGCTTACGCAATTGAAATGGCTTCAAAGAGTAAATTTGGCAGGATGGCTGCATTAAAAGGAACAGAAATAAAGCACGTTAGTATTGATGATGCAATTGCAAATTTAAAACTTGTTAAAGCAGATACCCAAGCAGTTAAAGTTGCAAAATCGGTAGGTATTTCATTTGGGATATAAATATATTTCAAATGTTGATTTTAGAAACTCATAATTATATATTTGATTCGCTTTTTTGAAAAAATGATTTTTAAATAACCGGGGTCGTAGTTCAGTTGGTTAGAACGCCTGCCTGTCACGCAGGAGGTCGCGAGTTCGAGTCTCGTCGGCCCCGCATAATAAAAAAAGGAAGTCACAAAGTGGCTTCCTTTTT
>CAZTZZ010000033.1:1929-27112 GCA_964617905.1 uncultured Ignavibacteriaceae bacterium | reverse complement strand
TCCGGCAAAAAATCTTTCGTAAACAACAGGTTCTATATTTACAAAATAATCCATCCAACTTAGAGCTGAAAAATGGGAAGTGATAAATTTCTTTTCAATTATTTCAAATTGGGCTTTACCTTCGTAATTGGTTCGGTGGTCCAATTTCCATTTTTCGTAAAATTTCAGCTTTCTATTTCCAATAAATTCGTAATTATCAAAAGTTCTTATAGAAAAAGGAATTTTGTGGTCGGGTTCTCCAAAGTATTTTGTATTTAAAAAGAAAGGTGCATATACAATAATGGTAGCATCGGGTTTTGCTATTCTGTAAAGCTCGGTAACAGTGTTGTGGAAATTGTCCAAATGTTCCAAAATGTGCGAGGCAAAAATTTCGTCGAATGTATTTTCTTCAAACGGATACGGAAATTTATTCAAATCGTGGATTTGATTACCGCCGTAATCCACTACATCCAAATTAACATAACCTTCTTTTAGATCTTTTCCGCAACCGATGTTTAATTTCATTTTAATTCTATTTAGTTTGTTTTATAATAATTTGTCATTCTGACCCCGTTTTACGGGGGAAGAATCTCACCAAGAAATAACGTCAAATAAGGTGAGATATTTCTCCCGCCCCGCCTTCCATAGTACAAAGTACGGCGGACAGGCAAGGCGTGATCAATATGACATAAAAAATTGAAAGGTAAATTATTAATATATAATTAAAAGTGTAAGTTAAAACAATTATGAATAACTATAAATCAAAAAACCCTGTTTCTTTAAGAGACAGGGTTTTAGTTTTTCGTTAAAGTTTTAGTTAGTTAAAATAACACAGGTGAATTTAACTCTTTAAAATGAACTTCTTCTATTTTTACTTTGATTACGCCCCTTGGCAACATTCCCAAAGCTAATGCGGAAGCTTTTGAAAGATCGATATTTCTTCCTTTTACATAAGGTCCCCTGTCATTGATTCTTACTACCACAGTTTTTCCGTTTATAAGATTAGTGACTCTGAAATAAGTGCCGAATTTTATTGATTTATGTGCTGCCGTAAATGACATTTGATCGTAAATCTCCCCGTTTGCCGTAAGACGACCATGAAATTTCGGACCATACCAAGATGCAGTCCAAATCCCCTTTTGTTCATAAGTCGGTTCAACCGAAGGAAATGACATTGATTTTTGAATATTGTCTATTGCAGTTTCTTTTACAGCAATATCTTCTACGGTTGAAAACTTAAATCCCCCTGCTGAAAATAAAACAATTATTATCAGAATTTTTATGTATTCTTTCAAATATTGCCTCTTTGGTTGTTAAAAAATAATCTTACATATTAAAATTATTTGCAATTATTCATTACGGCAATACTAATTGTTGATTTTAACCTATTTTCAATATTATTCAAACATACAACTATTTTGGTCTTTTGGTCGAAAACCCATTGATTTTATATGTTTTTATTATAAAAAAGGACTTTTCTTTTTGTTCTATAATTGATTAGGAGTTTTTAATAAACTTTATTCTATAAAAAGCAGCCTAACTTTCAAAATAAAAAGAGTATTTGACATCAGTTAATAGTATTCTTATAAAAACTAAATTTTGTTTTTAAACTCAAAATTTCTCATTAGTAAAATAAAACCTCTCTAAAACAAGAAATAAATAAATCTTTTTTATACAAAAACATTTAAATACTTCTTTTTTTTAAAGTATAATATCCTTTTTTCTAACTATTTATAAGCAAAGCTTTGGCATATAAGTTGAACATTTAAGTTTTATTATACAAAGGAATATAATTAATGATTAGAGGTACAATAAAGGTTGCTGATGAAATTTGTAAAGGATGCGAACTTTGCATTACTGCTTGTCCGCAAAACAGTTTAGGTTTGGCAGATGACATAAATTCCCACGGATTTAAATATGTGGAATTAAAGATTGACAATTGCACCGGATGCATTAATTGCGCACTGGTTTGTCCGGATTCCGCTATTACCGTTTACAGGCAAAAGAAATCAGCTCTCAGAAAAAATCAAAATTTAGCAGTGTAAAAAAATATGAAACACGATAAAAATTTAAAACTGATGAAAGGAAATGAAGCTCTTGCAGAAGCTGCAATAAGAGCAAATATTGACGGTTATTTCGGTTACCCTATCACGCCGCAATCGGAAATATTGGAATATCTTGCAAAAAATTTAAAAGAAGAAGACGGTGTTGTTCTTCAAGCCGAAAGTGAAATCGCCGCGATAAATATGGTATTTGGTGCTGCGGGTTCAGGAGCGCGGGTAATGACATCTACCTCAAGTCCCGGAATGAGTCTTATGCTTGAAAGTATTTCATATATGGCTGCTGCACAATTGCCCTGTCTTTTGGTCAATGTTTCAAGAGGAGGTCCCGGATTAGGAACAATCCAGCCCTCACAGGCAGATTATTTCCAATCTACAAAAGGCGGCGGACACGGGGATTACAGGCTAATTGTTTTAGCTCCGGCATCAGTGCAGGAAATGGCTGATTTTGTTTTTGATGCAATTTATCTGGCAGAAAAATACAGAAATCCGGCACTTATTCTTTCTGACGGGACTTTGGGACAAATGATGGAAAAAGTTAGACTTCCGGAAAAAGGTTCATTGCCAAAAATTTACAAAGAATGGGCGGCAAACGGAAAACCAAAAACAAGAGAAAGAAATATAATAAAAACTTCTGCCGTTGATCCGGCTGTAATGGAAGAACTAAACAAAGAACTTCAGAACAAGTATGCTTTACTGCAAAACGAAGTAAGGTATGAAGCAAATGAAATAGAAGAAGCCGAAATACTAATTGTTGCTTACGGACTCTCTGCACGCATCTGTAGTAAAGCACAAGAAATTGCAAGAGAATTTGAAATGAACGTAGGATTATTAAGACCTATAACTTTATATCCGTTTCCGTCAGAAATTATATCTAATCTTTCAAGAAAAGTGAAGTCCGTTTTGGTTGTAGAACTTAGTGCGGGTCAAATGGTTGAAGACGTAAAGCTCGCAGTGAACGGAAATTGTCCGGTATATTTTCACGGAAGAATGGGCGGTGAAGTACCAACACCCGAAGAAATATATTATGAATTAAAAAACATTTCTGAAAACCAAGCAATAGAAGTAGGAAAAAATTAAGATGATTAATGAATGTGAAATTGAAAATTTAGAATTAGTCTATGAAAAGCCAAAAACTTTAACCGATACACCGATGCATTACTGTCCCGGCTGCGGTCACGGTGTAGTAAATAAATTATTGATGGAAGTAATTGACGAATTAAACATACAGGACAAGACAATAGGTGTAGCCCCTGTTGGTTGTGCTGTTTTCGAGTACAGATATATGAATATAGATATGTTGGAAGCACCGCACGGAAGAGCAAGTGCATTGGCTACGGGGGTAAAAAGAGTTAATCCCGATAAATTAGTTTTCTCATATCAGGGCGATGGGGATTTGGCAGCTATCGGAACATCGGAAACAATTCATACAATTAATCGCGGTGAAAATATATTAATGCTTTTCATAAATAATGCTATTTACGGTATGACAGGCGGGCAGATGGCACCCACTACACTAATAGGGCAGAAAACCTCCACATCTCCTTTTGGCAGATCATCGGACAAAAGCGGGTATCCTTTAAATATGACAGATTTAATCTCGCATTTGCCGGGAGCTTATTATGTTACCAGACAGGCTGTTTATAAACCCAATGCAGTAAGAAAATTAAAAAAAGCAATACAAAAATCATTTGAATATCAAAACGAAAATAAAGGAACTTGTTTTATCGAAGTTATTTCAAATTGTCCAGCAGGCTGGGGAATGACTCCCAATCAAAGCAACGAATGGCTTCAGGAAGAACTGCTTCCAACGTATCCTTTAGGTGATATAAAAGTTCCGGGAAAATAAAATTATGGATAAAACACACGAAATAGTTTTTGCAGGATTCGGTGGACAGGGTGTGCTATCAATGGGAAAAATTCTTGCCTACGCCGGTTTAGAAGAAGGATATGAAGTTTGCTGGCTCCCTTCATACGGACCTGAGATGAGAGGAGGTACGGCAAACTGCTCAGTAATAATATCAACAAAAAAAATATCTTCTCCCATTTCAACAAGTTATGATTCTGGAATATTACTCAATCAACCCTCGATGGATAAATTTGAAAACAAAATAAAACCAGACGGACTGCTTATTTACGAAGAGGCGGAAATAATTAAAAAGCCGGCAAGAGAAGACATAGATATTTTAGGATTATCGGCATTTGCAGAGGCACAAAAGATGAATGTAAAGCAAGTTGCAAATATGATAGTCCTTGGTGCGCTAATTAAACAAAGAAACATAGTTAATATTGAAAGTGTGTTAAAGGCTTTGGAAGATGTTTTACCAAGCAGGCATCATCACCTAATACCGGTAAATAAAAAAGCATTGCTACTGGGAATGGAAATATCCGATAAAGAAGTTATTTATTAAAAATAAATGGGGCTGTAATGAATACAAACGATTTAAAATGTGAACACGAATGCAAGGATAACTGCTCATTGCTGAACGAAGCATTACGTAAAGAGGCATCAATTGCAAGATATTATGAGAATATGTTGGAAGAATGTAATATACCTGAAGTTAAAAATTTAATATCAGAATTAATAGATGATAAAAGATCTGGTATTCTGAGAATTATAAAAAAGCTTAATGAAATTCACGCCAGATCCCAGATTATTGACGGTATTTCCTCAAGTTTTAACAATGTCAGTACTTAATTTTAACTAAAACATTCCTAGTTACTGTTCCGTTTCTATTTAACAAACTAAATTTGACAAGCGTACGTTTAATCTATATATTTGTGACCTAAATTTTACATCGCGGGTCCGTCATTAAAGCAAACTTTAATGCCGAGATAAAGTGGAGCTATTAGTAATTTATTGAAATGCGAGTCGGGTTTATCCGCCGTAGCTTTGCGAAGGCGGACTCATAACTCGAATGTTTTATATACATCGCGGGGTGGAGCAATTGGTAGCTCGTCGGGCTCATAACCCGAAGGTTGCAGGTTCAAGTCCTGTCCCCGCTACTAAAGAAAAACCCAGCCATCAGGTTGGGTTTTTGTTTTTTAAATAGTATTTAGGATAGATATTGCCGTCCCGCCTGCCCACCGAAATACGCCAGGAGGTGTATGAAGGTGTGGCTTGTCCGGCGTAGTCTTAAAGACGTAGACGGATACCAGCTACTAAAGAAAAGCTGAGTTTGTTTTCATCTTCTTTTATTTTAAAAGAACTATTAATTATACCGTATACGAATTTAAAAAGCACAGATAGGTTTAAATACAGTTATAACTTAAGCCCCAACAAAAGATAAAAAAACAAAATAATTCCTAACCATTAATAGAAAATGGTGACTATCTCCCGGTTTTTGGTAAAGTATTTTTTTAGCAAATAAGAAAATTGTTGTTTGGAAAGCTGATTAATTTTTTCAATATTGATTTATAATCCTTAATTATTAGAGGGACTAAAATGAAAATAATTTTTTTTACTGCCACATTTATATTCACTTTTATTTTCAATATAACAACCGCATTTGCTTGGATTTATCCGGAACACAGAAAAATTACATTAAATGCTGTTGAAAAACTAAACACCCAATATAGGGCTATACTTGATAGGCTTTGGGTTGAAGCAAGGATGGGCTATGAATTCAGATTATCGAATTCGGTTATAGTTCTGGATCAAACTACAAATCCAAAACTTTTAGATTTTGCTGCCTGGCCGGCAATTGCCGGCGACCATTCCTGTTCGGCAAGTAACATGTTTCATAATATTCTTGAAACTGAATGGATATTAAAAGTTGCTGATATAGCCGCAAATTTAAAAATAGACCTAAGCTCCGCTACAGATAGAATAGACAGAATAAATGCTCTTAGAAATTCCGATGTACATTTGCAAGGTGCAGACCCTGAATATGCAACGAGAGCAGGTTCTAACAACGCACACTTTTTAAAGGCTCTTAAAAATGAAATAATGACAGTTGAAGAATATCGCAATTCCTGTTTAAAACAAAATTCAGAAATAACCGCAATAGGTGTTTACACTTGGTATCACTATAATGCAATGCTAAAAGCTACAAGATTAGCAACTGAAAAATTATCATCATCTGAACGTTCAACCTTAATTATTTCTGCCCTTATGGATGAAGCATTTGCTCTTCACTTTCTTGAAGATGTATTTGCAGCTGGTCACGTTGCCGGAACTTGGGGTAATACTCCTCAAAGAAAAGGTACTCACGATTATTATAATGAAAGAGGACTTAAAACAAGTACATGGGAAGGTAAACAGGTAATACTGACTGGTGACGCTTGGATGAGAGAAATTGATGCTGATAGAGCAGCGGAAATAATTAGTTTAAGTTTACAACAATTTCTTAATGCTGCAAATGGAAATACTGAATATTATCTTTTCACAAATAATGTTGTTAAAAATAAACCTGATAGTTTTGATGTATGCAAGACTAATTACATACCTGAGCATAAATTTGATAGTAAAATATTAAAATTATTGGATACTATTTTAATTAAAACACCTGTGCCCGGGCTTGGAAGAGGATTAGGTGAATTGCCACGATTTAGAGCAGAAATTGGTTTTTTTGCTGGATCCTCACCAGCACTTAGCGGTTCAGTTATTTCTAGCGGTTTCTTACAGAATCAAAATTCTGTTGGTTTAATTGGAGCTCTAGAAGCAAATGTTCGATTTGGTGTTGGTCTTGATGGGGTATTAGGTGAAGCAGGTGATGGCCTGGCTTTTCTTGAATTCGGGTGGAAACAAACTGGTGTTTCCTCTACAGGTATTATTGATGAAATTCCTTTCAATAATTTCGGAAATCTACTTGCTGCCATTCCAAGCAGATCCGCTTTTGAAATTAGATTTAGACTCCCTTTCTACTTAATTCCCGGTGATTTATTACTAGCCGGACCTTTTTTGTATCTTTTTGATAAAGAAGCATTAACCAATATGGGGGTAAAGGCTGTTAATGGAGGTCTCATTCCCTGGCAGACAGGTATAGAAACATCCATAGGTAGATTTCAGTTTGTTCTTGGAAGAGAAATTGCAGTTTACCTTTTCGGTAGAACAAAACCAAAAGATGCTCTAATAGCATTTACGCCTAACATAAATGGAGAGGAAGATGTGTTTTTTGTAAGTTATCAGTCAACTCAGATTGAATTTCCTATACTTGAATATCGACCTTTCAGATCTTTTACAACTGATCAAACTTCCTCTCTATTAATTCAGTTTTATGGCGGACTTGATATCCCTCACCATGTTGATGTTTTATTAGAGGAGGGAGATATTGCTCCTAAAGAACTAAAATTAGATACAATTTGGTACTTGGGTGCAAGGTTGGTTTTTGATTGGAGACATTATTTTTAGTTTTTTTTATAAAGGACCAGAAATGCTATTCTGCTTTCTTCAGAAGTCTAAAAAGACGAAGGTGTATTCCCGAAATTAGGAACTAAAGGCAATCTTATTAAGATATGTATTTCGTTTAAAAGAAATTCTCCTTCACACGGTTTTACCGTTTGTGTAAAAATCAATTTTTCATATTGTACTTAAAAGTTCTTTTGTCAATATTAATATTATTAATTAGAAATTTTATACCTAAACAAACAAATTTCTTTGGAGGATTTATGAAAGCCGTTAAGCATCTTTTAATCTTATTTGTGGTTGTGCTGTTTATCCAGCCAATCATTCCCCAGGAAAAAGACAAATCAATTTTAACAATCGATCGTCTATTTAAAAAACCAGAATTCCGAGGTGAAAGATTTGGACCGGCGCGGTTTTTAGACAACGGAAAAAGTTACACAACACTTGAAAAATCAAAAACGGTAAAACGTGCAAGGGATATTGTAAAATACAATACCGAATCCGGTGACAGAACAATCTTGGTTTCTGCTGAACTTTTAATTCCAAAAGGTGACACTACCGCACTTACCATATCTAATTACCAATGGTCATCGGATAAAAATATGCTGCTTATATTTACAAATACAAAGCGGGTTTGGAGATACAATACAAGGGGTGATTACTGGGTGTTAAATTTGAAGACAAAACAACTTAAAAAACTTGGCGGCAATGCACCTGAGTCTTCGCTTATGTTTACAAAGTTTTCTCCCGATAATAATAAAGTTGCTTACGTTAGTAAACACAACGTCTTCGTTCAGAACCTTTCTGATGCAAAAATTACTCAACTTACTTTTGATGGTTCCAACACAACAATAAACGGAACTTTTGATTGGGTTTACGAGGAAGAACTCGGTGACAGAGACGGTTTCCGCTGGAGTCCGGACAGCAAATATATTTCATACTGGCAGTTGGATGCCTCCGGTATCGGCGAATTTTTAATGATCAATACAACCGACTCAATTTACTCACACACTATTCCGGTTCAATATCCAAAAGTAGGAACGAAGAATTCTGACGCAAAAGTTGGGGTTGTAAGTGCCGAAGGCGGAAAAACCGTCTGGATGAAAATACCGGGTGATATGAGAAACGATTATTACATTCCAAGAATGGACTGGCCAAAAACTTCAGATGAAATTTACATTCAAAGATTAAACCGTCAGCAAAACAAACTGGAGATAATGCTTTGCAATATAAAAACAGGAGACGTTAAAACTATACTTACGGAAACGGACGATGCCTGGATAGACGTACACAATGATATGCACTGGTTTAACAAAGGCAAAAATTTTACGTGGATTAGCGAACGAGACGGCTGGAGACATATGTATGTGGTTTCAAGAGACGGCAAGGACATAAAGTTAGTTACTCCCGGAAATTTTGATGTAATCAGGGTTTCATCCATTGATTTTGAAAGAGGATGGATTTACTACATTGCTTCACCCAAAAATGCCACACAAAGATATTTGTTCAGGACATCACTTGACGGTGATGGAAACATTGAGCAAATAACTCCCGCATCATTCAGCGGAATGAATTCATATCAGATTTCAGACGGTTCCAATTATGCAATACATACTTATTCAAATATAAACACTCCTTCTATCAAGGAATTAGTTGAATTGCCAAGCCATAAGGTTATAAGAAATTTAGTTTCAAACAAAAAACTGACCGAAAAGATAAATGCACTTAAAAAGCTTCCAGTAGAATTTTTTAAAGTTGATATCGGCAATGGAGTAATACTCGACGGATGGATGGTTAAGCCTCCGGATTTTGATCCTTCAAAAAAATATCCGGTACTTTATTATTTATACGGTCACCCTGCAGCACAAACCGTGCTCGACCGCTGGGGAGCCGCTTCTCTTTGGTATATAATGTTGGCGCAACAAGGCTACATAGTAATAAGCGTTGATAACAGAGGAACTCCGGCACCAAAAGGAAGAGCCTTCAGAAAACATATTTATAAAAACATAGGAACACTTGCATCTATTGATCAAGCTGCTGCGATGAAAAGAATAAGTAATAGTTACAGTTTTATTGATCCCGATAGAATTGCAGTTTGGGGATGGAGCGGCGGTGCCGTTTCAACATTGAATCTTATGTTTCGTTACCCCGATATTTTCAGTGTGGGTATGGCTGTTGCGCCTGTAACCGACGAAAGGTTATACGATACAATTTATATGGAAAGATATATGGGACTGCTGAAAGACAATGAAGAGGGATATGTTAAATCCGCGGCAGTGACTTACGCAAAAGACCTGAAAGGAAAATTACTCGTTGTACACGGAACCGGTGATGACAATGTTCATTATCAAAACACAGAAAGGCTGGTAAATGAATTGATAAAATATAATAAACCTTTTAGGATGATGGCTTATCCAAACCGCTCACACGGTATTTACGAAGGAAGGGGTACAAGACTTCATTTGTTCTCTCTTCTTACATCTTTTTTGGAGACAAATCTTCCAGCAGGCGGTAAATAAAATTCAACTAATCCCATTCTTCAAGTTTGTTGAAGGAGATTAATATTGATTTAAAATAAAGAATCGAAATGCGATATTCCCTAATAGGAAATATCCATTACCTTAATTATTTCAGCCTCGTGGTCGCGTTCGTGCAGATAACTTATAAACTCGGGGTTAAAATATTTCTGGTGTGTCTTCTCGTATTCCTTTAAATATTCTTCAACTTTATCGTGGGACAAAGAACATTTTAAATAATTCAATTCTTCTTTATCATCATAGATCTTGTAGTAAAAATATTGTTGCTCTGGCATAATTACCTCAATTTATGTTTTTAGATTATATCAATATCTTTTCCGCGTGAAGTATATCGTTAAACAGTCCGTCTTTAATTGATTCTGCGTTACTCTTTGCTTTTGCCAATGACGAAAGAATATAGCGGTTTGCAATAAAAACTTTCTGCGGTTCAATTTCGGCTTGTTCAAGCAGCAGATACCCTATGTATAAATAGCTGTAGAGTTCTACTAAATCTTTAGCTGCAACTTCCTGGAAAGCAGGGTCTTTTTTCTCTTCCACATATTTTAAACAATCGTAGAAAATCTCTCTTATTTCAATAAGGTAATTTACAAGGGGCTGCACTCCGCCTTTATACTGCCTTTTTTCTTTATCTTCAAATAGTTCTTTAAATATATCTTTTATAACACTGCCTATAGCAGCAACAATCTGCAGCTGTGATGTGCCTTCGTATATGTTTGTTATTCTTGCGTCTCTTACCAATCTTTCTATTTTAAATTCTTTCATATAACCGGTTCCACCATGAATCTGCAGAGCATCATATGTTATTTTATTGCACGATTCACTTATTACATATTTCGTAAGAGGCGTTAAAAAGTTAGTCTCTTTTGCAATTTTTTTCAATCTTATATTTTCTTCTGAAAATGGTTTGCCTTCTTTTTTAAGCCTTTTAATTTTAATTTCCAATTTCTCTTTTAAGTCAACATTTCTGCAAGCACTGTATAGCAAGGCGCGATCGGCTTCCAGCATTACACGCATATCAATAAGCATGTTTGTAATAACAGGAATATTATAAATTGATTTACCGAATTGCTCTCTGTCCTTGGCATATTTTAAAGCTTCTTCGTAGGCGGCTTGTGCAATACCCAAAGCCTGTGAGCCAATCCCCATTCTTGCTCTGAACATAAGATCGAAAACATATTTTATAAGTCCGAATTTTCTGTTTCCAATTAATTGTGCGGGAGTGTCATTAAACTGAAGTTCGCACGTAGGCGAACCGTGAATACCGAGTTTGTTTTCAATTCTTCTAACCTTTACCGTATCGTCGCCATAGCATACAAACATACTTAACCCGCGGGCATCCTTTGTGCCTGCTTCCGAACGTGCAAGAACCAAAAGCACATTACCGTTTCCGTTTGTAATAAATCTCTTTACTCCCTTGAGAAACCATTTACCTTTTTCATCCTGATATGCCCTTAGTTTTACCGATTGAAGATCCGAGCCGGCATCGGGTTCAGTAAGCGCCATTGCCCCTGTGTATTTACCCGAACAAAATCCGGGTATAAACTCTTGTGACTGTTCTTCAGTACCGAATTTTATTATTGTATCGCCGATATCCTGCAGACTGAAAATGTTCATCAGTGAAGCGTCAGCCCGAGCAATCATTTCTACTGCCATCATATAAATTGTGAAGGGAAAATTTATTCCGTCAACATTTCTCGGAAAAGTAAATCCCAATAAATTAGCCTGTTTTAACTGCTGAAGGTTTTCCTGCGTACCAGGTGCATAAGTAACTTTTCCGTTTTCAAATAAAGCGCCTTCACCGTCAACATCGGAAGCACGTTCGGCAATATAATTACCCGTTATATCACCCAATACTTCCAATACTTTTCTATAATTTTCTATTGCATCTTCATAATCAACAGGAGCATAATTATATTTTTTTGATTGTTCATATCCTTCTTCGGCAATATCTACAACTTCACGTAAATCAAGATTATTAAAATAAAATTGAAGATCGCTGTTATCTGTAAAATAATTTGGCATTTTTATTCCTATTTCAATTTGTTTTTATATGCTTCAATAAATGCTGGTATAACTTCTGTAGCGTCACCCACAATACCATAATTACTGATGCCGAAAATCGGTGCTTCCGGGTCGGTGTTGATAGCAATAATTTTGCTGGCTTCCTGCATCCCGGCTCGGTGCTGAATTGCACCTGAAATTCCAATGGCTATGTAAAGTTTTGGTCTAACGGTAACTCCTGTTTGTCCCACTTGCCTGTCGTGCATAACAAATCCGGCATCAACGGCGGCGCGGCTGCCCGCTACTTCTCCGCCGATAGTGTGAGCTAATTCTTCAACCAGTTTGAAGTTTTCTTTCGTCCCCAGCCCGTAACCTCCTGCAACAATTATAGGTGCTGCTTTTAAATTTACTTTACTATTTTCCCTGTGTTGTTTTACTATGCTGACTAATTCGTCAATTGGGTCGGGCTCATATTTTATACTAATAACTTTTTCTTTATTCGGTTTTTCAAGCGGATGTTTTTCCATTACACCTTCCCGCACTGTTGCCATTTGCGTCGGTACGTCGGGGGTGATAATTGTTGCAATAATATTACCGCCAAATGCAGGTCTGATTTGAAGCAGCAATTTCGGATATTCGTTTTTTAAATAAGTAACATCTTCTATTTGCAAGTCTGTACAGTCGGCCGTTAAACCGCTTTTTGTGTGCGAAGCAACTCTTGGTGCTAAATCCCTGCCTATAACTGTGGCACCGAACAAAACAATTCGCGGTACATTTTCTTTTACTAAATTATTTAATATCCTGCTGTAGGGTAATGTGCGGTAATGTTTCAAAGACGGGTGATCAAAAACCAAAGCCTCATCTGCGCCGTATTTGAATGTTTCAGAGACAATTTCTTTTACATTTTCACCTATAATAATTGCTTTAACTTTACCCGACATAGATTTAGAAAGTTTGTGTGCTTTACTCAACAGCTCGAAACTAACATCCGCGGCTTTTCCGTCTCTTTGTTCGATAAAAACCCATACTTCATTTTTAAATTCCATACTTTTTCCTTTTATCCGAAAATGTGATCTGTCATTAGTTGATCTATTAAATCCGATAAACCTTCTTTTGTCGGTTCAACAGTAATGTGATTTCCCCCTCCCAAAACCACCGACTGGACTTTGTGAACCTTTGTCGGCGAACCTTTTATACCGCATCTTTCAGGCTCTAACTTCAAATCATCCATAGTTAAAGTTTTTATGTAAAGATTTTTCTCTTCAAATTCGTGAACAAGTTTATCTATATAAAGAAGTGAATTTCCTTCGGTCATTTTTTCAAGGTCCATCAGAGACTTTGCATTTTTATATGCCATCACTCTTTTAGCGTCGAACGGACGGGGTTTTACAACATCTTTTAATACTGTTATTAATACCGGAAATACACTTTCAACAATTTCATATCCGCCGTCAATTTTTCTTTTAATTTTAATTTTATCCTTTGTTAATTCAACTATTTCTTCCGTATAAGTTATCTGCGGAATATTTAACTTTTCTGCCGTCTGCGGGCCGACCTGTGCAGTGTCGCCGTCAATTGCCTGTCTGCCGCCAAAAACAAAATTATAATTACCTATTTTTTTTATTGCTTCGCTTAAAACATAGGATGTGGCTAAAGTATCTGCGCCGGCAAATTTTCTGTCGCTGATTAAATACACTTCGTCGGCACCCATATACAAACATTCTCTTAATATATCTGACGCGCGGGGAGGTCCCATTGTGATGGCTGTAACTTTACCTCCGTATTTTTCTTTTATCTGCAGTGCCAGTTCTAAAGAAACTCTATCTTCATTGTTAAAAATTGCCGGAAGTTTAGCCCGGTTAACGGTTCCGTCGTCTTTCATAACTTTACCTGAAATATGCGCTGTATCAGGAACCTGTTTAACCATTACTACAGAATTGTACATAGTTTTCCTGTTTTTTTAGATTTTACTTTTAATAACAAAAAATATTCCATACACAAAAGTTCAGTTACAGTCCGTAATTAGACAAAAGAGAATAAATATAATTATAATTTACGATTAATAAGAAAATACATTAGAAATTATTCTAATTATTAAGAATAATTATAGAATATTCTGTTTTATACGTATAAAACAAAATATGTGAAAAGCTATTTCAGTTTTCCAATTGTTAATTTTATTACGATCGGACTCAGTAAAATAATTCCGATTAGATTTATAATAACGGTTATCCCGTTAAGTAAGTCGCCCAAGCTCCAAATATTTTCTGCTTCGCTTGTAGCTCCGAGAAGAATTGCCGAGCAAAACAACCATCTGTAATAAACTTTAATTTTATCACCAAATAAATAACTTGCGCATTGTTCTCCGTAAAAGCTCCACGCAATTAATGTTGAATATCCGAATAAAAGAGATGCACCTAAAACAATCCAGTTGCCTATTGAAAGTGCGGAAGAAAAACTTTGTGATGCCAATGCAGTGCTGTTCAGCCCTTCATTCCAAAAACCCGAAGTTAAAATAACAAGGGCAGTAATGGTACAAATAATAATTGTGTCAATAAATACACCCGTCATTGAAATTAGTGATTGTTTTACTGCACTTCCTGATTTCGCTGTTGCGTGCATAATTGAAACAGAACCTGTTCCTGCCTCGTTACTGTAGGCGCCTCTTGCAGCCCCGTATCTTAAAGCCATTAAAACAGTAGCTCCGGCAAAACCTCCTTCAACTGAATTGTAATCATTAAAAGCATAAAAGAATATTTGTTTCATTGCCATCAAAATTTGATCTGAATTAATTGCTAAAACAATCAGTCCACCCAATAAATATGATATCGTCATAAATGGCGATAAAAACTCTGTGGTTTTGGCAATCTTTTTAAGTCCGCCTATAATAACAAGCCACGTTAAAAATGCTATCACAATGCACGATAGCAACTGCGGTGTGCCGAATTCATTCTTTAAAATTATTGACATAGAATTGGATTGTATGGAAGTGGTAGCAATCAATGTTTTAATTGCAAAAGCAACAGCAAATGCTGTCGATAACCATTTAATCTTCAGCCCTTTTTTAATATACACCATAGGCCCGCCAATAAATGTACCGTCTTTGCCTTTTTCACGGAAATGAAAACCTAATATAGTTTCGGAGTACATTGTTGCCATTAAAATAAGTGCAGAAACCCACATCCAAAAAATTGCACCTGGACCGCCAACAACAATTGCCGTTGCCACTCCCGCAATATTTCCGTTACCCACCATTCCCGATAACGCTGACATCAAAGCCTGAAACGGTGTAATATTTCCACTACCGGTAGTTTTTTTCGATTTTTTTAATTCACGAAATGCCTCAACAAATTTTGAAAATTGTATTCCTTTCAATCGAAGAGAAAAATAGACTCCGCTTCCAAGAATAAAGACAAGCATTTGAGGTCCCCAAATAAAATCTGCAATGTCTCTAACGATATTAAAAAATATAATAAAATAATTAACCATCAAGTCGTAAGATTGTTTGACCTAAGTTAAAACTTTTTATTCAATAAATGGAGATAAATTTAGAAAGTTTAAGTAACTGTCACGGAAACACCGTAACAGTTACTTAATAATATCAGAGGGTTTAATTTGTGTTTATAATTGCATCTTTATAAAAAGTTGACCACGCAAACCAATAAGCTGTAAACGATTTAGCGGCTTTCAGCCTTATACCTTTTCTGGGTCCTTCAACTGCAAAACCGAATATATCATATTTATTGCCTTCGTTATCTTTCATTATTAATGGAAGTGAATTTTGAAGCGCCGTAAATTGAAGTTTAGTTCCATCATCTAAAGTGCTTTGAAAAGCAACGGCAAAGTTTTTTGGTGTTGTGCCTGCAACAACTATAGGAGTACCACCAACAATATCTTTAATAATTTTTATCTCGGCACCAAATAAATTTATACGGTATACTTTTGTTCCTCCGTTAAAAATAACTCCGAGAATTCTTTCTTTTTGCGGTAACCTGGTATCCGTAATGTTTATCGGAAACAGCAGATAGTTGTTATTAGTTTTGTAATCTCTGTATGGAAATGTTCCGTATGGTCTGTTAAAACCAGTGTTTCTAGTCAACATATTTGAATTCGGATACATCAATTTCCAGGTTGAATATCTGGTTTCAAAAACCTGTGTGGTTGAAATCTCCTGACCTATCAAAGGACCGTTAACACATTTCAATAAAAACTGAGACCAATTACTAAGTGTTTGTCTATCGTAAGGAATTAAGTTTGTATTATACAACAACCCCGAACCACCGAATGTTGTTACCGAACCATCTTTTAAAGTTCTATTCCATATTACAGCCGAACCTGTAAGCGGGCAATAAGTTACAGAAACTTTCCTGCCTCCGATATCATCGTTTACAATTTCATGCCAGTCCATTATTGGATGAGGAAAGGCTTTTATATCATTCCCGACTCTTACGCCTATTACAAGGTCATCGTCATTTAAATATGATTCGGCACTTGATGGACCATATACGGGATTTTCAATAGGGGGAATACCGTCTCTACCCGGACCACCGTCAAAAACCTGGTCTTTTGGTATTAACCAATCGGGGCTGTTATTCTTGGTATCATTTACAGAAGTTGGCCCCTCTTTAGAAACACTGCTGCAGCCAAAAAGAATTACTGAAAGAAAAAACAAAAAGAAAATTTTTTTTATTAGCATAAGAATACCCTTTTCAAATTATAAGTTATCTATCGTATAAAATATTGTTACATTTGTTGTGTATGTTGTTGTAAGCTGAGTCCCGGTTAAATCTCTATATAAAGGAACTGATCCGGAAATTCTTATGGTTATAAGATTATTTAAATTTGCATTTATTCCCGGTACCAAATAAAGCCAGTTGCCACCTGTGTTTGCAATTTCGTGATTAGCAAATTCATCCGGCTGTGTATTTCTATATCTGAACATAAGTGAAAAATCCCAAAGAGAGTTTGTCCGATAACCCGCACCCAGTGTTGCTATAAATTCATTTCCGAAAGAGTAGCCTTCAAAATTATCACCGAACCTGTTATTGGTTCCGTTCACTCTGAATGATGCGTTACCAAATATATTTAACGGAAGCGATGGGAAAAAAGATTTAGAACCATATGCAGAAACCAGATAATCCCAAGCTCCTGTACCGGGTTGTAAATCAGCGGGTAAAAGAATGCCCTGATCTCTTAGAGTTGATTCACCGAAAGGAATTTTTATTCCGGCACCTATAGAAAATTCATTTTTATTTAATATTGTTAATGGAAGAAAATTATATTTTACCAAAACAACAGCATCACTTATCCCTAAAGTATTTATTTTATTTTGAGTAGGCGCTGAAGAAAAAATAATTCTACGCTGATTAATAAAAGTTAATAAAGACGAAACGGAAATCTTGTTAGTCAGCCCATAACTTGTTTCAAGTAAAACCGAATGAACTATTCTTCTTCTTGTATTATCATTAATGTTTGTTGTTTGTGTAAAAACATCATTTAAATAATTGAACTCATATGTAAGACCAAAACGCAGAACACCTTTTTGTGAAGAAGACACTTCAATTGAGCTTAAAAGCGGAGAACCTGCCGAGCAGCACGCTTGAGAATAAATTAATGAAGATGTAATGAAAGTAAGTATTAATATTTTACGCATGAAGTTTTCCTTTTTAACATTTATAGTATATATATGTAATATCCTATTTAGTGTAAAAAGGTTTACAGTACTGATTTTTTGACCAGGAAATTATGGATGTTTTGAGAAGTTTTTAGAAGATAAAAAAAGCCCGTCAAAAGACGGGCAATATATTATTTTTTCTTTCTTGCTTTAGCTTTTGATTTGGCTTTTGCTTTTGGTTTAGCCTTAGCTTTTGATTTAGCTTTCTTTTTAGGAGCAGCCTTTTTTTGATTTGGGAAAACAACATCAGCTGCTGTTTTTGATACTTTAAACTTTAGAACTTTCTTTGCCGGAATAACCATTGTTGCACCGGTGGCAGGGTTTCTACCCATTCTTTTTTTCCTTTTAGCAACCTGAAGTTTTCCTAATCCTGGTAGTACAAAAGATTTTTTTGCTTCTTTATATGCTAAAGAAGTAAGTTCATTTAAAAAATCACCAGCTAATTTTTTTGTGGTGTTTGTTTTTTTTGAGAGGTGAGCAATGATATCACCTTTTGTCATTGGTTTTGAAGCCATGTTATGAACCTCTTAAATTAATGTTGATGTTTATTACATAGTTAAAATATGTAATAATATAATTAAAACAAACAATTAAGTTAAATATTTTTTAATGGCTGACATTACTTTTCCCCTATTATTATTGAACTAAACAGAGATTGTGTTTATCAATTTCCTTGTTAAATACTATTAATTTATTCTTCCTTCTATTATTATCCACTTGTAATAATTGAGAAAATGGTTGTGCCAGTCCGGCTTTCAAAAGAATCCTACTACTTATTTTCGTTTGTCTGCAAAATAAGTGTTTGTTATATTTTTATATGAACAAAAAATCTCTTTTATTTTTTCTATTAATTTTTTTAATTCCGGCTGCCAAAGTATATTCTAATAATTTACCTTTTTATAAAGATTCGTTAAAAACTGTTAATGTTAAGGATAAAAAAACAGTTGTTGATACAATTGTGCCTCTTCATTCAGCATTACTATATTTAAATAGTGATATAACAACACAAAAAATAATTAAAAAAACAGATTACCGTTACACAGGTGAGCTGTTAAATAAATCTCTTTTTAATTATACAATAGACTTCGGGTTTATCGGACAGCCTAATATTCCGGTTTTATACGGAGTGGGACAAAACGGTATTAATCTTTTGCAGGACGGTGTTTTATATAATAACAGGTACTCAAACTTTGGTGATTTAAACGATATTCTATCAGAATTAATTGATTCAATTGAAATTGTTCCTTATCCCAGAGGATTCCTTTATAGTCCATATAACAATCCCGTTACTGTTAATTTTATAAGTAAAGATTTTGTTACAACAGTTCCCTATTCTAAAATAAAATATTACCAAGGACCCGACGGGGAAGCACTTGCGGATGTATATTTAAATACTATGATGTCAAAGAAAATTAATTTTTCTTTTGATATATCAAACAGAAAAATGGATGACATATACACGAACTCTAATTTCAGTTATTGGCAGGGTACTTTTAAATTTAAATATTTAAGTTCTAATAAATTAAACATTTTAGGTACATTTAATATTGAAAAATCAATAATCGGATTGAATGGAGGTGTAGATGTTGACAGCGTTAAATCTTTAACCGCAAATATAGACAGCCTTATTTACGACCCTGTTTTTGCACCTGTTAAATTTGCCGACAGAAGCAAAGAGTTCCGCGCACAAAATTTGAATTTAAAATTATTAAATAAATTTACAAACTCATTTAAAAGTGACATCTCTTTTTACTATAGATTCAGCAACGAAAAGATTGTACAGACAAACAATATTCCGTTATTAAATTCAACAAGCAGAGAAAATGTTTACGGTTTTTTATTTAATAATAAATATGAAAACAAGTACTTAAACATTAATTTTATAGCAGGCTATGAATCTGCCGATATAACATCCGATTCCTCATTAAATTTAGTTGATATCAACAGATCTTTTAGCTCTGTTAATTATTTTGCTTCATTAATTTTTACAAAATCATTCTTTAACGGTAAATTCACACCTTCAGTATATTATAAATATTTGCATTCCGGATATAATAATATTAATACAAATCGCAGCGGTTTTGGTGGGGACTTTATTTTTAACATCAGTCAAAGGTCTAAAATATATCTAGGGTTTTCATCCTTTAAAAATGAATTCACAGATAATTTTACTAAAAATTACGAAGCAAAATTTAATTTTAAAAACGATGTTTTAATGATAAGTACCAGCGCGTTCATTAGAAAAGATTTTTATCAGCCGATAAACATTTATACGAAAAATGTTTTCTTTGCAGAGCAGCAATCCATAAATGGATTCTCGGCAATGCTTAATTTTAAACTGTCAAATTTCATTTTTGAAAATAAAGCCGAAATCTATAGCACTTCAAATTTTAATCAAGATAATTTATGGGTTGTTCCAAAAGAAATAATTACAATGGGCATATACTATAACAACTACATATTTAAAAAAAATATGCTTCTGAAAGCCGGAATTATTTTCACATATAACGGCGTGAGGAAAATCAGTTATGACAATTCTTCAACAGCAACTGTTCCTGCATTTAACCGGTTCGACCTTACTCTTTCGGGAATTATACAGGAAGTGGCGACAATCTATTTTACCTGGGAAAATTTAACCAACAAAAAATATTATAAAATACCCTTTTACCCAATGCCTGAACGAAATATACGTTTTGGGATTTCCTGGGAACTGTTTAATTAATTTTATCTATCTGTAATATAAGTTATGCTTACAACCGATAATAAAAATATCCTTATCTATATTTTGCTTGCAGGTTTGGTCACCGAACTTTATTACATAGCATTTCTAATATTCAGCAACAAAGATATCCCGCTTTATATGTTCATCTATCTTGAAACTTTTTTAATAATGCTGCTATCGTTTTATTTTGTGAAAAACATAAATGAAATTAAATCAGGAGAAAAAAAGGAAAAAAAGAAAAAGAGCAATTCATTTTTTATTTTACTATCTAACGTTTTAAAAATCGACAGCCCTCAAAGATTAAAATTACCTTTTGTTATAATACTGTTCGGACTCTTGTTTCGGTTAACGCTTTTCCCCGCCCTGCCCACAACTTCAAACGATGTTTACAGATATTTATGGGAAGGGAAAGTTTTGTCTGCGGGTCATAATCCTTTTACTACCGCACCCCAAGATTCTTCACTGGAAAATTTAAGGGATGAAGTTTATTATAAAGTTACTTTTAAAGATGTACCTGCTATTTATCCTCCTGTTTCTCAATTAGTATTTGCCGCCGGATACTATATTAAAAAAAATAGTGTAACTGCGTTGAAATTAATATATCTGTTGTGTGAATTAATTACTCTTCTTTTCTTGTTAAAATTACTCGAATTAAAGAAGAAAAATTTAAATTACATCATTCTGTACTCTTGGCTCCCGCTTAGCATTATGGAATATTTTATAAATGCTCATTTAGACCCCGTAGGTATTATGTTTATGGTGATGTTCATCTATTTTAGTGAAAAAGAAAAACATATTTTATCATCGGTTACATTTTCACTTGCCGTATTATCAAAATTATACCCGGTTATTTTATTTCCGCTAATCATAAAAAAATTCGGGCTGAAAAAGACTTTTATTTTTACCATAATTTCCATAATACTAGTAACAAGCATTTATTTGCCTTTTTTGAATTGGAACTTTACTGCATTTTCAGCCTTGAAAAATTACTTGTCAAACTGGGAGTTCAACGGGTCAACATACAACTTGCTAAAATATTTTCTTGATGACGGTAATCTGGCTAAAATAATTTGTGGCTCCGCATTTATACTTACAGTGGGAATAATATCTTTAAGATATAAAGATTTTACAAAAGCGGCTTACGGTGTTTTTATTGGATTAATAATTTTTAGCGTAACGCTGTATCCCTGGTATTTGGGATGGATTGCGGCTTTGAATCCGGTTGCGGCATATTATTCGGTAACAAGTTTGTTGTTTACAAGCAACTTTACAAATTTTACTCCCCTTGCACCTGTATGGAAGGAATATCTTATCGTACTTCTAATTCAATATATCCCTTTTTTCATTCTTTTGGTTTTGGATATTTTTTGGTTAAAAACCGACAAAAGAGACCAAAAAAAATCGTTGTCGGTAAATTTCTAAAGACTAAGCTTTTCTTTAAATTTAATTGCCTGCCTTCTTGAAACTTCAATCTTATGGTCACCTTTTAATTTTACAAGCAATCCGCCGTTCAGCCATGGTTCAATGTTTAATATCCACTTCAAGTTTATTATGTGTTTTCGGTTGGCTCTGAAAAAAGTTTTACTGTCTAATCGTTCATCCAAATAGTTTAATGTTCTTAATATGAGCGGCTTGTTGTCATTAAAATATAGACGAACATAGTTACCTTCAGATTCAAACAATCTTATATTTGACAATTTAACAAACCAGCATCTTTCTCCGTCTTTAACAAATATTTGGTCATCTTCTTTTAAAATATTTGAAAGCTCTCCTTCCATTTCCTCTTGATTACGAAGTATTACCTTATTGATTGTTTCCTCAAGTCTTGCAGGTTCAATTGGTTTTAAAAGATAATCAAGCGCATTGTATTCAAAAGCTTTTAAGGCATATTCATCATATGCGGTTGTGAAGATAACTGTCGGAACTGTATCCAGGCTTTCAAGAAGTTCAAAACCGTTTTTGCCTGGCATTTGAATATCTAAAAATATCAAATCGGGTTTTAATTCTTCAATTTTTTTAACCGCTTCATCCACATTTTTTGCTTCACCTAAAATGTTAATATTTTTATGCGGTGTCAATAATCTGCGCAGCTCTACACGCGCTAACCGTTCATCGTCAATTATTATTGCTTTCATTTTTTTCTCCTTCAATTGGAATTACGATTTTTGCCAGGACAATTTCATCAGTTTCATTTTCAATTGTAAATTTTGCTTTTTCTCCATAAATAAGATTGAGTCTGTGTTTTGTGTTTTTTATTCCGAATCCCTGTGCGTTTTTAAGTGCCTCATCTTCAAATTTACCCGTGTTTCTAATTTCAATAATTAAATGTGTGTTTGTTAAACTTGTGCTCAGGTGAATTTCTCCACCGTTTTCCCTATTTGATAATCCGTGCTTTATTCCGTTTTCAACAAGGGTTTGAATCATCATTGGGGGAATCTCAACTTGTTTTGATGCTTCATCTATTTCAAGTTTATACTTAAGTCTTTCTTCAAACCGAATAGATTCTAATTTAAGATAATCAGATACCGTTAGCAGCTCATCGGATAAACTTACAGTTTCAATGTGTTCTTTTTTCAGTGAATATCTTAAAATATTAGAAAGATATGTCACAGCAGTTTGGGCGCTTTCGGGGTTTTCTCTAATAAGTGCTCTTATGCTGTTAAGGGCATTGAAAATAAAATGTGGGTTAAGTTGTGATTTTAAAGTTTTTAATTCATAATCTTTTACGGCGGCTTCCCAAATCAATGCTTCAACTTCAACAGCTTTATAGTTTTCAAAAAAATGAACGGAAAAATAAAGTAGTTCCCACACAAAAATTATTCCCGTAAGATTGAACAAGCTCCAAATTATTGTGCCGACTTGCATTTTATCAAAATGAACCCGACCGATAAAATAAGATACCGCAAATATTATTACGTATAAGATTGCGCCCAAAATAAAAGATGAAGATATAGTTCGTGGAATAATTTTTTTAAGAGGAAGTTTGAGCCAATTTTTTTGAATTGTGTATGCTCTGAAAATATGCGTAATTGTAACACCAACTAAACCCATATATAATGTTGTTGTAAATCTTTGCCAGGAAAAATGACCGAATAAAGAAATCATGCTGATATTAAAAATCACAAAAATTGACCAGCCTGTTATTTGGCTGATCCAATAAATTTTATTTCGGGAATGTTTTGTCTTGAAAGAAAAATTACTGTCGGAACTGTTTGTCGGTTTTATTTCTTTATCAATTTTCATCTATTAATTTCATCTTCATTTTTTTTAGCCAATATAATCTATCATCATTATTCATCAAAATAAATTATTTTTTAATTAGAGTGGAAATTTAGCTTAGATGTTATTCACCGATAGAAATAATGTTGTAAGCGGTAATAATAAATGATAAATGGAAAAATGATGTATTTAATGAATGATGTTTTTATAGTAAAAAAGCTCCGTAACGTTTTACAGAGCATTAATTACTAAAAATATTAGAGATTTAAAATATCGCTGTAAATTATATACGCCATTAAAAGCAGTAAAATTGCAAACCCGGTGTTTTGAATTGCTATTTTAACTTTTATAGGTATTTCTCTTCTAAATATTCCCTCTATAATTATAATTACCAAATGCCCTCCGTCTAAAACCGGAAACGGTAATATATTTAATATTGCCAAACTCAAACTTAACAGGGCTAAAAATACGAGGAAGCTGGAAATACCGTCATTTGCCGATTTAGCAGCAAATTGTGCAATCTTTACTGGACCGCCAAATACTTTTCCAAAAGCTACATCACCGTTTATTACTTTGCCGAACATGCTAAATGTCAGTCCTGTCATCCTTTCAATATCAAGCCATCCCTGATAAAATGAAGCAAAGAATCCGTAAGTTTCAAAATCAACCGGTCCGGTAAATGCCTGAGTTATTTGAATACCAATCATTCCATCGCTTCCCGGGGTTACGAAAAGATCTAATGTGTCTTTCCCGCGCCGAATAATCAATGGTATTTCAACATTTTTGTGGGATGAAATTATTTTTGTGGTTTGACTCGGATTGTAAAGATCTACTCCGTTGAGTTTTAAAAATATATCGTTAGCTTTTAAACCTGCTTTCTCAGCCGGGGAATTTGCCAGCACAGTGGCAACGGCAGGTTTTATTCCGGACGGAATCAAGAAATATTCTTTTTCTTCCGAAGCAGGAATTTTAGAGCGGGGGGCGTTTATATGAATTATTTGTCCGTTTCTCTCGACTTTAAAATCTAAGCTTACACCCGCTGTATAGATAAATATTTGATTGCGCAGATCACCCCAATTATTTACAAGTTTTTTGTTAACCGAAAGTATTTTATCATTATTTAAAAATCCGAGTGAATCAGCCGAAGAACCGGGAACAACATAACCAACGGTTGTTGTCTTTGTTATTTGTTTTCCTTTAAAGAAATTAGCTCCCCAGAAAATCATAAGAGCCAATAACAAATTCATCATCACACCGGCGGTAATTACTACTATTTTTTGATATGTGGGTCTTGCTCTAAATTCATAAGGCTTCGGTTCCTCGTTCGCAAATTTTGTATCGAAACTTTCGTCTACCATTCCGGCTATTTTAACATAACCGCCCAATGGCAGCAGACTGAGCCTGTAATCAGTGTTGCCTTCACCGTCAAAATCTTTATCGAGTTCTCCGAAAGAAAAACCAGTAAGTTTATTCCAGCCGAACAATCTTTTCCCAAAACCGATAGCAAAAACATCTACTCTCATTTTAAAAGCCTTGGCGGCAATAAAATGCCCGAACTCGTGAATAAAAACCAATATGCCTATCGTTATCACAAAATAAATTACATAATCCATTTAGTTATTTTTCTCCTAGTATATTTTAAAA
>CAZTZZ010000033.1:0-1829 GCA_964617905.1 uncultured Ignavibacteriaceae bacterium | reverse complement strand
AATTTGTTCAATGCGTTTTTTATTAAATCAGGTATTTCAGAAAATTTAATCTCTTCCTTTAAAAATTTGCTTACTGCCACTTCATTAGCGGCATTTAAAATACAAGGCGCAGTACCTCCTTCTTTAAGAACTTGATAGGCTAAATTTAAACATTCATACTTATTAAAGTCCGGTTCAAAAAAAGTAAGTTCTTTTAATTTTGGTATATCCGTTCTTTCCATATCGTTTTTAAAACGATCCGGATAAGTCAATGCATATTGAATGGGTAATTTCATATCCGGGTAGCCCATCTGTGCTTTAATTGAACCGTCAACAAATTGAACCATAGAATGAATGATGGATTGAGGATGAATTACAACATCAATTTGTTCGTCTAAAAATCCGAACAGCCATCTCGCTTCAATAACCTCAAGCCCTTTGTTCATCATTGTTGCCGAGTCAATTGTAATTTTGTTCCCCATATTCCAGTTTGGATGATTCAGTGCCTCTTTCACAGACACAGAAGAAAATCTTTCTTTGTCGGTATTTAAAAAAGGACCGCCCGAAGCTGTTATAATTAATTTTTCAACCTGTTCTTTTTTCTCACCGACTAAACATTGAAATATTGCGCTGTGTTCGGAATCAACGGGAATGATTTCCGAGTTGAATTTTTTTGCCAAATCAGTTACTAATTCACCCGCAACAACCAATGTTTCTTTATTAGCAAGTGCAATTCTTTTTCCTCTTTTAATAGCTTCAATAGTTGGTGCTAAACCAGAAAATCCGACAACCGCACCGAGCAGAATATCATATTCCGATTGTGATGCGGCTTCACACAATGCATTTTTTCCTGAAAGAATTTGGCAGTTTTCTTTTAAATTATTTCTTAATTCAGCGGCTTTATTTTCGTCAACCACAACAACGGCTTCGGGATGAAATTCTTCAATTTGTTTTTGAAGAAGTTCAATGTTGTTATTTGCAGTCAGAACTGAAACAGAAAACTTTTCAGGAAATTTTCGGATAACATTGAGGGAATTTACACCGATTGACCCAGTTGAGCCTAATAATAATATCTTTTTCATAATTAAAATTAATTGACTTAGAATTTAAAGATGTATGGCTTGTCAATCAATGTAAATAAAAATATGATGAGTGGAATGTATTAAAATGCAGGGGCGACTTGTTGGAAAGTTAACATTAAGATTCCCGAAATCTTTAAGATTTCGGGAATCTATTCCGTATTATTATTTAAGCAATATCATTTTCTTTGACTGCACAAACTGATTACCGTTTCCACTTTTTGCAATAAGCCTGTAGAAATAAACTCCGCTACTTGTCCTGATTCCGCTGCTGTTAAGCCCATTCCAAGTTACAGTTTGAATTCCGGCGGGTAATTCTTCGTTTACAATTTCGTTTACTTTTCTTCCCAGTGCATCATAAATAATTAGATTAACATTTGATTTTACCGGAAGTGTAAAATTAATTGTAGTTGAAGGATTAAACGGATTAGGAAAGTTTTGTGATAGTGAATAGTCATCCGGGATTACAGAAGTATTTGTCTCAACTCCTGTAACTATATCTGCAAGAGGGGCAGTCCAAATTCCTCTGCCGTGTGTTGCAATAATTACCTGTCCGTCAAATGCACGCATTTGCCAAACAGCAACAGCAGGGAAACCGTTGTTAGCGTATGTCCAGGTTGAACCGCCATCTCTTGATTCAAAAATTCCTATCTCTGTACCTGCCCAAATTATATTTGTGTTTGTTGGCATTACAAGCAGACTGTAAACAGCAACATCCGGAAAACCGTTTGTGCTTGATGTACCGGAACCAAAACCGGAAAGTTCAGACCA
>CAZTZZ010000032.1:0-27716 GCA_964617905.1 uncultured Ignavibacteriaceae bacterium | reverse complement strand
TTTGCAAAACAACTTACTTTCAGTGCAGACCAAATGAAAAGAGCTTTGGATTCAGCCGGTACCATTTCCATATACGGGATAAACTTCGATACTGCAAAAGACCGATTAAAACCCGGTGCAGAGAAAGTGTTAGTTGAAATAAACAAACTTATGTTAAATTATCCTGAATTAAAAATAGAGATCCAAGGTCACACCGATAATGTTGGCTCTGCAAATTATAATTTGAATCTTTCTAATAAAAGGGCAAACACCGTAAAACAATATCTTTTACTTTTTGGAGTTGATAAAAACAGAATGACCGCAAAGGGCTACGGACTTACGAAACCAATTGCCACAAATGACACTGAAGTGGGAAGAGCAAAAAACAGAAGAGTTGAATTGGTAAAACTTAATTAGATTTTATATTATTTTAAATAGTATTTTATAAATTCCTTTTAGTAAACAAATGAAATTTAAAACAGCAGCTGTTTTATTTCTAATTATCTGCCTGATTATTGTTATTCTTTTATTAACAGATTCTATAAGCAGTTTTATTGCAGGCATTTTATTTGCCCTTTCTTTAGTATTAATTGGTGTTCTATCTAAAGGATTTAGAAAGAAATAAAAAAATGAAATTTTTGGATATTGATACCTGGAAAAGGAAAGAACAATTTTATTTCTTCAAAGATTACGATTTACCTTTCTTTAATATCTGTGCTGATGTTGATGTTAAAAACTTATTAGATTATTGCAAAAATAATAATTTATCATATTTTATTTCATCTTTATTTTTATCCATTAAAACCGCAAATGAAATTGAGGAATTCCGTTACAGGTTTAAAGACGAAGAAGTAGTTATTTTTGATAATATTGATTGCGGCTCTACTGTGTTAAATGAGGATGAGACATTCAGTTTTTGTTATTTCAAATACTTTGATGATTTTAAATTATTTAATAATAATGCCTTGGAAGTTTTAGAAAAAAATAAAAATAGTGACGGAAAACTTCATCCCCATGCTGACAGAATTGATATGATACATTATTCTGTTTTGCCTTGGATAAAATTTACTAGTTTTAAACACGCCAGGAAATTGGATAAAAATGATTCTATTCCAAAAATTGTAATGGGCAAATATGAAAAATCAGGGGAAGATATAAATATGCCTCTTTCAGTTGAGGTACACCATTCTTTAATGGACGGGCTTCACGTCGGCAAGTATTTTGAATTATTTCAAAAATATTTAAATAAACCCCACCTTCATTTGTAAATTAAAATGTAAATTCCAATATTGTTTTACCTTTTTGAAATTTGAAATGCAACAATAATGCAAAACTTTCCGTATACTTTATAATAATTAATTAAATCGAGTTAGAGATGAAAAAAATAAATCTGTTTTTAACTGCTATATTATTATTCTTTGCCGCAAATATTCTGGCGCAGAACAAAGAAAAAATAACATTCACAGTAAATGCAACAGGTATGGCTAAGTTGTTAGCCGATAATATTAATATAACTTTGAATTTGGGAGTAGAAAACAAAGACCCCCAAAGAGCATACGAAGAACATAAATTAAGAGAAAGTAAAATTCTGTCTTTAATAAAGAAATACGGAATAGCAGATAAAGATATTTCTTACTCTTTGTTCAAAATTTCAAAATACCGCGATTATAGAGACAAGAAAGTATCTTTCAAAACCAATCAATCCCTACAATTTATATTAAAGGATTTTGCTAATTATACAGAATTACAGTTAGATTTACTTCAAAACGGATTTTACGAATTCAGCAGTAATTTTTCAACAACGAAAAGAAAAGAAGGACACGAAAAAAGTGTAAAAGATGCGTTGCAGAATGCAGAATCAGAAGCCCAACTTTATGCTAAAAACCTGAATATGAAAGTAAGTAAAATTGTAAGTATTGAAACCAATAATCCTATAATTTACCCGAGGTCGGATTTAATGTTTAAAGCTGAATTAGCACCTAGCGGAGGATTAGTGGACATACCGCAGTATATTACAATTACAACAAATGTAAAAGTAGTTTATACTTTAGTTGAATAAAATACTATTAAAAATGAATACAAAAGAAGCATACAACACATGGGCTGATTCATATGACACGGTTGAGAATCCTACGAGAACTTTGGATGAAAAAGTTGTTAAAAGTCTGTTAACTGATTTAAGAGGGAAAGATATAGTTGAAGCCGGCTGCGGCACGGGTAAAAATTCCCTGTGGTTTGCAGAAAAAGGTACAACTTTAAAAGCGTTTGATTTTTCAGAGGAAATGATTGAGATAGCAAAAAAGAAAGTAAGAAACAAAAATGCAGAATTTATTATTCAGGATATTACCAAACGTTGGGTTTATGAAGATAAATCCTGTGATGTTGTCTCTATTAATTTAATATTAGAGCACATTGAAAATTTAAATAATATTTTTCTAGAGGCTTATAGAATATTGAGACAAAACGGGCTTTTATTCGTATGTGAACTCCATCCTGCAAAACAAGAAAAGGGGACTGTAGCCAGATTTATGGATGAAAATTCTAATAAAGAAATCAGATTGATTTCTTATCATCATTCAAAAAAAGATTTTGAAGTAGCAGGGAGAAATGCAGGATTTTCCGAAATAAATTTTCAGGATTGGTATGACCAGAACAATACAGAAATTCCAAGGTTGTTATCAATAATGCTTACTAAATAAATGAATAATCTGAATAATTCTTTTAAAAAATGGATGTTATCATTTGGGTTACATCCTAAAAAAACATTAGAGGCATTCACAAAACTACCTAAATATTTTAAAGACAGAAAACAATTTAAAAAGCAAAAAACAACAAGCGTAACAGAATTTCAATTTAACAGTTCTTATCCTTGTCTGTTTGATTTGGAAGACGAAGGTGGATATGCAAAAGGACATTATTTCCATCAAGATCTTCTAGTTGCAAGAAAAATATTTCTTGCTAATCCCCAAAAACATATAGATGTTGGCTCACGAGTTGACGGTTTTGTTTCTCACGTAGCGTCTTTCAGGGAAATAGAAGTATTTGATATCCGTGATATAAACTCTAAAGTTCCTAATATCAATTTTACCCAAATAGATGTTATGCGGGAATTAGATCCTTCGCTTAACAATTCTACCGATTCTCTTTCGTGTCTCCACACACTTGAACATTTTGGACTTGGAAGATATGGCGACGAAGTAAAATACAAAGGATATCTGGACGGTTTTAAAAATTTATGTAAATTACTAAAACCCGGTGGTATTTTTTATTTCTCAGTACCAATAGGACCGCAAAGAATTGAGTTCAACGCTCATCGTGTTTTTTCTGTTCAATATCTTTTAAATTTAATTTCACCGTACTATAAAATTGAATCATTTTCTTATGTTGACGATAAAGGCAATTTGAACGAGAATGTTAATCTGAGTGAAAAAAATATTATAAATAATTACGGGTGCCATTACGGCTGCGGGATTTTTGAATTAAAAAAGAAGTGATTCAAGCATAATTTCAATTGTAATATTTTGTGTAGTTAAAAAAAACTATTTATTGTGCATTACATTTTAATTAGTTTTTTAATTGTTTAATTTTGACAAAAGATTTTTCAACTCTTATTTATTATTTAAATGTTAACTGACAAACCAAGATGTCATTGTGGAGTTTTCGGGGTATTTGGTAATGCAAATGCATCTGTGAAAACTTATTACGGATTACACGCACTTCAGCATAGAGGGCAGGAAGCCTGCGGTATTGTTTCAAGAAGCCTGAATGAGAAAGATAAATCTATTTTTAATGTTCACAAGGGCGAAGGCTTAGTATCGGAAGTTTTTTTTGATCCAAAAATAATACACAATGGATTAATTGGTAATTCGGCTATTGGACATAATCGTTATTCAACAACCGGTTCTACCGAATCTAAAAAAAACATTCAGCCTTTTGTTGTAAATTATAGACTTGGTAACCTTGCTATTGCTCATAATGGAAATATCTCAAACGCAAAAATACTGAGAGACGAATTAGTAAATGAGGGTGCAATTTTTCAAACAACCAGTGACACCGAAGTTGTTTTGCATTTAATTGCAAGAAGTAAGTTGAACGATCAAATTGAACAAATAAAAGAAGCTTTGCAAAAATTAGAAGGTGCATTCAGCATAGCAATTCTAACAGATGATAAACTAGTCGCAGCACGTGATAGTTATGGCTTCCGTCCATTGTGCATCGGCAAAAAAGATAACTCTTTTATAATTGCATCTGAGACTTGTGCATTTGATATTAACATGGCTGAATTTGTGCGTGAAATTGAACCCGGTGAAATTGTTATTATTGATGACGAAGTAATTAAAAATCAAAATATTAAATCCGTACAACTGACAGATGATAATTATATCCATAAACATTGCATATTTGAATATATATATTTTTCACGTCCTGATAGTTTTGTATTTGGAAATAATGTTGATAAAATGAGAAGACGTTTAGGAAAAATTCTTGCAAATAATCATCCGGTTAAAGATAAAGACGGCAAAAATGTAATCGTAATTAGTGTGCCCGACAGTTCAAATACTTGCGCGTTAGGCTATCAAAGACAATTAGAGAAAAACGGAATTAACTCCAAACTTGAAATAGGTTTAATAAGAAGCCATTATATTGGAAGAACATTTATACAACCCGGACAAGAAAAGAGGGAAGTAGGAGTTAGGATAAAATTTAATATTGTAAAAGGTGTACTTGAAGGTAGAACAGTTGTTATAGTTGATGATTCTGTTGTAAGAGGAACTACTTCAAAACAATTGGTAAAGCTTATACGTTCAGCAGGCCCCAAAGAAATTCATTTCAGAATTTCCTCTCCACCTATTAAACATCCTTGTTATTACGGAATGGATTTTCCGAGCAGAGAGGAATTGATAGCTAATAAATGCGACGATGATATTAACAAAATAAAAGATTATTTAGGGGTTGACTCATTAGAATATTTAACAATTGAAGAATTATTAAGCTGTGTTGAAAATACAGGTAAAGATAATTATTGTACGGCATGCTTTTCAGGTAGTTATCCTACAAAAGTCGATTTTACATTCAAAAAAGAAATATACGAACAATAATATTTCATAGTATGAAAATAAATTATAAAGAATTATTCTCAACAAAATCTAATTTATTAAGTCTCTTCAGATTATTTTTGGCTATACCCCTTTGGATATTATTTGATGATTTCAATTCACAATGGGCACCGTATGTGATATTTTCACTTTGTATAATTGTAGCTGTAACAGATATGCTCGATGGTTATTTGGCAAGAAAATTCAACGAAATTACAGAAATGGGAAAAATAATTGATCCGCTTGCCGATAAAATTGTTGTTGGAACAATAATCTTAAAAATATATATACTTGGTTTAATTCCTGACTCTTATTTCTTTATGATAGTTGGTCGTGACCTATTGATATTTTTAGGTGGAATTTATGTAACTAATAAAATTGGAAAGGTTCTTCCTTCAAATAAATTAGGTAAAGCTGCAGTTTTTACAATTGGAATTGTTATACTTTTAATTGTACTAAAACTAAGTTGGAATAACATTTTCTTTTTAAGCTTCTATTACTTAAGTATATTCTTAGTAATTGCTTCATTTATAGGATATGTATACAGAGGTATTGAATATATTAAATCGAAAGAATCAAAAGAAATATGAACAAATTAGAAAAATTAAAACTCGGACTTCAGAAAACAAAAAATAAGATATTTAACGGAATAACAGAAGCCTTTACAGGTAAAGCTGTTGTAGATCAGGATGTAATTGAAAAAATTGAAGAAGTTTTAATTTCTTCTGATATAGGCTTTGACACTACTGAAAAAATTATTACCAAAGCAAGAAAGAGTCTTTTAGAAAATAACGGCAGAGATGAAACATCTATTAAACAAAGTATATATCAAGAATTAAAAAATATTTTAATTAACCACTCGCTAAATACTTCTTCAGAAAAAAAAGATAAAAGTTGCAATCCTTATGTTTATTTAATCGTAGGAGTAAACGGAGTAGGGAAGACAACCTCAATCGGTAAACTTGCATATAATTTAAAACAAAAAAATAAAAAAGTATTGTTAGGTGCGGCTGATACTTTCAGGGCGGCAGCAGGAGAACAACTTGATGTTTGGGCAGAAAGAGCAAATGTAGATATTGTAAAAGGGGAAACAGGATCTGATCCTTCTTCTATTGCATATAAAACTATTGAAAAAGCTATAAAAGAAAATTATGATGTTGTTTTTATTGATACAGCTGGGAGACTTCATACAAAAAATAATTTAATGACAGAATTATCAAAAATAAAACGTGTTGTTGAAAAGATTTTGCTCCGTGCTCCCGATAATATATTATTAGTACTCGATAGTACTAACGGACAAAACGGTTTAGTGCAAGCAGAAGAATTTAGAAAAGCTACAAATTTAAACGGAATAATTCTTACAAAATTAGATGGTACAGCAAAAGGCGGCTTTGTTTTTCAAATTATAACTTCGCTAAATATTCCTATTAAATTTATTGGCGTTGGTGAAGGTATTGATGATTTACAAGAATTTGATTCTGAAAAATTTTTAGAAGCATTATTAAACTGAGAGGGTTTTTATGCGTGTATTTATGAAAAAGCCAAAACATAGAATATTTGATTATACTCCACAATTCTATAAACCAGAAGAAGATGATAAAGAAAAAAAGAAAAAGAAATTAGGATTTAGAAGACAATTAAAAACTATTCGGATGAAAAAAAGAAGCCCTGTTTTTTGGATTGTTATAGTAATAATCCTAATACTAATAATTTTAAAACTACAAACTGTCTGATAGGGTATGGCCTTTTCAATCATTACAAAACAATAAGTTTACATAATATACATTATAGGACTTTTGTGATTTAGAAATTTCTGCTTTGTTTACAAATATTTACAAATTCTTCTATTTTCTTATCTTCACCGAATAAAACTAAAATATCCTCTCTCTTTAATTCATAGTTTGGATTAGGCGTTACAATTTTTTTTTCTTGCTCTTCTTTTAATAACGGATCAATTTGTTTTATCATCAAAACTTCAACATTATATTTATTCCTCATCTTCAATTCAGATAAAGTTTTACCTGTAAAATGCAAAGGTACCTTTTGTTCGACTATCGAAAAGCCTTTTATGATATTTGTAGAATTTGATTGCTCAAGTGATCTTAATTCAGTTGATAGCCCGTCTGCTAAATTATATTTTAAACTTTCGTGATTATAAGCCCTTAAAACTTGTTGACGTGAAATTGCTCCCAGAATTTTATTTGGATTTTCTTTATCTACAACCGGAAATTGGTCTAAGTTCCTTTTGCTAAATAACTTAAGTACATAATCTAAATTATCTAGGATATCAACAGTAACTATTTTAGGATTTATAACATCTTTCGCAACTATAACATTTTTCAAATTGTCATAATCTGTAATTATCGGTCTTAATTCCGATTCTGTAATAGCTCCATTAATTATTCCTTCTTTGTTTACAGTATAGAATGTACTGTTTGGACTGGCTATTATTTTCGCCACTAATTTAGGCAAAGGTGTATTCTCATCAACAAGCTCAATTGAGTTCAGATCTATTTCAGAGACTTTTATTGATTTTAGTAAGTTGTGCTCTCTTCCGGCACTTATTTTATATCCTTCAGCTTCTAAATGCTTTACGTGCACCGAACCTTTAATTATCATCTGAACTAACGTAGTACTAACTATAACAGCCAGCATAAGCGGTAATATAAATGAATAATTTTGAGTCATTTCAAATATTATTAATATTGAAGAGATTGGGATTGTATTAATTCCGCCTAAAACTGCTCCCATAGATATTAAAACAAAAATAGTCGGGTCTAAGTTAAGTCCCCAGAAATAATTAAAAGAATATGCAAAAAGATATCCGAAGCACGCTCCAAGGAAAAGTGATGGAGCAAACATACCTCCAAATCCTCCTGAACTTAATGTAAGTGGAACAAGAATAAATTTCAATATCAAAAGTGTAATAACAAACTTCCAGGTTAACGATGCCGATAATATTTCATTTATTGCTTTATAGCCTACTCCAAAAATATCGCTATAAAAATATCCACTTATCCCAACTAAGAGACCAACAATCAACATACCCAACCATTGTGGAAAATGTTTATATATTTTATGTTTGAATAAGTATTCAACGCTTGATGAATATCTAATAAAAAGTAAGGACAAAATTCCTGCAAATACACCAATTATTATGTATAAATAAAAATCAGAATAATCACCGATGTGCGGTGTACTAAAAATAAAACGCGGATCATTTCCTAAGAATATTCTTGATACAGTGCTTCCTGTAACGGAAGCTAAAATTAAAGCGGAAAATGTAGGTGTCTGAAAGTCATTTAACAATACAATTTCCAAAGCAAAAAATACACCTCCTAAAGGAGAGTTAAAGATAGCAGATATCGCTGCTGCGGCTCCGGCTGCAGTAAATATTCTAACCTTGGAAGATGAGATTCCTAAAATTTCACCTATTTTGCTGGCAATTCCCGCACCAATTTGAGCCGCAGGACCTTCCGGTCCTAATGTACCACCCGTTCCTATACATATTGCGGGAGCTATAAAATGAAAAATTGTAGTTCTAAATGAAATATGTCCGCCCCTTAGTGACACTGCTTTGATAACGTCGGAAACCCCTTTCCTCTTAGAGATTTTAGGAAATCCTTTAATCATAAAACTTTGAAGCAGCATACCAATTGCCGGTAAAATAATTACTGCTGCCGTCCCTAAAAAATAAAAACCTTTTGCTGTTTGTTCGAAGAAAAGTCCGTTTAACATTTCAAGAAAATCATGAAACAGAACAGCACCAAGGCCGGCTATAACTCCAATAATTATAGCGTAAAAACTAAAAATTGTATATTCAGGCATAGAAAATTTTAAAAGTTTAGAACGAAGTCTGCTGTTAAAATTTCTAAAATTTTTGAGTAGAATATATCCTTTATAATTTTTAGTATTTTGCATATAAATTTATAGGGTGGATAATGTGCAATTATTTATATGTTGTATTTAAAAAATCCTTCACCGGATTTTCTACCTAATTTTTTCGCAGCAACCAACTTTTTCAATAAAGGACAAGGTCTGTATTTAGGATCATTAAAGCCGTTATACAATACTTCCATAATAGAAAGACATACATCCAGACCAATAAAATCTGCAAGTGTTAAAGGTCCCATTGGATGATTCATTCCAAGTTTCATTACTGTGTCAATATCTTCTGCAGAAGCAACATTTTCCATAAGAGCAAAAATTGCTTCATTTATCATAGGCATTAATATTCTGTTTGAAATAAATCCAGGATAATCGAAAACCTCTACAGGTGTTTTACCAAGTCTTAGTGAAATATCTTTTACAGTATTGAATGTAGCATCACTTGTAGTGTAACCACGAATAATTTCGACTAATTTCATAATAGGTACTGGATTCATAAAATGCATACCAATAAACTGCTCCCCTCTTATATCAGCAGAAAGTTCTGTTATTGATATTGAAGAAGTATTGCTTGCAAATATAGAATCAGCTTTTATTATATTATTTAACTCATTAAATATGTTCAATTTAGCATCTTTATTCTCATAAATTGCTTCAATTACTAAATCACTTTCAGCAGGTGTGTTTTTAATTCCAATTACAGGAGAAATATTGGAGATTGTCTGCTCCATATCTTCATTAGAAATAGTTTCTTTTTTAACCTGTCTCTTTAAGTTTTTTGTTATAGTTTCGAGTGCTTTATCAATAAATTCTTGTTCTTGTTCCACAATGTTTACTTTAAAATTATTTTGTGCAAAAACGTGTGCAATACCGTTGCCCATCGTTCCGCCGCCAATTATAGAAACTTCCTTTATCTCCATTTATTTTACCTCAATTTGTATAATTTTTAACAATTAGGGCAGATGCTTCACCTCCGCCAATACACAAAGAAGCTAATCCGTAATTCGAGTTTCTCTTCTTCATTTCGTGGATTAGAGTAACTAATATTCTTGCTCCACTGGCACCAATAGGATGACCTAAAGCTACTGCTCCCCCATTTACATTTACTATGTCTGCATTTAATTTTAATAGTTTGTTTACTGCAAGTGAGACTACTGAAAATGCTTCATTAATTTCAAACAAGTCAATATCATCAGTAGTTAAATTAGCTTTCTTTAATACTTTTGCAATAGCATCAGCCGGTGCAGTAGTAAATTCAATCGATGCTTTAGCTGCCGAACTTTGTGCCACAATTTCAACTAAAGGTTTTAAATCTAATTGCTTTGCTTTTTCCTCGCTCATAACTAATAAAGCTGCTGCACCATCATTCAAGCTAGAAGCATTTGCTGCTGTTACAACTCCGTCTTTTTCAAAAACAGGACGAAGATTCGGGATTTTATCAAATTTTACCCTTGTAGGTTCTTCATCTAAACTTACTTCTATTTCTCCTTTTCTTCCTTTTATCTTTACTGTTGTAATTTCATCTTTAAATTTACCGTTTTCCAAAGCTGTAATAGCTTTGTTATAAGAATTGATAGTAAATTCATCTAATTGTTCCCTTGTAAAACTAAAATCTTTTGCACAAGACTCTGCGCAGCTTCCCATATGAATATCGTTGTAAACATCCCACAATCCGTCTTTTACAACTGAATCAATAACCTTTCCGTCTCCAAGTCTGTAACCGGCTCTACCTTTTGGCAGTAAATAAGGAGAGTTTGACATACTTTCCTGTCCTCCTGCAACTATCACATTTGCATCATCACATAAAATTGCCTGATGTGCAAGCATAACAGCTTTAAGCCCACTACCGCACATTTTATTAATAGTTAAACATTCGGTTTTTAAAGGAAGATCTGCATATATAGCTGCTTGTCTTGCAGGTGCTTGACCTTGCCCAGCTGTTAATACATTTCCCATTATAACTTCATCAATTTCGTTTGTAACTATATCGGTTTCATTAACTAAATCTTTGATTACAATACTTCCTAATTTGCCTGCAGAAACTGAAGACAATGAACCCATAAAAGAACCAATGGGTGTCCTTTTTGCTGATACTATCACTACTTTTTTCATTTTTAAAATCCTAAAATAAATACAGTTTAATATTTAACAAATAAAATTAAACAAAAATGAAGTAATATACATTTGCTCAATAATTCTCAATTAAAATATAGATATGTGTTTTTAAGGAGCAAAATTATCTAATAAAAGCCGCTAATTCATTTACAAGATTTATAGAAATAATCGACGGGTTTATGTTTCTGTTAATTAAACTTATATAATTGTCTAACTTTTCAGCCAATGGAGTAATATTTAAAGACGTAAATTTAGAATTAAATTTATTTAATGTTGTTTTATGTTCTTCAAAATAAATATCGGATAAATTATTTTTTTCTTTTGTTAAGTCGTTCAGCCATATTATTATCATCTTCAATAACAGCTTCAATGGAAAAGATTTTTTTGCAGATGTATATTTATTAATAATACCGAAAGCTGAATTATATTTTTTCCCAAAAGAATATCTTAAGATTTGTATTGTATCCTCAAACATTTCTTCAAAATGATTATCAATTAAATTCAATGCAGAGGTTACAGAACCATTTGAAAAAGTTGAAATTTTTTCAGCTTCATCTTTTTCTACATTAAATTTAGTGTGTAAAATATTTGAAATATTTTCTGAGCTAAGAGGTGCAAAATTTACCTCCCAACAGCGTGATCGAATAGTGTCAAGCAACAGTGACGGACTTGATGTGCATAAAATAAACACAATACCAGAGGGCGGCTCTTCAAGCTGTTTTAATAAGGCATTTTGTGCTTCTGTGCTCATTAAATGAGCAAATGAAATTAATATAATCCTATAAGGTATTTCAGAATAATCTAAAGAAATAAATTTCTTTAAATCTCTTATACTGCTGATTTTGATGTTTTTTGTTTTAGATAATTTTATACTAGAATATGGATTTTTAATTTTTTCACATAATTGATGTTTGATTTCTTCGAGTGTATCAGTATCAAGCTTAGCATATGGTCCGTCATTTTCTGTTTCGTTTTTGCCTCTGGGCAAAGGGAAAATGTATTTAATATAAGGTTCAGAAAATTTATCGATTGATGAAGAAATGTTTTCAAGCTTAGCAGAATTAATAGAAGTTAAATTAATAAGTTTTGCAAACTGTAGTGCAGTATATTCCTTCCCTATTCCATCTTTACCATTAAAAAGAAAAGCGTGAGGTATATTAGAAGATTTTATAATTTTGGTGAGAAATAATTTGGCACTGGCCTGTCCTAAAATTCCATTCCATTTTTCAGACATAAAAAAACTGTTCTATAGATTTCTTAATAATCATCATCATCAAGGTTGTAGAAGAAATCTTCTTCAGAAGGATAGTCAGGCCAGATATCTTCAATTGATTCATATGGTTCTTCAGTATCTTCTAATTCTGAAAGATTATGAATTACTTCATAAGGAGCACCAATTCTGTCTGAATATTCAATTAATTCATCTTTGGTAGCTGGCCAAGGTGCGTCATCTAAAAAAGCAGCTAATTCAACCGTCCAAATCATCATAGGCTATTCTCTCAATATTTATTTAGACATATTTTTTTTAGTTGCAAAATAATTTATATCATCAAAAAAGAAACGACTTGGATTGAGTGCTTTTCCATTATGTCTTATTTCATAATGGAGATGCGGGCCTGTAGATAGTCCAGAATTACCTGTTTTGGCAATTAGTTCCCCTCTTTTAAGAGTTTGTCCTTTTCTAACTAATGCTTTTGATAAATGCGCATAAAGTGTTGTGTAACCAAATCCGTGGTCGACTTGTACGCATAAACCGTAGCCTCCCCGATAACCTACAAACTGAACTTTTCCGTTTCCGGTTACGTGAACAGGAGTTCTCCAATTTGCAAGAATATCAATACCTGCATGCATACGTTTTTTATGTAAAATAGGATGCATTCTCATTCCAAAGTCGTGTAATGCAATACCATTTGCGGGTTTTATAGCAGGAATACAAAAGTATAGTTTCTTATTTTCCTTTAATTTCTTGGATATTTTATCATAATTGGATTTTTCAAATTCTATTTTTCTTGAAAGTTTATCGACAAAATTAAGTGCATCTTTTAATTGTTTACCTGCATTATCACTTAAAAAATCTATACTGTTATCAAAAGAACCGCCTCCTATACCCAAAAGTCTTTCTTCATCTGATATTGGGAGTAAATTTGATGCCAATCTAAGTTGATAATCGTATTTTGATAATGAATCAATTTGATTATTAATTTCTTCATATTTTCTTACAATTTCTGTGAGTTTTTTACTTAATTGTCTATTTTCAGATTTTAATGAACTTATCGATTGGGTTGAACCGGTTAGTTTTGATAAATAGAAATATCCTCCAAACAGTAAAGAACTGAGTGTAATAACTGCAAGTGAAAAGTAAACAAATAGCTTAGATTTGTAGCTTTTTATTTCTACAAACTGAAGCTTCTCTTTTGAGAAGAAGTATAATTTTTTCATAAATACGTGCCGAAAGTAACTAAATAAAAAAAATTTGTCAAGTATAATTTAAATTATTTTATTCAAAATCATGTTCAAAATAATCTACACCTCTTAAATCTACATTTGATGGATCATTTATTCTATTTTGAAGTCTTTTTTCGAATAATTTTGCTGAATCATAACCATAGTGTTTTAAAAGATAGTTTAAGCTTATCACTTCAGAAATAACGGTTATATTTTTACCTGGAATAATTGGAAGTTTTACATGAGGTATTTCTACCCCTGAAATAGAAATTGTTTCTTCATCTAAACCGGTTCTTGTATAATTTTGATTTTTATCCCAAAACTCGAGTTCAACAACTATTTCTAATCTTTTCTGATGTCGGATTGCTCTGATACCGAACATCTTTTCAACATTTATTAAACCCAATCCCCTTATTTCCATAAAATGTTTAACTAAACTTGTTCCTGAGCCCATTAAAATGTTTTCACCTTTTTTTGTGAAGATTATAACATCATCTGCAACAAGCCTGTGCCCTCTTTCTATAAGGTCAAGTGCAACTTCGCTTTTTCCTATCCCTGATTTACCTACAAATAAAATTCCAGCTCCGTAAACATCAACAAATGAACCATGAATGGAAATTCTGGTAGCTAATTGATCATCTAAAAAATCATTGATTAAATAACTTGATTTGGTTGTAGTAAAAGGTGAATTAAAAACAGCAGTATTATTTTTATTTGCAAATTCTAATAATAATTTAGGAGGTTTATTATTATTTGTAAAAATCAAGCAAGGAACATTGAACTCAAAAAATTTTTCAAATGCTTCTTTTTGCTTTTGTTTGGATAAATTATTTAAGAATTTTAATTCTGTATTACCAAAGACCTGTATTCTATCATATGAAAATGAATCGAGATATCCCGATAAAGCTAAACCGGGTCTGTGTAAATCTTTAGTTTTAATAAGTTTATCAAAACCAGAATTACCGGATATAAGTTTTATTTTAAATTTGTCTTTTATACTTTCAAAAAAGAATTTAACCGTAATTGATTCTTTTCTTGAAAAAGATTTCTCATCAATCTTAAACATTTATCTTGCAATTTGTTTTGATCGAAATTTCTTTAATTGAGTTTTCAGTTTATTTACAGATGAAGCTACGGATTTATTAAAATCATCGCTTTCTTCATTTGCTTTTAAAGTCTGACCCGGAATCTGAAGAATAATTTCAGCATTCTTAACGCTATTATTTGGTTTAATATAACTCAACACTACTTCCGCATTCATAATATTATCATAATATTTCTGAAGAGATATTACTTCACTACTGACAAATTCTTTAAGTGTTTGATGAGCTTTAAACTTTCTCGCTGTTATTTTTATATTCATAATTTACCTCAAAATATGTTATGATTTAGGATGAGATTTTTTATAAGTGGATTTTAACCTTTCTACACTAACGTGTGTGTATATTTGTGTAGTGGATAAATTTTCGTGACCAAGTATTTCTTTTACTGCTCTTAAATCAGCGCCCCTGTCAAGCATATGCGTTGCCGCACTGTGTCTGAAAATATGCGGACTTTTTTTCTTAATATCTGTTATTTTCGAAAGATATTTATTAACTAATCTATGTACCATCCTTGAATAAATCCTTTTTCCATTCTCATTTACCAAAAAAGGATCGCTTGGGTTCCTAAATTTTTTACTTGATATGTAATCTTTTATTATAACTTCAGATTGTCTGCCAATTGGTACAATCCTTGTCTTATTACCTTTTCCTAAAACACGCAGAACATTTCTGGAAATGTCAACATCAACTACATTTAAGTTACAGAGTTCTGAAACACGAAGAGCACAACCATATAATATTTCAATTATACATTTAGTAAGTTTTGGGTCTTTATCCTTATCGTCAATATTTTTATATAATATATCAATCAGTTCTTCATTAATAATTTCTGGTAATTTTTTTTCTGCTTTTGGATTTGAAATATTCAATGTTGGATTAAAGCTGATATAATTATTTGAATATGCAAATTTAAATAGACCTCTTATTGATGCTAGATTTCTGGAGATACTACGTTTAGAAATATTAATTTCATTTAAATGCATTAAATATGTTTTTATGAATTTCTCAGAGATAGATTCCAGATTATGTTTTGAATAGTTTTCACAAAAATTATAAAAATGTACTAAATCCGTTTTATAAGATTTTATAGTATTATCAGAATATCTTTTAATATTAGTTAATTCACTAATAAAATTATTTATAGCATTATTCAAAAGCATAATTAAACTGCTTCAGCTTGTTTTTCTTCTTCATCTTCAATAATTATTTCATTATTGCAGACAGGACATTTTAAATAATTACCTTTTTTCTTTGAAAATCTTTTCTCCATATAATCAGAATCTTTGTTTGGGCATTGACTTGGAACAGGTTTATACCAGCTGACAAAATCGCAATCAGGAAATCTTGAACATCCGTAAAACAGTCTGCCGCGCTTTGATTTTCTTTCAACAACATCACCCGTTTTGCATTTGGGACAATCTACACCCAGAGATATATTTTTTATAAAATCACAGGTTGGAAAATTTTCACAACCAATAAATCTTCCGAATTTACCCTCTTTAAAAAGAAGTTTACTGCCACATTTTTCACAAGTTTCTCCGGTATATTCTGGTTCTTTATTTGCATTAGCTATTTCTTTAAATGATTTTATATTGCTGCATTCAGGATAATTACTGCATCCGAGGTAACGGCCGAATCTTCCGAATTTTATTTCCATTTCTTTGCCGCATTTATCACAAATTATTTTCTCAATCTTATCTTCAACTTCGTGAAGCCTTTTTACAAAAGGATCGTAAAAATCAGATAAAACTTTTTCGTAAACCTGAGTTCCTGCTGCTATTTGGTCTAATTCAGATTCCATTAACGAAGTAAAATCTTCGCTTATTATATTGGGGAAATATTTCACCAATAGCCTGCTAACTTCAATACCTAATTTTGTAGGGATCAATCTTTTTTGTTCCTGGATTACATATCTTCTATCTTGAATAGTTGAAACGATGTGAGAATACGTACTGGGTCGTCCAATTCCGTTTCTTTCAAGTTCTTTTATGAGAGAGCTTTCAGAGAATCTGGGAGGAGGTTTTGTAAAATGCTGAGTTTCTTGCAATTCTTTAAGATTTAGCTTGTTCCCTTTTTCAAGTCCTAAAGGGATATTTTCATTTCTATATTCTTCCTTTTCCTCAGCTCCGGGTTTCTTTTCAAACATTTCCTCGTAAACTTTTTGATAACCTGAAAACTTTGTAGCGCTGCCAATTGCTTTAAATAAGTATTCATCTGCAGAAATTTCAAGAACAGTTGTTTCAATTAATGCAGGTGTCATTTGAGAAGCTATAAATCTTTTCCAAATTAGCTCATAAACTTTGTATGATTTCTTATCCAAAAACTGAGATACCATTTCAGGTGGGAAATCTAACGAAGTTGGTCTTATTGCTTCGTGAGCATCTTGTATTTTTTGCTTCTTTTTCTTTTCATATTTGTTTGGAGATGAGGGTGCATATTCATTCCCATATTTATTCTTTATATATTCAGAAGCCGATGTTAATATTTCATCACTTAATCTGGTTGAATCCGTGCGCATATAAGTTATTAAGCCTTGAGTTCCGCTCTCACCTAAATCAACACCTTCATATAACCTTTGAGCAATCATCATAGTCTGTTTGGGTCTCATACCCAATCTTCTGGATATTTCAGCTTGTAATGTGCTTGTAATAAACGGAGGTACAGGATTACGTTTTGTATTCCTTTTATTTATTTTGGATATTATAAATTTATTTTTAGCATTGATAGATTTATAAATTTGTTCAGCTGAATTTTTATTTGAAATTGATATATATTTCTCTAAAAACTTATTCAGGTCTTCATTATCCATATTCGGCTTAGGCTGAATTTTTATATCTTTGTCATCAATGCTGAATAATTTAGCTTTAAATTCTTCACCTTTATCTGTTTTAAATATTGCCCATATGCTCCAATATTCTGTTTTAATAAAATCGTTTATTGCTTTTTCTCTGTCACAGATAATTTTTAATGCTACTGATTGAACTCTTCCTGCTGAAACAGAGCCGTTACCTGATATTTCAATTACAGCTTTCCATAGAAAAGGGCTTATTTTATAACCAATAATCCTATCCATAACTCTTCTGGCCCTTTGTGATTGTACAAGGGATGCATCTATTTCTCTTGGTGAACCCATTGCTTTTTTAATTCCGGTTTTTGTTATCTCATTAAAGAGTACACGGTATAATTTAGAACCTTCTTTTAGTTTTATAACATCAGCAATATCCTGTGCTATTGCTTCCCCTTCTCTATCGGGGTCAGTTGCTATATAAACATTTTTACTTTTTGAGACCAAAGACTTAATTTTCTTTATGAGGTCGCCTTTACCGCGAATATTTAGATAATTAGGCTTAAAATTATCTTCAATATCTACGCCTAATTTTGTTTTAGGTAAATTTCTTATATGACCAATTGTTGCTTCAACTTTATAATTCCTTCCCAGGTATTTATTTATTGTTTTTGCTTTTGCAGGTGATTCAACTATTACAAGGTTTGTGCTCATTATATATTTTCTTTAGTTTATTGTATCGGAAGAATGAAGCATTAACCTGCTTCCTGGTAAAGATAAATTCTCTAAATCTAAATATAGAGAAAGTAATAAAACATTTATTTGATCGATATCAATATTTTCTACGGGTAACAATTTAAGTTCATCTAATATATAATCAAATTCAATGTGAGTCAGTAATCCAATATTATAAAAGCGAAGGAGGTAATCATAATTTTTTATGCCTATTGCTCTGATTTCTTCTTCGGATGGGACTCTTAGTCCTTTTCGTTGATTTAATGGAATAGATTTTAGGATTGCCTGTTCGCGTTTATTTTTTTCATAAATCCAACTATACGCAGCGGCAACAATATTTTTGTTATAAATTTTTTCTAATTTTAAATTTTCTAATTTCTCATCTTTAACATTATTTTCATTAATTTTTTCTCTTACTCTCACTAAAGCGTCTACAATTTTTCTTATCATAACTAACCGTTAATTATTTTACAAGCAATTTACAGAATTTATTTATTAATAAATTTTCCTGTCTCTTCATAATATTTTTTACTGCATTTTCTTTATCATCATATCCTACTAAATGAAGAAGACCATGAATAACTAATCTGTATAATTCATTTGTCAGTAAAACATTGAATTTTTTAGCATTTTCAATAGCATCATCTACAGATATAAATATCTCTCCATCAATTTCTTTATTATGGCCAGTATAGTTAAAAGTTAATATGTCTGTAGAATAATTATGTCCTAAATGTTTATTATTTAATAAATGAATTTCTTTTTTTCCAATAAAGTTTATCTCTAAAGAAATAATCGAAATATTTAATTCTTTTTTTAAAAATAATACTAATTTATGGATCTGATATTTATCAATCTTATAATCAAAGACTGAAAAGATATGTACATTTTTTACCAAAAATAATTCCTACTGTTACAAGAAATGTTTATTTTTTGAAAATGTCAAGTTTTATATGCAAATCAAACAAAAGAATTTAAAGTTTTTTCTGCGTAATTATAATATCTCTTTGCGGATATTTCCATTTCTTTAATTTCGTCTTTTGTCACATCTCGTATAATTTTACCCGGAACGCCGGCAATTACTTTACCCTCAGGCACTTCGTATCCTTGTAAAACAACTGCTCCTGCCGCTATTATTGAATGTTTATTTACAACTGCTCCATCCAGTACAATTGCACCCATCCCTATTAAGCATTCATCATAAATAGTACAGCCGTGTAAAGTAACTGAATGCCCTACCGTAACTTGATTGCCCAATTTTAAAGGAAATATATCATTTGTTACGTGAAGCATAGAACAATCCTGAATATTTGTATAATCACCTATTTTTATAAAATGAACATCTCCTCTTATAACGGTATTATACCACACACTGCTTCCCTCCCCAATTTTAACGTCGCCAATTACTTTGCTTCCGGGTGCTAAAAAAACCGAAGGATGTAATTGTGGTACATTATTCTCATAATGAAAGATGCACTCGTCGGATAGTCTACTTTTTATTTCTATAATTTTATCCAATATATATTTACTGGCTTAATTTTGCCAATTCAATAGCTTCATTAAATAAAGTTAATGACTTTTTGATTTGTCTATCTTGCTTTAATAAAACTGAATACCAGCCTTTATTTTTCCAAAAATTTCTTGCAATTTGAGCCTTCAATCTGGCTTTTATATAATCTTTATTTTCATTGAATTCATTTGAAATAAATTTAACTTTTAGGGTTTTTGCAAATGCCAAAAAGCTATTCAATGTAGAAGTGTTTATTTTGAATTTCTTATTGAATAAAGCTAAGTCGTTCCCATATTTTTTAACTATTTTTGTCTTATTTGTTTGTAAGTATCTAAGAACAAATTTATAAAATGCATTATGCCTTAGTAAATCAGTAGTATATTTAGAAATAGTTTCAGCTTTTACTATATAATCCGGTGTTATCCCTCCCCCGCCATAAACTTTTCTACCTCCGCTTGTTTTATAAAATTTAGCTGAAGAATCTTTATCCGCAAAGTGATTTAAATTATCACCGTCTACTAATGAGGAATCACCTGCATCGTGATAATACTCATTTTTGTTTTTCAGATTTTTGTAATTTCTTTGAATAAGTCTGCCGGAAGGTGTGTAATATTTGGCAATAGTAAGTCTAAGTGCAGAACCATCGGATAAAGTATATTGTCGTTGTACAAGTCCTTTTCCAAAAGTGGTTGTTCCTACAACAAGTCCCCTATCCCAGTCTTGAACCGCACCTGCAACAATTTCGCTAGCACTTGCAGAGCCTTTGTTCACTAAAATTAAAAGCGGAATATTCTCAAAATCTGATTTGTAAGAAGCGTTTAAAATTTCGTCGAATTCTTCTCTTCTACCTTTGGTGTAGACTATTTTTTTGTTACCTGAAATAAAAAGATCAGCTACTTTTACTGCCTGGTTCAAATAGCCACCAGGATTTCCGCGCAGATCAAGTATTAAACGATTCATACCTTTTAGTTCTAAGTCTGATAGAGCTTTTTTTAGTTCTCTTGAAGTAGTGCCCGAAAATCTGGATACACTAACATAACCCACATCTTTATTTATCATTAGATGGGTATCAACTGAATAGAGAGGGATTTTGTCTCTTGTAATTGTATATTCTATAGGCTTATCAATTCCATATCTTAATATGGTAACTTTTACTTTAGTACCTGCTTTACCTCTTAGTTTCTGTCTGACTTGTTCGTTGGTTATGCCTATGGAACTCTTATCTTCTATTTTAATTATCTGATCTCCTGATAAAATTCCTAATTGCTCGCTTGGACCTCCAGTAATTGGAGAGACTACAGTTAAAGTATCATCAATAACCTGAAACTCAATGCCTATACCCTCAAAATTACCTCTGAATGATTCTTCTATAGTTTTTAATCTTTTTGAATTTATATATACACTGTGAGGGTCTAATTTTTCAAGCATTCCATTAATGGCGGCTTCCACTAATTTTGGAGTATCAACTTTTTCAACATAATTGCGTTGTGTTAATCGTAATACCTCGTCCATTTTTTCTATGCTGTCATGCAAACTATCATTTGATAATATTATAGGAAATTGAATAACAACCACAATTCCAATTAGTAAAATTATTACGCTTAATGGTATTTTAATCTTTTTCATATAAATAGTTCTCTTATTAAAGCTTGAAATGTAAAGTAAAAATTGTTTCTATTATTTTATTATTCACTAATCTTTGGAGTGATTCATTACGATAAACAAATTGTATCTCAGCCTGATAATTATTAATAGGCTCGTAATTTAATGCAAATGATACTTCCCTTGTATATTCTTTGTCACCGCTTAATAATTTAACTGTATTTGGATCAAATACGCGGTGTCCTAAATTCAGATTTCCTCCAACATTTAATCTAACACTTCCGTCAGTATTCAAAGGGTTAGCACCGTGTTCCATGTAAGTAAATTTGACTGAAGATTTTAATCTGTTAGTAAACCTATAGTATATTTTCGAAACATACAATTTACTGTTTGGTTGTACAAATGATGCCAATGACTTGCCGTCATTAGAGTATGTATTTCTAGAAAATCGATGCGTATAGACAAACGGGTCAACAATCATATATTCAAATTGAAAATCAAGTGGGAGAGTTTTATAAAATACAGTTGATAAAACTCCTACGCTAATTAAAAATTGATTGCCCCAGTAGCTTGTACCAATTTTACTAAAATCCAAATCGTCAATTAGAAAAGTGCCGTAAAATTTAACTCCTTTAAATATCTTGCTGTTAAAATCAAAAAACAATAAAGAATTGTCCCTGTCTTTGTTGTCGTTCTGCACAAATTTATAAATGATAAAAGGATTTAAATAACTAAAATCCAATGAACGGTTTCCGTAAACAATCATCTCCCCAATTCCAAAGTTTAAAGCATCGGAAATATTTATTCCCAATCGATGATAGCCGATATATTTATCAGTTACAGATATCTGTTTACCAATAATTGGACCATTTTCAGAAGAACTTTCTCCTAATATTTTTCCGTGTAAATATGAATAATCAAAAGCTTTGTAATTTATTTTCATACCGAAATAATCAAATATTGGTGCGTTCTCATCAAAAATGGATTTGACTAACCCATAACCAATTTTTAGTCTGTCTCTTCCGAATTTTAGTCTTACAAGATTAAAATCTGATGTAATATACGCGGCATCAGTTCTGTCAAATGATTTACCGCTGAGGTCATTAAATCTAAAATTATTTTTAAGTTTATTGTTTTGTAAAGCGGCTTGCTTGTCTCCGGTTATGCCTCCAAAAGAACCCTTATAATGGAAACCGAATTTGTTCAGTAATGTACCTCTGAATTCACCTCCAAAAGAATAAATTTGAGCAGAATTGTCAATATTTGTCTGCACCGAATGTAAAGTTATGTTCTCAAAACCAAGATTAGTATTAATAAACATATTTACTTGTGAGGAAGTATCGTTTACAAAATATAAATATTTTTCTTTTTGCGATTTTAACGAATAATCCTTTGAAAAGAAATCAATTTGTCCATTTTTTAAAGTCCCGAATAGTTCTAATTCAAATTCGACTTTTAAATCATCCAAAATACCTTTGTCAATTCTGTCGAGTTCCGTATAATTGTTTAGCAAAGTCTTTAAATATCCCGAAATTTGTTTTCTGGTTTTTGGTATTTCAAAAGAATTATAATTGTCAATAAAATGTTGTGCTTCCATTCTTTCCAAAAAAAGATAAACTGGATTATCTGACAAAACATATTCTTGTTGTGAATAAGTTATTGAAGAAAAATTTACTACTGCAAAAACTATCAAAAATGAAAATTTATATATTGTAATTTTTTTTAGCATTTCAATATTGGAGCTATAGATAAAAGCCTTAACTATTCCTATTGTATCGAGTAAACAGATTTATTTAAACATTATTATGAGATGTTATTTCGTCTCAATCTTCATTTGCGGAAAGAATATTACGTCTCTTATAGAAGTTTGATTTGTCAAAAGCATAACAAGCCTGTCAATGCCTATCCCTAATCCTGCCGTGGGAGGCATACCGAATTCTAAAGCTCTTATAAAATCATTATCAATTAAATGCGCTTCTTCATCGCCTGCTTCTTTGAAACGAACTTGTTCATCAAATCTTTTCTTTTGATCAATAGGATCGTTCAATTCGGAAAAGGCATTACAGATTTCTCTGCCTGCTACATATCCTTCAAATCTTTCTACAACACCGTCAAAAGATCTGTGTTTTTTAGCCAAAGGAGAAAGTTCTACGGGATAATCAATTACAAATGAAGGTTCTATCAATTCCGGTTGAACTACAACCGAAAAAATTTCATCAATAAGTTTAGCTTTTCCGTTGATTCCGTCTAGGTCGCAACCCACTTTTTTTGCCGTTTCTTTTAATTTTTTTTCATCAGCTGAAAGAACATTTACACCCGTTTTATCTTCGATTGCTTTTATCATCGATACTCTTTTCCATTTTGGAGCAAAGTCAATGTTCATTCTGTCATAAATAAATTTGGAAGTATCGAAAACTTCATTACAGATGTTCAACACCATTTCTTCTACAAAAGACATCATCCAATTATAGTCTTTGTAGGGAACGTACAATTCCATCATTGTAAATTCAGGATTATGAGTTTTATCCATTCCTTCGTTTCTAAAATCTTTTGAAATTTCAAATACGCCGTTAAATCCGCCTACAATAAGCCGTTTAAGATAAAGCTCGTCGGCAATTCTTAAATAAAGTTCAGTGTCTAAAGCATTATGGTGTGTTACAAACGGTTTTGCAGCGGCACCCCCGTAAAGAGGCTGCAGAATTGGTGTCTCAACTTCAAGATAACCCTTTCCTTCTAAAAACCTTCTCATTGAAGATGTGATTTTGCTTCTTTTTACAAATACTTCCCTAACTTCGGGATTAACTATTAAATCTACATACCGCTGTCTGTAGCGCAATTCTTTATCTGCAAATTGGTCGTGTATTGTTTTATTACCTTCTTCGTCGACAGATTCCTTTGCAATGGGTAATGGACGTAATGATTTTGTAAGCAGTTTCAGATTTGTAACGTGAACTGAAATTTCACCCGTTTTAGTTTTGAATGTGTAGCCTTCTACGCCTATAATGTCACCTATGTCCATTAATTTAAAAGCAGTGTACTGCTCTTTAATATCGTCTTTTCTTAAATAAATTTGTATACGTCCGAAAGAATCCTGAATGTGCGCAAAAGATGCCTTGCCCATTTTACGCAATGCCATTAGTCTGCCTGCAATTTTTACTTCTTTCTTCTCTTCGTCAATAAATTCATCTTTAATTTTTTTCGAATTAGAATTTGTATCAAACTCATACGCAAAAGGTTCAACACCTCTTGATTTTAACTCAGTAAGTTCGTCTTTACGTCTTTTAATTAAAACATTTAATTCATCTTGAGTGTTTCCCACTTATCCTCCGTAAGTAAAATAATTAGTTGGAATTTTTAAAAATCGATTTTATTTCATCACCAGAAATTGTCCTGTATTTTCCTAAAGGAATATCTGCTTTAAAATGCCCAAAATATTTCCTGTCCAACTCCGTAACATTGTACCCGAGTGTTTTGAACATATCTTTAACAAAATGGTTCCTTCCTTCTACAACGGTCACCTCTACAAGTTTTGTCTTCCTTAGGTCAGGGAAATCAATTTTAATAAACCTGCCTTTTTTTCCGTTTATATAAATTCCCCTCAGTAACTTTCCCCTGTCCTCTTTTAATAGAGGTCTATTTAATATCACAGAGTAAACCTTTTTTATTTTATGCTTTGGATGAGTAAGTATATTAGAAAAATCACCGTCGTTTGTAAGTAAAAGAACACCCGTTGTGTTGTAATCTAGTCTTCCCACAGGAAATATTTTTTCGTTTGTTTTTATAAGATCAACAACAGTTTTCCTTTTTTTTTCGTCCTTAGTTGAAGAGATTACGCCCTTGGGTTTATTTAATAAAATATAAATGTGTCTTTTGGGTTTTATCTTTTCGCCGTCGACATATACTTCATCAATTCCTTCATTAATTTTAATTGATAAATCAGTAACAGTCTTATTATTTATAGATACTCTTCCTTCAAGTATAAATTTTTCGGCATTTCTTCTTGAACATAAACCGCTCTCGGCGATATATTTATTCAGTCTCATCATTGTTGTCTTCTTCTTCACTTGTTTCGTTTTCAACCTCTTCTTCAATTGCATTCAGCATTATTTTTCTTTTCTGTTCCAAGAAATCCTCATCCTGCATAATTTCTTCTATCTCCCTCGGTTTGGGTAAATCATTAAGATTTTTCAAAGCAAAATATTTTAGGAATTCTGTTGTTGTTTTATAAAGAAGCGGTCTTCCGATAGTTTCTGCTCTGCCGGATATGTTTATTAATTTTTTTTCCAATAAGGTATTTAGCATATAATCGCAATTTACACCTCTGATAGATTCTAATTCCGGTTTTGTTATTGGTTGTTTGTAAGCAATAATAGAAAGTGTTTCAAGTGCTGCCTGACTTAATCTCCTTTTGCTTTTTTCTAATGTTAAATAACCGATATAATTTGCGTATTCTTCTTTTGTCGCAAAGATATAACCTTCTGCAATTTTTTTAATTGCAAAAGCTCTATTCTCTTCTTCATAATTTTTATTAAGACCAGCAACACTCATTTCAATGTCTTTCTCCGTAATTTGAGTTTCTTCCCCGTCTATTCCTTTTATTGCTTTAATTAATTCTTTTGGGGGTACTACATCGTCGGATGAAAAGATTAAAGCTTCAATTATTGATTTGTATATTTTTTCCATTTGCTGTTTTATAAATTATAAAATCGTTAAAATTATTTGTCATTCTTAATCCTATCTCTCCTGCTTTTGTTAATTCCAGTAGGGCAATAAACGTGATCACAATTCTAATTTTTTCGTGCATATCTGCTACTAATTTTAAAAAATTTATTTCTACATCTTTTAACAAAAAATCAAGAATAAACTTCATTTGCTCGTCAATAGTAATAGTTATTTTTTTAACTTCGTGAATGTACTCGGTTTTAATATTATCAATTGCTGCTTTAAAAACTTTTGCTAAGTCAAATACCGTAATATTTTTTAATAAGGTGTCATATTCGGGTGGAGCTACTTTTAGATCTTCCTGAAAGTTACCTCTGAAATTAAGTCTCCTTTGTTTTGACTCCATATAAGAAAGTTCTTCTGAAACTTCTTTATACCTTTTATATTCAAGTAGTGCCTGAACAAGTTCACTTCTCGGATCAATCTCTTCGCCTTTCTCGTCAATTTCTCTCGGCAAAAGCATTCTTACCTTTATTCGCATAAGTGTAGAAGCCATTAAAATAAAATCACCCGCTGTTTCAAGGTCAAGCAATTTGATAAGATTTACATATTCTAAAAATTCCTTTGTTATTTTAGAAATAGGAATGTCGTAAATATCAAGTTCATCTCTTTTTATAAAAAAAAGGAGAAGATCCAGCGGACCTTCAAATTGATCTAATTTTATCTTATAAATACTCATCCTAATTTCATGTTATTTCTAACTTCATTCATCGTTGCTTCCGCAGCCATTTTCCCTCTATTTTCACCGTCAGCTAAAATAGCTTTCACATCGTCAATATTTTCTTCATAATATTTTCTTTTTTCAATTATTGGTTCTAAAAATTTTGATATTTTTTCCGAGCATTTCATTTTACAGTCAAAGCAGCCTAACTCTCCGCTTCTGCAACCTGTTTCAATTTCATCTGTTTCATCAGGATTAAACTTTGTATGGTAAGAATAAACCAGACAAATCTCAGGTCTTCCCGGGTCACCCTTCCTTTCTTTTTTGGGATCGGTAACTGCTTTTTTTAATTTGCTCTTTACATTTTCTGAATCATCTGAAAGAAGTATAGTATTATTTAACGATTTACTCATTTTTGCAACTCCGTCCAAACCCGGAAGTCTTGCAAATTTTGTAAGTAAGGGTTTTGGCTCGGGAAAAACATTTCCGTATTGATTGTTAAATCTGCGGGCAATCTCCCGAGAAATTTCTACATTTGAAACCTGGTCTTCTCCTACGGGAACAAATGCCCCTTTATACAAAAGAATATCCGCAGTTTGAAGCACAGGATAACCTAAATGGCCATAATTTACATTGTCAATATTTAAATCTCTAACCTGGTCTTTTACAGTTGGATTTCTCTCTAATCTGTTTACAGTAATAAGCATACTGAAAATTAAGTGAAGTTCTGTATGTTCTTTTATTTGTGATTGTCGGAACATCGGACTTTTAACAGGGTCAAGTCCAACAGCAAGCCAGTCAATAAGCATATCTAATGAATCATCATAGATTGAATCTGTGTTTAAATTAGTTGTAAGAGCATGGTAATCGGCAATGAGGTGGAAACTTTCGTATTCATCCTGAAGTTTAACCCAATTTTCGAGTGCACCAACATAGTGTCCCAAGTGTAACTTACCCGTAGGACGCATTCCACTAAGTATTCTTTTTTTCTGCATTTAATAATCGTTTTTAAATTAAACAATAAAATAATTATTATAAGAATAATATGCTTCTTTTTCTGCTCAAAGTAGGATTT
>CAZTZZ010000031.1:9444-27917 GCA_964617905.1 uncultured Ignavibacteriaceae bacterium | reverse complement strand
TTTAAGATTTACTCTTAATTCTTGCAGCTTTTCCGGCTAAATTTCTAAGATAATATAATTTAGCTCTTCTTACTTTGCCTTCTTTAACTAATTCAATGTTTGCAATTCTTGGTGAATGGATAGGAAATATTCTTTCAACTCCTACACCGCTAGAGATTTTACGAACAGTGAAAGTTCTGTTAGAGCCTTTTCCTTTCAATCCAATTACATTTCCTTCAAATGTTTGAATTCTTTCTTTATCACCTTCAATCACCCTTACTTGTACTTTTACACGGTCTCCAGCTTTAAAGTTAGGAATATCCGTTTTCTTTTGATCGGGTAAAATATTGTTTATATCAACCATCATATTCTCCGTTTTTATTTAATTCTTTCCATTTTTTAGTTAACCTTAATGATTGCACTTCTTTCCATTTATCTATTTCTTTTTTGTTGCCTGAAAGTAAAACTTCCGGAACATTCATTCCTTTATAACTTGAAGGTCTAGTATAACAAGGCGCTTCTACAGTATTTCCATTTTGGAATGAATCATTCAAAGCTGATTCGCTATCATTCAGAACACCGGGAATTAATCTAACAACCGCATCTGTAATTACTAATGCCGGTAATTCGCCTCCCGTTAAAACAAAATTTCCAATCGATACTTCATCAGTTGCAAATTTTTCTCTTACTCTTTCATCAATTTCTTTATAATGCCCTGCAACAATAATTATATTTTGGGACAAAGAAAATCTATTAGCTGTTTTCTGATTAAAAACCTTGCCCCTTGGTGTTGTAAAAATAATATTATCATATACTCTTTCTTTTTCAAGATTATTTATACATTCAAAAAAAGGTTCAGGTTTCAAAACCATACCCGGTTCTCCGCCAAATGGTTTATCATCAATCTGTTTATGCTTATTAAAAGCATAATCTCTAAGATTATGGACAAAGATCTTTACTTTCTTTTTTGTTTGTGCTCTTTTTAATATACTGCTATTAAGTGGGCTTGAAAGCAGGTCAGGAACAGCAGAAATAATATCAATTCTCATTATCTTCGTCATAGTATTCGTCTACCTTTTTCAAGTACAATATCTTCTCATCAACATCAAATTTTTCTATAAATTCCGAAACAGCTGGAATTAGTCTTTCCTTCTTGTCTAAATCAGAAATTACATAAACATCATTAGCCGGCAAATTAAGTACATCAGTAACAATACCAATCTTTACATCATTACAAAAAACATTACTGCCAATTATTTCGTGTATAAAAAAATGATCTTCAGACAGCTTTGCAAGATCATTTTTATTAATAAATATATTTTTCCCTGTTAAAATTTTTGTTTCTTCTGAAGAATCAAAATTTTTAATTTTTACAAAAAAACAATCACGTCCTTTTTCAACAGATTCAACTTCCAAAGATTTTTTATCGTTAAAAAAGTCTACAAATATCTCATCAAGTTTGAAAATTATCTTTTCAAAACCTGGATAAGAAACAATTTTTACTACCCCATTTCTTCCAAAAGAAGAAACAATTTTTGCAATTAGAAAATAATCAGTCACAAAAAATTTAAAGGAATTTCCTTTAATCTAAAATTTCTAATATGGCTCTCTTCCCGTCTTTTGCAGCAATAGCAGTTAGAAGAGTCCGCATAGCCTGAGCAGTTTTTCCTTGTTTTCCAATAACTTTCCCCACATCATCGGCCTGCACTTTTAATTGAAGTATAACCTTGTTCTCTTCAGGTGTACTTTCATCGACAACAACGTTGTCAGGTGCATCTACAAGATGCTTAGCAATGAATTCAATGAATTCTTTCATAAAAAGAAGCCTCCTTAATTAGACCAGGGCAACATTAGAATTATTGTACAGAAAAGGAAAATTCTTGAAAAATTAATCTTCTTTTTTTTCAGTTTCTTCCTCAGAAGCAGTACCCTTTACTTCTGCTGTACTTTCGTCTTTATTGTCTTCTTTAATTTCTGGTTGTTCAGTTTTTACTTCGTCTTTTGGTTCTTCTTCTTTAGTTTCTACTTTTTCAGCAACTTCAGTTTCTGTTTTCGCTTCCACTGTCTCTTCCGTTTTTGTTTCAGTTTCTACAGCTTTTACCTCGGGTTCCTCTGTTTTAGCCTCTGCAACTTCAGTTTGTTTCTCTACTGTCTCTTCAGGTTCAGTGGTAGTTGTTTCCGGTGCATCAGCTTTTACCTTGGGTTCCTCAGTCTTAGTATCTGTAACTTCAGCCTGTGGTTCAACGGTTTCTTCCGGTTTAGCTTTTGTTTCAGTAGCAGTATCCTGTGCCTCAGCTTTTATTTCAGTTTCTTCAGTTTTAGCTTCTGCTTGTTTTGAAGCAGCTTTTCTAGATTGCTTCTTTTTACCGGTAGAGCTTTTAAGTTTTGCTTCTCTCATCTTGGCCCAAGCATCCATTTCAGCTTCAATTTTATCTTCCGGCAGACCTCTACCTATTAATTCTCTTTTCAACATTATACCGTTTTGTGTAAATAAGCTTTTAACAGTATCAGTAGGTTGAGCACCAACACTTAACCAATAAAGTGCTCTGTCTTCTTTTATATTAACAGTATGCGGATTTGTAAGCGGGTTGTATAAACCTATAGCTTCTAAAAATTTACCATCACGTGGTGATCTTGTGTCAGCAGCTACTACCTTATAAATAGGTTGCTTTTTCTTTCCCATTCTTCTTAGTCTTAATTTAACCGCCAAATTATTATAACCTCCTATTAGTTATCGTTATCAATTAAATTTTAAATTATTAAATGATGATCCGCCTAATCCTTTTTTGTTTAGTTTAGACATCATCTTTTTCATTTCGTTAAATCTTTTGAGGAGCCTGTTAACATCTTGAATAGATGTTCCGCTACCTCTTGCAATTCTTTTTCTGCGTCCTCCGTTTAAAATCTTCGGAGAAATCCGCTCTTTCAGTGTCATTGAATTGATAATAGCTTCAATTTTAACAAAAGCATTATCATCAATTTGTGTGTTTTTTAGCTGTGCACCCACTCCGGGTATCATTCCAAGCAACGATGACAAAGAGCCCATTTTCTTTATCATCTTAATTTGCTTAAGAAAATCATCAAAATCAAATTTATTTTGTCTGAATTTTGCTTCAAGTTTTTCTGCTTCACGTTCGTCTATTGTTTCTTGTGCTTTTTCAACAAGTGAAATTACATCGCCTTTACCTAAAATTCTTGAGGCCATTCTGTCAGGATAAAAGACTTCCAAAGCTTTCAACTGTTCACCGTTGCTAACAAATTTTATGGGTTTACCAACAACTGATTTGATAGAAAGCGCAGCGCCGCCTCTTGCATCTCCGTCCAATTTAGTAAGAACAATTCCGTCAAAATTTACAGCTTCATTAAATGCATTAGCCGAGTTTACAGCATCTTGTCCTGTCATTGAATCTACGACAAACAAAGTTTCATCAGGTTTTACAATTTCCTTAATCTTTGAAACTTCAGTCATCATATCTTCATCAACATGAAGACGCCCTGCAGTATCAATAATTAAAGTATTTAAATTATTTGTATTGGCTTCTTTTAAAGAATCCTTTGCAGCTTTTACAGCATCTTTTTCTTCAACTGAAAAAACAGGAACATCAATTTGCCTTCCCAAAATTTTTAATTGCTCAATTGCTGCAGGTCTGTAAACATCTGCTGCAGCAAGTAAAACTTTCCTTTTCTGCTCTTTAAGTTTACTAGCTAATTTAGCAGAAAAGGTTGTTTTTCCAGAACCCTGAAGTCCGACAACTAAAATAACAGTTACTCCTGAAGGATTTAACTTTAATTGACTTTTTTGACTTCCTAAAAGATCAGTCAGTTCATCGTGTATAATTTTAGTTATCAGCTGCCCTGGAGTGATTGAGCTAATTACTTCTTCCCCTAAAGCTTTTAAGGAAACCTGTTCAATAAAATTTTTTGTTACCTTATAATTTACATCAGCATCTAAAAGAACACGTCTTATTTCTCTTAACGTATCTGAAATGTTACTTTCAGTCAGTTTTCCTTGCCCCGTTACTTTCTTTAGGGCTTTTTCGAGTTTGAGAGATAAATCTTCAAACATAATTTCTCAATTTACTCTATCAAAGAGCATTTAAATTTACGCCTCACGCAGAGCGTTAGCGCCCGAAACAATTTCTAATATTTCTTTAGTTATTGCTGCCTGTCTTTCTTTGTTATACGTAATAGTTAAAGTTCTAATCAGCTCTTTTGCGTTTGTAGTTGCATTATCCATAGCTGTCATTCTTGCGCCTAATTCAGCAGCATTAGATTCTAAAAGCATTCTCCAAATTTGTGCACTTAAATGTTTCGGAAGTAAATATTCAAGAATTTCTTTTTTACCCGGTTCAAATATATAATTAGCTTCTGTGGTCGATTTTTCATCATCAGATTCAATTGATATGGGTAAAAAAGTTTCACTAACAACTCTTTGCTGAATGATTGATTTAAATTCGTTGTAAACAAATATTATTTTATCAAATTTTTTCTGTAAATAACCCGTAACAAGAATTTCACTTATTTGGTTAGTTGTATTAAAATCCAAAGAAGAAAATACACCTGTCATTTTATCCAAAAGTGGAATATCTTGTTTTTTAAAATAATCAAATCCCTTTTTACCGACACAAAACAGCATGGTTTTTGCGCCCGTTGAAGATTGCTCTTCGTCAATAACTCTGTGAGTTTCTTTAATTATATTAGTGTTAAAAGCTCCGCATAATCCTCTATCTGCAGTTAGGACAACAACGGCAACATTTTTAACTTCTCTTTCTTCAAGTAAAGGAAATATATTAAAATCTTCTTCAGAAACTAAGTGAGACATAATAGAAGATATTTTATGAGCGTAAGGTCTTGCGCTTGTTACCCTTTCCTGCGCTCTTCTTAATTTGGCCGCAGCCACCATTTTCATGGCGTTAGTAATCTTCTCGGTATTTTTAATACCTTTTATTCTTAATTTTATGTCTCTTAATGTTGCCATCTATTTTTAATAATCTTTATTTGAATACTGCAGCAAATTCATCTGCAGCTTTTTTAATCAGTTCTATTGTTTCGTCACTTAACTGTTTTTCTTTCTTAATAGAATCAAATATCTGGTTATATTTCATTTCAATAAATTCTAATACTTCTTTTTCATATCTTTTTACATCTGCAACATCAATGTTATCCAGATATCCGTTTGTTCCCAGGTAAATTGCAACTACTTGTCTTTCAACCTGTACTGGGACGTACTGTCCCTGCTTTAGCAGTTCAACCAAGCGAGCACCTTTTGCAAGAGTTTTTTGTGTGTGTACATCTAAATCAGATCCGAATTTTGAAAATGCTTCCAATGCTCTGTATTGAGCAAGGTCAAGTTTCAAGCTGCCAGCTACTTTTTTCATAGCTTTTATCTGTGCGTTACCACCTACACGAGAAACCGATATACCAACATTAATAGCAGGTCTAACACCCGCGTTAAACAAACTTGACTCAAGATAAATCTGTCCGTCAGTAATTGAAATTACGTTTGTTGGTATATATGCTGAAACATCGCCTTGTTGTGTTTCAATTATAGGAAGTGCAGTTAAACTACCGCCGCCCAATTCATCACTTAATTTTGATGCTCTTTCAAGTAAACGTGAATGTAAATAAAATACATCACCGGGATAAGCTTCTCTGCCTGGAGGTCTTCTTAGTAAAAGAGAAAGTTCTCTGTAAGCAACAGCTTGTTTAGAAAGATCATCATAAACAACCAATGCATGTCTGCCGTTATCTCTAAAATATTCACCCAAAGTTGCGCCCGAGTAGGGAGCAATAAATTGAAGTGGAGCCGGTTCTGTTGCAGTAGCCGAAATAACAGTTGTATAATCCATGGCTCCGTTTTCTTCCAACTTAGCTACAACCTGTGCAACTGTTGAGCCTTTTTGACCAACAGCTACATATATGCAATAAACCGGATTTATACCTAACTCTTTTGCTTCTTCTGTGTGTGTGTACTTTTGATTTATTATGGCATCAATAGCTACGGCTGTTTTACCTGTTTGTCTGTCACCTATTATCAGTTCTCTTTGTCCCCTACCAATCGGAATCATAGAGTCGATTGCGGCAATACCTGTTTGCAAAGGCTCTTTTACAGGAGCTCTTTGAATTACACCTAAAGCTTTTCTTTCAATTGGTAAATATTTATCCGTTGATATTGCTCCTTTACCGTCAATAGGAATACCCAAAGGTGTAATAACTCTACCGAGCATTTCTTCACCGACAGGCATTGAAGCAACTCTTTTAGTCCTTTTTACAGTATCACCTTCTTTAATCAATCTGGATTCACCAAAAAGCACACAACCAACGCTGTCTTCGTCTAAGTTTAACACCATACCGAAAACATCATTAGGAAATTCCACTAATTCACTCATCATTACCTGCGAGAGTCCGTACACTCTTGCAATACCGTCACCCACTTGCAATACTGTACCAACATCATAAATGTCGGCTTCGCTTTCAAATCCTGATAGTTGTTTTCTTAAAATCGCAGATATTTCATCCGGTTTGACTTCAGCCATAATATTTTCCTTCTTAATTTTCTTTTATCAATTTAATGCGATTTCACCTTCCAGAAATTTCTTCTTAAGCAATTCTAATTGGTGTTTTACTGAAGCATCGTGAACAGTATCACCAATTTTTGCTATGAAACCTCCGATAAGTGTTTTGTCAATTGAATAATTTAACCTTACCTGTTTGTTTAACTTTTGTCCAAAATTATTTTCTAAAGTTTTTGATTGGTCATCGTCAAAAGGAAAAGCCGTTTTTACGTCAACATTTACAATACCTAAATGTTCATCCTTAAGGTCTAAATATTTTTCAAAAATATTAATGAAATAATTTTCTCTTCCTTTTTTAATAACAAATCTTAAAAAGTTAAGAGTTTCACTGTTTACTTTATCTTTAAATATTTCGTCAATAATAGATGTTTTAAGATGACCTTTAATAACAGGACTTTCCATAACAGAGACTAACTCCGAACTAGAGCGGAATATTGTTAAAATAAAATCAATATCGTTTGATATCTCTTCTAATAAATTCTTACTCAATGCTGTTTCAAGCAATGAAGAAGAATAACGTATTGATACTTTATATTCACTCATTACAAATTAGTTTTTTGTTATTTCGTTTATATAATTATCCGCAATTTTCTTTTGAGTTTCTTTGTTCAAGTTCTCTTTTAGTATCTTTTCAGCAGCTTCCACTGCAATTTCGGCAACTTGACTTTTCAACTCTTCAAATGCAGATTCTCTTTGTCTTTCTATTTCCTGGGTAGCATCGTTAATAATTTTCTGAGCTTGTTCCTTGCTTTCTTTCAACAATTGCTCTTTTAGACCTTCAGCATATTCCCTACTTTTATTGACAAGCTTTTTAGATTCCTCATCAGCTTTAGCAAGTCTTTCTTTATTTTCAAGAAGAATTTTTTCAGCTTCTTCTTTGGCTTTTTCTGCTTTTTCCAGAGACTCTCTTATTGAGGATTCCCGCTGATCCAAAGCAGTTAAAATAGGTTTCCAAGCCAGCTTTTTTAGAACTATCATTAGAATAACAAAAGTGACTACGGTCCAAAATATAACCCCGGGATTTACGTCAATTATACTCCCCCCACCTTCTGAGGCAAAGGTAAAAATTGATAAATTTAAACCGGTAAGCATATAATTTCCTTTTTTAAAAAATAATCATTATAAGATTCCTTTTTAGGAATCCAATAAATTATTTAAGCTTTTATTGCTAACAAAATACAGATAACAAGTCCGAAGAATCCAAGACCTTCTATTAGAGCAGCAGCAATAATCATATTTGTTCTAATTGTGCCCGCAGCTTCAGGTTGTCTTCCCATAGCTTCCATTGCTGAAGCAGCAAGTTTTCCGATACCTAAACCAGCGCCTATTAAAACTATACCAGCGCCTATACCAGCACCTAACCAAGCTAAATCCATGATATTTTCTCCTTAGAGTTAATGATAAAAAAATAATTCTTAATGTTCTTGATGTGCTGCCATTCCAATGAAAAGAGCAGTCAACATCGTAAAAATATATGCTTGTATTAAAGCAACTAAAATTTCAAGTAAAAATATAAACAGTCCAAAACTAACTGATACAGGAGCAACAACAAACCACAATGTTTTAAAAATAAATATCAGACCGATTAATGATAATATTACAACATGACCAGCTATCATATTTGCAAAAAGACGAATACACAAGGCAAACGGTTTTGTAAACAGACCTAAAATTTCTAAAGGAATAATAATTGTTAATAACCATGTGGGCATACCCGTTGGTATTAATCCTTTAAAATACCCAAAAAATCCGTTAGACCTTATCCCGCCAAATTGAATTGCGATAAATGAAATACCTGCTAATGCAGCAGTTACTGCAATATTGCCTGTAACAGTAGTAGAATAAGGAATTAAACCAAATAAATTAGCAATGAGTATAAAAAAGAAAATTGATAAATGAAAAGGGAGGAAATATTCATATCCTTTTCCAATAGTTGGTTTTACAATTTCATCTCTTACAAAGACTATCATTATTTCAAAAAAATTTGCTATACCGCTCGGTATTAGCGACTTTTTATACCTTTTTGCAATAACCACCAATAAAATGATAAGTAAAGCAGCTACAATCCAAGTAAACAGAATATGTTTAGTAATTGAAATATCTAAACCAAAAAGAGAAAGATGTGGTAAATTTACAGATCCAAAAGGTTCAAAATCTACTTTATGGGAGTCCATTACGTGATGTAATATCCACCCGCTCCCACCTTCTGACTTATGGACTGTATCAGCTACAGCTACTGTATCTTGTATTTCATTAATCATTAATTTTCTTTTGTTCTTTATCTATTAATATCAAATAAATTATTTCCGATATCAGATACAAAATGTAAAAAAATAGAATTAAAAAAATAAATATATTCCTGCTTATATCCAAGAATTTTAACGCTATAAATACAAGTAAAATTAATAAGATAAGCCTTATTAGCATACCCCCGTAAACACTTGCAAAAAAAACAGTATATTTTCTCTTAAATCCTATTTTTATTGCTAAAATTCCCAAACTAAAATTTATGGATGCAAATAAAATTGCCAGATATATTGAATAAGCATCAACTTTTGAAATCAGATTGTTAAATGAAATGAAAAAAACGGATATTATTGAAAAAACTACGAAACTAATTGTAATAATTATAACTTTACGGGAAGTCATTTTTGGGGAGGTTTAATAACAGTTTTTAAAAAATTATAAAGAGCAGAAATTATGCCTAAAAAAGAAAATACTAATATTAACCATGGACTTGTCTTAAATTTATTATCTAACCAATAACCCAGCAAAACCATTACTCCAACTGTCGCGGCTAATTGCATACCAAGTCCAAGATAATTTCCCAAAGATCTTAGATTATTCTCATCTTCAGATTGTTTATCCGTTTTACTCATTTAATATTTAAAGTTTGCGGTGTTTTAATTGGAATTTTTTCCGCTGATGTCATTCTGCTTGTACCGTCAAATTGTGCACCTGCAGCAATTACTAGTATTTTTGTAATTAATTCTCCTTGCAATTTTGATTTATTTTCAAGGATTATTTTATTTTCAGCTTTTACAATTCCTTCAACCTTACCACCGATAGTAATATCTTTGGCATATATTTCACCAATCACTTTCCCGCTGTTGCCTATTGTAATATTACCTGCGGCATTAATATCACCGTTTATTGTACCATCTACCCTTATATTTCCGCTGCATTTTAATTTACCTTCTAATACTACTCCCGAACTTATAATAGTCAGTTCGTTATTTTCAAAACTATTATCTCTTTTCAATTTTTACTCCTTTAAATAATTTATAAATAATTTCTCTGGGTCAACGGGCATACCGTTTTTCCAAATCTCAAAATGTAAATGAGGTCCGGTTGTAATTAACCCACTGTTCCCGCTAAGTGCAATTATTTCTCCTATAGAAACTGTTTCTCTTTCTCTTTTTAAAAGTATTGAACAATGTTTATAAATAGTTATATAATTCTTCGGATTACTAATAATAATTATATATCCATCCTTTACCGTATAATCAGAAAATATTACATAGCCGCCTGATGAAGCATGAATAGGTGTACTTTTTTTTAATACATAATCTATACCGAAATGTCCTTTATCGGGGTTGAAATTTCTACTTACAAAACCATCAACGGGCTTTTCAAAAAACACTTCATCATCTATTATTTTCTCTTTCCCCTGCAATAATTTATTTATTACGATGAATAAATTTCCTTGAATTTTTTTATTTTTTAAGTTCGAAACAGTATCAATTGATTTATTACTTTTAAAATTTAATAATGAATCAACCAACGTAGAATCACCAAAATAGATGGCTTCTTTTAATCTTTGATTCGTCGTTTTTATCTCAGATAATTCCCTGCTTAAAAAGATCATCCTTCTGTTTAACATCTCTACTTTCTTTATGTCCTCTTTGCTTAAAGTCGGATTATTAATACCTAACATTCTTCCTAACGGCGCAACATCAAAGACTAAAAAACCCATTACAAGTACAAAGAATGTGTAGAAGGCAATTATAGAGATTAAAGTTCCTAATTTTAATTTCCTTTGTTTTGTCTTAACGCCTGATTGATCAGGGATAATAATTACAGAAAATGATTTTAACTCTTTTAATTTTTTTAGATTCAATTTTTAACTTTTTTTATTTTAAATATTTATCAACTATTCTATCAATTTTTATTTTTCCCTGCCGTAATATTTTAGGTTTTTTCCCTGTTAAATCAACCAATGTTGATGCTTTGTTGAAATTCTTTTTTGTACTATAAAAAATATTATCAATTATATTAGAGAATTCCTCAAAGATTAAACTAGGTTCGTTTATAGGTGATTTATTAGATTTATTTACACTTGTTGAAATTAATGGCATTTTAATTTCATCTAAAAGTTTTAAGCAAAACCTGTTATTCGGAATTCTAAATGCAGCATTAGAATTATTTAATATCTTTTTGTACTTATTATTTAAATTTAATATAACCGAAACAGGATTGGGCCAAATAGCAAGAAAAAAATCTATGTGTTTCTCAGATTGCACATCTACATATTCTAACAAGTTATCTATATTATTTATCAGAAGAATATTTTTTTTATCACTTTTTCTTCCCTTTATTTTATTAATTTTTTTTACCGCATTTTCGTTAAAAGGATTTGCTCCTATTCCATAAATAGTATCTGTCGGATAAATAAATATTGAACCCTCAAAAAAAAGTTTTCTTGCCAACGAAACTGAGTCATTCAAATTTTTATCAACATTAATCTTTAAAGCATCTGTCGTCTCAATCATTTAGCATATCCTTTATTCTTGAAATTACTTGAGCCGGTTTTATAAATTTTCCGCAATCAAACGTTTTAATAGGGCATTTTTTCAATCCGTGAATTCCGCAAGGTTTACATTCTAAATTTTCATATGAAATAAAGCTGCTTCTTTTATTATACGGAAAAAAACCAAACTTAGGAACTGTGGAACAAAATATAGTTAGAACGGGAATATTTGCACAAACGCCAAGATGTGTAGGTGCACTGTCATTTGCAATTAAAATTTCCATTCTTTTTAAAAACTCAATTGATTCCGAAAGAGTAAAATTACCTGCAACTGAGATCACATTTTCTCCGGATTCATTTTGAATTGAATTACATAAATTATAATCATCTTTGCTGCCTATTAAAAAGACAGTGTAAGAATCCTGTTTTAATAATTTAATTACCTCTACAAAATATTTTTCCGGATATTTTTTGGTCTCCCAAATACTTCCGGGAGCCACAGCCGCAAATTTATTATCTAAATTTAAATTTACAAAAAAATCGTCAACTTTGTTTTTACTTTTATTCTCAATTTTTATTTCGGGTATTATTCTCCACGATTCTTCGGTATAATTAAACGAGATTAACTCCAAATTTCTTTGAACTTCGTGTTTGTTATTTCCGTAAGGAATAATATTTGAATAAAAGATCTTCAGCTTTGAATTAGAAAACGAATAACTTTCATCGGCAGACAATAATTTTGTTAAAATTGCAGAACGAAATGATCTGTGCGGAGAATATATTTTTGAATAATTTTTGGTTTTTAATTCCTTAGCAAATTTATAAAGAGATAAAGACCCTTTATGTTTTCCCTTTTTATCAATTTCAAATACATTATTTACAAAGGGAGACGAATTAAATATTTCCCCGGTTGAAGGTATAGCAATTACATCAATTTCAGCATCGGGAATTTGTTCTTTTAACTTTTGGATCATCGGTAAAGTTAAAACGGCATCTCCAATAAATGCAGTTTGTATAATTAATATTTTTTGCATAATAAATTAATGTTTCCACCTTTTATGCATCCAAAGCCATTGTTCAGGGTGCTGTTCAATTATTTTTTGAAGATAAGTTATATACCTTTGAATAATTTCTTTTTTCTTTCCCTCTTCATTTTCCGGTAAATTATCTAATGATAATTTTTCAAAAATAATTTTGTAACGATTGTTTTCTTGTCTAACCGGTATTGCACAAATTAAGACAGCATTTGTTTTTAATCCGAGTGCCGCAGGTCCGGGAAAAACAGACGTCCTCCTTCCGAACATATCAACTCTAATACTTTCTTCATCACCTCGTTGATCGGCTGCCATTAATACAATTTGTTTCTCCATTAGTTTTGAATACACTTTTCTTATTTGCACACCCATAGGAATAATATCGTTGCCAAATCTTGTTCTTGCTTTTTTAAGCCATTTAGTTACATAAGGATTTCTTTGATTTTTAATTACAACATTTAATTTTAAACCCAACTGCAAACCTGTTGAAGTTGCCATATATTCCCAATTACCGAAATGGGCTGTTAAAAGAATTACAGGATTTCCATCTTGAAAATTCTTTTTTACAATATCCAAGTTTTCGCATTCAACATTATTAATCAATTTTTTGCTCGAAATATGCGGTAAATGCATTATTTCAGTAAAAGTAACAGCAAAGCTTTTGTAATTTTCAAACGATATTCTTCTTATTTTTTGATCAGATAAATCCGGGAATGCATATTTTAAGTTTTTTAAAACTGTCTCTTTTCTAATTGGAATTATATAATAAAAGAAAAAGGCTATTAGCACAGATACTTTCCTGGAAAGATTCAGTCCTAATATTTTAAACAAGAAACTGAATGAAATAAACAGAAAATACTCAAATATATTTTTCATTAATATTAAGAATTTTTTTAGACTTTTAAAGTTATTGAATCGTTAAGTTAAATGGAATTATAAATAGAAAATAAAAAGGCACTAAATCTAAGAAATGATTTAATGCCTTTAATAGAGGAAATGTTTTAACTTATCTTGTTGCAATTCTTGACAACCAATTCTCGTCGTGGTATTCGTTTCTTTTTGTAGAATGAACAAGAATATAATTAGAAAATCCGGTTATATCGGCAAAAATAAATGACACACCGCTTTCGATTTGTTCGTAAGTCCAAATTTCATAGGGCTTAGTATCTTTTTGGTTCGGAAATCTTTCAATTTGTTCCGGTTCACCGTACATAATAAATACTCTCCCCATATCTGTTTTAATACCATTCCTTGAAAGATTTTTAAATCTTGTTGAAGCTTCTTTCACTCTTTTGAAATATTCTATATAATATTCATTTTTTGGTGTTGCTTTATTGAGGTCTCTTTTATTCCAAAACTTGAATAAATAATCTCTTTTACCTTTTAGGGTACTTATTTTTTCCCATTGGTCTATTTCATTTTGGGTGGCTATGTATTCGGATGGTGTCCAGATGTTATCACATTCTTCGTCTGACAAAACAGCAAATTGTGAGCTTAATAATCCACCTGTATTTTTAGCCAGAGAAGTCTTTTTGGTTATATCCGGATTATAAACAAAAAATTCTTTTGAAGAAATTATACCAAAGTTTTTTACACTATCAGATAATGATAAAATTAATTTATATTTCCCGGTTGGATATTTTGATACATTAATAGTTCCTACTTTTACAATTGCAGGTAATTTCTTTCCCATTTTTGCTTTTTTTAAATACAATTTTTGATTATCACTACTCATAACAGAGGCTTCAAAAATAAGATTATTAAAATCTTCAGCTTTATCTAAATTGTATAATTCGCTGTAGTAAAAAACCACCGGAGCTGCTTTTCCATAAATATCTATCGGGTATGGTATTACTTCCAGAGTATTCTTATAAAAAATAGAATTTTGATTAACGCCGTCATTTTTAATATTGGAAGCCAATTGAATGTCGCTTATTTTTAGATGTGAAGAACTGTAGGGAACTACATCAAAAGAAAAAGTATAATCTTTTACTTGAGACGAATTATTAATGTCAGAGCCCATAGTTGTACACGTATAACTTCCCCTAGGAATAACAAATGCAATCATACCTACTAAACTTTGGGTTTTTACTTTGCCTGTACCTATTTGTTTTTTTGCCAGGCTTGGTATTCTCCATTTTTTATTAAGAAAATCTTCATTAGACTTATTATTTTTAATATGTATTTGTAGTAACCCTTCAATAATTTTTTTACCGTCTTTTTCTACACTTGTTAGTTGCTCTCCTGGAAATGAATAATAAAATTCTATATAATTTGAAGAAGAATCGTATTTGAAACTAGCAAAATCAACATTAAAATTAAATTGAGATTGAGGTAAAACAATAAAACTGGGTAAGAACAGAAAAGTTATTATAAAGTAGAATTTTTTCATTATTGCCTTCTTTTAAATTATAGTGAAAGTATAAGATTTAAAATATAATTAATAGTACCAATTGTCTAACAAAAAATAATTTTTTATAGTTCCATGAAACCTACATTTGAGATTCCTTGATTTGATGAAATTTTTTCTAATGTGTTTTTATCAATGAGATTATCAATGTTTATAACAGTAATGGCCATTTCACCCTTGTCTCTTCTCCCTAAAGACAATCCCCCAATATTTATATTATTTTCCGCTAAAATTTTACTAACGACAGAAAGCATACCCGGCTTATCTTCATTAGTATAGAATAAAATATAACCTTCGGGGTTAACTTCAAGTCTGTAATTATTCACCCCAATAATTCTGATTTCTTTATTGCCAAAAACTGTTCCGTCAAATTTTCTTAACTCATCCTTTGAATGAAATGTGACACTTAGTAAATTTTTATAATCTATTTTACTGCTTGATTTAATTTCATTTATAATTATTCCATTTTCTTTAGCCAACAGCGGCGCGTTTATCAAGTTTACTGTCTCTTCAAGTTTATTATTTAAAAATCCTTTTAAAACAGAAATTGAAAGCAATTGTGTAAACTTGTGTAATGTTTCTCCGCAATAATTGATATCAATTTTTTTTAATTTACTTTTGCTTAGCTGAGAATAAATCTTCCCTATTTTTTCACTTAACTTTACAAAAGGAAAAATATCTTTGTTATTAATTGCTTCTATTCCAATTGAGTTAACCGCACCTTTTATTTCTTTACCGCTAAAATAATCAGCAATTTGATTTCCAATTTGAACTGCAACTTTTTGCTGGGCTTCTTTTGTTGAGGCTCCGAGATGAGGAGTTGTAATTACATTAGGATTTTTTAATAAAGGATTATCAAAGTCAGGGGGTTCGGTTTTATAAACATCAATTGCAGCACCCGAGACCTTCCCGTTTTCCAAATATTTAAATAAAGCTGATTCTTCTATTAAACCGCCTCTGGCGCAGTTTATTATTTTAACTCCATTTTTGCATTCTTTCAGTGATAGTTCAGAAATTATATTTTCTGTTTCATTTGTTAAGGGTACATGAATTGAGATAATGTCTGAGCTGTTAAATAATTCTTTCAGTTTCACTAATTTAACATTTACTTTAGAAGCTGATTCTTTTGACAACAACGGATCATAACAAATTACTTTCATACCAAATGCCAAAGCACGATTTGCTACTTCCCTTCCAATTTTTCCCAGTCCGATAATTCCCAAAGTCTTATTATTTAATTCAACTCCTTTGTATTTTTTTCTTTCCCATTTTCCTGAATTCATTGAAGCATTTGCTTGAGGTATATTTCTGCTTAAGGATAACATTAAAGCAATTGTATGTTCCGCTGCCGATATTGTGTTGCCTCCCGGAGTATTCATAACAAGTATGCCTTTACGTGTAGCGGCGCCAATATCTATATTATCGCAGCCTGTGCCTGCTCGACCTATAATATTTAATTTGTCAGCAGACTTTAAAAGTGAATCGTTTACTTGTGTTCTGCTTCTTACAACAAGTCCGTTATATTCACCAATTATATTTTTTATTTCATCGGGAGTTATTTCAGGCAAATAAGTAACTTCAATACCTGCATCCTCCAAAATTTCTTTACATTTTATATCAATTGAATCTGATATTAAAATTTTATTCATATTTTTTTTGACATATAGAGATATCGTTTGAAAATAGAAAAGGCTCGCATACAGCAAGCCTTTATAAATTACATCAATAATTTTACTTGGATTGCTATGCTACTGCATCCAATTTTTGTGAGATCTGCGTTTTGGGAACGGCGCCGATAATTGTGTCTTTGACTTCACCGTTTTTGAAAACAAGTAAAGTGGGAATGCTTCTCACTCCGTATTTTATAGCTGTTTGTTGATTGTTATCAACATCCAATTTACCTACTTTTACTTTCCCTTCGTAATCTCCTGCTAGTTCTTCAACCAAAGGAGCTATCATTCTACAAGGTCCGCACCATGCAGCCCAAAAATCTATAAGTACGGGTAAATCAGATTTTAATACTTCCTCTTCAAAATTATCGTCTGTTATTTCTAATGGTTTCATTTTTTTCCTTTAAAATATAATACTGTAATATAATTTTTAAATTACTTTTGTCCAACAAAATTTACAACATCTTCCCCGCCGTCCGTATTAATAATTCCTCCTGAAATCCATTCTCCTCCGTCTTTGCAGAGAAGAGATATTACTTTAGATACATCTTCGGGTGTTGTTAGTCTCTTTCTCGGGTTTTTTCTTCTGGCAACATCCATCATTTGTTCGTTACCGGGAATCTTTCTTAGTGCGGGTGTATCAGTAACACCAGCCATAATTGCGTTTGCTGATACTTTCATAAAACCCAGTTCTTCAGAAAGCTGACGAATGTGTGCTTCTAAAGCTGCTTTAGCTGCAGAGACAGCACCATAAGTAGGTATAACCGTATGCGAGCCAGAACTTGTCATCCCAAATATTCTTGCTTTTTCTGCTAAAAGATTTTTTGTATAAATATCTTGCACCCAATATACCAATGAATTTGCCATCACGTCGATTGTCATTTCCAACTGTGCTTTGGTAGTTCCGACATCCCTGTTTTTATAAATAAAGTTTTTTAAACTGCCGAATGCTAAAGAATGCATTATCACTTTTACCAATGGGTTCCCATCCAAAAGTATTTTTAAATCTTTTACAACTTCTGAGCGTTTAAGTGCATCTGCAGCATTAATATTATAAAATTTTTGTTTAACTCCAAAACCTTCAATGCTTTCAACTATATCCTTAACATTTTGCATAGTTGCTTGCCTGTCCAAATGCACACCAATAATATTAAAACCATCCTTTGCTAATTGAAGAGCGGTAGCTCTGCCAAAGCCGGATGATGCTCCTAAAATTAATGCCCAATATTTGTTATTATCATTACTCATATAAACTTCCGATTAAAAAAAATTTTAAGTGCAAATTATACTAAATAGAGTTATGTTATTCAACTCTTTTTATAATAGTTACACAAATTGTCATTTTTTTTACACTTATTCTGTTATTTATCATTGACATAATTGAACAGAGCCATCTCCAAACATACTGGTAATGGAATTAATAAATTCATTAGAAGGATTTACTTTATATTCATTTAAAAAGAATAACCTGCCTTTTGAACCGTTATTTTTTAAATGAAGATATATTGGAATTTTGCCCTTATTATTATTTAGTATTTCTTTTATTAAAGATAGTTCTTTCTCCCCATATTTATGCTCGTCAAAATTAATTTTTACACTTTTTGTAAATTTTTCTTTAGCTTTTTCAATATGTATTATTTCTTCAATATGAAGTTTAATAGTATCACCGCTGCTTTCCGGTCTACCGACAATAATTACACAATTTTCTTCTTCTATATATTGACCGTACTTTTCATAAACTTTAGCAAACATTAAACATTCGCACGAACCGGATAAATCGTCCAAAGTAAAAAATGCCATTGTTCTGTTCGATTTATCAATTTTTCTTTTTATGGTTGTTATTACTCCGCAAGCCCTTACTATTTCATCGTTTTGGTGTTCGATAGCAGAGCCAAGTTTAACCGTTGCAAAAGAGTTATATTCCAACAAGTAATTTGTAAGCGGATGCCCGGTAATATAAAATCCCGTTACCTCTCTTTCTTTAGCCAAGCGTTCTTTCGTTGTCCATTTTTCAGTATCTACTAATTCTGGTGATTTTATTTTAATATCTTCTTG
>CAZTZZ010000031.1:3761-9344 GCA_964617905.1 uncultured Ignavibacteriaceae bacterium | reverse complement strand
TTGTCCATTTTTCAGTATCTACTAATTCTGGTGATTTTATTTTAATATCTTCTTGACTGTCCCCGAACAAACTATTTTCTGAAGTGATCTTTGAGTTCTGTACTTTATGACCGAACTCCAAGGCAGTTTCAATTGAAGCAAACAATGCAGCTCTGTTATTATTAACAGAATCGAACGAACCTGCCAAGACCAATCCTTCCAGTCCTCTTTTGTTCACTATTCGTGTATCTACCTTTGAACAAAAATCAAAAAGACTTGTAAAATTTGTATCTGATATTTTTTTCAACTTTATTATTTCTTCAACTGCAGGTATTCCAACATTTTTAATGGCACTCATTCCGAATCGTATTTTACCGTTCTCCACGTTAAAGTTTACCGTGGGATTATTTACGTCTGGCGGTAAAACCTCTATCTTTAATTTTCTGCAGTCTTCTAAAAATGCCGCCACTTTATCCGAATTACCAAATTCGTTTGTTAAGTTTGCAGCTAAAAATTCGGGTGTGTAATGGGCTTTTAAATATGCTGTTTGATAAGCCACCAGACTGTAGGCGACGGCATGACTTTTATTAAAACCATAGTTGGCAAATTTTTCAATATTCTCTACTATTTGTACGGCTACATCCTGCTTTACTCCGTTATTAACAGCTCCTTCAAGAAATTGTTTCTTCAACTTTGACATTGCTTTCAGATCTTTTTTACCCATTGCTCTTCTTAAAAGGTCAGCTTCAGCAAGACTCATTCCGCCGATTTTATTTGCAATCTGGATTACCTGTTCCTGGTAAACAATAATTCCGTATGTCTCTTTTAATATTTGCTCCAATAACGGGTGTAGATAAGCAACCTTTGTTTTACCGTATTTTCTTTCGATAAATTCATTTATAAATTCCATAGGTCCGGGACGGTAAAGTGCATTCATTGCCGCTAAATCGTTAATAGAATTAGGTTGAAGTTTCTTTAAATATTCACGCATCGGGGGAGATTCAAACTGGAACACGCCTGTTGTCTGACCGTTTGAAAATAATTTGTAAGTATTGTCATCGTCGAGAGGTATTTCATCAATATCAATTTCTTTGTTATGATTTTGCTTAATTAACTTTATCGCATCTCTTATAATTGTCAACGTACGCAAGCCTAGGAAATCCATTTTAAGCAATCCTGCTTGTTCAATTTCCTTCATATTGTACTGCGTAACAACTTCGGTTTGATTAACCGCATTAGCAAGGGGAACAAAATTACTTATTTCTTCGGGACAAATTACAACACCCGCTGCGTGCTTGGAAGCGTTCCTGTTCATCCCCTCAAGCACCTTTGCATATTTAATTAAATTCTGAAGATCGGGTTCTTTTGTAGTTTTTAAATATCTTAATTCGGGTACTTTTTTTATTGCTTCGTCAATCGTAAAAACCTTTCCGAATTTTGAAGGAATATATTTTGTAATGTTATTAACAGTAGGAATAGGAATATTTAAAACTCTGGCAACATCTCTAAGAACCATTTTTGAGGAGAGCCTGTTAAACGTAATTATCTGGCTCACACAATCGCTGCCGTATTTTTCCCTTACATATTCAATTACATCATTACGCTGGTCATCGGCAAAATCAATATCAATATCGGGCATTGATTTCCTGGACGGGTTTAAAAATCTTTCGAAAAGCAGATTATATTTTAATGGGTCTATATTTGTGATTCCCAAAGTATAAGCAACCAAGCTGCCAGCAGCACTTCCCCTGCCCGGACCGACAGGAATATTTTTTTTCTTTGCAGCATTAATAAAATCCTGAACAATTAAAAAATATCCGGCAAATCCCATCTGCTTGATTGTAGAAATTTCATACTCAAAACGCTCTTTAATTTCGGATGAAATTTTACTGTATTTTTTATTGAGTCCTTCTTCGGCAAGTATTTCAAAATATTCATCCAACGTTTCTGCGGGTGAATCTTCGGGTATTGGAAAGTTAGGAAAATGATAACCGTCAGGGTCAAGTTTTAAATCTATTTTTGCATCTATCTCAAGAGTATTTTCAATCGCATTTTTGTAGTCTTTAAAAAGTGCCTTCATTTCATCCTGAGATTTAAAGTAAATTTCGTTTGTTTGATACCTTAAATCCCTGTAATCTCTTCCGGTTTTGTCGGCTAACAGCAGAAGAATGTTGTGCGCAATTGAATGTTCTTTTTCAATATAGTGGCAGTCGTTTGTGGCAACTAATTTTATACCCAATTCACTGGAAAGTTTTGGCATCCCTTCCAGAACAACTTTTTCGGCGTCCATTTTGTGGTCTTGAATTTCAAGGTAAAAATCATCGTCAAAAATATCTTTGAAAGTTTTTGCAGTTTCCCTGGCTTTATCGTAATCATTATTAATAAGATGAGTAGAAACAATTCCGCCTGCACAGGCCGATGTACAGATTAAACCATCACTGTATTTTCTAAGCAATTCAAGGTCGATTCTCGGTTTGTAATAAAAGCCTTCTGTGTGCCCCAAAGTGGAAAGCTTTGCAAGATTTTTATAACCCTGAATGTTTTTTGCAAGAAGAATTAAATGGTTGTAATGTTTTGCTCTCTTTCTTCCGTTATCCGGGTCGGTTTTGCCTTTTTCGAACCTTGAGCCTTCTTTAACAATATAGGCTTCCATTCCAATTATTGGTTTTATTCCCGCAGATACTGCTTTCCTGTAAAACTCTGCAATGCCGTACATAACACCGTGATCGGTTAAAGCAACGGCGTGCATATCATTTTTTTTAGCTGCTTCAATAAGTCCGTCTATTGTACAAGCTCCATCCTGCAGACTGTAGTGAGAATGGTTATGTAAATGAATGAAGTCGCTCATAAAATAAAATTTTTTATTATCATTAAGTTATAAATGAAGAGATATTTGAAAAATTGATCGATTAATCCCGGCAAAATTTCCACAGTAAATGTATAAATTTTTTAGGTCAATTATATATAAAGATATTATAAAAATAATATGACTTTTATTGTATGAACTAATCAGCGTTTCGTTCTACAATAGCTTTATCTTTCTTTTATGATTTCCCTGTATGTCCGAAGCCTCCGGCACCCCTTTCCGTATCCACCAATTCATTTGATTCGATGATATTTGCAGAATATGTTTTTGCAAGGACTAATTGTGCAATTCTGTCACCGCGTTTTATTACAAAGTCCTCATTGCTAAAATTAAAGAGTATAATTTTTACTTCGCCCCTGTAATCCGAGTCGATAGTTCCGGGTGAATTTAGAATTCCGATTCCGTGTTTTGCCGCCAATCCGCTTCTCGGTCTTACCTGTATTTCAAATCCTTTCGGAATCTCTACGGCAATATTGGTAGATATCAGTTTTACTTTACCGGCGTGAATAATTTCTTCATCTGTAACTGCGGCTCTGATATCCATACCGCTGCTGCCATCTGTTGAATATGAAGGAAGTGCTACATCTAAAAATTCTTCGGATAATCTTTTAACTTTTAATTCAATTTTTTCCAACTATAAAATCCCTTTAAGATATTTTGAATATTTTTTCTTTTAAAACTCTGATTTCCTGCTTATTAATTACAAACACTAATATGTAAATTATAAACAAAAAGCATAATAATATTTTGTAAATAAGAATTAATCCTCCAGAATTCAAGGTCCAATAATAAACAAATGCAACAATAAAAATTCCGAACAATATTTTCCCCACTCTAACAAATTCATATTGAATTTTATAAAATTTACGGGTAACAAAAAACAATGCGGCTGCCATAAATAAATAACTTACAAGCGTTGAAAATGCCGCGCCCATAATTCCGTATATTGGTATTAATAAAAAGTTAGATGCAATATTTATTGCTGCTCCACCCAAAGTAATAAACGGGATATAAATACTTTTTTCTTTAATATAAATCCCTGCCGTAAACACAATATAAAAACCGTAAAAAAGATACCCCAAAAGAATAACCGGCACGATGTTCAGTCCTCCCCAATAATCAGAACCGATAATGGAATGTCCGAAAAAATTGATCTTTACAATATCCGAAATGAACAATGATATTAAAACAAGTACTGTGCAGCCGATCAATGTAAAATATGTAAAAACTTTTGAAAAGAGTTCTTTTGCGTTTTTCTCATCCTCATTTTGAAGAAAAAAAGGCTGCCAGGCAAATTGAAACATGCTTACAAAAAGCATCATAAAAATACCGAGTTTATAGTTTGCCGTATAGACACCGACTGTACTTAAATCCGTTAAATGTCCAAGAATCGGTCTGTCAATACCTTGAATTAATATAGCTCCCAAACTTGCGGGAAAATACGGAAGTCCGAATTTTAACAACCTCTTCAAAAGTTCTTTATTAATTTTCAATCTTAAATTAGAAATTACAGACGGGAACAAAAGTAAATAAGTAACTGCAGAAGCAGTCAGGTTGGCTATAAATATTGCTTCGATATCAAATTTTAAAATCAGTATTAAGTAAAGATTAAGAGCTACATTTATACAGATGTTAATAATTTTAAATGAAGCAAACTTCTTGGCATTTCTTTCCAGTCTTAATTTTATAAAAGGAATAATTGCAATTGCATCTATAAATAAAATGAGTGCTGCGTAATTGAAAAGATAAATGTAATTTGATGGAATATTTAAAACCAAAGCAAGTTTTGTTTTTGAGATGAAAATTATTCCAAATAAAATAATCCCTATAATAACAACCGATAAATAAGGAGTGGAGAAATTATCTTTTTTATCACCGATTTTTATTTTAGATGAATATTTAAGAAATGCTGAGTCCATCCCATAAATGAATACTACATTCATTATTGCAATAAAAATATAAAGGTTCGAAACAATTCCATAATCACTTTTTATAAAAACATTTGTATAAAGCGGAACTAAAAGAAAGGTAAGAAACCGTCCGACCATCGTACTGATGCCGTAAATAGCCGTATCTTTTGAGAGTTCTTTTAACTTTTGAAACATCAATTCAAATTGTTGTTTTTGTTAAACAACATATTAGGGATATTAATCTTTTTTATCAAAGAGAGGTAAAAATTTATTTATAAAAAATTCAGGCGATCTTGTAATTTTGTTTGTTTCTCTTTTAATAAAAACTAAATCAGTGTATCCTTCCACAACAGTTAAATTTCTATCAAGACTTTTAATTGTGTAATCAAGGTGCACTCTAGCCAAAGGAAGTTTCTCAACTCTTGTTTCTACTTCTAAAAGTTCGTCATATAAAGCCGGGGTTTTATATTTCATGTTTGATTCAATTAATGGCATGATATATCCGTTTTCTTCAATTACTTTATATGGTAATCCAAGGTCTCTCATCATTTCGGTCCTGCCTACTTCAAAATATTCCAAATATTTTCCGTGGTAAACAATTTTCATTTGATCTGTGTCTGCATAACGGACTCGAACTGTTGTCTTATATACTACCATATATTTAAAATTTTCAACCTTAAGATTTGAAAAATGTAATATTTTTAACTTTGTTTTTTGTTTTTAAGAAGATTATTCTTCAAATACCCCCATCTTTTCAAATTTTTCTATCCTGTCTTCCAATAATTTTTCAGGTTTAATTTTAAGTAAATTTTCCAATTCTTCTTTTAA
>CAZTZZ010000031.1:0-3661 GCA_964617905.1 uncultured Ignavibacteriaceae bacterium | reverse complement strand
CCGCTGGCACCTTCACCAATAATTACAACAATAATCGGAACTTTTAACCTGCTCATTTCCAAAAGATTTCTCGCTATTGCTTCTGCCTGTCCTCTTTCTTCGGCTTCCAATCCGGGATAAGCACCGGGTGTATCAAGCATTGTAATAACCGGTTTGTTAAATTTCTCAGCTAGTTTCATCAACCTTAAAGCTTTTCTGTATCCTTCTGGGTTAGCCATTCCAAAATTTCTATAGAGATTTGATTTTGTATCTCTTCCTTTTTGATGCCCGATGATCATTACCTTATATTCATCGAGTTCAGCGAAACCTCCGACAATTGCTTTGTCATCCTTAAATTGTCTATCACCGTGAAGCTCAACAAAATTGTTAGTCATTGCATAAATATAGTCAAGTGTATAAGGACGGTCTGGGTGACGGGCAAGTTGAACACGCTGCCATCTTGTTAAATCTTTATAAACTGATTCTTTCAGACTTTGCACTTTGTCTTCAATTTTTTTTATCTCAGAAGATATGTCAAGATTATCTGCATACTTTCTCATTTCTTCCAATTTTGCTTCCAATTCATAAATGGGCTTTTCAAAATCCAATATAGTTTTAGCCATCCTATTTTTCCTTCATCATCTTTAATAATGTTCTTCTTAGAATATCTAAATCAAGCCAGATATTCTGATTACGTGCATAAAAAATATCTAACTTATCTTCCTTGTTTTTTTCTTCACCTTCAGTATACCAAAGTCCGGTTAACCCCTTTTTGCCTTTATAAAAACTAGAATTATTTTTAGTTGTAGTCTTCGGACCTACAAAACTTACCTTTCCCGAAAAAATAGAGGGAACATTTAATATTGCTTTAATATAATCAGAATTCTCTTTTTTTCGATTGAAAATTAAATATATAAAAGGATAAATGAAAAACAAAATTACTGTTCCCAACAGATAATCGGATATCGCTTTTATCTGTTTGTGAGGGAATTGATTTATATTATAGTTAAGTTCAATTACAGGAACATCGTCAAGCATTTCAACCGAAGTTTTCCCAACAATATAATCTAAGTTTTTTCCCACTAATTTAAATTCAACACCTAAATTTTTACAATTTGATACAATTCCCATTATTTGTGAATAGGATAAATCCGAAGTTGAAAACACTACTTCATTTATTTTTTTGTCAATTATTACTTTTCTAATATTCTCAATGCTTCCAATTACTTTAAATTGATTTCTGTTTTCTCCAACATTACTGAAAGACTTGCTGATTAATCCGGCGACGGAAAATAATTTTATTGAATTACTTTCAAGCTTTTTTGCAATGCTTACCGAAAATTCGTCTAACCCCACAATTAAAGCTTTTCTGTTTTTTATTTCATCGTTCAACAATCCTTTTTTTGAAAAGACCCTGAATACAAGTCTCCAGAGTATAATAAGAACAGAAAATATAGAATATGCTATTAGAACAACAGCCCTGCTGTAAGCAAATTGTTTTAAGAAAAATGTAAGCGATGTTAATATTAAAAAACCGATGAGAATACTAATTATATTTCTGAATATAGAAAGTTTATCTTTTTGATAAACACCTGTAACAGTTGAAACAAAAAGCTGGATAAATAACGGCACGGTATAGATAAATATCAAATTTTCAGAAGGAAAGCCCGACCAATTTTTATAACCGACGTAAAATTTTTCGGCGGCAAAAAGAGATAAATCAAAAAACAGAAAATCGAGAAACATTGCCAGAATTATAAGCTTATATTTTCCGAGAAATGAAATAAACCCGCGGGCCAATATTGCAGAACGTAAAATAAATTCCACAACAAAAGAAGTGGAAAAATGTTTTTTAACAAAAAGATGCATTGCCTTGTAAAAAATCTTTGTTTCATCAACCGAGCTTCTTTTTGTGCTTTCGCCTTTATAATGTATGATTTGTGTTGAAGCTACATAAAATATTTTATATCCGCCTTCCTGAATTCTGTAACAAAATTCCAAATCTTCTCCGTACATAAAATATTCTTCGTCCAGTCCACCTATCTTTTCATAAACCTCACGGGTAAACATCATGAATGAACCTGAGACAGCATCAACTTCACAGGATTTATTTTCATCAAGATATGTAAGATTGTACCGGGCAAATATTTTTGATTTGGGAAAAAGTGTGCTCAGTCCTGTTACTTTGCAGAATGATGTCCACGGACCCGGCAAACTTCTTCTGCATGCAAGCTGCAGCGTACCGTCAGGATTTAATATTTTACAACCCGCTAAACCTACTTCGGGGTGTTCTTCAAAAAAGTTTATCATTTCGGATAGTGTGTCTTCGCTAACTAGTGTATCAGGATTTATAAGAAGAATGTATTTACCCTTTGAAATTTTCATACCCTGATTATTTGCTTTACTGAAACCGAGATTAATTTTATTATCGATCAGAGTTACTTCGGGGAAACTGTTTTTGATCAGTTCAACGCTTCCGTCGGTTGAAGCATTATCGACTATAAAAATTTCGTGTGAAATATTTTTTAAAGCTTTGTTTAAGGAAAGCAAAAGACTCTGGAGAAAATCTTTAACATTATAATTAACTATTATGACCGAAAGATCAATTTGAGGGTTCATTAAAGGCGTCCGAAAATACTTCGTATTCTTAATTTCCAAACCATAAAAACAGCTTCGTGTACAATTTTCTTGGACATTTTTGAATGGCCTTCTCTTCTATCGATAAATATGATTGGAATTTCACAAATTTTAAAACCTTTTTTCCAGGCTTTAAATGTCATTTCAATCTGAAAAGCATAACCGTTGGATTTAACATTGTCTAAATCAATTGCATCAATAACTTCTTTTCTGAAGCATTTAAAACCGCCGGTTGAATCACATACTTTTAATCCTGTAATATATCGAGTGTATCCGTTTGCAAAATAACTCAGGAGCAATCTTTTAATGGGCCAGTTTACAACATTTACACCTTCTTTGTAGCGGCTTCCTAAAACTAAATCACAGGTTTTAATTTTCTTCAAGAAATTTCGTATTTCTTTCGGGTCGTGGGAAAAATCTGCGTCCATTTCAAAAATAAAATCATATTGATTTTTTAATGCAAACTTGAAGCCTTCAATGTAAGCCGTTCCTAATCCCAATTTTGCTTTGCGTGTAATTAATTTAACCCTGTGACTTTCCTTCATCAGTTCTTTTATAAATTTACTTGTACCATCAGGGGAGTTATCGTCGACAATTAATACATCTAAATCATATTTTTCATACCGCGAAAGAATATCAGGAACTAATTTCTGTACATTAGAAAGTTCGTTAAAAGTTGGTATTATTACTAAAGATTTTTCAGACATTTAATTAATATTAATTTTTATAATTCTAAAATACACGATTAATATACTTTAAATCTAATTTTATCTGTAAAGTTTTTAATCTGTTCCTCCTTGGTAGTTATCGGATTTTTTTTCATAAATTTAATGCTTTCATCTACATAACTTAAATAATTCTTAATATGCTTATTTACACAATTTATTTTTTCTTTAGTAAACCCCAAAGGGGTGAAATTATTATAAAATTGTTAGATTCATTCAAACTTAAACCTCAAAGAGGTGACATATTGTTCACTTATGCAAATATACTTTTAGTTTATAAATCTGAAAAAACACTTGTTATATATCACTCCTTCGGAGTT
>CAZTZZ010000030.1:13029-28976 GCA_964617905.1 uncultured Ignavibacteriaceae bacterium | reverse complement strand
TTGATTTTTCCCTGATCTTATCTATTCCGATTCGATTAATAATTTTAGGACCTTCCTGTGCGGCATAAAAAGAAGGAATGGTTGGTGTGCCATTCATAAATCTGTATGCATTGTTTGTAAATTCCATTTCGTCTTCAAAAGCAAATGGATTATTGTGTGCAAGCCATCCTGTTACTTCGGGTTCAAGTTTTTCTCTCAGCTCGGGTTTTACCCACAAAAATCCACCACCGGGTCCGCCGCACAGCCATTTCAAAACTCCGCCCATTAATATGTCAACCCCAAGTTTTTTAACGTCTACTTCAAGTGTACCTACTGAATGATAAGCATCGAGCACAACCAACGCCCCCACTGAATGTGCTTTTTCAACAATTGATTTTATATCCATTCTATATGCATTTCTAAAAAGTACGTGAGAAACGGGAACAAGTAAAGTGTTTTCGTCAATTGCATCCAATAGCTTTTCTGTTGAAGGAATAAAACCGTCTTCGGAATTTATAATTTCAATTTGTGCGCCTCTGTTTTTAGCAAACCCTTGGTAAACGTACATATCGGAAGGAAATTCTAAATCCGTATAAACTACTTTGTTTCTTTTGCCTTCAAAGTTAAAAGATGAAACAATAATAGACTGAATTAATGAAACATTAGGATGCATTGTAATTTCATTTTGTCCAGCGCCAATTAAAGGAGCAATTAAATTTCCGGTTTGCAATGACATATCCCACCAGGTTTCCTGCCAGGCTTTAACTCCCAGATTTGCCCAGGTGTCGGCGTATTCGTGCATTCTATCATAAACGCTTCTCGGCATTGCACCCAAAGAGTTTGAGATGAGATAAGTGGATTTTTTTAAGATGGGAAATTCATCCCGCCAAATTAAAAGATCGTCCCCTATTGCTTTGTTTAGTGAAATACTCATTTAATAACTTACTGCCAAGCTGTTCCGTAAGTATCTCTTTTTATGAATTTCCCTCTTCCTGGTTTGCCCAGAAATTCATTATCTTTTACAATAATCTCTCCGCGGGAAAGAACAGTCTCTGCGTTCCCTTTAACTTTTTTACCCTCAAACATCGAATAATCTGCGCACATATGGTGTGAGTGTGCGGATATTGTGTATTCTTTATTCGGATCCCAGATAACTATATCTGCGTCAGAACCGACAGCAATTGTTCCTTTCCTTGGATACATTCCAAACATTTTTGCGGGATTTGCACTGCAAAGTTCAACCCATCTGTTAAGCGAAATTCTTTTTTCATTTACCCCACCCTGATATAAGAGCTGGAGTCTGTGTTCTATTCCAGGACCTCCGTTGGGTATTTTTGTGAAATCACCTATTCCAAGTTCTTTTTGTTCTTTGAAACAGAACGGACAGTGATCAGTAGACACTATTTGAAGAGCATTCTTTTTTAGTCCTGCCCAGAGTTTATCCTGATGCCATTTTTCCCTCAAAGGAGGAGTGAAAACAACCTTTGCATCTTCAAAACCCGGTTTGTTCATATCGTCGTCGATGGAAAGAAACAAATATTGGGGACAGGTTTCACCGTAAGCAGGCAGACCCTTGTCCCTTGCTTCTGCAATTTTTTCAAGTGCATCGTTTGACGAAACGTGAACAATATAAACAGGTGCACCCGCCATTTCGGCTAAAGCAATAGAGCGATTTACTGCTTCACCCTCTGCGGTTGTTGGTCTGGTAAGTGCGTGATAAATCGGTGCTGTTTTTCCTTCTGCCAATGCCTGCTGTACAATTAAGTCAATTACGTTACCGTTCTCTGCGTGCATACAAACAAGTGCCCCGGTTTTAGCTGTATGTTTTAAAGCTTTAAATATTGTAGCATCATCAGACATTAAAACACCGGGATAAGCCATGAACAATTTGAAACTTGTAACTCCCTCTTTTACCATATCACTCATATCTTCGATGTCGGCATCGGGTAGATCCGTTACAATCATATGTAAACCGTAATCGGTTGTCGCTTTTCCCTCGGCTTTTGCCCACCAGGTATCGAGCGCTTCTCTCATTTTGTTCCCTTTGGTTTGAATTGCAAAGTCAACAATAGAAGTAGTACCACCGAATGCAGCTGCACGTGTGCCGTTCTCAAAATCATCACAAGAGACCGTTCCGCCAAAAGGCATATCGAGGTGGGTGTGTGCATCAATTCCACCGGGAATTACATATTTTCCGGAGGCGTCCAAAACATTATCGGCTTCAATTTTTAAATTACTGCTTATAGTAGTTACTTTCTCGTTTTCAATGTATATGTCCGCAGTGTAATCCTGCTCCGCGGTTATTATTCTTCCGTTTTTAATAAGTGTTGACATGTTCGCTCCTTGAAGCTTTCAGCAATCAGCTGTCGGCTTTCAGCTTTTTAATTAATGTTGCTAACATCTTTTTTATTTCAATTATTTTTTCTGTTAAATTTTTTAACTTATCTAAATTCAATATTCCAATATCTGAGCATAGAATTAATAAATATTCTATTTCTGATGCAGAACCAATTGCAATTTGTAAAAACCTACCAAAATCCGCGTCACTTCCTCTTCCACATCCTTCAGCAATATTTGTTGGAATGGATGATGTTGCTCTTTTAATTTGAGATGATAAGCCATACAGTTCACTTTTAGGAAATAACAATGTTATTTTATAAATCTCCAAAGTAAATAAATGAGCTTTTTCCCAAACTTTTAAGTTCCTAAAATCTTTCATTTTAACCCCCATTAAATTATTGCTGAATGCTGAAAGCTGACCGCTGACAGCTAATGAATTACTATTCCGTGCTTTTTCTGAAATTCAGCTAATTTTTCCCAGCTTAATTCTTCCCCTTTATCCTTGAATTGTTGAACCAATTCATTCCAGGTTTTCTCTTCCTTACCGTCATCTTTTCGAACCATAGTTATACAACCTTCAACGGGACATACAATCGAGCAGAGATCGCATCCCACGCAGTCTTCTTCTCTTACAACGGTTTCATTATGTCCGTTTACCGGGGTTAAATCTATGCATTGATGAGCTCCGTCTTCACAGGCAATATAACAAAGATTACAGTGTATACATTTCTCCTGATTGATTCTTGCCGTTGTTTTATGCAAAAGATTGAAGTTACCGAAATCATCAACTCTGTGTAGTGATTTTCCGATTACATCATCGAGTGTTTTAAATCCTTTTGAATCCATCCAATTTGAAAGTCCGTCTATCATATCTTCCACAATCCTAAATCCGTGATGCATTACCGCAGTACACACTTGCACGGATGATGCGCCAAGGAGAATAAATTCAGCAGCGTCTTTCCAATTATTTATTCCTCCTATACCTGATATTGGTATATCAACTTCTTTATCTCTTGCAACCTGAGAGACCAAATGCAGAGCTATCGGTTTTACAGCCGGACCTGCATATCCCCCGTGACTTCCTTTTCCTGCTACTGACGGCTGAATTTCCAAAGTATCCAAATCAATTCCTATTATACTGTTTATTGTATTTATCAGGGAAATACCGTCTGCATTTGCAAGCTTAGCTGCACGAGCAGGGTAAACAATGTCTGTAACATTTGGGGTTAATTTTACTAATACTGGAATTGTTGAAACTTCAGTAACCCATTCTGTAATCATTTTGCAGTAATCCGGAACTTGTCCAACTGCTGCACCCATGCCTCTTTCGCTCATTCCGTGAGGACAACCGTAATTCAGTTCAATACCATCGCAACCTGTGTCAATAGTTCTTTTAACTATATCCTGCCAGGTTTCTTTTTTTGATTCGACCATCAATGAAACTATAACGGCTCTGTCAGGCCAAAGTTTTTTTGTCTCCGCTATTTCTTTGAAATTCCTTTCAATGGGTCTATCACTAATTAATTCTATATTATTCAGTCCGGCTAATTTCAAACCGTTAACATCCAAACCACCGTAGCGGTTGCAAATATTCATCACAGGTTCGCCGATAGTTTTCCAAACAGTGCCGCCCCAGCCCTGCTCAAATGCCTTACAGTTTTGATATGCCGAGTTTGATGGCGGAGCCGAAGCCAGCCAAAATGGATTTGGGGATTTTATTCCCCCGCAATTTGTTGAAAGATCAGCCATTATTTATCCTATAATTAAAATTTATCCCTTTAAATATTTATAGATACCATGAGCTGCCATCTTACCGTCGTAAGCAGCATTGACAACTTCTTTGCCTCCGTTAATACAATCGCCCCCGGCAAATATTTTCGGGTTACCGGTTTGATATGTTTTGCCATCGACGATTAACATGCCTCTGTCTATTTTTATCCCTTCAACGTTATTCAAAAAGCTGTTGTTGATTTTTTGTCCGGCAGCTTTTATAACCATATCTACAGGTAAAACAAACTCAGAATTAGGAACAATATTTATTTCTCTTTTACCTTTTTCATTTCTCTCTCCGAGTTCAACTTTTACACATTCAATGCCTTCAACAAACTTTTCACCGATTATTTTTTTAGGCATTGTTTTAAAATGAAAAATAACTTCATCTTTTTTTGCAAGTTCATATTCAAAATCGTAGGCAGACATATCCTCTGTCCCTCTCCGATAAATTATAAAGACCTGTTCCGCGCCTAGTCTTTTTGCCTCCGTAACCGCATCAATCGAAGTGTTACCCGCACCAATCACCGCTACTCTTTTGCCTACATTTACTTCATTCCATTTTTCATTTTTTACGTTCTCGATAAAATCTAATGCATCTACCACGCCTGTAAGTTCTTCTCCCGGGATTCTTAACCTAGTTGCTTCACCCAATCCAATCCCAACAAAAATAGCGTCGTGTTTATTAATTAATTCCTCAAAAGAAATGCTTTCCCCAACCTTTATGCCAGTTGATATTTTGAGTCCTAAACTTTTTATATAATTAACTTCTTTTAAACTATCCGCTTGTCTTAATTTATAAGGAGCAATTCCCCAGGTGTTAAGCCCACCGGGGATATCATTTGCCTCATAAATTTTTACATCATATCCCATTAAAGAAAGTTCCGCTCCGCAAGCTAATCCCGCAGGACCTGAGCCTATTATTCCCACGCTCTTTCCTTTTGATTTTTCTTTAGCAAACATTTGAGGCATATCGGAATTAAAATAATTTTCTATTACAAATCTTTGAAGTCTTCCTATCTCTATGGGTTTTTCACTTTTCTCTACATAAACACAGGCTCCTTCACAGAGCTCTTGCACAGGACAAGCCTTTGCACAAGTCAGTGGTACCCAATTAGATCTAAATATAGTTTTGGCAGAACCAAGTAAATTACCTGTAGATATTTTTTTTATAAAGGTTGATATATCAATATGAGTCGGACAAGCTTTCATGCAAGGAGAGTCATAGCAATATAAACATCTATTTGCCTCGGAAACTGCAGAATTTTGAGTTAACGGAGAATGAAGTTCGGCAAAGTTTTTTTCATACTCTTCATTAGTTAATTTTTCAGCAATATTTTTCATAGAATTTTAATGTTTTTTATATTTAATAAAATTAAACAGCTTTTTTAAACCACTGTTTTATCTGCCGGTACAATTCTGCTTAATGAATTATCCAAACATTTTAAAAAATCACTTACTTCGCTTCTAGTTATATTCAGTGGCGGGGCAATCCTAACCACATTACCGTAAAGTCCGCCTTTTCCGATAAGCACTTTCTCTTTTCTCATTTCTTCAAAAAGATTATTAACCATTGTTGAATCTGGTGTTTTGTTTTCTCCTACAAATTCAAGAGCCTGCATAAGCCCCATTCCTCTTACATCACCTATTGCAATATATTTTTCTTTCAGCGATTCCAGCCCTTCTCTTAAAAACCCGCCTACTTCGTAAGCGTTAGCAGCTAGATTTTCTTCTTCTATCACTTGAATAGTTGCCAAAGCAGCCGCCATTGTAACCGGGTTTCCTCCGAAAGTTGAAATTGTAAGTCCGGTAAAGCTGTCTGCTATTTCTGTTCTTGCCATAGTCACACCAAGTGGAGTTCCGTTTGCAATACCTTTTGCCATTGTCATTATATCCGGTTCAACTTCCCAATGCTGAATACCGAACATTCTTTGTCCGGTTCTTCCGAAACCGGTTTGCACCTCATCACAAATAAACACACCGCCGTATTTTTTAATAATTGGAAGAACAGTTTTAAAATATTCCTTTGGAGGAGTGATGAAACCACCTACACCCTGAATAGGTTCAGCCATAAATGCAGCAATTTCTCCGGTGGTTGTTGTTAAAATTAATTCTTCAATATCTGTTGCACATTTCAGTTCGCAGTTGGGGTATTCTAATCCAAATGGACAACGGTAACAATAAGGACTTACTGCGTGTTTAATTCCTCCTTGTGTAGCACCGTGTCTCCAGGATGAATGAGCGGTTAAACTCATTGCCAACATTGACCTTCCGCTGTAGCTGTGTCTTAACGCTATTATTTCCTGTCTCTTTGTAAATTGCTGGGCAAAAAACACAGCCGTCTCATTTGCTTCGGTACCACTGTTTGTAAAAAAATTTTTTTGAAGTTTCCTGGGAGTAATTTGTGCTAATTTTTCAGCAAGAGTAACAATATTTTCATTTGGATAAAGAGTTGAGGTGTGCTGTAATTTATGTGCCTGCTCTGCTATTTTATCACTTATTTTGGAATTACAGTGACCAACACTTACTGTTAATATTCCTCCGAAAAAATCTAAATATTTATTACCTTCAACATCGTAAACATAAGATCCTTCACCTCTTTCAATTACAAGCGGTTCTTTGTAATAATTAGCAACACTTGGGAAAAGATAATCTTTATGTTTTTGTAATATTACTTCTTTCTTCATTTCAACTCCAAATTAAAATTTGAATCAGCGAAAATTTATTTTATCCGTTCATTATGTGCCTGTTAAGTCGGCAGACAGGCATTATTTACTTACTAAATTTTTGTAAGTGCTTCATAAGTCTCCGGTCTTCTGTCACGGTAAAATTGCCAAACATCTCTCACTTCTTGTATTTCATCAAGATTGAGATCTGCGACTACTAGTTCGTCTTTATCTCTTGAAGCCTGCTCAATTAATTTACCTCTCGGAGAGCAGAAATAACTGCTTCCGTAAAATTCACCTATATTCCAAGGTGCTTCTGTACCCACACGATTTATTGCACCAACAAAATAACCATTTGCAACTGCGTGTGCCGGTTGTTCAAGTTCCCATAAATACTGTGAAAGTCCGGCAACAGTAGCTGAAGGATTGAAAACAACTTGTGCTCCGTTTAGTCCTAATGCTCTTGCACCTTCAGGAAAATGCCTATCATAACAAATATAAACACCAATGTCAGCGTATGCAGTTCTAAATATTGGAAAACCTAAATTACCAGGTTTAAAATAAAATTTTTCCCAAAACCCTGGATTGCAGTGCGGTATATGATGTTTACGATATTTACCTAAATATTTTCCGTCTGCATCAATAACAGCAGCAGTATTGTAATATACGCCAGTAATTTCTTCTTCATAAATCGGTACAACTATTGCCATACTGTGTTTCTTTGCAAGTTCTTGCATTAGTTTAGTAGTTGGTCCATCAGGGATTTGTTCTACCATAGAATACCACTTGGTTTTCTGTTCTGCACAAAAATATGGACCATAAAATAATTCCTGAAGACAAAGAATTTGCACACCTTTTTGACCTGCATCTTCAATCATTGCAACGTGTTTGTCTATCATTGATTGTTTTATTTTTTCGATCGGCTGTTCGGTTGATTCCGAAAGAGTTGCCTGAATAAGTCCGCCTTTTACTATGTTTGCCATTTTTTCCTCTTGATTAAAAATATTAAATTTTTTTATTCATTTTGTCATTCTCAGCGAAGTGAAGAATCTCTTAATTAAGTAATAAAGGTTCTTGGTAAAACTCCTTCGTCGTTTTCCTCAGAATGACTGTTGTCATTATCTTATTTTTAAATTTGTTAAGCAACTCAACTCATCCAATTTGTTTTTGATTCGGGATTCCATTTTGTAGTTATTTTTTTGGGTTTTGTTAAAAACTCAACTGAACTTTTACCTGTTATATCCCCCACACCAAACTTTGATTCGTTCCATCCGCCGAATGAAAACGGCTCACGCGGAACGGGAACTCCGATATTTACTCCTATCATCCCGGCGCTTGCTTTTTCTGCTACGTATTTTGAGAGTCCACCGCTCTGCGTGAATACAGCTGCGGCATTCCCGTATTGTGAACTGTTCTCAATTTCAATGGCCTCATCCAATGTTTCGCTTCGCATAATTGAAAGTACGGGACCGAATACTTCCTCTTTAGCAATTTTCATATCAGGTTTTACGTAATCAATTACCGTAGGGCCTACATAAAAACCGTCCTCTTTTCCTTCCACAACTGCTCCTCTTCCATCGACCAAAATTTTTGCGCCCTGCTCTTCGGCTTCTGTTATATAATTTTCAATTCTTTCTTTTGCTGCTTTTGTAATTACTGCGCCGAGGTTTTCACCCGGAACAATCTTTCTAGTTTCTTCACAAAGTTTTTCAATTATATGATCAACAGCACCGACACCAACCATCGCGGAGGCAGCCATACAACGCTGACCGGCACAGCCGCTCATTGATGCAGCAACATTGTTTGCTGTCATCTCAATATTAGCATCAGGTAGAACTATTAAATGATTTTTTGCTCCGCCCAGACAAACGGCTCTTTTTAAATTAGATGTTGCTCTGGCATAAACAATTTTTGCGACCTTTGTTGAGCCCACAAATGTAACGCCGTCAATTCCTGGATGATCGCAAATTGCTTCAACTATTTCTTTTTGTCCGTGCACAATGTTAAAAACTCCGTCGGGCAGTCCGGCTTCTTTTAAAAGCTCTGCTAACCTGTTAGCACTTAAAGGAACTTGTTCTGAAGGTTTCATAATCATTGTGTTGCCAAGAACAAGTGCGTTGGGTAGCGTCCAATTCGGAACCATATTCGGAAAATTAAAAGGAGTAATTGAAGCAATTACACCTACCGGATGTTTTTCAATTCTACATTCAACTCCTTTGCTCACCTCAAGTATTTCTCCCGATACAAGTTGAGGCATTGAGCAAGCAAATTCTGTAAGTTCAATGCTTTTTAAAACCTCGGCTTTGGCTTCGGAATATGTTTTGCCGTTTTCTTCACTTACAAGATTTGTCAATTCTTCGGTGTGTTGTTCAAGTAAATTTCTGTATCTGAAAAACACTTGTGTTCTTTCTTTAATAGGCATTTCAGACCAGGATTTAAAAGCAACTCTTGCAGCTTCAACCGCTTTATCCAATTCGGATGAGGAAGAAATGATTACTTTTGAAATTACTGAACCGTCCAAAGGAGAGTAAACATCAAGTATTCCATTGCTGCTTGATATTAGTTCCCCGTTTATAAAATTACTTACTGCCGGATACTTCATACGATAGAACTCCCTGAAAATTCAATAAAAAAAGAAACCTTTAAATCAAAGGAAATGGAAAATAATGAGTTTTTGTTAAATAAACAAAGTATCGATCTCTTAAAATTCGACCCCAATATTTTACATAATCGGTTATGCTTTGTCTTTTATTTTTTATTTTATTGTATAGCAACCATAATTTTATTTTAAATGGAGTCTGAAAAATGAAAAAACTGAGTTTATTTTTATTATTATTTACAGCAATTTTGACAGCACAATCTGATGTTTACTTTACAAGCTACCCCTCACTTTCACCGGACGGCTCAAAAATAATATTTTCTTTTAATGGTGATTTATGGTCCGTTTCAAACTATGGTGGACAAGCTTCACGTATCACAGCTATGCTGGGTAATGAAACAGATGCTTTATATTCACCCGATGGAAAATGGATTGCTTTTACAGGAAGAGAAGACGGTAATTCTAATGTGTATTTAATGCCAGTAGGTGGAGGTGAAATAAAACAATTAACTTACTACGACAGAAGTGACCATGTTTCATCTTGGTCATGGGATTCAAAATACATTTACTTCACTTCCAATCGTTACAACAGAATGAGCACGTATAAAGTATCAGTTAAAGGCGGAACACCGGAAAGACTATTTGAAAATTATTTTAACTGGCCTCATAATTTATCTGTTAATCCGAAAACCGGAGAATATTTTTTTAACGAAAGCTGGGAAAGCTCAATATTTACAAATAGAAAACAATATAAAGGTGCTTTTAATCCCGACATAAAGTCCTATAACTCTAGAACAAAAGAATTTAAAAAACATACAACTTGGCAAGGAAAAGATTTTTGGCCAACTATAGATAAAAACGGAAAAATTTATTTTGTGTCCGATCAAGCAAATAACGAATACAATCTTTACATTTTCGCAAACGGTAATAAGAAACAATTAACTTCTTTTAACCACTCAATCAAAAATCCTAGAGTTTCTGCAAATGGAAATTACGTAGTATTTGAAAAAGGTTATCAAGTTTTTATTTATAATGCTGCGACTGGTAAAACAAAAAAAGTTAATATTTCACTTCCAATAAATAAAACTCTTGATAGAAAAAAAGCATTTAATGTAAGAGGTAAAATCACTTCTTTTAGTGTTTCACCTGACAATAAAAAAATTGCATTTGTTTCACGCGGAGAACTTTTTATATCCGACACAAAAGGTGAATTTATAAAACAACTAAAAACACTACCGACCGGAAGAGTAGTTGAAACTATGTGGCTTGACAGCGTAAATGTTATTTTTAATCAAACAGTAGGAGGCTGGCTTAACTGGTTCACGATCAAAGCCGACGGCAGCGGAAAGGAAAAACAAATAACATTTGACGAGAGAAACAATCGTGATTTAACTTTTAACAGCGACAAAACAAAAGGAGTTTACTTAAGCGGAAGGGACGAGATGCGATTGATGAACTTAAAATCATTCGAAAACAGCGTAATAGTAAAAGATGAATTCTGGGCAATGGATAATTCCACCCCGTATTTTTCTCCCGATAATAAATATATTCTTTACACAGTTTATAGAAATTTTGAAATGGAAATTTTTGTTTACGATGTAAACAAAAAAAATAAAATTAATATTACTAATACAGGTGTTTCAGAAGGAGACCCTTACTGGTCACCCGACGGAAAATACATTTATTTTGAATCCGACAGATTCCATCCGGCTTATCCTTATGGCTTTACTAATAGCAACATCTATAGAATTTCTCTAAGAAAATTTACCGATGCATTCAAATCAAATAAATTTGAAGACCTATTTACAAACAAGAAAAAAGATAAATCCAACAAGAATGCTGTTGTGATTGATTTTAAAAATATTGCGGAAAGATGGGAAAAAATTACTTCGGCAAATGGAAATCAATTTTTAATGAGTGTTGTTAAAAATAAAGACATAACGAATGTTCTTTATACATCCAATCCGGACGGAAAGGGAAATGCTTTGTTTAAAACAACAATTAAACCTTTCACAAAAAATAAAACCAAAAAAATAAGTTCGGGAAAAGGATTCCAATTCGTTAAAGTCAAGAAAAACTATTACATGCTTTCCGGAGGAACAATAAACACTTTGAACATTAAACAAAGCAAACTTAAAAAGATAAAAATGAATTTTACATTCTACCGCGATTTAAGAAATGAATTTAAAAATATGTTTTACGAAACTTGGGCAAATTTGGATGAGAATTATTACGACTCAAAATTCCACGGAGTTGATTGGAAAAAGATGATGGAAAAATATGCTGCATTTCTTCCTTTTATAAATTCAAGAACGGACTTGCGTTCTTTGTTAAGCGACTTACAGGGCGAACTTAACTCTTCGCACCAAGGATTTTATTCAAACGGAAAAGAAGAAAAAACATTTTACAGAAGCAGAACATCTGTTACAGGAATTATTTTTAACAAAGATAATCCATACAAAGTAAAAAGAGTAGTAGCAGATTCACCGACAGACAAAGTTGATGTAAACGTTAGAAATGGAGATGTGCTTTTTGCGGTTAACGGTAACAAAATTAATAAAAACAATAACAGGGAATTTTATTTTTCAAATCCGACTATTGAGAAAGAAATAACTTTAACGTTTTCAAGAAACGGACAAACTTTTGATACCAAAATTCATCCGGAAAACTCACGCGCATTATCAACGCAGCTTTACAACGAATGGATTGAAAACAATAAAGAATATGTTGATAAAGCAAGCGGGAATAAAATCGGTTATATCTATATGAAAAATATGGGGAAATCCAGTTTGAAAAAATTTATGATTGATATGACAACCACAGCCTTCAATAAAAAAGGTTTAATTTTAGATCTTCGATACAATACAGGAGGAAATGTACACGATGAAGTTCTGGGTTTTCTGAGTCGCCGACCATATTTAAGTTGGAAATATAGAGAAGGAAAATTAACTATTCAGCCAAACTTTCCTTTATCTGCAAATCCGATTGTTCTGCTTATGAACGAACAGACACTCAGTGACGGTGAAATGACATCAGCCGGATTTAAAGCTTTGAAATTAGGAAAACTTATCGGAACCGAAACTTACAGATGGATTATTTTCACTTCGGGCAAATCACTTGTAGACGGATCATTTTACAGACTTCCATCTTGGGGTTGTTACACTCTGGACGGAAAGGACCTGGAACACACAGGCGTTGCACCGGACATTTTTGTAAAAACAAATTTCAAAGACAGACTTAGTGGAAATGACCCACAACTAAAAAGAGCCGTTGAAGAAATTAAAAAAGAGTGGAAGAAATAATTGATTTATAGATTCCCGATATCTTCAAGATATCGGGAATCTGATATGTTTTTATTTTTTTAAGAAATGGTTAGCACCAACAAAAGTATTATTCAAAAATCCCTTTGAACCGGCTCTAAAGTAAACCTCCGGTCTCATTGATGAATGTATGAGTGCGCTTTCATCTGTTCCGAACGAGGTTAGTGTAAATGTTCCTTTGTCTTTACTTTCAATTGTAATTGTATAAGATGCTTTGCGTAATGCAGAATTATCCGGATTGTCCTCAAAATTTGAATTAGTTAAAGACGATAATGAACTCAAATAATTCACTGTTTTTGCAGAATCCGTTACCTGCCCATTAATTAACCAATCATTGTCTTTTTTAGTTAACACAAATGAACTGTCGCCAGGATAAGTGAAAGTAATTTTATTCCAGTTGTCATCGCTGTCAAACACAAGATGAAAATCTCTGAAGTAATTAGATTCGTGATTAAAAGTGATGGAAAGTATACCGTTAACTTCATAAACATTATCTTCATCGGTCAATCTAACGTAAGAATTCATTGTGCGGGGCTGCTTAAACGAATATCTACCAACAATTATATCCAAAGTAAGATCACCATCTTCATAAACTTTAACCTGTGTACCGGAAGTATCAACCTGATACTGCGCCCATTTATCAGAATTTTTAGCAGCAACTCTTTTGGGTTTTATTTGTGAAATAACATTAAGAAGACCATCTACTTTTTCTTTTGACACTTTTACGGTTTTACCGCTGCCCATTGTTGTTTTCCAATCATTCCCTTGTTTGAAAAGTTTAACTTCTTTGTGATTGTTGACCCGGGGAAAGATTGAAATTGAAGTTACGTCATCTTTGTTTATATCAATAATATCTTTTCTAAATGTGGCTTCATTTGGATTAGAATCCAACACAAACATATATGCTACTATCAACAACAAAATGCCGAAAATAATAACTAACTTTTTATTTGAAAATTTATTGAACATATCTCTCATCCATCCATTTGTTCCTTTTTTTCTTTCGTATTTGATAACGAACCAGGCCGTAAATAATAATTAAAATTATAGGAAGTAAAAAGTTCAAATATTTTATAAGTGTTTTTGTCCCTTGTTTAAGTGTTGCGTCAATCGGTTTGTTTGTAACTCCTTTGGTCCTGAGTGCAATTAAACCTGTATCGTCTGAAAGCCAGTCAATTGCATTTGACATTATATTAATATTATCTTTTTCAAGCTGCCTTGTTCTTTGTCCTGTTCCGTTAATAACAAAGTCTCCGTCACTGAACACTACCATTTTTGAGTATGTGTTATTTTTTAATTTACCGTCAACTGCAACACCTACGGATAAATTCGACAATGGAAAATCGTTCCTTGTCCATTGTTTCATTACATTAAAATAAATCGGTGGTGTTTCTATACCGCTTGTTTTAGATGTTTTTGCAAACATGGTGTATTTCAAAGAGGAATCGGGTGTAATAGTAATTGGACTGGCAAACTGCATTATGACAGATTCAATTCCTTTAGAAATAGGATGATCTTCAAAATTTGTTATTATTGGCAGATATGGAAACTTAACCGGAGTACTCATTACAAATTCGCCTTGGTTTTGTCTTACCATTACACTACCACTGCTTACATCAATAATAAATTTACCCTCAACGTCTATCCCAAATTTTTTCAGCCATTCATTTAAACCCGTGTTTTTAAGAGAACCCCTTGCTTTTGAAAGATCACCTGTTACTCTGTTTAGTGCAACCAATATTCTCCCACCTCCTGCAAGATAATTATCAATTTGTTTAATATAAGCAGGGTCGAGAGTGTCTGCAGGAGCAAGTATAACCAATGTCTTAATATCATTTGTCAACTTTGTTGTATCTGTAAATTCAAATGGTACAACATTATACATAATTGAAAGCTGTTGCGTTAATTGCTGAAGCGCAGATAATTCTGGTTCTCCGTTTCCTTTCAAGAAAGCTATTTTTGTTTTCTTGGTCAGGGTTAATTTTTTTATGTTAGTTGACAAATCATATTCCATAGCAGCACCGGGTTGAATAACCGGAATAATCTCTTTCTTCTCTTTATACTCCAATACTGCCCCCAAATAAGCACGCTGTTGTTTTACCTGATCCCTTTCTCTTACATTTATCATTACCGGTTGAATTCCTGCTCGTTGGGCTTCAACTTCAGATTTCTGGTCAACATTCGGATTTATAAAATCGTATTGAATTTGCCCACCCGAAACGCTGTTGTATTCGATGAGCATATCTTTAAAATCTTCTTTAACCTTTGCAACGTTTGGAGGCATATTCTCAGAAAAATATGCCGTTACAGTAACGGGATCTTCCAAAGAACTTAAAATATCTTTTGTGGCGTCGTTAAGTGTGTAACGGCTGTCTTCGGTAAAATCAAGTCTGAAGAAAAACCTGTTAGAGATAATATTAAAAAGAAGAATGATACCGAGTATCAACAGAATATTTGTTAAAACTTTTTTCTTTGTAAGCATAATGTCAATCTATAATATTTCGTTTTGATAATGATGTTGCTGCAAGTATTAAACCGAAACCGCTAATACTTAAAAAATAAATAATGTCCCGGCTATCTATTACTCCCCTTGAAATTGATTGAAAGTGTGTAGATAAACTAAGGTAATTTAATATCCCACCCAATGTTCCGGTTAAGTCTGATGCCAATACGTTAAAAATAATAAGGAAAAACACACCTATAAAAAGTGAAACAAGGAACGAAACAATTTGATTATTGGAAATACTGCTTGCAAAAAGCCCGATACCTATGTATGCCGAACTGATTAAAATTAGTCCCAAATATCCACTTATAACAGCTCCATTATCCACATTTCCCAAAAAACCAACGCTGATATAAAATGGAAGAGTTAATATCAATGCCACAATTATCAACAACAGGCAGGCTGAAAATTTTCCAATTATAATTTCCCAATCGGTCACCGGTTTGGTCAACAACAATTCAATTGTACCCGAGTTATTTTCTTCGGCAAGCATTCTCATTGTAAGTGCAGGAATGAAAAAGAACAGCGTCCAATAAGCAACAGAGAAAAACGGCTGCAGCGTTGCCTGTCCGATAAAGAAAACATCGGAACCCGAAATCCACGTAAAAAATCCGCTTAGACCCAGAAAAACGACAAGCAAAATATAAGCCGTCAGTGAGTCAAAAAATGTTCTGAATTCCTTTAATGCAATAATCCAAATTTTATTCATAATTAGTTCGTTGTTAATTCTTTAAAAATATCCTCTAATTTTGTTTCAACAGGAGTCATCT
>CAZTZZ010000030.1:7830-12929 GCA_964617905.1 uncultured Ignavibacteriaceae bacterium | reverse complement strand
TTCGTTGTTAATTCTTTAAAAATATCCTCTAATTTTGTTTCAACAGGAGTCATCTCCAGCAATGTCCATTTCTTTTTTACACAAAGATTGAATATGTCTTTCTGTGTTTGTAAACCTTCTCCGCCTGAAACATTAAATATAAATTTATCTTCTTTTGTCGTATCAACTTTTGTAACGGAGCTTAAATCCATTAAGGCAGAAAATAACTTGTCGCTGTTTTCTTCCCCGTCTATTTTTATTTTAATAAATCCTCCTCCCTGAGCTTGTTTCCTCAATGTCTCGGATGTTCCGTCAGCAACAATTTTGCCTTTGTTTATGATCAGTATTCTGTCGCAGGTTGCTTCAACTTCGGGTAGAATATGAGTGCTGAGTACAACTGTTTTATGTCTGCCTAATTCTTTAATAAGTTTTCTAATTTCAATTATCTGATTAGGATCCAAACCGGTTGTGGGTTCGTCTAAAATTAAAATTTCAGGGTCGTGAATCATTGCCTGTGCAAGTCCCACTCTCTGTCTGTAACCTTTAGAAAGCTCGCCTATTTTTTTGTGCTTTTCATCATCCAATCCGCAAAGTAAAACCATTTCAATTAATTTTTCATTTATTTTTTCTTTTGGAACTCCTTGCAACTCGGCTACGAATGAAAGATATTCCAGCACGGGCATATCAGGGTAAAGAGGATTGTTCTCGGGCAGATAACCAATTTTCCTTTTTATTTCATTTGTGTTCCCGTTGATAGATTGTCCGCCGATTTTTACATCACCGCTGTTCGGTGCCATAAAGCAAGTGATAATCTTCATTGTTGTAGATTTACCGGCTCCGTTGGGACCAAGAAAACCCAAAATCTCGCCGGGCTTTACATTGAATGAAATTGAATCTACGGCTTTTTCGCTGCCGTATGATTTGGTTAGGTTCTCAACTTTAATATCCATATAGAGTTCTTTAGTTTCCTGTTTTAATTTTTTATCAATGTAATTTTACAATTATAATTTTTAAAAGGTTCCTAAAAAATAAAAATAATTATTAATATTTCTATAATTTTATTATAAAAATTTAGTTGAAATGTGAAGAAAACGATACACAAAATTCTTTTGAGATTTTACGAAGAATTAAACGATTTTCTTCCTAAAGAAAAACGTAAAGTACGGTTTGAACATTTATACATCGATCGCGCTTCAATAAAAGATGTTATTGAATCACTGGGTGTTCCACATACAGAAGTCGATTTGATTCTTGTTAAAGGCAACTCTGTTGGATTTGATTATTTGATCAGTGACGGGGATGATATTTCTATTTACCCGGTTTTTGAATCTATGGATATAACAGATTTACAACACCTTCGCCCAGAACCATTGCGCAATCCAAAGTTTATAGCAGATGTTCATCTAGGAAAATTAACACGATACTTAAGAATGATGGGTTTTGATGTCCTTTATAAAAATAATTTTGAAGATGATGAAATAGTAAATCTTTCATTAACAGAAAAACGTTCAATTCTAACAAAGGATAGAGGAATTCTTAAGTGCAGTAAAGTAACTCATGGTTACTGGATAAGAAATAAACAAGTTAGAGCTCAGGTAGAAGAAGTAATCAAACGATTCGACCTAAAAAAAATAATTAAAGAATTTTCCCGATGCATTGATTGCAATTCTCTTCTCATCAAAACAAATAAAGATGAAATACTAAATGAACTACCTCCAAAAGTTGCTGGTTATCAAGAGGAATTCTATAGATGTCCTGAATGCAAAAAAAATTACTGGAAGGGAACTCACCATCAAAAAATGCTGAAGTTTATTCAAAGTATAAAAAATACAGAATTTTAACTAACAAATATTTGTGATAACTTCACTTTTCAAAGACTCTGAAAATAATTTATAAATTTTTCTATAATTTGTATATAAGAAACAAAGGAAATTTATTTGAGTGAATTAGACTCTCTACTAATTTTATTCGGTGTTGGACTTATTGCGGGATTTATTAATGTAAATGCAGGCGGCGGGTCTTCGCTTACATTACCAACGCTTATTTTTCTCGGACTTGACTCCGCACTTGCAAACGGTACAAATCGCATAGCTCTTTTGATACAAAATATTTTTGCCGTTCAATCATTTAAAAAGGAAGATTATCACCAATTCGGTGTCAGTTTTAAACTCGCTCTATTCACCCTGCCAGGTGCTATTGCCGGGGCAATTTTAGCCGTAAATATTGATGACCTGCTTTTTAAAAAGATTCTTGCTGTTGTAATGATTGGAATTGTTATCTCGATGGTATTCCATAAAAAGAAATTAAATACGAATTCAAAAGGTGTGATAACCTGGGTCGGTTTTTTAAGTATGTTCGGAATCGGATTTTACGGGGGATTTTTGCAGGTTGGGGTTGGGTTTTTACTAATGGCTTCACTTAATTATCTGATGAAATTCAATTTAATAGTTACAAACATGCACAAGGTATTTATAATTTTAATTTATACAGTTCCGGCTTTAATAATTTTTGCAGTTACAAATAATGTAAACTGGCTTTTCGGTATTACACTTGGAGCAGGCACTGCAATAGGCGGTTGGTGGGGGGTAAAATTATCGGTTAAAAAAGGAGAGAAATTTATAAGAATAATTTTGATTGCTGCAATTCTAATTATGGCAGTAAAAATGTTTGGGTTTTGAAATCTGCTGTCCAAACCACAATAGTAACAGATGAGAAACCCAGTTTTTTGAAAAAACTGAGTTTCTGTAATATTATTTAAATTTTCTGCTTCGATAAATCTTGGTGCTGATATTATTAATTTTATATTTTTTTTGACAAAATATTATTTTAATGTTTTGTGTTTGAATCAGCAACATGTTTTAACTTGGTGAAAAAAATTCCAACCCATAACACAACTGCTTCAGCAGTTTACGATAAGATAGTATTCTCTTTTTCAAAATCTATCAACCATTTTTTCCTTCCTAATCCTCCACCGTAACCCGTTAAACTGCCGTCGCTGCCAATTACTCTATGACACGGAATTATAATTGCAATTCTGTTCTGTCCGTTTGCATTTGCAACAGCTCGTACAGATTTAGGTCTGCTTAATTTTTTTGCTTCTCCTAAATATGAAATAGTTTTTCCGTAAGGAATATTTTGTAATTCATTCCAGACAAGCTGTTGAAATTCTGTCCCCGGAGTGTGCAGCTTAGCCGAAAAAGTTTTCCTCTTGCCGTCAAAATATTCTTCCATTTCCTTTATTGCCTGATCGGTAAATTTATTGTTCCCGGGAAGAATTACCCCATTCATCCTTTTGCAAATGTCCTTGAATTCAGTTTCCAGCATTCTCCTGTCTGTAAATTCCAATAAACACAAACCTTTTTCGGTAGCACAAGCATACATTGGACCAAGCTTGGTAGTAAAGCGTACAATATTTATTACAATTTTATCTTTAATTTTTTTGGGGGAATCACCGAAAATATTTTTTATCCCTTCATTAAATCCGCTAATTGAATTGTAACCGGCATCAAATGCGGTTTCCGTTATAGAACTTCCGTCTTTGATCTGTGAATATGCATTATTTATCCTCAGCATTCTCTGATAAGCATGGAATGTCATATTATGATTTTTCTTGAACCATCTCCTAATTTGACTAGGTTCAATACCTTTTTCTCTTAAATTGTAATCTTTTATTTTGAAGTATGGATTTTCTTGTAACTCCCTAATTATCTTATTTATATATTCAGGTGTTTCACCTTTTTTTTCCATTGGTTTGCAAATCTTACACGGTCTGAATCCGTTTTTTATTGCATCTTCGGCTTTATCGTAAAAGATCACATTCTCAGGTTTTGGTTTTTTTGCTCTACAGGAAGGCCGACAAAATATTCCCGTAGATTTTACTGCCGTAATAAACAATCCCTCGTATAGAGTGTTCTTTGTACTTAATACATTGTATTTTTCTTCAAAACTTATTTTTTTCATTTCGTTGTTTTATTAATTAAAAAATAATTTATCTGAAAAATAGCTATCTCGTTCTTTTACTGCTACCGAAAATTTAACAAGTATTTTTTAGCTGTCTGCTGATAGCCGACAGCTATTTGCTTTGCTCCATAATTTTCTTCAAGCCTTTTTTATCCACTTGCAGCTGTCCGATAGGTACTAATCTTGGGGTTAAAATTGCCCAATTATTATTTGCAGAAAAAACTTCTTTAAATATCGGTAATGCTTCTTTCAGCTTTCCAATATTCGTTAGAGTAACTGCGTGCCAATATTTCATCTCTTCGTTATCAGGAAACATTTTTTCGGCTGTCGAATATTCCTTCATTGCAAGTGCCATATCTCCGTGTTCGACCGCCAGATCACCGGCATTCATATGATCGTATGCCCTGTGAACTTTTAAGATTCTTTTTATTTCTTTTATTGGAGTGGGACTATCTTCAACTCTTATGTCTATCAATCTGTCTTCCCAAACTTTTCCTGTTGAATTACCCCTTACAACCAATAAAGCAGCTGACTGTTTTCCCCTAATATCGCCTCCAACACTTTGAGCGGCTTCCAATGCAGCTACCATTCTTTCGGCAAGCGGCCCTTTTGTTTCTCTAAATGCTTTTGCCATTGCAGGCCATACTTTGTCGTTAGCCATAAGATTCGCCTGTACCGCAAAATCTTTATCTACAATTCCGCCTGCTGCCGGGATGCATTTTGCACCGGTATAATTTGCAGGTTTATTAGTGCCGTCTAAAATTGCAAGTTGTCGAACATCTCTTCCTTTATCATTTGTTGTAAGCATTTTTACGGCTTGTTCAGGTGTTAATCCGTTTTTTAAAAGTGCCAACCCTTTGGGTCCGAAAGCAGGATTTACAAACGATTGTGTCGCAATAACTCCAACCCCTGCTTCCCCCCAGGTAACAATGCTGCCTACCGAGAACCAATGAGACTGCACGGCAACTCCCATTTCTCCAGTTTCGGGGTCCCTTGCAACAATTGAAAATGTATGAGCAAACGGTTTATTTTTGTTAAAGAAATTTTGTGCTTCGGTATCGCTAAAAATTATACTTAAACAAACAAAGAGAAATAAAACATTTCGTAATTTCATTTTATGTTCCTTTAAATTTAGTTTTTAAAATCTATTTTATTGTGTG
>CAZTZZ010000030.1:4077-7730 GCA_964617905.1 uncultured Ignavibacteriaceae bacterium | reverse complement strand
TTTGTTTTATTGGAATTAATTTTGAGATTAAAGTAGTCTATTATTTAAAATATTTCAATTGAAAAATAATTATTATTTGTCTTCTTTCATTTTATAAATTATGTTAATTTATAAATAATATTATTTAAAAATATTATGACAAGTAAAATCACATACGACACAACAATTAAGTTCTTTATTTCAGTTATAGGGCTTGTGTTTATTATTTTTGTACTAAAAGAACTCAGCCACATTATTATTCCTTTTGTTGTAGCTTACTTTCTCTTCTTTTTATATTCACCGGTTAGTAATTTTTGCGAAAAGAAAAAATTCCCATCTTATTTAACCGTAATTTTAGAAGTAGTTCTTACCATAATTATCGCCTGGATTATTTCATCTTTGGTTATCGGTTCGGCAATCCAATTCGGAAATGAAATTCCCGAATACATGAACAAATTTAATACCATTGTTCAGAACACTTCTTTATCGCTGGGTTTAAACGATCCCTTCTTCAAAGAATTCTCGCTTCAAAACATATTAAGTAATATCGACTATAAATTACTTGCAGGCGGTATTTTTACATCTACTTTTTCCGTAGTCGGTAACGTACTTATTGTTTTGTTTTTTTTCGTGTTTGTGTTTACCGGACACAATACAATTTATGCTGCATTTAAAAGAAGATTCGTAAATAAAAAAGTTGAGCCTGAACTCACTAAATTAAAAACTAAATACGATTCCAATACAAATGACTCAAACCCGGATTTTGCCCATTGGATGGGAGACAAATACAATATTGAAAGAAACGAACAGGAAGAAAAGCTCTCAAATACGTTCAAGGCAATTACAGAACAAATTCAAAGATATCTTATCTCCAAGTTGGCAATTAATCTGGGTGCCGGAATTGTAATTACAATTATTCTATCTCTCTTTGGTGTTGATTTCCCTATTATCTGGGGTTTATTTGTTTTTCTTTTCAATTTTATTCCTGCTTTGGGTTCCACTCTTGCCCTTTTGCTTCCCACCCTTATGGCGCTAGTGCAATTTGAATCATTCGGCTTTGCTCTTTTAATTGCTGTTATTTTAGCGGGTGTTCAAACTTTGTTTTTTAATATACTTGAACCGAATATACTTGGTAAAAAATTAAATCTAAATCCGCTCGTTATTTTATTATCAGTGCTTGCATGGGGTTATGTTTGGGGAATTATAGGAATGCTTCTGTCGGTACCGCTTACTGCAATTATAAATATTATCCTTTCAAATTCCGAGTCGAAAGATTTGAGGTTCATCAGCGATTTGATGAGTCAAAAATAATTTACATTTTGAAATATCTTTTTAATATGCGCTTTTAAATAATCGAACATCTCTTTGCCGATAACAACTTCAGTAAAAATTACTTCAATATTATCGGCTGTCAGTTTTTCAAAATCTTTTTCTCTGGGAAGAATTAATGTTCCCGCCATATCAATCACGGCGGGACTCAGCATAAGATTTTGTTTGCCCTTTTTAAAGAAACATTCTGGTCTGTGTTTGTTTCGTAAAAACACATAAATCTCCCAGCCCTTTGATTCATCATGATTACCGAGAATATTCATCATCGGCTCATTATTTGTATTTACAATTTTTTGAAAAGAGGTATACAAATTTTCAAACACATTTTTAATAAAATGTTCGTCTTTTGACTTTATTAAAAAATATTTTCGTAAACCGTCATTTATGCCAAAAACTTCTTTTCTTCTTCCGTCAATTATTTTTTCACCGTAATTATTTATCAGATTTCCTGAATCATTTAATATTTTTAGAAATTTTTTGTTCACCGCTTGAAAGTGAAGGTGGTCGGGTGCTGAAGCGCCGCATTCGGGTCCGTTGTATAAAACGGAATAATATTTACCCAGTCTTTTACAAAGTCTTAAAAATGCAGGGAATGAAGCTTCTATTATTTGCGGGAAATGCCTGTTAAATGTAAGCGTAAAATGCTCAAAGAAAACAGGGTACGGATTGCAGAGAATTAAATATTCGTCTCTGTAATTGATTCCTTTTTGCTCAACCGGCAGATTTTCAACACACAAGAAACATTCTCTGTTTTTAACCGCTTCTTCGGTTACATCAGCAGAACTCGATTTTATCCTCCCGGGATTATGCTGCGCATCGATTGAGTATCCGTCAAAATTAAAAGATTTCGTTCTAACATTTTGAATCTGGGAATAGCCTTTTTCAAGCAAAGGCCAATCAAGTTTTTGATTTCTTAAAAGAATAACCAAAGCATCCGAATAATTTTTTTCATTTATTAATTCTTCAACTTTTTCATTCCTGAAAATTTTTTCACTGAATATTTTTTTGTCGTCTCTTTTCACTTCAGTTTTTCATTGATTTTAATTCTCTTTTTAATCTCTTCGGTTCTTAATTTATCTTTATAATAATTGTGCTCGTTATTTTCATCAACAGATAAATCGGCATCAGAGTTGCCTGCCCATCTTCTGCAAATATAAAGCGGTTCGAATATTCTTCCAACTTTATACTTTCTCGATACCTCCAAACATACGGCATAATCCTCTCCGTAACTGACATTCGGAAATTGAATTTCTCTTAACAGCAGTGTATAAAAAGCACGGGGTGCGCCAAACCCGTTTATACGAAGTGCGTTGTTGTGTCCGTTTTCACTTGTCCATTCATTGTGAGAGATAATTCCAGGTGGGATTTCTTTCAAATCAAAATCAGTTAACTGGTATGAACCCACAACCATTCCGCATCTATCTTTATAAAACTTTTCAATTATTTTTTGCAGAGTAAATTCGTCATAATATAAATCGTCGCTGTCGAGCTGCACTGAAAACCTGCCGCATCTTTTTTCGTTTATGGCTTGGTTCCAGCAGCCGCCGATATTTAAATCAACACGTGTAGGAATTATGTGAATCAGTCTTTTATCTTCATTTGAAACCTGATTTAGAAATTCGGTTGTTCCGTCATCGGAATGATTATCAACAACAATTACATTAAAACTTTTATCTGTTTTTTGTTTTAAGGCCGAATAAACCGCATCCTTTATTGTTTTTGCTCTGTTTTTAACGGGAATAATTATTGAAGCCTCAATATCAATATTATAACCTATAAAATTAATCTCATCAAATTCCGCGGGTATATATGCCCCGATATTTTTTAAATGATTTGTAAAAACTATTTCTGCTTCTTTTTGTAATTCGGTATTACGATTTTCTAAATAAGAAAAATGTTTTTCTTCATTAGTTTTAACTTTTTTCCCCCCAAAGGAATAAAGGTATTCCGGAATATATTCTATCTTTTTATATTGAGAAACACAAAGTCGCAAGGCATATATTCCCTGCCAATAGATATCCGTCTTTATTTTATTTAAGTTTTCTTTAAATATATTTTTGCTGTAAAATAAAACAGGACCAAAATTAAAGTCATCTCGTACGCTGCCGAGCTGATATTCCAAATTTTTATGTTTTATTTTTCTGTCTTTCTCTATTAGGTAATAATCGGAATATATTATCCCCGAATTGTTTTCTTTATATACTTTTACAATTTTTAATAACGAATCATCAGTAAAATTGATTACGCCTTCTTTTGTAATTATTAACAAATATTCCGTATCGACATAATTTAATATTTTCTTTAAAGCTGTTTTGCTGAAAAACGTATCAACCAAAATAGTTTTC
>CAZTZZ010000030.1:0-3977 GCA_964617905.1 uncultured Ignavibacteriaceae bacterium | reverse complement strand
GGATTCGGTACAAACCTGCCCAGCGCACCTGAAAATGTTTCTCTCAATGTTGGAAATCTTGTCTTTCTGCCTACAGAGAAATGAACGGACTGCTTTTTATTAAACGAATGTACCAGTCCAAAATTTAAACCGTAATCTGTAATTGAATCCTTTTGTTGTTTATCACCGGTTTTTGGAGTCGAGGAAATATCGTAAGCAGCACCGAATACAAGTGTAGTCTTTGCAAGAAATATTTCAAGTTCACCGTTAGTGCTCAATACGTTTTGTCTGTAAATGTTTTCTTTGTAATTCTGACTTAAAATATTTTCGGTGTGAGTGGTTGTGTATCCGCTCATTGATAATTTTAATAAAGCGTTGTCTGTAATAAGCGAGGAATATACAATCCTTCCGTTATACGTAACATCTTTCCCTTTTTCAATATCATCAAGAGAACTGTAACTAATGTCATTGAATTGATTTATTTGAGTTTTAAAATACGTACCCGAAAAAGAAAAAACGATTTTAGAAGTATTCTCTTTTGTAGGATAAAACTCTCCATTAATATTTAACACAAAGCGCTTCCACAATGGGTATTGCCAGAATCTGGGTTTTATCACATTGTCTTCGGGCGGAACGCCTTTCTCGGTATCGTTGTATGCAAGGGTTAAATTTAATTTCAGTTTTGGGTTTTCATAATAACTTATTTTTCCAAATATATTAAGTGATTTGCTGAAACTATTAGTTCTTGTTTTAGAATTGCTTTTGTATGAAGACGCTAAAGAAAAACCGTCTCTTTTGCTGTATTGTATTGCTGTTAAAAAAGAAATAGGATGAAGATTTCCCGAATAAAGTCCTGAGTAACTTTGGCTGTTATTTTCTCCGAGTTTTAACGACAGTCTTCCTTCGGGTTTTTTGTCTTGAAGCGAAAGAGAATTTATTTCAACAACTCCGGATATTGAATTAGCCCCGTATGTTGTTGAGGGAATACCCTTTGTAATATTTATGGATTCAATTACGTTGGTGGGAATAAGGCTGAGATCGATTCTGTTATCCCAGGGCACATTTAAAGGAACTCCATCGAACAGCAGGGTTATTTGTCTTTCTCCGCCTCCGCGAATGTAATATAAAGTTTCTCCCCTTGAATTTGTCTGCACCTTTACCGAGGGTATCAGTCTGCCGATGTCGCTTAAATTTAAAGCATCGGCTTCCTGCAGCTCTCTTGCATCTATATCAATAATAATTTTCGTTTTTAATTCCTGGTCGGCTTCTATTGAAATTTCTTCAAGTTTATAAGTTTTAAGCGAATCTTTTTTTTGTGCCCTTATATTGTAAGAAACAAAAAAAAAGAAAAGGGATATGTAAATTAATATTTGTTTTCTATGTTTTAGTTTTTTGTAAATATTCATTATATAATTCAATTACCTTATCGGTTTGTTTTTCTACGTTGAATTTTTCAATTATTCTTTCTCGTCCTTTTTCACCGAATGATTTTCTCTTTTCTTTTGAGTTAATAAGAATTTCGATTTTTTCTACAAGGCTTTCGGGGTTTTTGTTTTCAAATAAGAAAGAGGTTTCACAATCTATAGCAATATCAAGCACTCCGTCCGAGTTAGAACAAACAGTTGGAAGTCCCATTGACATAGCCTCCGCAAGTGCCAAGCCGAATGCTTCGGCGTGAGATGGAAAAACAAAAATATCCATAGCCGCAAGTGTCTGCCGTACATCACTCAAATAACCGGTGAAAATAATGTTCTTTATATTTTCTGTTTTTGCAAGTTCTTTTATTTTTCCGGAATATTCATTTTCCCCCCGGCTTGCTTCTCCAATAACAATAAATTTTAAATTATCATGTTTTTTGTTCAATTGTTTTGCGGCATTCAAAAATTCTTCGTGACCTTTACCTGGAGTAAACCTGCCCATCATTCCGATTAACAAATCATTCTTTTTTATTCCCCATTCTTTTCTTCCGCTCTCTTTCATTTCCTCACTTTGTTTATAATGATTTATATCAATTCCGTTATGAAGAAGCGTTACTTTTGATTCATCAATCGGGCAGGTTTCCAACAAATTTTTCTTTATAACATTGCTAATTGCAAAAACATTGCTAACTCGTTTGTAGATAAAACGATGAAGAAAATCTTTTTTGATAATGAAAGAACCAACGTGTTTGGTTAAAAAGATTGGAATGTTTTTTAATGATAATTTCAATGCAGGTATTAGCAGCCACAAATCTTTTGATGCGTGCGTATGGACTAAGTCAAAATTTTCTTTTTTTATTATGCCTGTAAGTTTTAAAATATTAAAAGGCAATAACACATTACTTGAATTAAATGCGTATATAAAAATTCCTAAATTGTTAGCCTCGGTATGAATCCTTGATTCAGCAGAACAAAGCAATGTAACTTCATTTCCTCTTTTGAGAAGTTTTTTAATTGAAGTGACGGTAATCATTTCCATACCGCCCCAGCTCTTTGATAAACATGAATACAGGATTTTCATTAGTAAGGTTTTAATAAATCCTTTTTAATATTGCATTTTTAAAATAGTGCGAAAGAATTTCATCGAATTTATAACCTTCGGCCGACATTACCGCTGCACCAATCTGACAAAGCCCTACTCCGTGTCCCCAGCCCGCTCCTTTTATTACAAACTTTTGAGGTATCCCTTCTTTAATGTTTTGTTTTTCAATAATTATTGCAGAGCTGTAAAGATGAGTCTGCGATAATATTCTCCTTATCTCGAGTTCTTTGCCAACAGTTAATGTTTTTTTTGTCCCTACAATTTTTAAAGTAATTAACCTGCTTGAATCACCTCTTTCAACAGGAACTAAATCAACAATATCTCCGAAATCGATCTTAGTTTTTTCACGGATTAATTTAGAAATTGTCTTTTGGTCGTACTTTACCACCCACCTGTAAAAATCTTTTGTCTTTTGATCATAATCTACAAGAATGTTTGAAAGAATAGTTTTATCACTTGTATTACAAAAAGCCGGCGGGAGATTTAATATCCATTTTTTTGAGTGTTCTTCATTTGAAAAATCCAAATTATAATTTTCAGGTACAAATTTATAATCAATAATTGATGTTAAATAATCTATTTTTTCAGGCTCCCAAACATTTTCAAATGATTCTGAAATTCCTCCGCAGCATTTCGAATATCGTGCATCACAAATATCATCTTTATAGGTTAGTACAAGACCCTTTGTTTCGTTAACTGCTTTTAACGCCATCCCCGTAGAAAGTTTTGTAATACCGTGATACCGCTGACAATGATCTGTTGCACAAACGTCGTAATACTTATGTTCTTGTTGCTTTATCCAGGTAATATGTTCTGATTCTTTTTGTAATTCACTCTCATTACTATCTCTTTTCTGTTTTTTCGAACTTACATGTGAAAGAAGCCAGCTCCTTGAAACGACAGCGTGTGCTTTAAGTGCTTGAAGTGTCAATTTATCGTTCATTTCAGAAGAGATTACACTGCGGAGATATTCATCAATATTAATCAGATTTATTACAATTATTTTTCCTTCAGCCTTTTTTAAAAGCAGCGATCCTCTGAACCTTTCTTTTTCTTTATTTGACCAATGAAATTTTTCACCAATTTTTATTTCATTAAATAGAAAATAATCCACCTTTTCATTTGTAGGATCAAACCTTATTTCATCTGAGGATTCGATAGTCTTTTTTTCAAAACTGCAAATAATTTTATCATCTTTTAATTCAGCTTTGATTTCTCCGTTAAATAACTGATTAAATCCGTAAACAGAATAATCACCATAAAGTCCAAATTCTATTTTTTCTTCAGATAAAACTCCCACCTTAATTTGCGGTGGTTTTTTCAATGTGTTCATTTAATTTTAATGACTGATTTAATTAATGATTAAAACAAATATAAATAATAAGAAAACGAAATTTAAGAAAGATTTAATATATCGGGTTAAAAAGATAAAAGAATGTTTATTATCAATTTCCGTCATTTTTATAAATTACATCTCA
>CAZTZZ010000029.1:0-29274 GCA_964617905.1 uncultured Ignavibacteriaceae bacterium | reverse complement strand
GCAAAGAAAAAACAAGATGCGAATGGGCAGGCAGTGATCCCCTTTATATCGAATACCACGATAAAGAATGGGGAAAACCTGTTCACGATGACAGAAAATTATTTGAAATGTTGATTCTTGAAGGCGCACAGGCAGGACTTAGCTGGATTACAATATTAAAAAAAAGAGAAAATTATAAGAATGTATTTGATAATTTTGAACCCGGAAAAGTAGCAAAGTATAAAACGGCAAAAATAAATAAACTGCTTGCCGACCCGGGAATTATTAGAAATAAATTAAAAGTAAATTCTGCAGTTACAAATGCAAAAGCATTTTTGGAAATCCAAAAAGAATTCGGTTCTTTTGATGAATATATCTGGAACTTTGTTAACGGTAAACCCATCAAAAATAAATGGAAACATTTAAAAGATATTCCCTCAAAAACATCTTTATCTGATGCAGTAAGTAAAGATTTGAAAAAGAGAGGCTTTAAATTTGTCGGTTCAACAATATGTTATTCTTTTATGCAGGCAGTGGGAATTATAAACGATCACGTTGTAAACTGTTTCAGATATAATTTAAAATAGTTATTCATTTTTTATATATTTAGTCTAACTTAAAATTTATATAGGCAAAAATTGATTAGCAAAGACTTGTTGGATATTTTATGCTGTCCCGAAACAAAAGCAGATTTAGTGCTTGACGGAGACACCCTGGTTTCCGTTGACAAAAACACCCGCAGGCGTTACAGAATTGAGGAAGACATTCCCATTATGCTAATTGAAGAATCGGAACAGTTGAGCAAAGAGGAATGGGAAAGCATAATGAAAAAACACGGTAAACCAACCGGCTAAATTATGGATCCAATAAACATTATTATCGGATTGAATATTATTGCAACACTGGGAGCCAATGTTTCCGGTGCAAAAAAAGAACTTAAGTCAAAAATATCTGTTGCAAAAGAGAGACCGAAAACATATTTACAGAAACTGCCGCTAATCCTTTCCACTTTCACTCTAATATTATTAATATTAGGAATTTTTCAAATAGGAACATTACAGTATAATTCAGAATATAATGTTTTAAGAATAGCTGCACTAATTGTATATCTGCTTTTTTCGTGGATACAAATTTGGTCATACAAAACACTGGGTGAAAATTATTCTCAGGATATTTTAATTTTCAGAACTCATAAAATTGTAAGCAAGGGATTGTACAGAGTTATAAGGCATCCCCAGTATTTATCTCAAATAATTATTGATTTGGCAGCTGCATTTGCAACTTTAAGTTATATATTATTGCCGTTGGCAATAGCTCAAATCCCGCTTTTATTATTGCGGGCAAGGTTTGAAGAAAAATTGCTTGAAAAACATTTTAAACAAGATTTTACGGATTACAAAAACAGAACCAGATTTATTTTTCCGTTCCCAAAATTTTAATGACAGATTATTTTAAAAAAATACCGGTATACATTTTTTTTGCAATTATACTTTCATCTTTTGTAAGTGTTTTTGCCCAGTACGATGAGCTGAGAATTTATTCCGGCAAAGATGTCTATTCAATTCCTTCCGTAACAAAGGGGAATAATGTTTTTATCTCTGTTGAAGATTTTGCGAAAGCACTTTCCGTTAATACATATTTTAATTCAAAGACAAAAAAAATCGAATTAAAATTTTTAGCCTATAAATTAAAAATTACTGCCGGCAACCCTTATTTTATCTTTACTTCTAAAACAACTAAAAGAATAGAAATACACCAGTTGCCCAGTTCTTCGTTTATAATGAGGAATAAAATATTTGTTTCCTTAAAATATATTCTTCCATTGTTAAAACGCGGATTATCGAAAAATTTATCAATTATAAGCAAGTATAAGCTTAAAATCGGAGGTAAAAACAAGATACCCGAGAAAATTATTGTTAAAAACAAACCGCCTGTTAGGAAATATAAGTATGGAATTACAGGCATCAGTATCAGCGATAAGTCAAACGGTACACTTGTAAGAATAAAATCGAAACAAAGAATACACACATACAACAGCACGTTTAAAGACGGAGAATTAAGAATAGTATTCAGAGATGTAAATACAAAAACAGAAGATATCGATTACAACAATTCAAGTAAATTGGTGGAAGATATTAAGGCGGAAAATATTAACGATGATACGGAATTAATTATTAAGGTCGGAGACGATTATATATCAAACGACGTTATAAATGCGGACAGAGGTAATGATATACTTATATTACTCCATAATAAAGTTTTAACCACATATACAGAAGTAAATAAAAACAAACAGAAATGGAATTTTGATGTTATTGTAATCGATGCTGGTCACGGCGGTATTGACGGCGGAACACAGGGGGTTTACGGAATAAAAGAAAAGGATATTAATCTGGGGGTTGCATTAAAATTAGGCAGACTGCTTGAAAGAAATATGAAAGACGTGAAAGTAGTTTATACAAGAAAAACCGACAAAGCTGTTGACTTATATAAAAGGGGAAAATTTGCTAATGAAATAGGAGGTAATCTTTTCATTTCAATTCATTGTAATTCAACACCACGTAAACCAAGCTCGGCAAGCGGTTTTGAAATTTACCTGCTGCGTCCCGGTAAAACAAAAAAAGCGATAAGTATTGCCGAAAGGGAAAACAGTGTAATAAAATACGAAAAAAATCCCGCCAGATATAAAAAATTAACTGCTGAGAATTTTATACTTGTAAGCATGGCTCAATCATCATATATGAAATACTCCGAGAAATTTTCGGATATTCTTAACCGTGAAATGAGCAGAACAATAAGACCAAAATCGAGAGGATTAAAACAAGCTGGATTTTATGTTTTAGTAGGTGCTTCAATGCCGAGTGTTCTAATTGAGACTGGCTATCTGTCAAATAAAAAGGATGCCCGTTATTTAAACAGTAAAAGAGGGCAACAGGATATAGCAAGAGCAATTTATAACAGCATTAAAATATTTAAACGCCAATACGAAAAAAGTCTTTCTTCAGAATAAATTTGATGAGTTTTTCTAATTGAATTTTAAAATAATTTTTCAGAAGTCTCTTTAACTAGTTATTTACATCCTTTGATTACCATTTATATATAATTTTTTGTAACTCATTTCACAAAAAGTCCATTCATACAAAATTAATTTGACACAGAAACCGAATTTTATTAAATTGGAAACCAGAAAAACTAAATTAGTTTCCTTGATATAGGATATTAGAAAATAGCTATAAAACAGCTATATTTTTTTATAAAAAATGGAAACTAAAAAAACAAAAATAGTTTCTAAGAATAAGGAAGTATATATGCCGGAACGAAATGAGATAAAAGATAGAATTTTAATTAAAGCAAAAGAATCTTTTTTCCAATTTGGATTTACAAAAACAAATGTCGGCGATATTGCAACAAACATTGGAATAAGTAAAAAGACATTGTACAAATATTTTCCAAGCAAAGAAGCAATACTTAGAGAACTTGTAAGCAGTCTTAAAAGGCAAATAGATTCGGAACTTTGTGAAATATGGTCAAATGAAAATATGGACTACGTTGAAAAATTAAAAAAGATAATGAACGTACTGGGTACGCATATTTCAAAATTAAGGGGACCCCTACTTGAAGATCTGAGAAAAAACATTCCCGAGATTTGGGAAGAGATTAACCAAATGAGACTTAAAACCGCAGAGCCTGAATTTACTGCGTTAATTAATGAGGGAGTTCAAAACAAAGTTTTCAGAGATGATATTTATCAGAGGTTGACGGTTCTTATGTACATTAATGCAATCCAAGGTATGATAAATCCTGAAGTACTTTCTCAGCTTCCGCTTACCGCGGATCAAGTTTTTGAAACAATTATAAAAATTCTATTTGAAGGAATCCTAACAACTGAAGGAAGAGAAAAATATTGCTCCCTAAACAAAAAAGATATCGGAGATCAATAATATGAAATTTAATAAAACAATCATCGCAGTATTTTTAACAATTTTGTGTTTCACCGTTTCAAACGCACAGGAAAAACTATCTTTAAATTTAGAACAAAGTATCAATATGGGGCTAAAAAATAATCCTGCATTACACGGTTCCAAAATGGGAGTTGCAATTTCGGAGGCTAAGTTAAGCGAATCGAAAACCTACATGCTTCCGTCACTTAAATTCAACGCATCTTATACACGTTTAAGTGAAATTGATCCTTTCATTGTTGAAACGCCTTTCGGAAAATTCGATATTTCACCGACGTTCTTTAATTTATATAATTTTAAAATATCCCTCCAGCAGCCTGTATTTACGGGATTTAAACTTACAAGCACAAAAAATATTGCCGAGTATAATTCTCTTGCATCAAAACAGGAATACACCAAAGCAGAAAAAGATTTAATATTTAACATCAAAAAATCGTATTGGAGTTTATATAAAGCAAATAAACTTAAAAAAGTTGTTGATGAAAATATCAGGCAAATGAACTCGCATTTAACCGACGTTAAAAATTTATTTGAACAAGGACTTGCTACAAAAAATGATGTACTGAAGGTTCAGGTTCAGCTTGCGGAGGCAAAGTTAAAACAAATTGATGCAATAAATGGAGTTCGGATTGCAAATGTTATGCTTAACAATTTAATAGGAGTATCATTGGAGACCGATGTACTTATAACCGAGGAGCCAAAAACGGAATCTTTAGAAACAGAAACATTAGAAGCTCTGCTTGAATCGGCTTATAAGAACAGAGCGGATTTAAAAGAAATAAATTACAGGGTTAGTGCAAGTGAAGAAGGAATAAAATTGGCTAAGTCTGATTTGTTCCCTCAAATTTATATTTCCGGTAATTATTATTACTCAAACCCAAACTCAAGAATATTACCTTCTGCAGACGAGTTTAACAGTACCTGGGATGTTTCGCTTTCCCTTTCATTTAATCTGTGGAATTGGGGGGCAACAAATGATAGAACCACACAGGCTAAAATGCAGTACCGGCAGACAAAAGATTATTATTCTTCGTTAAAAGATGCGGTTAAATTAGAAGTTACAAGCAGTTATTTGAATACCAAAAAAACGGAACAAAAATTATTTGTAACTGAAAAAAGTGTAAAGCAGGCAGAAGAAAATTATAGGGTTACAAGGGATAAATTCAAAAACGGGCTAGTCTCTAATTCTGAATTATTAGATGCTGAAGTTGCGCTTCTGAGGGCAAAAACAAATAAAATAAATGCTATTGTTGATAATAAAATTTCAGTGGCAAATTTGAAAAAATCAATCGGAAATTAAAAAGATATTCAGGGAAAAATAAAAGTGAAAAAAACAAAAATTATATCGGCAGTTGTAATAATATTTGCAGTTATTCTCTCTATTTTATTTTACAACAAATCAAAATTAAAAGCACAGGCGGCGTTGGCAAAAATTAAGGCTTATCCCGTTACCGTAACAAAAGTTAAGATAGAAAAAATTTCAAAACCCTACGTTTTAGTCGGAACACTAAACGGAAAAAATGATGTAAATATTGTTTCTGAAGCTCAAGGCAAAATTATAAAAGTATTAGCCGAAGTGGGGAATTATTTAAAAATAGGCGATACAATTGTTGTTATTGATAACAGATTGGAAAAAGCCGCATTGCAAGCTGCAGAGGTAACCTACAATAAAACAAAGAGTGATTTTAAAAGATTTTCTGCTTTACATAAAGGAAATACAATAACAGATTCACAATTGGAAGCAGCGAAACAAGCAGTAAAAATTGCAGAAGCAAATTACATAACTGCAAAAAAAAGATTTGAAGATACACTTATAAAAACACCAATATCCGGTGTAGTAACAGCAAGATATTTTGATTTCGGAGATTATATAAAAAAGGGCAGACCGGTAGCAAATGTAGTAAATATTAAAAGATTGAAAATAACCACCAACGTTTCTGAATCGGTAGTGTTTAACTTAAAAGCAGGCGATAAAGTTGATATAAAAACAGGCATTTATCCCGATTACACTTTTAAGGGCAAAATAAAAACAATTAGCGATAAAGGAGATGCAGCGCATAAATATCCTGTGGAAGTAATTCTGCAAAACAAAAAGGAACATCCTCTAAAAGCCGGAATGTTTGCACGCGTAATATTCAAATCATCGGAATCAGAAAAGACTTTAATAATACCAAGGGAATCATTGATCGGAAGTATAAAGAATCCGGTTGTTTTTATTGTGGAAAACAGGGTGGCAAAACTAAAACATATTTCCATAGGACGCATTTTTGATAATAAGCTGGAAGTAATAAACGGTTTAAATGAAGGAGATGATATTATTATAGACGGGCAAGCTAATATAAAAGATAATTATCCTGTAAATATAATTAATGGAAATTAGAAAATGACTATAACAGAATTATCAATAAAAAGACCGACACTAATTGTAATTATTTTTGCTGCTTTAACCGTACTCGGATTGTATAGTTATCAACAATTAAATTATGAATTACTTCCAAAAATATCACCGCCGGTTATAACAATTGCTACAATATATCCCGGTGCTTCACCCAACGAAGTTGAAACATCTGTAACAAAACCAGTTGAAGATGCAATATCGTCTATTGACGAAATAGAGTCTGTAAATTCTTCTTCTTTTGAAGGTCTTTCTTTTGTATTTATTCAGTTCAATCAATCTGCGGATGTGGATATTTCTCTTCAAAATGCGCAGAGAAAAATAAACCAAATTCTTGCAACTTTACCCGATGATGCAAAAACTCCTACCCTTTCAAAATTTGCTCTTGATGAAATACCCATATTACGATTAGGAGTAACAAGCAATTTGAAAGCAACTGAATATTATCAATTTGTAAAAGACAGAATTAAACCAAGACTTTCACAACTTCAGGGAGTTGGAGAAATTACTTTGGTTGGCGGTGAAGAAAGAGAGATAAAAGTCAATCTTAATGCGGATAAGATAAAAACATTCGGTCTTTCAATACCATTAATAACTAAAAATATTTTAACATCTAATATTGATTTTCCTACGGGTAAGATTAAAAACAGCAGATCACAATATATTGTGCGTGTAGCAGGTAAGTTTAAATCATTGGAACAGTTAAGAAATCTTGTTGTTGCCAGAGCAAAAGACGGAAGTGCAATAAGGCTGTCAGATATTGCCGAGGTACAGGATGCCCATAAAGATTTTTCAACTATGAATAGAGTTAATGGTGTTACTTCAATAGGTGTTCTAGTTCAGAAACAATCCGATGCCAATGCTGTGAATGTAAGCCGGTTTGTAAGGGAAGAAATAAAGAATATTGAAAACGATTATAAGAATGAAAATGTTAAATTTGATATTGCACAGGACGGCTCTCAATTTACAATAGATGCAGCCAACGGGGTGAAATTTGATCTTATGCTTGCTGTGCTTTTGGTTGCTCTTGTAATGCTTTTGTTCCTTCACAGTATAAGAAATTCATTTATTGTAATGCTTTCAATTCCCGCATCTTTAATATCTACTTTAATAGCAATGTATGCAATGGGCTTCACTTTAAATTTAATGACATTATTAGGTTTGTCATTGGTCGTAGGAATTTTGGTAGATGATTCGATTGTTGTACTTGAAAATATACATCATCACCTGGAAAACGGTGAAGAAAAAAGAACGGCGGCGCTTAAGGGAAGAAATGAAATTGGGTTTGCAGCATTGGCAATTACAATGGTTGACGTTGTAATTTTTATACCTCTTGCATTAACCGGTGGACTGGTCGGAAATATTATAAGACAGTTTGCAGTGGTTGTTGTAATCTCGACACTTATGAGCTTGTTTGTTTCATTTACAGTGACACCTTTACTAGCTTCAAGAATAAGTAAAATTGAAAAAATGACAAAATCTACTATGATAGGAAGATTTACAATATGGTTTGAAAATTCATTTAAAAATTTAATAAAAAAATATTTATCCTTGTTAAAATGGAGTTTGTTTAACCGTTGGAAAATAATCTTAATTATATCTTTGATGTTTATAGGCTCTTTATCGTTGATTCCTTTTGGTTTTATAGGAAGTGAATTTATTACCCAGTCAGATAGAGGAGAATTTGCTGTCATTTTGGAAACTCCTTTAAGTTCTACAATTAAGAAAACTAATTTTATAACTCAGAAAATTGAAAAATACATATCTGGTTTACCTGAAGTAAAAAAAGCATTTGTTACGATAGGTTCGTCGAACGAGGGATTTATCGGACAATCTTCTAATAACTCGTCAGAAATAGATGTTGCATTAATTGATAAAGATAAAAGAGTTCTTAGTACGGAACAAATAGGTGAAAAAATAAGGGAGTTTGTCCAGCAAATACCGGGAGTTAAAGTAAGGGTTAATCCAATTGGTTTATTCGGAACGGCGAACAGGACACCCATTCAGTTGTTTATTAACGGACCGAATAGAAAAGATGTAATTAAAGGCGCAAATATTTTGCTAGGCATGGTTAAAAAAATTCCTGGTACAGCTGATGTAAGACTATCTTCAACAGAAGGGAAACCTGAGACAAGGATTGATATTAACAGAGAGAAGCTTGCAAAATTTAACCTGTCAATTGCATCGGTAGGGTCTGTTCTTCAAATAGCTTTAACAGGCAATGATGATTCAAAATTCAGAGACGGGAATAATGATTATGACATTAGAATAATTTTAGACGAGTTTGACAGGTCAAAAATATCAGACCTTAAAAGATTAAATTTTGTTAATAATCTCGGGCAATCAATTGAGCTTCAACAATTTGCGGATGTTTACCAATCAACCGGACCAACAAAACTGGAAAGACGGAACAGAATTAATTCCATTCAATTATTCTCACAGGTAAAGGGCAGACCAAGCGGAAGTATAGGAGAAGATATTAAAAAAGAACTGGCTAAAGGGATAATGCCCAAAGGTGTAAATGTTGCCTTCGAAGGAGATCTTAAAAACCAGGCAGATTCTTTCAGCAGTTTGGGCTTGTCTTTAATTGCAGCAATATTATTTGTGTATATGGTAATGGTTGCTTTGTATGATTCATACACTTATCCTTTTGTCGTTTTGTTTTCAATTCCAGTAGCAATGGTTGGTGCTTTGCTGGCACTGGCATTAACAATGAAAACATTAAGTATATTTTCAATTCTTGGTATAATTATGCTTGTAGGTTTAGTCGGGAAAAACGCAATACTTCTTGTTGATAGAACTAATCAGATGATACGTGAAGAAAATTTAAATACATTTGACGCTTTGATTGAGGCTGGAGAAAGCAGAATAAGACCGATTGTTATGACAACAACCGCCATGGTTTTTGGTATGCTTCCGCTGGCTCTTGCAACTGACTCCGGCTCCGAATGGAAATCAGGACTTGCATGGGCAATTATTGGCGGTTTAATTAGCTCAATGTTTTTAACACTTGTTTTGGTACCGGTTGTTTATGTATTAGTCGAAAAATGGATTGAAAGATTTAGAAATTTATTTTCTAAGTTGACAGGGAAGAATAAGTTAATAACTGCAGAAGAAAGAAATTAAATGATTAAGTCAACTTTTTTAAGTTAGTGTTTCTAATCCAGCACAACTTTATTTGAAAGTTCGTTTGTATCATCCGGTTTTATAGGAAAGTGGTTGCTTAGAAGCGAACCGACTTTATTTATACCGTGAATAATTCCTTTGCAAAAATTACCTTCTTTAAATTTCTTCTCCATTTCATTTTTTATTTCATCCCAAGTATTTTGTGGAACAATTTCATTTATTCCTGCATCGGCTAAAATATAAAATTGTTTCTTTTCAAGAAGAATAAAAATAAGTATTCCTGTTTTATCCCTGGTTTTATCTATACCGAGTTTATAGAATTCCTTTTTTGCCAGTTCATAAATTGATGAAGATTGAAATATTGATTTTTTCTCTTTTATGCTAACCCGTATTTCACCGGCAGTAGTTTTTTCAGCTTCTTTTATTGCGTTTGAAATACGTAGAAGTTCGTCATCCGATAGATACGTATATATAAGTTTCTTTTGCATAAGTAAATTTAATGATTATTGAAAAGGTATAAAAGAAAGATGCTTTTTGCAAAGGGTATAATTAATAATAAGAAACCCAGTTTTTTAAAATAACCGGGTTTCTAAAAATTTTTAACAAAAATGTTTTATTATAAATTTTTCACAACGCTAATATCTCCACCAGAAGTGCTGACTTTTAAACTTGGCCCGCCGTTATTTAAATCAGCTATAATTTTTGAGTTTGATTTTTTATCAATATTTGTAAGGTTGATATCGCATTTTATGTATCCTCCCGAAGTAGTTAATCTTGCGGAAGCTTTAAAATCAGTTGGCAATTTTAATAAAATATCACCCCCGGAGGAATGCACATTCATTCCTAAATTTTCACCTTTATAACTGCCTAATATATTTCCCCCTGAAGTACTTGCATATATTTTTGAATTGTTTGCTGAAAAAGTAATATCTCCGCCCGAAGTTTTAGCGGTTAGGTAACCTGTTAAGTTGGATGTTTTTATATCTCCACCCGATGTTTTAAGTGTGATCTCACCTTTAACGTAATTGGCGGTAATATCTCCGCCTGATGTTGACACATAAATGTCACCTTTAATATCCTGAAGATTTATGTCACCGCCGGAAGTTTTGAGCTTATTGTTTCCGTCAACCGCAATTAAAGAAATGTCTCCTCCGCTTGTGTGAGTTTCAGTATTAAATTTAACCGGTACTTTAATCTCAAATCTTAAACGAATGCCGCTTGAAAACCAATTTGTAAACGTTCCTTTCTTTTTAGCAGTAACAGATATATTTCCGGAATCTTCGTCAAAATAAAATTTTAATCTATCTTCAGCCTTCGAATTACCTAAAACTTTTACATAAACTTCATCTTTATTCCACGAAGAAATATCTACATCGCCCATTGATGCATTGATTTCTATTTTTTTTCCGGTTTCAGTTTTGAAAGTCTTTTCGTGTAAAGTTTTTAGGTTGGGGTTATCGTTGTAATAATCGTGGTCATTATATTCGCAGGAAATACCAGTTGTACTTATTAAAACAGCTAAAATTATAATGAATGGCAAAAAAGAATTATTTTTCTTTTTCATAATATTCTCCTAAAATATGATATATATTTTGTTAGACCCATTTAGCATCTAAAAGGTTACTTATAATTAATAATAACTTTAATTATAATTTCACTTTCTAAACATTGTAAATAACATTTATACAATTAAAGGAAATATTACAAATGGCAGTTTTTTTGTGATTGACGGTATAAAATATAAATTAATATATTTTTACACTTTGAATTATTTTGTTTCTTGATTACAAACGCATCACAAATAAATAAAAAACAATTATGTTTACTTTTTCCTTGCTAGATTAAATAAAATTAATTATTATAAGTTATTAATCTTCTAGTCTATACAAATTTAAATAAAATACAATTTTAAAATATTATTCTATACAGAATTTAACTTTATATAAACAATTCATTTAACTTTTTGAGGGAGGAATGATGAAAATAATAAACAACTCACTTAAGCTTGTACTTTTAATCTGCTTCCTGGCTATGGGAACGGAGAGTTTTGGTCAAAGATGGATGCTAACTTTTTCTAAAGGTACGGGTTTCGGTCCACAAGCTTATAACTGGACTGCTAAAGGTGTGAGCAACGCATCCGATAAAATAAAAGACAGATGGGATGACGGTTATGACGTAGTTGATTTGGCTTACGGAAGTAACACATGGCTTATTACTTTTGCTAAAAAAAGCGGTTTTACTAAACAAGCCTATAACTGGACTAAAAAAGGTATAAGAAGAGCTTCCGATCTGTTACAAGACAGGTGGGATAACGACTATGATGTTACCGATATTGCATACGGAAACGGAACTTGGTTCTTAATATTTTCTAAAGGTACAGGTTATACAAAACAAGCCTATAATTGGACCAGTAAAGGTGTTAAAGATGCCGCAAGAAAAATAAAAGACAGATGGGATCAAGGCTACGACTTAACTGATCTTGAATACGGTGATGGTTATTGGTTTATGATTTTTTCAAAGGGAACAGGCTATTCTACACAGGCTTATAACTGGACACAGAAAGGATTTAATAGTGCTATCAATAAAGTTAGAGATCGCTGGGATGATGAATACAGAATTACCGATATGACTTACGGTGACGGAACCTGGTTTATGATTTTTTCAAAAGGAACAGGATATTATAAACAAGCCTATAATTGGATGAAATCCAGAAGTGATATAGGTGATGCATATCAAGACAGATGGGACGGTAGGTATAAACTTACCGGAGCTGCTTTCGGTTACTAATTAATTAAAAATAAATAAACTACTTGCAAAATTCCTTCTTCAATTATTTTGGAGAAGGAATTTTTTTATAACTGTCAACTATACGACTACCGCTCATCAAGTTGTTATTGCGTGAACAATTCTACATTCATAATTTGTATAAACTAAATAAGCCTAAATCCAATTTTTATTTAACAAAAACTTAGGAGTGATTATGTTAAAATTTCTTAAATATATTAAGGCAATAAGTGTCTTAAAAATATTTATAATTATGTTTTTTCTATCTGGGATTGCATCTGCTCAAATACCGGATAAATTTAAAAACTTAAAAATTCTGCCTAAAGATATAAGTAAAAAAGAACTTATAAGTACTATGAAAAGTTTTACAAACGCCCTCGGTGTAAGGTGTTATTATTGTCACGTTGCAAAAGAAGAAAGAGATTTTAAAACTTATGATTTTGCTTCGGACGAAAAAACTAAAAAAGGAAAGGCAAGAATAATGATGGAAATGGTTCATCATATAAACACCGAACATCTTTCTAAATTAAAAGAGTATTCTGAACACGTAATGAAAGTAAACTGTTTAACATGCCATCATGGACAAAATGAACCTAAACTATTACAAAATATTTTGTTTAAAGTAGTAAATAAGAAAGGACTAAAAGCAGGATTAACTAAATATAAAAAACTAAGGAAACAGTATTACGGGGGTTTTACTTATGATTTCCAGGTGGGAACTCTTGCTAATTTAACGGACAAATTAATAAAAGCTAAAAAATTAGATGAAGCTTTGGCTTTCAGTAAAATGAATGTTGAGTATTATCCAAATTCATTATTTTCGTTGTATTATTTAGGCGAGGCTAATGCTGCAAAAGGTAACAAAGTAGAAGCAATTAGTGCATTTAAAAAAGCTTTGAAATATGCACCCGGTAATCCCCAGTTGAAAAAGAAAATAGAAAATCTAAAAAACAATTAATAAAAAAAGATGTCATCTCTTAAAGAGATGACATCTTTAAATTTTTTACCAAATCTTTACAACTTTATCTTCAGGCATTCTCATTTTATCACCCGGTTTAACATTAAAAGTTGAATAACGCCGAGGTTTGTTGTGAAAAAAAATTGTGTTTATTAGTGAAGATAACGGCTAAAGAAAATAGAAAGTTTTACAAAAAAAATTTATTTAAATAAAAAGAGCACCTTTTGGGGTAGATGCTCTTTCAGTTTAGTAGAAGTGTTTTTTAGAGGGGAAACCTATTTTAGTAAAATCATCTTCTTTGAAATTACATTGGAAGATGTTTGTAATCTATATATATATACACCGCTCGTCAGCCTTGAAGCATCAAAATTTATTTCATATGTTCCGGAAGATCTGAAACCGTTAACAAGTGTTTCAACTAATTGTCCGAGCATGTTGTAAACTTTTATCTGTACAAATCCTGATTCAGGGAGGTAATATTTAATCTTAGTTGAAGGATTAAACGGGTTCGGATAATTTTGACTTAAATTAAAACTACTTGGAACAACATTTAAGTTCTTTATTTCATCAACACTGGTAACTGTTGCATCTGTAAACTTTGCCCAACCGAAAGTCCAATCGTTAGTGTTAAAAGCACCGATATAAGAAGCTGTCTGATCAAAGAATCCGTCATTAGGCGGTGTACCGCCACCTGTTAATGCAGGTGAACCTGATTCAGGAAGGAAGTTAGGGAAATTTAGATTGAAAGCATCGACTAATTTTGCATCAGATGTTGTAGCAAAAGTTTTTCCACCATTACCGGAGAACCAGGCAGCGACATCCCAAGTAGCATCAGTAGATTGAAAATTCTTAACACTTGAACCTGCAATAATACTATTTTTAACAAACATCACGTTGGCTTTAGCATCGGCTACCGTGTTAGTACCGTCAATAAACAAACCTGTAGGCCAACCTAAAATTAAAGCATTGTTAACCTTGTTCTGTGAACTTCTTCTTAAGTGCATCCCTCTTTTGAACGAAGAGTTGAAAGTACTAGTAGTAGTAACTTGAGGGCCAACAAGAGTAACATTCCACCAAGTAGGAGAAGTTCTCGGAGTGTTAACAGAACCGGCACCGTCGTTATCAGATTCAAACCCGTTGGAACCGGAAACGACATCGGCAATTTGCGGGTCTCTAATACCAACTAAGAACTGCAGCTTACCTTGATATCCGAAGTCAGTATCAAAGTCATCATCTAATCCTCTGTAAGCAACAAGGTGTTTACAGTTAACCGTGCCTCCGAACCATTCGTAAGAATCATCACCACTATAGCTAACTTGTACATAATCAATAAGAGTTCTGTTACCAACACCACCGAAAGTTAAGCCATTAATTTCATTATTAGGAGAGAAAGCAATGCCGGGGTATTCAATTCTAACATACTTAAGAGCACCGCTACTGTCGGCAGGGTCGTTGCCACCGAAAGTATCTCCAGGACCTTCAATACCCGAAGTACCACCGGGAACGTTAATAGGTGCATTGCCTAACAGAATAACACCGCCCCAATCACCATAAGTTGGTTGTTGAGTAGAGCCGGGTTTATTAAATTCACTTGTAAAAACGATTGGCTGAGCAACAGTACCAATTGCAACAAGTTTACCACCGGGTTGAACAATAAGACTACCTTGAGTAGAGTTTTCACCATAGATAGTGGTTCCGGGTTGAATGGTTAAAGTAGCACCGCTTTTTACTCTAACAAAACCACTAAGCAAGTATGTTTTATCTGAAGTTAAAGTACGGTTCGTTGTTATGTCTCCACTTAATATTATTTGTGTCTTTGGAGAGGTAACAAATTTTGCCCAACCGAAAGTCCAATCGTTAGTGTTAAAAGCACCGATATAAGAAGCTGTCTGATCAAAGAATCCGTCATTAGGCGGTGTACCGCCACCTGTTAATGCAGGTGAACCTGATTCAGGAAGGAAGTTAGGGAAATTTAGATTGAAAGCATCGACTAATTTTGCATCAGATGTTGTAGCAAAAGTTTTTCCACCATTACCGGAGAACCAGGCAGCGACATCCCAAGTAGCATCAGTAGATTGAAAATTCTTAACACTTGAACCTGCAATAATACTATTTTTAACAAACATCACGTTGGCTTTAGCATCGGCTACCGTGTTAGTACCGTCAATAAACAAACCTGTAGGCCAACCTAAAATTAAAGCATTGTTAACCTTGTTCTGTGAACTTCTTCTTAAGTGCATCCCTCTTTTGAACGAAGAGTTGAAAGTACTAGTAGTAGTAACTTGAGGGCCAACAAGAGTAACATTCCACCAAGTAGGAGAAGTTCTCGGAGTGTTAACAGAACCGGCACCGTCGTTATCAGATTCAAACCCGTTGGAACCGGAAACGACATCGGCAATTTGCGGGTCTCTAATACCAACTAAGAACTGCAGCTTACCTTGATATCCGAAGTCAGTATCAAAGTCATCATCTAATCCTCTGTAAGCAACAAGGTGTTTACAGTTAACCGTGCCTCCGAACCATTCGTAAGAATCATCACCACTATAGCTAACTTGTACATAATCAATAAGAGTTCTGTTACCAACACCACCGAAAGTTAAGCCATTAATTTCATTATTAGGAGAGAAAGCAATGCCGGGGTATTCAATTCTAACATACTTAAGAGCACCGCTACTGTCGGCAGGGTCGTTGCCACCGAAAGTATCTCCAGGACCTTCAATACCCGAAGTACCACCGGGAACGTTAATAGGTGCATTGCCTAACAGAATAACACCGCCCCAATCACCATAAGTTGGTTGTTGAGTAGAGCCGGGTTTATTAAATTCACTTGTAAAAACGATTGGCTGAGCAACAGTACCAATTGCAACAAGTTTACCACCGGGTTGAACAATAAGACTACCTTGAGTAGAGTTTTCACCATAGATAGTGGTTCCGGGTTGAATGGTTAAAGTAGCACCGCTTTTTACTCTAACAAAACCACTAAGCAAGTATGTTTTATCTGAAGTTAAAGTACGGTTCGTTGTTATGTCTCCTGAAAGAACAACTGTTTGAGCTAAAATAGGTGTAAAGAACATGAGCAAAAGAAAAACTGTAGAAAGGATTTTTTTTATCATTATATTACTCCTTTTTAATAATGATTAATTAATTGATTATTATATCTGATAAGACAGACCTAAAGAAATATTTCTTCCCAGCCTTTGTATTTCAGAAATTTTGTCACCCAATGGTGTTTTTTGGATAAAAATTCGATCTTGATTTAAGATATTTTTAATTACTAGTTTTACGTCTAAAAGATTTAGTATTTTTTTTGATAAACTAAAATCAACTTGTTCTCTTGGCATTTCTATGATATCACCCAAACCTGAAAAACCTACTCTTGATATTCTTTTACCAACTTTATTGTATGTTAATGAAGAAGAAAACCCGTATATATAGTTATCAAAATACAATCCAAGATTCATCATAAAATCAGCCTGTCCCTGCATCGGTCTTGAATTTCTTTGGAAACCGTTGCTCTTACCTATTTCAATGTTAGAGCTTATAAAGCTTGTGTTTCCTACAAAGAAAAAGTTTTTTAGTAGTGGGCTTAACAAGCTTAGAGATTTTTTTATTTCTATTTCTAATCCGTAATTTTTAGCAATATTTCCGTTTTCGAATGAGCGTATAGGTTCAAATGATGAAGAAGCAATCAATATTTCTTCAATTGGTGAATTAAAAATTTTGTAAAAAAAACTTAATGCTAATAATTCTTTAGGTCCGGGGTAATATTCTAATCTAAAGTCATAGTTCTTAATTAAAGATCTTATAAGTTTATTATTGCCTTGAACAAGTTCATTTGTAGTAAAATCAAAATAACTGAAAGGAGCCATTTCTCTAAATTCAGGACGAGCTAACGTCCTACTGTATGCTAATCGTATATTAATATCATCATTATAATGATAGGTTATGTTAAAACTTGGAAGAAAATCTTTATAAACTCTGTTAACTACTAAAGGTTCGTTAGTGATAGTCTTTGAATTCAAATTTTGATTTGAATATTCGTATCTTGTCCCTCCTACAATTCTCAGCTTTGAAAACAGTGTCATATCGAACATAAAATAGGAGGAGTATATTTTTTGATTGGCTGTATAACTATCCGAGGGACGAGTTGTTTCTGTAATTTCAATAAATTTATTGTTAAAATTTTCTAGTCTAAAAATTTCAGCTACCGATTTTTGAAGAATAGAATCTTCTCTTAAAAAATTTCCCCCAAAATCATTTTTAAAACCAAAAATTCTTGCACCAAAATTTCTATCTTTTTTATTAAGTGTAATACCAACCTTAAATTTTGGCATTGTTGGAGAGCTAAATAGCTTTAGAACTAAATCAGTATTAAAATTGAATATATGATCTTTTAATTTCCCAAAATAACGGGTGGCAATTGCTTGGTCTAATAAAAATCTTAAGGGTTCATTAGGATTAAATATATCCCTTGCATAAACATACCTTCTTCTGTCAGGTTCATCCCTTTTAGATGTGGAGTAGCTGGCATTCCACTTTAAGGTTAAACCTTTGAAAAAATCTAATTGATGATTTCCTATAACTTGATTAGACAGTAATGAACGTTCTATAAAATCTATTGACGTTATTTGTCTATATTGATCTGCATACTTATAGCTACCTTCGTAAAATATTGTATTGTCATTTGTATTTTTACTATAGAGATTCTTAAAACTTATTTTATTGTTATTATTGAATTTTAGACTGAGATTTAGGAGTCCGCTCCATTCAACATTTCTATTGTAGTTACCACCGTTATAATTGTAACGGAGTCCCTGAAACGTATAATTACGTTGAGTTACTAATTTAGTATGGCGAGAATTATTGTAAATGAAAGACCCTACATAACCTAATTGTGTATCACTACCCACATTTAATTTATCTCCTAATGTAAAACTCATACTACCATTTATTGGAGCGTTTTTTGAAAAAGTTTTCCAATCATTTTTGAAACTAAGTCCAAACTGTTGAATCTGTTTTTTGGAAAAATTTCCCTTTACAATTTTTTGTGTTGGAATAATGTTGGGCAAAGCTCTTGTTCCGTCGTCTATACCTAAATAGTCTGTACCACTGCCATTATAAGTAGTAAATGCTTTTTTGGTTGTTAGAGAATTATATTTTGCTGTAGTAGAAAAGTTAAAGATAAAGTTTTCGGGAAATTCAATTGTATTTATTGCAACAAGTCCCCCCGAAAAATCGCCCGGTTTATCTGGAGTAAATGTTTTTGATATGATTATACTTTCAATAAAATTTGCCGGAAAAATATCGTAAGAAAAACTCTTTTTTTCAGGGTCTGTACTCGGTAATTCAGCTTCGTTTAATAAAGTATTATTATATCTGTCGCCTATCCCTCTAATAAATGCAAATTTGCCTTGCGAAATTGTAATACCGTTCATTCTTTTAAGAACATCGCTACCGTTTGAGCTATTATTCTTTTTTATAAGTTCCGCACTTACAACATCAACTATATTATCTGATCTTTTTTGTAATTTTAATACTGCATTTTCAGTAGCCTTTAATGCTTGAGCAGTTATAACAACTTCATCTGTTTCAAATGTTGCAGGGTCTAGATTTATATCTATCCTTTTTTTAATTCCTTTTGTAATTTTTATATTAGTTATATTTATTTTTGCATAACCTATCATTGAGGCTGCTAAGGAATATTTACCTACAGGTATATTCTTAATTATGTAATTTCCGTCTATATCCGTTGCTGCACCAATTGTTGTTCCGTTAAGTATTACATTTACACCTATTAGTTTTTCACCGGTTCTGTTATCGGTAACTGTGCCGTATATTTGTCCGGTTGTTTGTGAGTAAATATTGATTTGAATAAATAATAGCAAAAGTAAGGGTATGTAAAATTTGGATAACGACTCAAAAATTTGTTTTAAGAACTTTTTCATTCTATCTCCAAATAAAATGATTATTAAAATTTTCTTTACACAAATATAAATTTGGTATGTTACCTTATCGTTATCTAAATGTTAAGGTTTGGTTAAATAATTATTAAATAATTGTTAAGATTTCAATATTCTCAATTTGTTTGTAATCATTTTTTTATTTTCTATGTTTAACATTGTCTACAATTTTTTAAGAAATCAATTTTCTTAATACCCTGATAAAATAGATTTGTTATGTGTTCTCGAAGTCGGCTTTGATTATTTAATATTAATCGCCACAATACAGTAAAAGCTTTGAGGGAGGGCTATAAAGGCTGATACGAAGACACGCTTTTTCTTGTTGGCTTCGAGATAAACGATAAAGGAAGAAAAATCATTACTTAACTTTCGGAATTGAAGATTCATATTTAAGAAGAATGAATGCAGAAGTTTTTTTATTTAATTGTCCTGGATAGGACTGAATGAATTAAACACACTACTTACAAAAGAAAATAGAAAACCCAAAAAAAAATTTTTTAAAAAAAAGGACGACTTTCAAGTCGCCCCCACATATTATTATAAGAAGATTTTACCAAATCTTTACAACTTTATCTTCAGGCATTCTCATTTTATCACCCGGTTTAACATTGAAAGCTTTCCAGAACTCAGACATATTGCTGAGCGGTCCTAAGACCCTGTATTTGCCGGGTGAGTGAGGATTTGTTTTAATTCTTAACCTCAAAGCCTGGTCTCTCATATTGTTTTCCCAAACCTGTGCCCAACCGAAGAAGAATCTTTGAGTAGGAGTAAAACCGTCCAGCTTTTCATTCTTTTTATATTCCTCTGTATTTTTAAACGCAGTATATGCAACGGTTAATCCACCTAAATCAGCAATATTTTCGCCTGCGGTTAGTTTCCCATTTATATGCAGTGAATCTATAGGAATGTAAGAGTCAAATTGATCGAATATTTTTTGTGCTCTTTTATCAAATCTTTCGCCGTCTTCCTTTGTCCACCAATCTTTTAAATTGCCTTCAGCGTCAAATTTTCTCCCTTGATCGTCAAAACCGTGGGTTATTTCGTGACCAATTACAGCGCCCATTGCTCCGTAGTTTATAGCATCGTCAGCTTTTTGATTGAAAAAAGGAGGCTGTAGAATTGCTGCAGGAAATACAATTTCATTTCTTGTTGGACTGTAGTAAGCGTTTACGGTTTGCGGAGTCATTCCCCATTCAGTTTTGTCAACAGATTTTCCTAATTTGTTCATATTTCTTTTGAAGGCAAATATTCTTCCTCTTAATACATTGCCAATATATGAATCGCGATCAATTTTAAGACTTGAATAATCTTTCCATTTGTCCGGATATCCAATTTTTACTCCGAATGAAGCCAATTTATGTATTGCTTGTTTCTTAGTTGTTTCACTCATCCAATCCAGATTTTCAATTCTACTTTTCATTGCAGTTTTCAAGTTCTTAACTATCTTAGCTGCTCTTTCTTTAGCTTCCGGTGGGAATGTTTTTTCAACATAAAGTTGACCAAGAGCTTCGCCCAAATAAGCATTTGTCGCTCTCAATATTCTTTTCCATCTAGCAGATTGAATTTTTGATCCGCGCATATATTTCCCGTAAAATTCAAAATTGGCAACATCAAAATCAGAACTTAAATATGCAGCAGCTCTATTAACAAAATTCCAAGTTAAATAAACTCTCCAATCTTTAATCGGAACTTGTCTGATCATCTTATTTACTTCTTTAAAGAATTTAGGCTGGGAAATATTTAAGTAATCGGGTGCGCCGAAACCCAAATAGGTGAAATAATTATCCCAATCTAAATTAGGTGCAAGTTTTTTAACTTTAGCGAATGACATTTTATTGTATGTTTTGTTCGGGTCTCTTCTCTCGACTCTTGTCATCGAAGCTTTTGCTAATCTGGTTTCAATTTTCATAACTGTCTTTGCATTTTTAGAAGCGACATCTTTTGAATCTCCAAGCAGAGCAAATATTTTTTCGACGTGTTCAACGTAATTTTTTCTTGTCATTTCTGATCTTTTATCTTTTTTAGTGTAATAATCTCTGTCCGGCAAACCCAGTCCGCTTTGCGAAAGAGTTGCAATATGCGATTTACTGTTTTTGGCATCAACTGCAGCGTAAATATTGAAAATAGGAGAACCGTTCAATTTATGTCCCCAGGCAATCGATTTTATCAAATCGTTTTTGGATTTAATTGATGAGATACTTTTCAATTGTTTTTCAATGGGTTTTAACCCAAGATTTTCAATTTTAGCTGAATCCATTCCCGTGGAATAAAAATCACCAATTTTTTGTACGTTGCTTCCTTTTTTAGCAGAGGTGTTTTTTACGGATTTTTCTAAAATTTCTTTTAAAACTTTATAATTGTTTTCTGCAAGTATTGAAAAACTTCCCCAATAGCTGTATTCGTCGGGAATCGGGTTGTTTTTTACCCAGTTGCCGACAGCATATTGATAAAAATCTTGTGCCGGATTAGCGGTTTTATCCATTCCGTCAAGGTCAAAGCCATGTCCTTTATTTTCATTAGATGAACATTGAATGTTTGCAAATGCAAAAATTGATAGAATTATCAGCCCCAGCGATAATTTTTGATATAATTTATTCATAATTTTCCCTTTTAAATTTTTATTATAATTTTAATTAGATAAATAAAAATAAAAAGATTATTATTTAATTTTAATTATAAAATGATAAATGGTATTGAATAGTAAATATTTACAATATTGGGAGGAAAATGAAAAAAGTAGTTGTTCTCGGTTGCGGTATGGTCGGCAGTGCAATTGCCGGAGATTTGAGCAGAGAATATTCTGTAAAAATTGTGGACATTAATGAAAAGAATCTTCAAAATGTTTCTGCCAAATATAAATTAGAAACAGAAATAATGAATGTCTCGGATAAAAATAAATTACAAAGTTTAATTAAAAATTTTGATTTGGTGATATGTGCTGTCCCGGGTTTTATGGGATACGAAACATTGAAATCAATAATTGAGACAAAAAAAGATGTAGTGGATATTTCATTCTTTGGCGAAGATCCTTTTCAGCTTGATGCTTTGGCCAAAGAAAATTGCGTAACTGCAATTGTTGATTGCGGAGTTGCCCCCGGTTTGAGTAATTTGGTTTTGGGCTATCACAATAATAAAATGGAAATAACAAATTTTGAATGCATGGTTGGCGGCTTACCTGTAAACAGAACCTGGCCGTTTGAATACAAGGCACCTTTCTCACCGATAGATGTTTTCGAAGAATATATTCGTCCTTCAAGAATTATGGAAAACGGGACTATTATTATAAAACCTGCCTTAAGCGAACCAGAACTCGTTGATTTTGAAGGAATCGGTACTCTTGAAGCATTTAACACTGACGGCTTGAGGACTTTGTTGACAACAATGAGAATTCCGACAATGATAGAAAAAACATTAAGATATCCCGGACATATAGAATATATAAAGGTTCTAAAAAAATGCGGATTCTTCGAAACGAATGAAATAGATGTAAGAGGTAAAAAGATAAAACCAATTGACGTAACGGCAAAACTTCTTCTACCGTTATGGTCATTGGAAGAAGGTGAAGATGAATTTACTGTTCTAAAAATAGTTATTGAAGGAATAGAGAGTGAACAACATAAAAAATATAGTTACACTTTGATTGACAGGTACAATCACCAAGAAGATGTTTCTTCAATGGCACGAACAACCGGATATACTTGTACATCAGCCGCACGTTTACTTTTGAAAGATAAATTTAACAGAAAAGGAATTTGCCCGCCTGAGTATATTGGGGAAGATGAAAATTGTTATTTAAACATAATAAAAGATTTGGAAGAAAGAGGTATTAAGTTTAACTAAATTATTCAAATAATATTATGATTAGTTATAAAACTGTTCCAAATATTCCTTATATCACAAAAGCAGAAATGATTGAAGTGGACAGGCTGATGATTGAAAATTATAAAATCAGTCTTGAGCAAATGATGGAAAATGCCGGAATAAATTTAGCATCTTTTGTTAGAGAAATATATTTGGGAGGAAATGTGTACGGCAAAAAGATTCTTGTGCTTGCCGGTCATGGAGCAAATGGAGGCGGTGCATTAGTATCTGCAAGGCATTTAATAAATTGGGGAGCCGATGTTAAAATAATTGTCTCAAAACTACCCAAAACATATTCCGGTGTACCGAGAAAACAATTGGATACTCTTTTTAGAATGAATGCCAATATTTATCAATTTGACGATTATCCCAAAACTTTTAATCTTGAATTAATAGTTGAAGGATTGATAGGTTATAGCCTTTCAGGTAATCCCAGAGGAACGGTCGAGGAAATAATTAATTTTGCAAATAATTTGTCCTCAAAAAAAATATCCTTGGACGTACCTGCCGGAATTGATTTATCTTTAGAAAAAGTTATGCAACCGGTATTTAATTGTGATGCAGTTCTTACCTTAGCTTTACCAAAAGAAGGGATGCAAAAAAATCATATCAAAAAACATATCAAACATTTGTATTTAGCGGATATAAGTGTGCCGTCTTCACTTTACAAATTATTATCCTCTAATTTAAATACAAAGCATATATTTTCGGATTCTGAAATTATAAAAATTTGGTAGGCAAATATAAATCGGAATTCAATATATATTTCAGGTTTGTAACACATATAATTTCTATTATATTGATGGTATTCATTTTTATTTATAAAATAATAAGAACATCATGAAACAAAATAAGTATTTAATAATTTTGTGGTTATTAATATTATATTGATCAAGTTATGAGATTCACTAACGGGATTTCTGAGATAGTATTAATTGTGAATGATGTAAATAAAGCTGCAGCATTTTATAGAGATATTGTTGGATTAATTCCTAAAACAGATGATACAGATGAATGGGCTTGGTTTTGGAGCGGGGAAGAGAATAATTCATCAAGAATAGCTTTACACAAAGGTAAACTCTTGTATGAAGAATATTCTCCATTACCTGAAGGCCAAAGATGGGGGAAAATACATTTTGCATTGGAAGTAGATAAAGATAATCTACAAAAAGCTCTCGATAAATTAAAAGAAAATAAAATTACTATTTATGGGCCTGTTGATTTTGAATGGATGAATGCTAAGTCCTATTATTTTTATGACCCGGACAATAATCTTGTAGAATACTGGACCCCAAATAACTAAAAAAACATATGCTAAAGAAACAATTAAAATTACTGGATGTATATGCAATATCAACCGGGACTACCCTTAGCGGTGGTTTTTTTCTTTTGCCGGGGCTTGCTGCTGCCCAAGCCGGCCCGGCTATGATATTGGCTTATATGATAGCTGCTTTGGCAATATTACCTGCTACATTCAGTAAAATAGAACTCGCGACAGCAATGCCAAAAGCAGGTGGTATTTATTATTTTATTGACCGTTCTTTGGGACCTTTGATGGGTACTGTAGGAGGTATAGGAACTTATATGGCATTGATTTTAAAAGTTGCATTTGCACTGATTGGGATGGGTGCTTATCTGGAAATATTTTTTCCTAACTTACCCATAGTTCCTATTGCAATCTCTTTTGCCATAATAATTGGTGCAATAAATATTTTAGGGGTAAAAAAAAGCGGCAAACTTCAGGTAATTTTGGTTACCGGACTTCTTTTAATATTAGTAGGTTTTATTTCAATCGGAATACCTGAGATAAATCAAGTTCATTTCAAATATTTTTTTGATACTGAATTTTCAACAATTTTTGCGACTGCAGGATTGGTATATATAAGCTATGCAGGGGTTACAAAAGTTGTCAGCCTTTCAGAAGAAGTAAAAAATCCGGAAAGAAATATACCTCTTGGTATTTTTCTTTCAATTGGAACGGTTTTTTTAATTTATATGATTGGAACTATTGTAATGGTTGGTGTTCTACCGATGAACGAATTGGTAGGCAATTTAAGACCAGTTGCTTCCACAGCAAGTAAACTATTTGGTTTTACCGGAGAGGTTCTAGTTACAATAGCTGCTTTATTGGCTTTTATATCAGTTGCAAATGCTGGTACAATGAGTGCCTCTAGGTATCCACTAGCAATGAGCAGAGATAAAATTTTTCCGGCTTTATTTAAAAGGTTAAATAAAAAGGGGTCTCCTCATATATCGATAATAATTACCGTTTCTATTATCATAGTATTATTAATAGTTTTCAATCCATTGAAAATTGCAAAACTAGCAAGTTCGTTTCAATTAATTATGTTTGGCTTAGTTTGTTTAGCTGTTATTATTATGCGCGAAAGCAAAATCGAATCTTATGATCCCGGTTATCGATCACCCTTTTACCCATATATGCAAATATTAGGGATGTTTGCCTCCTTGGCGTTAATTATAGTTATGGGTTGGTTGCCTATTTTATTCACATTTAGTTTTGTAATTCTAGGGATTATATGGTATTGGAATTACGCAAAAGATAATGTAATAAGAAATGGGGCAATATATCATATTTTTGAAAGGCTTGGAAAAGCCCGTTACAGTGGATTGGATATTGAACTTAGAGGAATATTAAAAGAAAAAGGACTGCGTGCAGATGATCCTTTTGACCACATTGTTGCTAGAAGTCACGTTATAGATTTGAAAGAAAAAGTAGAATTTGAAGATGTAGTTAATATTACGTCTAAGTGGTTTTGCAAGTTTGTAAATCATACTAGTGAAGAAATCACAGAGCTATTTTTAGAAGGCACCAGAATTGGAGCGACGCCTGTAACTCATGGTATAGCTTTACCACATCTTCGATTAAAAGGATTTAAACGAGCTGAAATGGTCCTTGTACGGTGCATTCAGGGAGTTCATATCAAATTAAATAATCCCCTCACAGATTTTAATGAGGAAGATGAAATTGTAACGGCGGTATTTTTTCTTGTAAGTCCTGAAAGTGACCCAGCACAGCATTTAAGAATTTTGGCACAAATAGCCGGAAGAGTTGACCAGGATAGCTTTAATGTAGATTGGAATCTGGCTCAGGATGATCACGAAATAAGAGAAGCTATTTTGAATGAAGAAAGATATTTGCTCTTAGAAATTGGGAAGGATGAAAACACAGAAGTTACAATTGGTAAACAAATAAATGAATTGGATATCCCAAAAGGTTGTTTGGTAATATGGATAAGACGGGATGATCAAATTATAATTCCTAAAGGTAACACCATTATAAAAAGGGATGACAGGCTTACTATTATTGGAGATCAAGAGGGGATGAAAGAGATTAAAGAAAAATATTTTATGAATAATATTAAATAAGTTAACATGTCTGAAACCACATTTATTCCTTTTAATGATTTTGAAAAACTGAACGAAAAAGAAATGTTGAAAAAGTCAAAAGATTTTTACGGTATGATAAAAAAAAGAAGAACGATAAGACATTTTTCAAATCAAGAAATACCGATTGATGTAATTAAAAATTGTTTGCTTTCTGCCGGTACGGCACCCAACGGAGCTAACATGCAGCCTTGGAGTTTTGTTGTTATTACAAATAAATCGATTAAAAGAAAAATTAGAATTGAAGCTGAAAAAGAGGAACATATTTTTTATACTAAAAGAGCAACAAAAGAGTGGCTTGAAGCACTTGAGCCTTTAGGTACAAATGAAAGTAAACCTTTTTTGGAAGAAGCACCTTGTTTAATAGCAATATTTTCAAAAAAAACAGATGTGCTTCCAAACGGAAAAAAGGTTAAACAATATTATTCAATGGAATCAGTGGGGATAGCTACGGGTTTTTTGATTGTTGCACTTCATAATGCCGGTTTGGCAACTCTCACTCACACACCAAGCCCGATGGGATTTTTAAACAAAATTTTAAACAGACCCGATCATGAAAAACCTTTTTTACTTTTAGTTGTCGGGTATCCTGCAAAGGGTGCTAAAGTCCCAAATATTAGCAAAAAACCTTTAGATGAAATTGCAAAGTTTGTCGAATAAAATCAGTTAGTTTTATATAATTTTGTATTCGGTCTAAATACGAACCAGGCGAAAGAAAAATAATCTCCGTGAAGCATTTTTTTTAGTTGCTTGCCTTTTAATTTTCCTTCAACAGCTTTTCCCGTAATGCTCCAAACAGAATTAGTTTGTTCGTCTATTACTTTTAAATTTTTGTATTTAAATGTTAATGTTTGATCATCAACAATTCTGCTGTACGCGCCGGTAGAACCCACATTTCTTGATTTGTTAATCTCTTTTGAATCAAGAGCCGAAACAGCGCCGATTATATGTAAAATTAAAACTGGTTCTCCATTTACAACATCATTGATAACATTTTTTCTTTCTGTAATCGAATATGGATATGCTTTAAAATTATTACCTACTTTAACAGCTGTAACTTTTTCGTTTGGAGGTAATCTTCCGTCGTTTTTACCTCTGTACAAAAACGGTTTTGCTCTAATGTTATCGTAACCAACGTATGGATTTTTACCGTATGGGCGATTAAACCCTGTCTCTCTGGACAGTACACTTCCGTTAGGGTATGCTTTTTCAAACTGCTCGAAAGATATAATTTGGGATGGGAAATATTTTAGCTTATTTCCTGTCATTTCCCCAACGATTGCTTCACCGGTAAATTCCTGCCACAAACTTTCAGTTAACCTGTCGTACATTACCAGGTTAGAATTTCTTAACAATCCTGAAGTACCAAAAGTAGTTTCTTTTCCTTTAACAATCCTATTGAACGCACTGGTGCTATAACACAGGGGACAAAAACTAATTGAAACCGGTATTTTTCCAATTCTATCGTTTATTATTTCGTGCCATATTAAAATTTCTAAAGGATAAGCTTTTGCAATGCCTTCTACCACTAAAGATACAACTGGATTTTCACCTCCAAGCCAGGTCTTAGCATTTTTAATTGAAACAAATTGAGGATTATCAATTGCTGTTATACCGTCTCTTTGTGGACCGCCTCCCATAAATTCACTAAATTCGACGTTATGTTTACTAAAATCTGTTTTCCATTCGGAAGAAACTTTTTCAAATACTTCTAAATCATCCTGTGCCATTATAAAACTAGAAATAAGAAAAGTTATAATTAGCGCAGGTGCAAATAAAATGCTTTTAAAATTATGGTTCATATTTTTATGGATTATTTGTTTAAGAATTTTTATTCTAAAATAAATTAACTCTCATCTTAACTTTGTCGTATAATGGACAGAATCTAAATATGCAAAATTAATTATCGTTATTGGTTATACCGGGCTTAATAACAATTCCTTTATTTTTCTTACCGTTCATTTTTATTATTATAGGTTTATCGAAGTGAATAAGTCTGGTAAAAATTTTCTTTTCTTCTTCCGGTTGATTCAAAAGCCATTTCCAGTCCAGTAATCCTTTTTGCTTATATAAGTCAACACTTAAATATGCGATTGAAAACGAAATAATGTTGTGGAAAAAATGAGAACCCTGGGAAGGTTCTACGGAAATATCTTTAAAGCTGGATTCAATTATCGCTCTTGCACCTGCTATTTGTTCCCAGTTTACAGGAATGCCTAACCACGGATCCATAGATCCCCATCTTCCTACCCCGATTAACAAATAAGGTCTTTTTTCAGATACTAATTTGGAATTAAAATAAGTAACTTCTTCTGCTACTTCACGGCTGTTTGTCCTTTCAAAAATTGCAAAATCTACTAGGACAATATCAAACACATCATTTATCAGTCCGTTACCCATTACTTGGCTAGAGTAGCAGATTAAATCTTCATTTGAATAGTCCTCAATATTAACTTCTTCATCTTCATAGTTAAGGGCAAACGGTTTCATTTGCAGCAATCCGAATTCTTTTTTTTGCGATGACATATTTACAGCAAACTCTAATTCAATAGGTGTTCCCATTCCCCACGAACCCAATTCTAATAATAATTGTAAGATATTTGCAAATGGGAAATATCCATGTTTAAGTATTGGGGCAAATGTAATAACACGAATACCGTTTCTTGAAAGACCGTCAGTTATCATATCATTTTCAGCTGAATATGTAGAGGCGATTATATTTAATGTGCCGTCCTTTTCGGCTTCTTCAATTTTATATTTTTTTACCAATTCTTCCACTTTTACAAATTCTTCTTCAGGTATTTTTTCCATTGGGAGAGCAAAAAATTCTCTTTGACTATTATTTAG
>CAZTZZ010000028.1:6112-30186 GCA_964617905.1 uncultured Ignavibacteriaceae bacterium | reverse complement strand
GTCCGCCGTCCTGTCCGGCGAAGTTCAACTTTAGTTGACCGTAGTCGTAAGTTTGAAAGTTGCTGAACGAAGTCGGAATCTCTCCGAATGAAAAATATCAACAAAAACAAAACTTTTCAAAAGTCCCTCTCTTACTAAGAGAGGGATTTAGGGTGAGTTCACTATTTTTCACCCAGTTTTCAATCAAACCATACAAAGAACAATCAAATACGAAGCATAGCCGGAATAAAATAACCCTGCAAATATAACAATTGTAACATTTTCCACAAAGTAAAACCTAAACAAATTTTGAAAATTATTCAGCATTCATTAAGTTGATTCGTTACAGTTTTATCTTCCCTGTCCGGCGTAGTTCAACTTTAGTTGAACGAAGACGGACTATTTTTTATAAATAAAATGGAGGTCGAAATGAAATTAAACGTAAAAGCTCTCGCTTTAACTTCCGGACTTATCTGGGGATTCGGTTTATTCTTAATCACATTTTGGATTATTTTATTTGATGGTGCTTCCGGTGATGTTACTTTTATAGGTCATATTTACAGAGGTTATAACATCAGCTTTTCTGGTGCTTTAATCGGATTGGTCTGGGCATTCTTTGACGGTGCAATAGGCGGTGCTGTTTTTGCTTGTTTATATAATTGGCTTAATGGTAAATTTAAAACCGAGTGAATAAAAATATTTCTATTTTTTGTCACAGTGAGCGGAGAGAAGTGTCTCAATATTATCTTGTGTGAGATTCTTCTTTTCGCTCCTGCCTGTGCCAGCCGGGATGCTTCAATCAGAATGTCGTTTTAGTTTATAAAATACACCAATTAGTTGGTATAATTAGGTTAACCTATTTGTTGAGAATGGATGGTAAAAATATAAACAGTCCTTTTAATGAATCACAAATTATTGATATGCAGGAATTATTAGAATTTAAAAAATTTATAAAATATTTGGCTGGCATAAGTCAAAACGAAATCCTAAAATATTTCAGAAAAGATATCTCCATAGAGTCTAAAGATGATGACTCTCCTGTTACTATCGCCGATAAAAATGCAGAAGAATTAATCAGAAAAGAAATTGAAAAGGAATATTCATCCCACGGAATACTTGGGGAAGAGTTCGGTGAATCAAATCCCAATGCTGAATATAAATGGGTAATTGATCCCATTGACGGGACAAAATCTTTTATCTGCGGATCTGTATTATTTGGAACACAAATAGCTTTATTAAAAAATGATATACCAATTTTAGGCGCAATAAATTTTCCCGCATTGAATCAATTTCTAATTGGGGATAACAAAACTACACAATTGAATGATGAAGATGTTCAACTTCGTGAATGTAATTCCATTTCTGATGCAGTAATGCTCACAGGAGATTATCTAAATATTGAGAAATATCAAGATATTTACTCTTTCAACGAACTCATAAAAAAAGTTAAACTATTCCGGGGCTGGGGTGATTGTTACGGTTACTATTTATTGGCTTCCGGCTTTGCGGATATTATGATCGACCCGATTATGTCACCCTGGGATTCTCTTCCATTACTTCCTATCATTAAGGGTGCTGGCGGAACTATAACTGATTATCAAGGAAACAATCCCGTAAAAGGGGACAGCATAGTTGCTTCTAATTCTTTTATTCATTCCGATGTTATAAAATTATTAAATATCAATTCCATAGAATAACAAAAGAATTATTGCTGAAATCAGAGAAATGATTTTTCTTTTACGGAAGTTAAAAATCAATATAATTGTGACAATCCAGACGGCTAAAAAAGCAAGCGAACCGATATCAAATAATTGATCGATCTTCAGAATCTGTTTTCCGAACGCACCCAATTCATACGTGTGTTTTACAGGTACTACAAACAATCCGTAAAAGATAAAAAAGAATAGAGGGAAAAGAGATAGCTTCTTAATTTTTTCGTTTTCATTAAAATACTCCAGCCCAATTCTTGTTGTTAAAAATAATCCTAATAACAAGGAGAAATTATAAAACAACATTATCGGCTTTGAAACTCTTCCCCAAAATGTTATTGTAACGCCATCGGTTTTGGGGACAATGATCTTTTCTTTGTTGTGTTCTAAGACAGCACGGTAAATAAGTTTATCACCGGGTTTTTGCACAGGCAGATATTCAAAAAAAATGTTTTCACCTTTTTGAAGTTTGATTTCTTCCCAATTTTTTTCACCAATATTTTTGAATTGAAGTTTACCTTTCAGATCTTTTAAATTGGTAAAAATCTGAAATTTATAATTATCATCACCTCTGTAAACTCTATCAAATAAATAACTGACTTTATATGTGTTATATTTTACTGTACCGGTAATTGGATAATCACTTGAAGTAATGCGATTCAAATAACCGAAAATGAACGTAATTGCAAATGCCGACGTCCATAAAATAAATTGATTTTTCATCTATTTAGATTTTAATTCTATGCCTTTTTTTGTATCTCTTCAACTATCTGGGGATTAGCCAGCGTAGTTATATCACCCACGTCTTGTTTGCTTGCAATTGCGCCTAAAACTCTTCTCATTATTTTCCCTGAACGTGTCTTAGGCATATCCGGCACTATCCACACTTTGCCGGGTTTGGCAATTGGCCCTATTTCCGATTTTAAAGTGTTTATTATTTTTTCTTCTAATTCTTCGTTTGGTTCGATACCGGGTTTTAGAGAAGCGAATACGTGCGGTAATATTCCTTTTATTGAATCGTGAACCGGAACTACAGCAGCTTCGCCGACCTCTTCAACCATCAATACAGCCGATTCCAATTCTTTTGTTCCCAAACGGTGACCTGCTACATTTATTACATCATCAATTCTTCCTAAAATGCGAAAGTAACCGTCAGGTGCTTCCACCGCACCGTCACCGGCAAAATATGGCCAATCACGCCAGTCTTTACTCTCCGGGTTTGTGTTATATCGTTTGTAATATTGATCAACAAATCTTTCATCGTCACCCCAGATTGTCAGCATCCTTCCCGGCCAAGGATTTTTAATGCAGATATTTCCAGCTTTACCGCTGCCCGCCGGTAGTACTTTCCCTGCATCATCAAATACTATCGGATAAATACCCGGAACACCCGGCCCTGCGCTTCCCGGCTTCATTTTATGAATTGCAGGAATTGTTGAACATAAAAATCCACCGGTTTCTGTCTGCCAATATGTATCTACAATTACGGCTTCTTTTTTTCCGACAAATTCGTAATACCAGCGCCAAACAGTAGGTTCAATCGGTTCTCCAACGGTCGTCATATGTTTGAAATGATAGTTGTATTTAGCGGGTTCGTTGGGTCCTATACGTCTGAGTGCTCGTATAGCAGTCGGTGAAGTATGAAAAATATTTACGTCCAATTCTTCAGCAACACGCCACGGTCTTCCCGCATCGGGATGTGTTGGAACACCTTCAAAAATAACCGAGGAAGCAGCGAGTGCCAAAGGTCCATAGACTATATATGAATGCCCTGTAATCCAACCAATATCAGCCATGCACCAGTATACATCTTCGGGATGGATATCCTGAATATATTTTGATGTACCCGTTACATATGCCATATATCCGCCGATTGAATGCTGAGCTCCTTTGGGTCTTCCGGTAGTTCCTGAAGTGTACATAAGAAACAGCGTGTCCTCTGCGTTCAGTTGAGCCGGCTCTACTTTTTGATTTCTATATTTTTTAATTGTGTCATTTATTATAATATCTCTTTTACCAACTAACGGAGCAGCTGCTGAATATGTAGTATGATATCTCTCCCATATAAAAACATGTTCTACATTTTGTCCTTCTTTTTCTGCAATCGAGCAAGCTATATCAGCTTTTTCTTTATGATCAATTAACTTACCTCCCCGGTAGTATGCATCGGCTGTAATTAGGAATCTGCTTTTGGCGTCCACAATTCTTTCCGCACAAGCTTTACCCGAAAATCCGGAAAAAACCTGCGAGTGAATTACACCGATTCTTGCACAGGCTAACATTGTAATTGCAAGTTCGGGTATCATCGGCATATGTAAAGTAACAGTATCTCCTGCTTTTAATCCATAGTCTTTTAGCATTGCAGCAAATTCATTCACTTTAACGTAAAGTTCTTGATAAGTAATATGCCTTATATCTTCATTTTCAGGTTCGGGTACAAAGTGGATGGCGGTTTTATTTTTGTGTTTTGTTAAATGCCGGTCTATACAATTATAACTGGCATTTATTTTTCCGCCTACAAACCATTTATAAAACGGAGGATTACTTGAATCAAGAAGGACATCCCACTTTTTATACCAATCCAACATTTCGGCGTATTCGGTATAACATCCGGGAAAGTTTTCCTCACTGAATCTTTCAATAATTTCCTTATTCTTAATGTTTGCCTGTTTTACAAAAGCATTAGACGGTTCAAAAGACTCTTCTTCTTTCCAATGCACTGCAATTTGAGCTTCTGTAACTTCGTTTTCATTTGGCATAGAATTTCTCCTTTCAGGCTAAAATTTTTTTGACGTTGTTTTATCAAATAGAAAAATAATAAAAAATAATTTTCAATCAATTATAAGTTTCAGAAATTTTAAAATTAAAAATGACCTCATTTTTGAGGTCATTAAAAGTTCAAGAATGAAATAATTTAATTTAAAATTAAAACGAGGTACCAAACTTAAATCTAAAATTTGCAAACATTGTAATTATGCCAAATTTTCCGCTGTCAGTTTTTGAAAATACAACCGCAGGACCGATTGCAAAAGAACTGCTTCCCCAGCCTTCCGCTATTTTTTGAACCATAATTTCTAGCAAGAACTGCGGCTGCCTAACATCGCTTGACGACATATAATCCATCCTTAGATCAAATATACTCCCTGCAAGTGAAAGCTCTCTTCCCGAAAAGCCGAAATGATACTCACCGACATATTTGGCGGCATAAAATTTACCTCGTGTAGAACCGAGAACACTTATTGGATATCTTGCTTCCCAGTTGGTGTAATCTCCTTCCAAAATTTTTGCTTTGTAACCGAGTGCATCAATATTGTATTTATTGAAATGATCTATTTTTGCCTGTTCTGGTTTATCTGTTATTTTCATAAAATTTATTTCAAAGAAATTGCCGAAGGGAAAAACATAACCGAATTGATATCCGGCAGTTACATAAAGATTATTGTGGTTGTTGCTGCTTTTTATCTGAGTAAATTCTTCAATAGGTCCAAACGCACCTGCATAAAAACCAAGTATATGAAAATTAGCCTGTGAAAAATTTGTTTCTAATGGCCCCGAATATGGTGTACCTAATCCAAAGGAAATTCCTATATCTTTTTTAAAAGGAAAACCTAATTCCTCGCCTCCAAACAACTGCATAAACGGATTAATGTAATAAAGAGTTGATGAAATTTGAGTTTTTGTCGGCGGGCCCAATAATTTTTTAAGTTTTATTTTTTTTACTACCCTTGTAAAGACACTGCCGAAGTTTATTGTTTCTTCAAGATTTATTTTATATGGGTAAGTAATAATTTTAGCTCTAGTTTCAGGCAGGAAAGCAAGAAACGGGTACAGAGCACCTTTAATAGAAACTGTTTGATTATTTACATCTCTTAAATCAACAATTATTTCTGCTTTTGGATCGGGCGGATCAATAAACACTTCAGTTTGAATTTTAATAATCAAACTGTCATCCAACGTTTCCATTTGGAAATATTTTATCTGCTGCTCGTTGTCTATTTGTGCCAGACTGACATTTGAATAAGAAATAAATATAAACAGCGCTGTAATTATTAAATATGTATATTTTTTCATCAATTAGGACCTTTACTTTTTTTATTTTGAATAGTCTGTAAAATAATATGAGTCACCCACCTGAACTCTATCTTTAGAAATTTTATCAATCACAGTGAAAAAGAAATTTACTTTATATCGTCCGTCCGGTTCCTGCAGATTGCCGAACCTATCAAGCCAATCTTCAAATCTTGCCTCGCTTGAAGCAATATTTAATGTTACATTGAAAACTAAATTACCTTCTTTAGTTTTAAAAGGTTTAGAAACAGAAATAGGACCTGAATGAATTACTTTCAATTGATCGGGACGTTCATCTTTAATTGTAACCGTAAAACCTGTAATTCTTTGAAGATCTTTTACATAAATATCTGATGCATCCATTTTACTGGTTACCCTTTTGATCGAAACTTTAGGAAGACGGTTTTTAACCACTTTTATTTTAGTGCTTTGTGAACCGAATTTTAGAATCACTTCTTTCTCATCGGTCAAATTAAATTTCTTTTGTTTCCCGGGAGGAATTGTAACAATAAGTTTACTCGGGTTCTTTTCATCATAAATTGAAGCCGGAATATTTCCTGTATTTTTTGCAATGTTCCAAGTATACTGAATAAAAGTTTGCGTTACTGCAATAGGTGATTGAGCAATTGTCTGTTCTTTCTTTTTAGGTTTTATTTTTTTCTTTTTTTCTTTTTTTACTTTTTCATTTAGTCTTTTAATTCTTGACGTAAGTGATTCAAGTTTCTTTTTTAATTCTTTATTTTCTTTTTTAGCGTTGGGGGTAATCTGAATTTTAAAATCCTGGTTTTGTGCATAAAGAGAATCTAGCATAATCATAAGCGAATCACGAACGCTCTTATCAACGGTTGTATCTTTTCTTACCACTTCTTTTAAGTTTAAGTCAGCGCCCTTTAGTGCCAGAATGGTAATCACAAAAATGTAAAGAACCTGATAAATAATAAATTTTACGTCTCTGTTTCTCTTTTTCATTATTAGTCTTTATTCTTTGTCACCATTGATTCCAAATACTTTAAACTTGTAACTGTTCTTTCGTCATTCAAGGAAGCAGCTGCAGCAGTAATTGATTCGGTTAAATTCTTTAGCTGGTATAAGGCTTCCGAGTCAATGACATTTGCCTTACTTATTTTATCAATTAGTGAATCAGCTTCGCTGAAATTTTCTAACATTTTCTGACTCATCATAGTTGTCTCAGTCATCAATTCTTTAAACTTTTCTAATTTTACAAGAATTAAATCCTGCACTCTTGATACAGATTCTAAATTTTCTTTTAAACGAGGTGCCTGAAAAAGGCTGTTTGATTTTTCAATTCTCTGGCGGTTGAAATATTTTTCTTTAATATCGTGAATATGTACAACAACATTTTGAAATTCTACACTCATATTGTCAAGAACAGGCTCAAATAATTTTCCTATGGCTAAAATTATAAGTGCTTTAATTTCAAACGGAACAGACAGACCTAAAAACACATCTTCACCAAGTTTGATACTGATTAATAATATCGCTGCTCCAATAAGCGGAAGTGCAGTTGATATGCTGTCTACTATGCTTGTATAAGAAGTTATAATTCTATCTATTGTCTCTGTAGCAGGTGTGCGTGTTACTTCTTTTTTTAATTTATTAAAACTAAAGTAAGCTAGCAGAATAAAAAAACCATAAACAATTAATGGGAGCCACCAGAATTGATAAGGTTCAACTGCAAACTCGGCAGGCTGCCAAGCAGGGAATAAATATTTTGCAATATTTATAGAAATATTACCGAGTACAGGTACTTGTGAAATATCTAGAAATAGTGATATGATTACTGCAATTAAAGAAAATAATGCAGGTTTTAGAATTATCGAAAACTTTATCTCCTTTAAAGCTTCTTTGGCATAATCATCTATTTGTGTTTCCAGTCCGTTTTTTTGGAACAGATCCGGAAACTTTTTTTTATTAGTTTCCATCACGGGTCTGTCACTGTCAAAATTAGACATTTTATCCTCTCGTTCTAAAAATATGATGTCTCATACAAAGTTATTTAGTAATACTTTTTGTTAAAAAGGGACATCCCCTTTATTATAAAAGCTGACTTAAACCTTTAAATATAACTAAAATTTAATTATTAGTTATAAGATAAATAATACACAAAAGAAATACCAAGTGAAAAAACTTGAAACCCCGTAAAATTAAAAGCTGGGAAATTAAAACAGGTAGATTTTACCTCTTAATTCAAGAAAAATGTAAAAGTTCTTTTCATTAAACTTTTAACCACGACACAAAAATATCGTGGTTAAAAGTAATTTATTTTATTATAAATCTTATCCGAAATTACTTAAAAATGGAACTGACTTGCTTATTAAGAAAATTATTAAAGTTCCTATAATCCAAATTCCGAATACTAAACCATAATATTTTCCCGTCGAAGCTGACTTAAACATTTTAGCAAGTCCTATACTAAGAACTATATAAGCCCAAATAGTTACAATATCTAATTTACCCAGAATGAATCCCATAATAGTAGATTTATCAGCATTCATAAAAGCAGCTACACTTACATCATTAAACATTCTGCTGAAAACCAGGGACAATATTGCAGCCAAAATTACAGTTATTATCCCGATATAAGCTGTAAGTCCGTTGGCAACCAAAGCCCCCGTGTAGGTACCGTCTCCTTTCAATAAAAATTTTACAAAAAGGAAATAAATACCCGTTGTAATAAAGAAGATTATAAATCCTACAATAAAAATTGAAACTGTCTGAATTGCCATACCGATACCGCCGCTTCCAAATTTATCCATTTGTTCTTGTATTCTATCAAGCTGCTGGTCTGCTTGCTGCTGTGTCATTTTTCCTTCTTTTACAGCTTTCTGAAAATTTTCTTCAATTTTTGCAATTTGTTTTTGTTTTACTTCGAATTTTATCTCATCATTATTTAAAACAATTATTCTTGAAACTGCAACGAAGAAAAGAAGTAGAAAAATAGGGAGAAGCCAATCGATTGTTTTGGGAGGAAATTTAGAGATACTTTCAAAAGTTTTGGAAGGTTCACTTAAAATGCCAATCAGTTTATCTGAATGGCTAAGTTCTGCTTCCTCCGGATCAGTGGTTTGTTCAACTACATCATTAGTATCATTGTTTTCCATTTTACTCTCCTTTAATGTTTTGGTGATTAATATTCTTAAATTAGAAATAGATAATTGAAAAGGCAATAAAAAAATGATGAATTTGAAATTATTATAATTAGAAACTCAAAAAATGTTAAATTTATTAGTCATAAATTAATTGTTCATATTTAAAAAATTAGATAAACTAATCTGAGGTAAAAATAAGGATGAATACCATAATTGAGCCATTTAAAATTAAATCAGTTGAACCGATAAAATTTACTACAAAAGAAGAAAGAATAAAGCTATTAAATAAGGCGGGATTAAACCCATTTTTGTTGCACGCCGATGATGTGTTGATTGATCTTTTAACCGACAGCGGAACATCGGCAATGAGTTCCCAGCAGTGGGCAGGAATAATGAACGGGGATGAATCGTATGCCGGCTCAAAAAGTTTTTACAAATTTGAAAAAATTGTAAAAAAAATAACTGGGATGAAATATATTATCCCAACGCATCAGGGCAGAGCCTCAGAAAGAATACTTTTCTCAATTGTCGGTGGTAAAGGTAAATTCATTCCAAATAACACCCACTTTGATACAACACGTGCAAACATTGAATTCTCCGGTGCTCAGGCAGTAGATCTGTTAAATGAAAAGGGGAAACATCCTGAAATAAGAGCTGATTTTAAAGGCAATATGGATGTTGAAAAATTGAAAGAATTCATAAAAACTACTGGTGTTGAAAACATTCCTCTTTGCATGATTACAATTACAAATAACTCGGGTGGCGGTCAGCCAGTCTCTATGCAAAACATTAGAGAAGTAAAAGAAGTATGCAAACAATATGATATCCCTCTCTTTATTGATGCCTGCCGTTTTGCTGAGAATGCTTACTTTATTAAAAAAAGAGAAAAAGGATATGAGGATAGATCAGTATTAGAAATTGCACAGGAAATTTTTTCTTATGCCGACGGAGCAACAATGAGTGCAAAAAAAGACGCACTTGTAAATATTGGCGGGTTCTTAGCTTTAAATGACGGCAACCTTTCACAAAAATGCAGGAACTTATTAATTGTTACAGAAGGATTCCCAACTTACGGCGGTTTAGCCGGGAGGGATTTGGAAGCGGTTGCGCAAGGGCTTGAGGAAGTTTTAGACGAAAATTATCTTCAATACAGAATAAGGAGTGTGGAATATCTCGGAGATAAATTGGTAAATGCCGGTGTTCCGATTATTGAGCCCCCTGGTGGACATGCAATTTACATTGATGCAAAAAGATTTTTACCCGATATTCCTGCCGAAGAGTTTCCCGGTCAAGCTTTAGCTTGCGAACTTTATACTCACGGGGGAATCCGTACGGTTGAAATCGGCAGTGTTATGTTCGGAAAATATGATGAGAAGGGAAATCTTATTCCACCTCCTATGGAATTGGTAAGACTGGCAATACCGAGAAGGGTTTACACTCAAAGTCATATTGATTATGTAGCTGAAAAAATAATTGAGGTTTTTAAAAACAGAGAAAATATAAAAGGTTTAAAAATTACATATCAAGCGCCGATGCTGAGACATTTTACTGCAAGATTTGAAGTGATAAATGATTAAAAAACTCTACAGTTTCAGTAATTCCCGTGAGATTTGGAGATTAATACCTGCCGGAGAAAACAAGTTATTAATTGAAGAGAGAAATAAAAAAACAAAAGAAGTTTATTTTAACTGCATCAACATTGAAAACGGAAAAAAGCTGCTTAAAAGTTTTCAATTAGAGGATAAATATTGGGTCGGGGTTGAAGCCGTTAACAACAATATTATTTTCTTTCACAGATTTATAAAGCCCGATCTTCCGACACACAAAGATATTATTGCTTTTGACCTGGATAAAAAAAAGATTTTATGGGAGAATAATGATTTTACATTTCTTTCAATTTATAATGACAACTTGATTGTTTTTAAAGCGCTTTTTGAAGGAAGGGAATATTATAGTTTGAATTCACAAACAGGCGAGATAATAAAAAAACTTCAAAAATCACCCGATGAAAATATATCAGAAGGATTTCAAAATTCATCCGTAAAAGATTTTTCTTTTTCAACAATCTATAGTAATGATGTAAAAACAGATGAAAATATTCAGAAGATTATTAAAAAAACAAAAGAAGAAAATGTTATTACAGGCAGAATAGAATACATTGTAAAAAAACCGGTATTATTTATGGCTTTCCACGTACCGGCAAAAAACGGCAAATTAAATAAATTGTTAATTGCTGTTGATATTGTCACAGGAATGATTATATTAAAAAAAATAATTAATTCTAACTTAGAAGTTTTTATTCCCGATTCGTTTTTTTTGATAAAAAATTTCTTATTTGTTTTAATTGAGACTAAAAAACTTTTCTGTTATTTACTGAATTAATATTCATTAATAAGCAAATATTAAGAGGGAAGAATGAAAATAACTACAGAAGTGCAGGGTCTTATTCTGTTAGTTGCAAGAGAAACACTCAGTTCTCTTTTTGACGAAGATGCTCATTTTACAAATATCGATTATAATGTTTATCCACAACTTACAAGAAGAAATGCAGGAGCATTTGTAACATTAAAAGATAACGGTAATCTGCGCGGTTGCATCGGTTATCTAAGTTCACCCGAGATGCTGATTGATACAGTTAGGGAAGCAACAATACAAGCCGCTACTGCTGATCCGAGGTTTAATCCCGTTACAGAAGAAGAATTATCAAAGATAAATATTGAAGTTTCTATTTTATCGCCTGCTGTACCGTTAAATGATTACACTGAAATTAAAATAGGAGAGCACGGTTTACTTTTAGATGATCCGAATAACAGGGCGGTTTTACTGCCCCAAGTTGCAACGGAAAATAAATTTACAATCCAGCAGTTTTTAACGGCTTTATGCGAGAAAGCAGGTATTTATCCCTATACTTGGGAACAAAAGCAATTAAATCTAAAAGTTTTTACGGCATCAATTATGTCAGAAGTAGGTAAAAGAAAGAAAACTTATGACTCAGCTTAGAAAGCCGGCTGTTGCAGGACTTTTTTATCCATCAAATCCGCAAAAATTAAAAAACGAAGTTCTGCAGTTTTTAAATACTTCGGTTCCATCTGCTTATCCGTCAAAAGTTTTTGGAATTGTATCACCTCACGCAGGGTATGTTTACTCGGGAGCTACTGCCGCATACGGTTTTAATCTATTAAAGGATAAAAAAATTAAAACTGTTATTATCATTTCACCCAGTCACAGAGAATACTTCCCCGGAGTTTCTATTTACAACGGTGATGGCTATGAGACACCTTTGGGCGTTGTTCCCATTAATCAAGAAATGGCAGACAATCTGATTGAAGGAAGAGAAAATATATTCAGGGGTGTTGAAGGGCACAGGGACGAACATGCCATCGAAGTTCAGCTTCCCTTTTTACAGTGTGTTTTGGAGGATTTTTCAATTGTTCCGGTTGTAATGGGTGACCAAAGCAAAATTTTTGTTGAAGCACTTGCAAATAAATTGAACGATGTAATGGATGAAAATACATTGCTGGTTGCAAGTTCCGATCTTTCACACTATTACAATTCAACGGAAGCTGATAAAAAAGATTCTATTATTGAAAAGGATATAAATGATTTCAATTCAGAACAGCTTGCAATTGATTTAAACAACAAAAAATGTGAAGCCTGCGGAGCCGGACCTATTATGTCTGTTATGAAAACAGCGGAACTTAGAAATATTTCCGGGACATCGGTGATGCACAGGACACATTCCGGAATTGTAAGCGGTGATAATGAGCAGGTTGTTGGTTATCTTTCGGCTGTATTTTACGGAGAATAATTGTACAACAAAAACCCAAAAATTGTAATTGTCGGCGCCGGAAGGATTGCTTTTTCGCTGTTAAACAGTTTGATGAAAGCACGGTTCAGTGTTCAATCGGTTTTTAGTAAAAACATTGTTTCAGCAGAAAAACTTGCAAAAAAATATAGCATTAATCATTACTCAAATAATCTCTCAAAAGTAAAAAATGATTCAAATCTTTTTTTGTTAACTGTACCGGATAATCAAATTGTATCAGTAGCAAATGATTTTGGAAAGTTAAATATCAATTTTCAAAATTCATTATTTGTACATTTCTCAGGTTCTTTAAGTTCTTCTGCTTTAGGTTCGTTGAAGAGTAGAGGTGCTGATACGGCTTCATTTCACATTATGCAATCCTTTCCTACAAAAGATTTTGTCCCTTTAGAAAATATAACAGCTGCAATTGAAACTGATTCCGACAAAGTTGAAAAATTTTTATTCAATATTGCAAAAAAACTGGAAATGATTCCTTTCAAACTATATAAAGATGATAAAGTTAATTATCATTTGGCGGGTGTATATTCGTCTAATTTTTTTGTCGGTAATCTTCTTGGTGCCGAAAAAGTCCTTCAAAATAATAAGACTGAATTTCCAGATTTTGAAAAACTGATTTTGCCTATTGCATCGACTACATTGAACAATATAAAATCTAAAGGACTTAAAAAATCTCTCTCCGGTCCTATTCAAAGGGGTGAATTGGAGGTTATAAAAAATCATATCGAAAAAATAAAAAATATGGGAAACGAAAAGTTTAATATAAACGGTAAAAACATTTTCTTGCTTAATTACATTTGTCAGTCGATAACTATTTTAATGATGCTTGAAAAAAACGGAATAATATTAAATGAAAATCAAAAAACAGTTTATAAATTTTTAGGTGATGAATTTCAGAATTTAATTAATAATTAGAAGTTAAACGGAATTACCCTGCCATTAGCTACACTTTTTTTATATTTACCTATTAAATAAAATATCTTTTTAACCAGGAAATTTATACAGTATGAAAAACAACGGTAATGTAATAGAAAAATTAGTTTCTCTTTCAAAAAGGAGAGGATACATATTCCAATCAAGTGAAATTTACGGCGGACTTAACGGATGCTGGGATTACGGTCCGATGGGTGTTGAACTATTGAACAATATTAAAAAAGAGTGGTGGAACTCAATGACTTTACGCGATGACATTGAGGGGCTGGATGCCTCTATTCTTATGCATCCGAAGGTGTGGGAAGCTTCCGGTCACGTAGATAATTTTACCGATCCGATGATAGACTGCAAACAATGCAAAGCAAGATTCAGAGTAGATTTATTGGGCGGAATGCTCAACGAAAAAAGGAAGAAAAAATCAGTTAGGGCTTTGCCTGAAAATTGCAGCGAGAGTGAATTAAAAACTAAAATTGAAAAAATACTTTCCGAAAACAATGAAGTTGAAGCTTTCGATATAATTATTGAAGATGAAAAGTTAAACGGATTGTTGCTGCAGGAATTAAACTGTCCGCAATGCGGAACAAAAAATTCTTTTACACCCGCCAGGCAATTTAATTTGATGTTTAAAACTTTTATCGGACCTGTTGAAGATTCAGGCTCGGTAATATTTTTACGCCCGGAAACTGCCCAAGGTATTTTTGTTAATTTCCTGAATGTACAAAATTCAACCAGACAGAAATTACCTTTCGGAATAGCACAAATAGGTAAGGCTTTCAGGAATGAAATTAATACCAAAAATTTTCTTTTTAGAACAAGAGAGTTCGAACAGATGGAAATGCAGTTTTTTGTAAAACCCTCAGATGACAAAAGATGGTACGACAATTGGAAAGACCAAAGGATGAGTTGGTATAAAAAATTAGGAATGAATACAGATAATCTCAGGTTTCACGATCATCCGGAAAACAAACTTGCACACTATGCAAAAGAAGCAACGGATATTGAATACAATTTCCCTTTTGGCTGGGGGGAAGTAGAAGGCATACACAACAGGACAGATTTTGATTTAAAAAGACACGAAGAATTTTCGGGTAAATCTCTAAAATATTATGACGAAGAAACAAAAGAAAAAATACTTCCATATATAATTGAAACTTCAGCAGGTGCAAGCCGTTCTTTTATGGCTTTTTTAACCGAAGCTTATGACGAAGAAGAAGTTAAGGGCGAACAAAGAGTTGTGCTGAGACTTCATAAAAAATTAGCTCCGATAAAAGCTTCAATTCTGCCTTTGGTTAACAAAGACGGAATGCCGGAGGTGGCTAAAAATATTGAAGATGACCTTCGTTTTAAATTTAAAATATTTTACGATGATAAAGGCGCTGTCGGAAGAAGATACAGAAGGCAGGATGAAATTGGAACTCCCTTTGCAATCACGGTTGATACACAAACATTGGAAGATCAAACCGTAACAGTTAGGGAAAGAGATTCTATGGAACAAATAAGAATATCAAGCGACAGTCTTTCTTCTTTCTTATTTGAAAAACTTTCAACTTAATTTTTTATTCTAACTTTTAACATAATTGATGAGTAAAAGTTTTATTACATCATTTCTGTTAACCGTATTTTTAACGGTAAATTGTTTTGCCCAAAACAATCTTAAAGATTCATTAATAACTGTGGGTATTAAACAAATTTACAGCATTAAATTTGTTGAAGCAGAAAGTACTTTCGATTCATTAAAAGAAAATTTTCCCCAAAATCCTGCCGGTGATTTTTTCCTTGCAATGATAGACTGGTGGCGTATTTTACTGAACACAACAGTTGAAAAATATGACGACAGATTTTTAGACAAATTAAATATTATCATTAACAAGTGTGATTCAATTTTAGAAAAGAACCCAAATGATGTTGACGCTTTATTTTTTAAAGGCGGTGCAATCGGTTTTAGGGGCAGACTCAGAGCACTTAGATTCAGCTGGCTGAAAGCTGCCGATGACGGGAGAAAGGCATTGCCGATAGTTCAAAAAGTCTTAACATTAGATCCAAATAATAATGATGCCATTTTCGGTATGGGTATTTATAATTATTATGCATCCATTCTTCCAGATAAATATCCGATATTAAAACCGTTCATGATATTTATGCCTTCTACTGATAAAGATGAGGGAATAAAGCAAGTAAAACAAACCGCAGAAAAAGGGAAATATGCAAAGTATGAAGCAAATTATTTTTTGATGTTGATTTATTTCTCTGACGAAAACAAGCCCTATATTTCTTATAAATATGCCAAAATACTTACCAAATATTTCCCCGATAACCCCGTGTTTGAAAAGTGGGAAGGAAGAATAGCTGCCAAAATCGGGAATAGTTTAGAAGCTTCGGAAATATTTAAAGATGTACTTGAAAAAGGTAAAAAAAAGATGGCCGGCTATTTTGATGATATATCAAAAAGGGAAGCATACTATTATATTGCTGACAGATATTGGAAAGAAAATAAGATTGATTCTTCAAAAATATTATTTAAAGAGTGTTTGAATTTATCGACTGAAATTGACAAAGAAAAAGAATCGGGTTTTTTAATAAATGCTTTGCTCTATATGGGAATGATTAATGACGTACAAAAAAACAGAAAAGCTGCTATTAATTATTACAATAAAGTCTTAGATTTGGACGAGTACAAACAGTCTCACAATTTAGCAGAAAAATATTTGGAAAAACCATATAAGAAAAAATAGTATTTACAGCGAAGTTGAAATACCAATTCTATGAAGCGAACCTATATCGCCCATCGAAGAGTAGCCGTAATCAAAATGATATTTAGAGATTAAAAATCCGACACCCAAATTAAAACCGGCAAGTCCGCCAAAATCTCCAATCTTTAACTCCTTCCTTTTTTCATTATTGTATCCGAATCTTAAGGATAGTGATTTACTCAAATCAAACTCTGCACCGACGCTGAAGGCTTCAAATCTTCCCGTGTTCGGGTCATCGTTTTCATTAAGTTTGTGAAAATCAACAGACAAAGTTAAAGGAAGGTGCGACATTTTTTTCGATATTCCAATTACAAGGTCCAAAGGGAGATCTTCTTTTGTGTTAAAATATTTTGAGATTTGAAAACCTGCATTTAAAAGTGCAATTCCAAAATTCAAACCTTGTTCAGGTAATGAGTAATGAAATCCTAAATCTAAAGCCAGAGCTGAAGATGACTGGTCGGCAATTGACGAGTTTATATATTTAACATTGACGCCGTAATAAAAATTTTCTTCTAAATTATTAGCATAACCGACAATAAGAGCTAATTCACCCGCGTTAAATTCTCCTGTTTTATTTCCGAACTGATCGGCTTGTGTGAAATTACCGTAACTGATATATTCAACGGCGGCACCGAATCTTCCCACAGTTCCTACATCTTGGGTAAATGAAACGCTTGCAAGATTTATATCGAGTAAATGGTTTACATATGAGAAGGATATTTTTTTGTCTTTTATAAGTTTAAGTCCTGCCGGATTATAAAAAATTACGTTGGGGTCATCGTTATTTGACACAAAACTGCCGCCCAAGGCGCCGGCTCTGGGACTCATATCCAAGCGGAGAAAATCATAAGTTTTTTGTCCGAAGACAGAAACTGCAACTAAAAAAATAATAACGGCGGTAAAAAAAGTTTTTGTTTTCATAAAAATCCAAAATATTAATTTCTTATTTAACTATATTATAAAATAAAGGCAAGTGAATTTATTAAGCCTGTCTTTTCAGGTAAAAATTATTAATTAAATTCAAAACAAAATATATGAAATTTTTAATATACGGTGCTACCGGATACACGGGAAAGTTGATGTCAGAAAGGGCGAAAACACTTGGCCTATCGCCGTTGCTTTCGGGAAGAAATACGGAGAAATTAAAACAGGTAGCTGAACCTCTCGGTTTTAATTATAAGGCTGTTTCATTAAATGATAAGCAGGCATTACAAAATTTATTGGGCAAGGTTGATTTGGTAATTCACTGTGCCGGTCCGTTTTCTGCAACTGCAAAACCGATGGTAGAAGCTTGTTTGAAAACAAAAACACATTATCTGGATATAACGGGAGAAATTAGCGTTTTTGAAAGACACAAAAGTTTAGATAGTAAAGCAAAGGATGCAAATATATTGATAATGTCGGGTGTGGGTTTTGATGTTGTTCCTACAGATTGTTTAGCTGCACATTTGAAAAACAGAATGCCCGATGCTGAATTCTTAAATTTAAGCGTCGGGGGATTGAGTAAAATTTCCGCAGGAACCGCAAAGACGGCAATTGAAAACATTTCAAAAAGTTTTGCTGTTAGGAGAAATGGTAAAATTATTCAATTAAATAAACCTCTTTATAGTAAAGCGGATTTCGGAAAAGGCGAAGTTGATACAGTTTCCGTGAGCTGGGGAGACATAGCAACAGCATATTATACGACGGGGATACCGAATATTTCTGTATTTTTTCAGCTGACATTTCAAACAAAAAAAATAATTGAAATGAGCCGCGTAATGAAATGGTTTTTATCACTTTCACCCGTACAAAAAAAATTAAAATCAAAAATAGAAAAGAAATTTAAAGGACCCGATGAGTCAGAAAGAGAGAACGCCAAAGGGATTATATACGGAGAAGCTGTGAATTCGAAAGGGGAAAAAATAATTTCCAAACTTATTACACCCGAAGGCTACAAATTGACGTGTATGACGGCGCTTGAAATTACAAAGAAAGTACTTAATGGGGAAGTTAAACCGGGTTATTATACTCCCGCATTGTTATTCGGTGAAAATTTAATTACAAATATTGAAGGTGTTGAATTAATTGATATTATATAAATAATTAAAATTATAATAATTGAAACAAGTTCTAAGTTCGTTTGGTGAAAAAGCAGTAATTCCTTTTTTAATTGAAAAGTCAAAAAGCTTTATTTATTTTTTAATGTAAATTATCGGAGCTAAGCGTTGAATACTCTAAAAACCACATTTTTAATGACAATGATGATTGTCCTTTTTCTATTTGTCGGAAACTTGTTGGGCGGCTCATCCGGAATGACGATTGCGTTTATTTTTGCATTAATGATGAATTTTGGTTCTTATTGGTTTTCCGATAAAATAGTGTTGAAAATATACAGGGCTAAAGAAATAACAAGAGAAAACAGTCCTAAGTTTTTTGCCTTGGTAGAACAACTCTCTCAGAATGCAGGTTTGCCAATGCCGAAAGTTTATATAATTAATGATCCAACTTCCAATGCATTTGCAACCGGAAGAAATCCCCGGCACGCAGCAGTTGCCGCTACTACAGGAATTTTAAACGGACTTAACAACGATGAATTGAGCGGAGTGATTGCACACGAATTAGCGCACATTCAACACAGAGATATTTTAATCGGTACAATTGCCGCCACTGTTGTCGGCACTATAACTTTTATTGCACAAATGGCGGGATGGGCGATGATGTTCAGTGGAAGAGGTGGAGATAGAGACAGCAGAGACGGTATCTCATCTTTATTTCTAATTATACTTGCACCCATTGCCGCGACTTTACTTCAATTGGCTATTTCAAGGTCAAGGGAATTTGCTGCCGATGAGGGAAGCGCTCAAATTTCAGGTAAACCGTTGGCGTTGGCATCTGCTTTGGAAAAAATATCTCAATCGAACCGGATTAAACCGGTTTCACATTCCGGTCCGGCTACTGCACATATGTTTATAGTTAATCCTTTAAGAGGCGGGGGATTTAAAAAACTTTTTTCCACTCATCCTTCAATTGAGGAAAGAATTAAAAGATTGAAAGAATTATCAGGCAGAGCGGTTTAAATAATAAAAAATTATAAATATGAAAAATCAAAAAAAAATTTTCATGCTGTTTTTTCTCTTTATGCAGACGTTAAATTACGGACAAAGTAAGACCAATCTAAATATTTTCAAAGAATTAGTGGATTCTTCTGTTGTTTCTTTTGTTAATTATCTGCCAAGCAGTGAAAATCAGATAAATTTAAAATTGGAATTAGGAACTTCATATTCATTCTTTAGTAATAGAATTTTAAATGATTTATTGAAAAAGGGAATTAAAGTTCACATTTACCCGTCCTTTAAAGATGATGTATCAAATGTTAATTATACAATAGAAGAAGTGAAGGTCCATTACTCAGAGATTGACAGAGACGGCATGTTCGGAGATTTTTTGATGCCCCGTAAATTATCACTAAAAGGAAATTTCAGCATCGATAAAAAAAATATCTTTACAAAGAATTTTAACTATACATTTCTTGACACAGTGAATGTGAAAGCCGTAAAAAGTTTGGAAAATGAATCATTTCCGTTTACAAAAGGGGAGGTACCTGCCGAACCGTTCTTTTCAAGTATAACGGAACCGGTGATTGCAATAAGCAGTGCGGCTGTTGCAGTGATTTTATTCTTCACCATTCGAAGTAAATAATTATATTTAGCTTTTAAGCTTTCAACTTTTTGATTATAATTGTAATTCTAAAATTATAAAATACCTTATGAAAAACATTACAAAAATAGCAACGCTTTTATTTTTAACAATTTTATTTGCCGGTTGTTCGTCTACATTAGACACAAGCAGTTTTACAGCAGAACAGAAATTTGAGTATGCTAAAAAACTATATAATGAAGAAGAGTATTTTGATGCTCTTCAGGAATTTAATGCGATTGTATTGGAATATCCGGGCAGTGCAATTGTTGATGATGCTTCTTATTATCTGGCAATGACAAGATTTCAACGGGGCGAATATATTTTAGCTGCATTTGAATTCAGTAAATTAATTAAAAATATGCCAGCTAGTGAATTTATTCCTATTTCTCAGTTTATGCTGGCTGAATGTTATTATGAACTTTCACCTAATTATACATTAGAACAAAAGTACACAAAAAAAGCTATTGAAGAATATCAGGCTTTTATTGATTTTTTTCCCTCAAACGATAAAGTTAAAGAAGCAGAAACTAAAATTGTTGAGCTTAATAATAAATTAGCAAGAAAAGAACTGCATAGTGCTAAAATTTATGAAAAGTTAGACTATTATAATGCGGCACTTTATTACTACACAAATTTGATAGAAATTTATCATGAGACTATTTACGCCCCACAGGCAATGTATGACAAGATTTCTCTTTTATTAGACAAAGACAGAAATAAAGAAGCACTAGCTGAAGTAAATAAATTTATAATCCGTTATCCGGTAAATCCTTTAATTCAAAAAGTAAAAAAAATAAAGACATCATTAGAAGATAAATTTTCAAAAGTAGATGAATGATAAAAACTAAAACAGTAAAAGATTCTTTTATTACTATGACCGAATTGGTATTACCCCACCACACAAACCAACTTGGTAAATTGCTTGGCGGACAGTTGATGCATTGGATAGATATTTGTGCTGCACTTTCAGCAGCAAAACATACCCAGCATGTTTGTGTTACCGCTTCGGTTGACCGAATTGATTTTATCCATTCTATCAATTTAGGTGATGCTGTTATTTTAAAAGCAAATGTTAACAGAGCCTTTAATACTTCAATGGATGTAGGTGTAAAAGTTTATGCCGAATCATTCAGAAAAGGGAAAAAAATACATTCCAACACTGCATTTTTAACCTTTGTTAGTGTTGATAGTAAAGGAAAACCTGTTAAAGCTCCCCCAATAATTCCGGAAACAGATGAAGAAAAAAAACGCTATGAGGAAGCATTACAAAGGAGAGAAAATAGACTTAAAGACAGAACTAAAACTTAGAATAATTTTCACTTTTTTTGTTATTTTTTCTTTTCAGGCTTATGCCCAAATACCTATTAACGGATTTTGCAAGTACCAGAGTTTTAAAATTCCACCCGAATATACATCGGTACAATCAGTTAACTTTAACAAAGATAATTTTAATGATCTTATCATATTTAATATATCTAACAATAAGTATTTAAGCTTTAACGGCGTTAAAGAAGGGTTTTCAAAAATAAAATTTCATAAAACACCATTTGAAATTTCTAAATTTTCTCCCATTGCTACAAAGAATTTTAGGAAAAAATATTTTGCTTACGTTTCAAGAAAAAACAGATCAGTCGGGGTAATAAGTTTTAGTAAATACGGAAAGATTAAAATTAATAAATTACTCAAGTTTAACTCTTATCCCGAAAATTTAAGTATTGCCGATATAAACAGAAACGGTAAATCCGAAATATTAGTATCCGGCAGTGCCTTTGAAGGATTATCAATTATAACTCAAAATTGGCACGGGTTAGATGAAAAGAAAATTTTAAGTAAAAGTACTTTTTATAAAGCAATATTTGCAAATCTAAATAATGACGACAGTCCAGACATTGCAGCATTTAATTCAGTGGAACAGTCAATTTATTTTTTCTTTAATGACGGTAACGGAAGACTGAATTTAGTAAGAACAATTCCAATATCAGACAATATCATTTCCTTTAAAAGTATTGATTTAGATTCCGATGGATTTGATGATATAATATATTCAAAAGATAATTCAATTAAAGTAATTTGGGGAGATTCGGTTTCTTCTTTTGATTCAACTTCTGAATATATAACAACAAATAATCCGGTTAAAATTATTTTGGGAGATTATAATTTAGACGGCAAAATTGATTTTGCTTACTTAGATAAAAAGAACTCAAGTATTTCTATCTTATTTTCAAAGGGTAAAAGAGAATTTTATCCCGAAATACTCTATTTGAAAAGGAGAAATATTGAAGATATTATAAATTTTAGCAGTAGTATAAAAAACGGGATAGTTGCATTAACCAATAATGGTCTGATATATTATTTATCCACACTTAATTCTTTTAATGATGAAACCAATATTTCAATAGGTGGGGACCCTGTTGCTCTTTCTTATTTTGATTACAAAAAGAATGGAATTTCAGATATTGCTTTTATAGATAGCACAAATAATAATCTTAATTTTTTAATCAGAGGAAATTCAAAAACCCCAATTTCCTTTTATTCATTCCCTTTATTTGAAAAGCATAACAAAATTTTGGTCGATGATACAGACACATATATTAAATCTTTTTATTGTTATTCACCTAACAAAAAAGTTGTAGAAATATTAAAAATTAATTTTAAGGAATTCGGCATAAAAAGAATTTCGCTTTATTCACCGGGTAAAATTTATTCATTTAAAATTAATAGAGATAACATAGGCAATGAAAAAATATATATTGCTTATTTAAAAAAGTTATCCATGGGTTTAAATATAAATTTTGTACAGGATATTAGAATTCTAAGTTCCGATTACCCTGATTTGGCAGACAGTGTGATTAACGCAAAAATAATTTATACTGATACACTGGGAGTTTATTTTTGGCAGAAAGAAAATAACAGTTTAAAATTAAAAGAAATATCGATGAAAAATAAGTCGCCATTACCAATTGCAAAATATCAGACTGAAGGCAATAAAACTGTATTATATTTTAATTCTGATAATTTTTTAGTTGAGCAATATGGAGTGGAGAATATAAATATTATTGATAAAAACGGCAGTTATTATCTGCTTGAAATATTTGAGGATACTTTACGAATACTAAAAGATAATAATAATACCAATTTTAGTATTACAAAAAATGATATTTTTTTTAATGGGCAGAACAAATCCAAAAAAAAAGAAAACATATTTCTGTTTTCTAAAAGTCAGAAACAAATTTTTATGTTGGATATTAATTCAGCAAAGCAAACATTTGAATTTAAATCGGTATTAAAAAATATAAACGGTGATAACTTTTTCACTGATTATTCTTCGTCTTTTTACAATAACCTTTTTTATATTGATAAAAAAAATAAAACAATTTCCATTAAACATATAAACCAATATGAAAATAATTAAAAATTTAGTTGTATCGTTAATTATTGTTCCAATGTTTGTGTTTTCGCAAACAAATAACAAACATAAACTTGACTCGCTGTATAATTTATATATGGGATTGAGAACCGGATCTCATTACGTACAAAACCAAGTCGCAAATGCCGCCACAATTAAACAAGGGGGGCAAATTAAATGCGGACTTGGTCTTTCAAATCAAATAAGGCTAAATATAAATTCTTTTTCGCCCGAACAACAAAAAGAGTTAAAAAAAATATTGACACGTCCGATATTGAATACAAGTATTGTCTCACCTTCGGGTAAATTCAGGATACACTATGATACTTCCGGTAATGACAAACCCGGCTACAGCATTAATGATTTAGCCGTAGCACTTGATTCTTCTTATAATTTTGAAATTACAAAGTTGGGCTATCCGGTACCACCATCTGACGGAAACGAAGGAGGAGATAATTTATATGATGTTTATATTTTAAATTTGGGACTTCTTTACGGGGAAACGGATTTTGAACAAGAAATATCACCGGGGAGCAGTAAATACACAACTTATATTTTAATGGATAATGATTTTGTGGGATATTTTACAGAAGGTATTGATGGAGCAAGAGTTAC
>CAZTZZ010000028.1:0-6012 GCA_964617905.1 uncultured Ignavibacteriaceae bacterium | reverse complement strand
GGAAAATATTTTATTGATGCTGCTAATTTTCCTATTGCAAGACCTGTTTCTACATTGCTGATTAACACTGTTTCAGATACAGTTAATTTTACTTCAAGCGCACTATCCAATAATTTCTTAAAATTTATTAACCCCTCTACTTCGGATACAATTGATGTAATTGCTACAAATACTGATGTTAAGTCAGGTGCTGATAGTTTAGGCAAAAATTTTTCAGCACAGTATTTACTTTCACAAAATTTTTTGACAGGGACTCATCCGTTAAATGCTAATTATTTCTCAAAATTGAATATAACAAATCCAGGTATTTGGCAGCTATCAGAATTTGTAAATGGAGAATTGGTTGTTCCCACTAATATAATTTTACCCGAGGGAGATATATTTGCATATCCTAATCCGTTTAACTATAAAAATGCAACGGCAATATATGTACCCGTAGCGGCAGGCAATAATACCACCGCAACATTAAATATTTATTCGTCAAGTTTGAATCTTTATTATTCAGCGACAAAAAATGTAGTAAATATAAATGGCAGGAAATTTGTAATGTGGAACGCAAGACAGACAAATAATGATAAACTTTCGTCCGGCATATATATTTATGTCACTAAACTCGGAGATGAAGTACTAAAAGGGAAACTGGTTATTTTTAATGAATAAATATTACCTCAATGCAGAAAATTTAACTAAAAAATTTGGTAGACGGTTAATTTTTCAGGACTTAAACTTTGAATTCTTAAAAAACGGTATTTACGGAATTACAGGAATTAATGGTTCCGGTAAATCTACTTTAATAAAAATAATTGCCGGAATAATTTCACCTTCTTCGGGTAAAATCATTCATAAGTTAAATGATAAAATTATTGAATCCGAAAAACTTCATAAATACATAGGTTTTGTAGCACCTTATCTTGTTATGTATGAGGAATTTTCGGCTTGGGAAAATCTTTCACATATAAGTAAAATTAGAGGAGTTGATTTTAACAAAGAACTTTTCAATTCGCTGTTGGAAGATTTTCTTTTGTTAAGCAGAAAAAATGATATGGTGAAAACTTATTCTTCTGGTATGAAACAAAGGCTTAAATTTATTTTTGCCTTGATGCATTCACCTCAAACTTTACTTTTGGATGAACCGACATCTAATCTGGATGATGCAGGAAAAGAATCTGTTTATAAAATTATTAGAAGAGAAGGGAATAATAAAATTGTAATTATTGCATCAAATGAAAAATCCGACTTAGAACTTTGTGACTTAAAAATTAGATTGCAAGACTATAAACTATAAGGCATATTAAATATTGAAACCTTACGCATTATTTAAAAAAGATTATCATTCGGAATTAAGAACGCGCTATGCAGTAAATTCACTTGCAATGTTTATCGTTGTTGCATTAAGTGTAATTCTTTTTTCAATAGGTAATGAAAAAGTTCCTCAAAATTTAACAGGCGGACTACTTTGGGTTGTAATATTTTTCTCGGCAATGTCGGGTTTATCACGTGCATTCGTATCTGAGGAAGAGAGGGGAACATCATTAATTCTCCATTTAATTGCAGCTCCAACAACAATATTTAACGGAAAACTCCTTTTTAATTTAATTTTGGTTTTTCTTATGAATATTGTAATTACGATACTTTATTCGGCATTATTTGAAGAGTTTATAATTAGAAATATTTTTCTCTTTTTTCTAACTTTTATATTGTCTAATATTGGTCTTGCTGTTGCTTCAACAATTATTGCAGCTATAATTTCAAAAGCAGGTGCAAAAGGAACATTATATCCCGTCCTGTCGTTTCCAATATTGCTCCCGTTGATTTTAATTTCGGTTATGTTAACTTCATATTCAATGGTTGGCACATCGTTTGTTGATGCTGTGGTAGAGTTAGCCGTTTTAGTTTGCTATGATGTAATTATGCTTACTGCATCATATATGTTATTCGAATTTATTTGGAAAGATTAGTAATTTTATAAATAAAAAATAAACATTTATGGTTTGGAAAATAGTCTTATTCATTTTACTTGCATTTGTCTCCATTGCGGGAATTTCTTTTCCTATAGTTGAGAATCCTCACGCCTGGTATCAATTTCCTTTAATACCGGGATTGGAAGAAAATGCAAAAATTATATTCTTTCACGTTCCAACAGCTTGGCTTACTGTTATAGGATTTTTAATGTCAACCGTTTACAGTATTAAGTATCTACGTAAAAAGAATTTAGATGATGATACAAAATCTTATGTTGCGGCTCAATTGGGATTAATATTTTGTATTTTAGCAACAGTTACTGGAGCTGTTTGGGCAAAATTTGCTTGGGGTTCATATTGGAGTTGGGATCCTCGTCAGACGAGTATTTTTGCTCTTTTACTTATTTATGGTGCATGGTTTGCTCTTCGATCGTCAATTGAATCAGAAGACAAAAGAGCTACATTATCTGCTGTTTATTCTATAATAGCATTTGTAACAGTTCCCTTTTTTGTGTTTGTAATGCCCCGCATCATGGATGGTTTACATCCGGGTTCGGCTGACGATAAATTCACTCCCAGCGGCGGTCCTGTAGTAAATTTTAAAATGAACGGTAGTATGTTATTAATATTTTTCTTATCCTTAATAGGATTTACGGTACTTTATTACTGGATGTGGAGACTTGGTTATAAATCACTGCTACTTAAAGAAAAAATAAACAAAAAGTTAATACGAGGATAAAATTGGAAGGATTTTACAAGTTCTTAAGTAATAATGCAATATTCATAGTAATGATAATTGTTTTAATAGTCTGGATTGGTATTTTTGCTTTCTTATCCAATTTAGATAAAAGGTTAAAAGGAATTGAAAAAGAAATTGAAGGAGAAAAAAATGAAGAATAAATATTTATTTGGTGGATTTATCATTGTTGTTTTTATTGGATTGATGGGATATTTGGTAACCCAAAGCAACATTAAATATGAAAATAACATTAGTAAAGTTAAAACAGAAAATAAAACTGTTAAAGCAACCGGTGAACTGGTAAGAGAGAAAGAATATAATTACGATAATAAAAACAGAGTACTTACGTTTTATATGAAAGATGAACATGGTAATCAAATGAAGGTTGTTTTCAACGGTGCTATTCCCAATAATTTTAAATCAGCACAAAGCCTAGTTGTTACAGGTAAATACCGGGACGGTTATTTTTTGGCGAATTCAATTCTTACAAAATGTCCCAGCAAATATCAGGGACAAAATATTCAGAATTCGGGTATTTAATTTTTCATTAGATTTATTTTACTTTTCTAAAGTCTTTGTAATAAATTTTTGACTTAATATTTTGAGGAAAATATGATTGGGAGTATTGTACTTTCATTAGCATTAGCAAGCAGCCTAATTGCTATGATAATGTATTATTTAAGTTTTAAAGGCTATAAAAATACAATTAACTATGCAAGAATAGCTTACCATTCAACTGCAATGCTTGTTATAATTGCATCTGTTCTTTTATGGAGAATACTATTAACACATTCCTATCAATATGAATATGTTTTCAGTTATTCAAGTAATGAATTACCATTCGGATTTTTGTTCTCAACTTTTTGGGGAGGGCAGGAAGGAAGCTTTATGCTTTGGCTTTTGTTCACTTCTATAATAGGAATTGTGCTTCAAAATTATTCTTCAAAAAGAAGTGACTTAGAACCGAGAGTAATGGTAGTTTTTTCACTTGCAATTACATTTCTTTTGGTGATGGTTTCACCTTGGTTCAAAAATCCTTTTGCCTACATCTGGACCGAACCGATGTTCATCAATACTAAATATATTAATTCCTCTATGCTTGGTATGCCTCTTGTAAGTAAATTTTTATTCAGCGATGGTTCAACCGGACAACAATTTGTAAAAATGACAAGTGAGCTTCATAACACTTTAACTGCTACAGGAATTTCTGTTAGCCAATTTATTGTTAACGGTAAGGGACTAAATCCCCAATTATTGAATTTCTGGATGCAAATTCACCCGCCGATTTTATTTATCGGATTTGCTTTATCAACAGTTCCCTTTGCTTTTGCTATTGCAGCTTTAATGAAAAACGATTATACCAAATGGATTAAACAAGCTTTTCCCTGGGTTTTAGCAGGTGCCGGGGTTTTAGGACTTGCAATTATGCTAGGTGGCTATTGGGCTTATGAAATGCTTGGATGGGGTGGATACTGGGCTTGGGACCCTGTTGAAAATTCCAGTTTGATTCCTTGGCTTATAAGTGTTGCGGCAATTCACACAATGTTGGTTCAGAGAAAAAGCCAATCAAAAGGTGGAGTAGGCAGATTTTTAAAAACAAATTTAATTTTATGTATTCTTATTTATATACTTGTACTGTATTCAACATTTTTAACAAGAAGCGGTGTGTTGGGAGATGCTTCCGTACATTCATTTACAAGTCCCGGTGCTATCGTTTTCCTATTCCTTTTAATATTTATTATTTCGTTTCTGGTTTTAGGTTTCGGAGCAATAATTTACAGATGGAAAGCATTATCAAAATTTGACGGGCAGGAAGATAATTTACTTTCCAGAGAATTGGCACTTTTTACAGCAGCAATTGTTATGAGTGCTTCAGCAATAATAGTATTGGTAGGAACATCAGCACCCATCTTTGGGCAAGCTGTTGAAACAACTTTTTATGTTCAAATGCATTTACCGCTTGCAATTATTATTGGTCTTTTGAACGGACTTAGCTTATTAATTAAATGGAAAAAATCAAATTGGAACGATGTTATTAAAAAAGGTGTCTTCTCTTTTTTAGCTTCATTATTCTTGACCATATTGATAGTTATTTTAGGCGGCGTTTATGATGTTATGCTTATAATTTTATCATTTTCTTCGGCTTTTCTTCTTTTTGTAAACCTTGAAATTGCAACTAGAATTGTACGTGGAAATAAAAAAATGCTTGGTGCTTATGTATCTCATATTGGTATAGCTTTATTTATTCTTGGAGTTATAGGTTCGGCAGGATATACGGTTAAACAGGATGTAGATTTAATAAAGGGTATTCCTACAGATGTACTCGGTTACAAAATGCTTTTTACAGGTTTTAAACCTATTGATAACAACACAAAATATGCTTTTAAGGTTGATATTAACAAAGGAGATGAGTTTTATACAGCTGAACCCGTAATGTATATTAGCGACTACACAAACAGTATAATGAGAGTTCCTTCTATAGTTGTAGGTGCAACAAGAGATATTTACATTTCTCCTTTGGGATACGACGACAACAAGATTTCACAAAATAATGGTCAAAAAGTTTCTATTGAAAAGGGTAAATCCGTTGATGTAAAAGGTGTGAATTTTACATTTAGATCTTTTGATTTTCCTCAGGAAACAAGAAATGCTATGATGGCAGGAAAAGATTTTAAAATCGGCGTAAGTCTTATAGCTGAGAAAGACAAAAAGAAAATACCTTTCGAATTATTTCTAATAAGTAAATCAGGTAATAAAACTTATACAACATTTACTTTGGATAATTTTAATGTAAAAGCAACACTGGAAAGTTTACTTGCTACAGGCAAGGTTGATTTATCAATTGCCAACTTGGATGGGAAAGATATTAATGATGTTAAAGATCCCATTCAGACACTATCAATTGAAGCAAGTATTAAACCATTTATAAATTTAGTCTGGATTGGCGTAGTTGTAATGGTTTTAGGTTTTTTTGTATCAGTTGCACGTAGATTGAAAGAATCATTAGTATAATATTTTTAAGGATAATTATTTCAAATTATCTTGACAAAAAAATATTACGTGCTTAACTTTGTTCTTCATTTTTTGAATATGTTTTTAAAAAATATTGATTCCGCAATAGTCCGCCAAAGGCGGAAGACAGAATCAGTTCTTACAAATTTTATTCCGCGATAGCTCAATGGTAGAGTCCGGCAGTTGCCGGATTAACCAAAGGGTTGGTAGTTCTTAAAAATATTAATTCCGCGATAGCTCAATGGTAGAGCATTCGGCTGTTAACCGAAGGGTTGTAAGTTCGAGTCTTACTCGCGGAGC
>CAZTZZ010000027.1:0-30196 GCA_964617905.1 uncultured Ignavibacteriaceae bacterium | reverse complement strand
AATTATTAAAGGATTTTGATTTATATTTTTTACACTTCAGTAAATAAGAAAGTGCTTTCAAAGGCTGTCACGGTCGCACCGTGACAGCCATAAACAAATTTTTCATTTGTTTTTAACCTTAAATAAGTTAAATTAAATACTACAAATAAAACAGGGATTCAATTTCATTTATCATATTCTTTTAACCCTAAAAGAAATTTGAATAATATTCATTTGCTTCACATTATTTTTTTAATGTTCATCTGCTAAATCAGTTAAATAAGATGAACATTAATTACAAAATTATGGAGGATAATATGAATCGTTTAATTAAAACATTGGCCTTTTTTGTTTTATTGGCAATGAGTTTTTCCTGGATAAATTGCAGTGACGACAATAACCCGTTATCGCCTAATTCATTAGCAGGAACCTGGAACCTTGTTTCTATGACAGACAAGACATCGAATACAACATTTAATGCCGGTGAGCCCATTGATGTGGGACAGGGAGTAATGATTACAATGACAGGCAGTCTTGTACTAACCGAAAACCAATTTACTTTTACAACGACAACAGTAATTTCAGTTCCCGGGTCCGCGGACTCTACAAAAGTAGAAATTGATACAGGCACTTATTCCGTTAGTGGCTCCACTATGACAACAAACAGCGGTAATTCCGGAGAAAACCGATCCATGACTATTAGCAGGAACGACAATAGGATGACACTTGAAGATAATGAGATAAGGATGATTTTAGATAAGCAGTAATTCCTTAATTGTATTTACCCGATTCGGGGATTGAGTGAGAAATTTTATTTAAAATGTGAATATTTTGATCTTATTTCATTCATTTTCCGAATCCGGATTTTTTTGAGTTTTCACTGTCTTTAAAAAAATGTTTTCAGCGTATTTTATTTGTTTTGTTCGTAATTTGCATAAAACAGAATTTTAAGGAAACATTATGGATTTAAATCTCGCAGTATTAATAGACGGTGATAATATACCATCGGCTTATGTAAAAGAAATGATGGAAGAAATTGCCAAGTACGGCAGCCCAACTATAAAAAGAATTTACGGGGATTGGACGAAACCTACGCTCTCAAAGTGGAAGAATATTCTCCTCGAAAATGCCATAACACCGATTCAGCAGTACGGATATACGAAAGGCAAAAATGCAACCGATTCCGCTATGATTATCGACGCGATGGATATTTTGTATTCAGAAAAAGTTAACGGTTTCTGCCTGGTTTCTTCCGACAGTGATTTTACACGTTTAGCCACAAGATTACGCGAAGCAGGAATGAAAATAATCGGGATCGGCGAGAAGAAAACACCTGAGCCCTTTATAGTCGCCTGCGATAAATTTATTTACATTGAAATTCTTAAAGACCAAACAGAAGAAGTAGAATCCGAATTAACCGAGCATAAACCAGCTCTAAAACACAATATTGATAAAATAACCCCAAAAGTAATTAAACTTATCTCTTCAACAATTACGGATTTGGCGGATGATGACGGCTGGGCATTCTTGGGAGATGTGGGAAATCTTCTTCAGAAAAAACAGCCAAATTTTGATTCAAGAAATTACGGTTTCCAAAAGTTAACTCCACTTATTAAATCAATTAAAAAATTTGAAATTGAACAACGTGAAAGTTCGAAGGGACGTTTTAAGTTAATCTATGTAAAGAACAAGTAAAAGATTCTATAATTCAACCTTACTTTAGTAACCGTTAGATTTCTAATAAATTCAAAGCCGGTTTAACGGCAAGGAGAATAAAATGATGGAATCAAACAAACCTCTCGCAAAAATAATATCAATCATATTCCTTTTTTTAATAGTCTTTTCTTCCGGTTGTAAACAAAAAGCAAAAGATGTATTGAATGAAAAAGAGGCAAAAGTATTATTAGACCGTTATATGGAAACAATGAATAATGCTGACTTGGATTTGGTTGATAAAATTATTTCACCTGATTTCGTGCTTCGCACTCCATTTTTTCCTCAACCACTTGTGGGCATAAAAAATTACAAGGGCTTGGTAATAAATACATCTAAAACTTTTTCTAACTTCAAAGCCACTATAGATGAGGTTATTGTTAAAGGCGATAAGATTTGGGGCCGCTTTTCTATGGAAGGAGTAAACACAGGTCCATTGGGTAACATTCCTGCCACAGGCAAAAAATTTCATATAACGGGACTTGCTGTTACTCGTGTAGCTAAAGGAAAGATAGTCGAAGATGAAACGTATTGGAATGTATTGGGAATGTATCAACAGCTCGGCTTTACATTAACTCCACCCAAGATACAGAGTAAACAATAATGTCAGAAAGACCTATTATACTGAAGTTTAAAATATGATTATTATTAACGAGGAATAAAACAATGAATGAGCATGAGAAAATAAACTACATAGAGTTTCCTGCAAAAAATATGGAAGAAACTAAAGCCTTTTTTACTTCTGTTTTTGGTTGGTCGTTTGTGGACTACGGTCCTGAATATACAACTTACGCTGATGGAGGTATTAGTGTAGGTTTTTTCAAATCTGATTTATCCGTCTCTACTAAGAACGGTAGTGCTCTTATAGTTTTTTATAGTAAAGATATTGAGCAAACACAATCTAAAATTGAATCTGCAGGCGGGTCGATCATAAAACCAATATTCTCATTTCCGGGCGGTCGTCGTTTTCACTTTGGCGACCCGAACGGCAACGAATACGCAGTGTGGTCAGACTTAATAAAGTAACATTTTTAGAAGTTTAAAAATAATGAGTTAGATAGTGGGAAATGATACAATCAATTTACTACTTATTATTGTTTTACTTATTGTAACTAATTATGTTTTTATTCGTATTGCTTTAAAATTAAGAAAATATGATGGAAGTTTAACAACTACAATGTTTGGTTCCACATATCAATTTCTAAAAAAAGATAAAAGAGAAGCAGTAGAAGAAATTGTTGAGATGAAAGCAAGTAAAAAAATGGAAGAAGAATCTTCAGATAAACCAATTGAATATTTATAGAAATAACTAGGAGGAGAAATGGAAATTAAACCACACAAAAATTTACAAGTAAAGCAATGGTTTGTTTTGGCTACAATATCATTCCTAATAATCCTTGTTGGAATAATATTACAGGTATTAATTTCAACTCAAGAAAGTGTCACTGCAAGTCAGGTAGCTATCATACTTTGGCCGATAATATTTGGAACTATTATATTACTATCGGTTATTTACATTCCAATTGTAATTCTATGGATTAAGAATCTAACTTATTTTATAGAGAATGACAGAATTACAATAAACAAAGGGATATTGTCTAAAATTCAACAAAACATTCCATACCGAGCAATTACAGATTTCAAATTACACCTCTCTCTATACGACCGTTTTTTAAATATTGGCTCTGTTAGAATTCAAACTGCGGGTCAATCCACTTCAGCAACAGGATATGAGGGAAATTTGTCGGGATTAGAAGATTGGGAAAATTTACATCAACAGTTACGTGTGAAATTAAAAGATCTGTATTCAACTGTAGATTCAACTACAAATGAAAATAATTCTGATCACTCTTTGAATGTAGACAAACTGGAGGATATTTTAGAAGAACTAAAAACTATCAGAAAAGTTCTGGAAGACAAATAAATATTATTAATTAATTAAATTTTTAATTTACAATTTGGTGAAGTTATGGATAAATCAATGACCACTACAACTTTCGAATTGGACGGGTACAGCATTTCGCAGCAGTTTGGTGTTGTCCGGGGAATAGTTGTAAGATCCCGTTCGGTATTTGGCACAATTGGTGGGATGCTTCATACAATTATTGGCGGCAATATTACATTATTTACAGAACTGTGTGAGAAAACCAGAGGAGAGGCATTTGATATGATGGTCTCTCACGCCGTGGAGATTGGAGCAAATGCAGTTATAGGTGTCAGGTATGATGCCACAGAAGTAATGGGTGGTGTTACGGAAGTATTATGCTACGGTACAGCCGTTGTAGTAATACCTAACAAGTAATATTTGTAAATAAATATGAGCCAAATATTGTTGAATACTTTTTCAATTCACGAAAATTATATCATTTCAAAATAAAGGAGAAATGTTATGGATATTCAATCACTAACAAAATTCTTTATGTGGTGTACAATTATAAATGGAGCTATATTCTTCATTTGGATAACCATTTATTTCATAGCCCCGAATTTAGTTTATCGCATACAAAATAAAATGTTTCCCCAACCACGTGAAACATTTAATATATTTTATTACTCTTTTCTTGGATTATTTAAAATAATATTTCTTGTCTTCAATGTTGTACCTTATTTAGCATTATTGATTATACAATAAAGAAAAGTTACAAAGATTTATAAACTTCGTAGCAACAATGTTTATCAACTGGAGTTAATTATTATGGATTTTATTATACACAATTTTAAACAAATATTTTTTATAACAATTTTTTCTCTATCAATTCTGAATGCTAATTATATTGATGCCCAACAAATAAAAGTAAATGAACGCGATTCAGTTATTGTCACTGTAAAAGAAATTATAACATCAAACAGGTACTGTATTTTAATTACAATAAATGAGATAGGGATTCCACATGCAAGAACTATGGACCCATTCCCTGTCGAAGATGATTTTGTAATCTGGTTCGGTACAAACAGAAACAGCCGAAAAGTTAAGGATATAAAACATAATCAGAACGTTACAGTTTATTATACAACGCCTGACTGGGAACAATATGTTGCAATTGAGGGTAAAGCTCAATTGATAGACAATGAAAAAGTTAAAAAAGAAAAATGGAAAAAAGAATGGAATGCGTTTTATCCTAATAAAAGTAAGAACTATATTCTGATAAAGGTTACACCAATCAAATTGAATGTCCTTTCAGAAAAACACGGTTTGAAAATAAATTCAGATAATTGGCGGATTCCTCATATTAATTTTAATAAATAATAACACAATAAATTTTTTGGTGATTTATAAATTAATTGTTAATTTCATTTATTATTAAAACTAATATAAGAGGTATCATATGTCAGCACAAAGGATGCAATTTTTCACACTTGCAGTTGTAATTCTGATTGGTATTTGGCTAACAGGTTTTAATGCTGTTCATTGGTTACTATATGTTCCGGTTGTTCTGCTGTTAATTGCAGGTTTTACAGGATTTTGTTTCGGTGTATGGTTCTGGAAAAAGCTGGGATTAAAGGATTAACCTAAAATTATTTTCACTGCTTTTTATTTAAAAAGTAAATAAAAGGCAGTGATACTCTTAGTTTTAATTCAAAATTTTTAATTATCAAATTATCTATTCTTTATTAGCCTAATTTTTACATAAAAATATTATAAATACAGATAATCAATTTTTTTAGAGATATTTCATGAAAAATAAAACTGTTAAAGTAGCTGCAGCACAGGCAGCACCGTACTTTTTAAATAAACAAAAAACCGTTGAAAAAGCTTGTAAATTTATAAAAGAAGCAGGTGAAAAAGGAGCAAAATTAATTTTATTCCCGGAAGCATTCATATCAGGTTATCCGGATTGGGTTTGGCTCATCCCTAACAGTAAAGGAAATGAATTGAATACTCTTTACACAGAATTATTAAATAATACGATATCTATTCAAGATGATTCTACAAAGAAGTTGTGCAAAGCAGCCGCTAAAGCAAAAATTATTGTCGCGATTGGAATCAATGAAATAAATTCTGAAAAAAGTGGAGGCAGCATTTATAATAGCTTGCTTTATATCGACGATAAAGGCAGAATAATGGGTGTGCACAGAAAATTAATCCCAACAGGTGGAGAAAGAGTAGTTTATGGACAGGGCGATGGTAGTACCTTGTTAACATTTGATACCTTAATCGGTAAAATTGGTGGATTAATTTGCTGGGAAAATTTAATGCCTTTGGCAAGACAAGCTATGCATGCAGCAGGTACACAAATATTGTTAGCCCCAACTTGGGATAAAAGTGAAAAATGGCTAAATGGTATGCAGTTTATTGCAAGGGAAGGTGGAATGTTTGTAATTAGCTGCTGCCAGGCAATCAGGATAAAAAACATCCCTAACAAATATGAATTTAAAAATTTATATCCAACTGGAAGAGAATGGATAAATTCAGGGAACAGTTGTATAATAAATCCTAACGGTGATATTATATCAGGTCCGGTAAACCAAATTGAAAAAATAATTTATGCTGATATAAATTTAGACGAAATCAGTTCAGCAAAAAGAATGTTTGATTCCGCTGGTCACTATGCAAGACCTGATGTATTTAATTTTTCGGTAAATCAAAAGCCAAATCATCTTAAGTAAACTAAAAATTATTTTGTATTTTATTACAGTTAGTTAGTGTAAATTATTGGATAGTTTTTTCTGTTACAAAATTATATTATGTAAAGGGAAAAAATTTTATATTCTAAATAATTTAAGGTCAGATGGGCGCAATTATAAAAATTGGCCAAATTAAAAAAGTATATCTTACTAATTTTAATAAAATAGATATTTCTGTTTTAAAATATTCAAGACTACAAATAAGACTTTTTTTCATCGTAATATTTTTACTATTAATTGTAAACACAGCTTTTTCACAAACACATATAAATTCTATTTCTGGTAGAATTATTAACAAAGCAACAAAAGAACCCATCCAAAACGCAAATGTTTTTCTAGCCTACACAATGATTGGGAGTTCCACTAATCAAAAAGGTAAATATACTATCGGTGGTGTTCCTCGAGGGAAATACTGGCTGGTAATTTCCCATATTAACTATAAGACTTTAAATATAAAAATTGATATTAAAAATAATAAGGATTTAAAATTCAATTTTGAACTCGAACCAAAGATATTCCAATTTAGACCCATCAAAGTCAGCGCGGAGGGAAAAACAGAATGGGAAAACAATCTTGAAATTTTTGAAGAAGTTTTTCTCGGTACTTCAGACTTTGCAGAAGATACATTTATTGAGAACGCAGTTGAATTGGAATTTAAGGAAATTGACGAAACACTTTATGCCGAATCACAAAAGCCCCTTATTATTATTAACAGAGCCTTTGGCTACAGAATAGATTATTCTTTAATTTATTTTGAATATATGAATGATGATTATGTTAAATATTCCGGTTTCCCCAAATTCAGTTTACTTCAAACATCTGACCCGGATTCTTCAAAACTATGGGAAATTAACAGAATGCAGGCTTACTTCGGTTCACTAAGACATTTCCTTCATACCATTTGTAAAAATTATATAGTAACCGGTCAAAGTTTATCGAAACCCAAAATAGAAATTAATTATTCCGATCAAAATAATTTGGGATATAAATTGGAATATTCAAATGAAAATTTCTTGGTAAAAAACGGTTTTGATGTATTATATAAATCTTATTTAGGGAAAAAATACGGCATGAACCCCAGAGTTTTCCTCGTTAATACAAATAATTATCTAACTCCTGCAAAAAACGAAAACGAAATGTATTTTAAATTTGAGGATTATTTGGAAGTTAAATATCAAAATCCTGACGACGATAAATTACCTATTGACGATGATATTAGAATTTCTTGGATAAGATTGGAAAAAGACTCTGTATTGATTGACAATTTCGGCAGATATTACGAGACTTTTCAAATAAAATCTTACGGATACTGGGCAAACCAGAGATTAGCAGACACACTTCCTTACGAATATGTAATTCCTGACAGTATGTTTATTTATTAGTCTTTAGGAATGAAAAGTTTAATGCTTTAATGCCTGAAAAAAGTAAAAGACTTTATACTTAAGCGACGAATACAATTTACTGATATAAATATTCGTCGCATCCAAATATAATTTTATTTACTTTCGGCTACTCTTTTAAGAATTCCTTTCAGTAAATCATAAAACTTTTCTACAGTTGGAATGTTTACTCTTTCATCGGGTGAGTGTGCACCTTCAATTGTAGGGCCGAAAGATACCATATCCATTCCTGGATTTTTCCCTTCCAAAATTCCGCATTCCAAACCTGCGTGAATGGCTTTAATTTCAGGTTCTTTGTTAAAGAGTTCTTTAAAAACATTTTTTGAAGTTTTTAAAATTGCAGAATCAAGATTAGGTTTCCAGCCCGGGTAACCGTCGTTCGTGTCCACTCTTGCGCCAGCCAAGTTGAAAATTGCTCTTACGTTTCTTGCAATATATTGATTGGCACTGTTAACAGAACTTCTCTGACTCGTTCCGAATTTTAGCAAGTTTCCTTCTGTATGAATTGTTGCAACGTTTGTTGAAGTTTCAACTAAATCAGGAATATCCTGGCTCATTGCAATAACTCCGTGGGGCAATGCAAGTATTGTATCAACAATCTTTTCTTGGAATTCTTTTGTAAATACTTTTTCAACATTTTTATCTGTTGTTGATAAAAGAATTTTAACACCGCCGTCTGAAGTTTTAAGTTCATTGTAAATATCTTTTTGAAAAATTTCAACAATATTTAATGCATCTGTTTCTTTTGCAGTATCAATAGTAATTACTGCTTCTGCCTCACGCGGAATTGCGTTTCTTAAATTGCCGCCTTCAAGACTTACAAGTGAAAAACCGGCTTCTGAAAGTTCATTTAATGTTCTCGCCAAAATTTTAATTGCATTTCCTCTTCCCTTTTCTATATCCAATCCAGAGTGTCCGCCTTTAAGTCCTGTTACAACTAATTTGTAAGACTTATTTCCGGCAGGATTTTCATTCCAGGTAATATCAAATTCTGCAACTGTATCAACTCCGCCCGAACAGCCTACATAAAAAGCACCGTCTTCTTCGGAGTCAAGGTTAAGCAAAGTTTTCCCCGTAATAAAACCCTGTTCTAAATTGGTAGCTCCTGTAAGTCCGGTTTCTTCGTCGATAGTCATCAGAATTTCTAAGGGTCCGTGCACTGCGTCTGTATCTGTTATAAGTGCAAGAGCGGCTGCAACACCAATTGCATTATCACTTCCGAGTGTTGTGCCGTCGGCAGTGATCCAGTCACCGTCTCTCAATAATTTAATAGGATCGTTTTCAAAGTCGTGTACAGTTTCATTATTTTTCTCGCAAACCATATCAACGTGTCCTTGTAGAACAACAACAGGAGCGTTCTCATATCCTGAAGTAGCAGGAACACTTGCAACAATATTACCAACCTTGTCTTCTTTAAAATTTATTTTCACTTCAGTTAAAAGATTCCGCATATGTTCTCTTATTTTCTCTTCTTTTTTTGAAGGACGAGGTACTTTGGCTATTTCAGAAAATCTCTCCCATAAAATTTTAGGTTCTAAACCATTTATTGCATCTGACATTTTTCTCCTCCTATAATTAACAATTCAATACTATTTTTTTAAACAAGCTGATTTACATTTTTACGTTCAGCAAGTTTTGCGTTTTTCTTATCCATCTCAGTTAAATATCTTTTTCTTATTCTAATATTTTTTGGCGTAACTTCAACATATTCATCATCAGTTATCCATTCGATTGCCTGTTCGAGAGTGAGCTTTTTTGCAGGTTCCAATCTAATTGCTTCATCTGCACCCGAAGATCTCATATTTGTTAATTGTTTTGTTTTTGTAACATTAACCCTCATATCTATGTCCCTTGTATTTTCTCCCACTACCATGCCTTCGTAAACTTCAACTGTCGGTTCAATAAAAAAGATAACTCTTTCCTGAAGTTTATACATTGCATAACCGGAAGACTGTCCCTGGTCCATAGAAATAATTGCCCCTCTCTGTCTTTGAGTAAGTTCTCCTTTATAAGGTTCATATGATTCAAAATTATGGTGTAAAATTCCCGTGCCTTTTGTGTCCGTCATAAATTCTGCCCTGTAACCGATAAGTCCTCTGGCAGGAATTAGAAACTCAATTCTAGTATTTTCATTAAAGGTTACCATATTTTGCAATTCGGCTTTACGTTTACCCAATTTTTCAATTACAATTCCTACGTATTCTTCGGGTACATCAATTATAAGATGTTCTATCGGTTCGCAAAGTACGTCTGCTTTCTTTTTCATTATTACTTCAGGTCTTGTAAGCTGCAGTTCGTATCCCTCGCGTCTCATATTTTCAATAAGAATGCCTAAATGAAGTTCTCCCCTCCCGCTGACTTTGAACGTGTCGGGAGAATCTGTCATTTCAACTTTTAAACTTACGTCCGATTTTAGTTCTTTAGACAATCTATCACTAATATTTCTTGTTGTAACATATTTTCCTTCCAGTCCGGCAAAAGGTGAGTTATTTACCATAAAATTCATCGTAAGTGTCGGTTCATCAATTGCCAGGTAAGGCAAAGGCTCGGCATTTTGTAAATCTGCAATAGTAGCGCCAATGTTTACATCTTCCAAACCTGCTATTCCTCCGATATCTCCCGCTTTTAATTTTTTTGTTTCAACTCTGTGATAATCTTTAAACTCATATAGTTTTGTAATTTTAGCGGTTACAGTTTCACCGGTTATTTTTATTAAAGATATTTGGTCGCCTGAATTTAAGCTACCGTTATGTATTTTGCCGATTCCTATTCTTCCCAAATAATCGTTGTAATCAATTGCAGATATTAACATTTGCAACGGTTTTGAAATATCGCCTGAAGGAGCGGGAACATAATCCACAATAGATTGAAGAAGAGGTTTTAGGTCGTTGTTATCATCATTTAGATCTTTTTTTGCAATCCCCTGTTTTGCTATTGCCCATAAGTACGGAAAATCAAGTTGCTCATCGGATGCATTTAACGAAACAAATAGATCAAATACTTCATTTAATACTTCATCCGGTCTTGCATCTTTTCTGTCAATTTTATTTATTACAACAATTGGTTTTAGTCCCAGTTCCAACGATTTTTTTAATACAAATTTTGTCTGCGGCAAAGGTCCTTCGGCAGCATCAACTAAAAGAAGAACTCCGTCAACCATCCTTAGAGTCCTTTCAACTTCTCCTCCAAAATCAGCGTGACCTGGAGTATCTACAATATTAATTTTTATTCCATCAAAAACAATACTTAAATTTTTTGCAAGAATTGTTATTCCTCTTTCTCTTTCAAGATCGTTAGAATCCATAATTCTTTTTTCAACTTTTTGGTTATCTCTAAAAACCCCTGTTTGCTTAAGCATATAATCCACTAACGTAGTCTTTCCGTGATCAACGTGTGCAATGATTGCTATATTTCTTATATCTTTATTCAATTTTATCCTTTTATCTTTTATTTAAATACAATCTATAAATATACTCAGAAGTGAAGGGATTAACAATGTAAGAAATGATACTAAATTAGTGAAGGCTTTATTTTAATATAAAATATTATGTAACAATCTGTGTGCTTAGAGCAATTTCCTGAAGGATAGTTGATACTTTAAGACAGGTGTTCATTTTACCTTTAAAAACTATGCACGAACCTTTAACGTGAATCTCAAATGCTTGTGCTCTTGCTTTTTCAAAAGTGCAGTTTGTTGCTTTTATTAATTGAATAATAACTTCTTCAAAAGTATGCCAGTCATCATTATAAACAATTACACTGGACAAAAAAGTAGTAGTTGTCGATTCGTCTATATCTATTTCAATTGACGGTTTATATGGCCCCATTTCTTCCATAAATGCAATCTACAAAATTTTTTAAATAAATGGTGTATTTTAGATTAATATTTTTTAAACTTGTTAATATTATCATTGCTCCAAAATTGATTTTACATAAGTACATGTATATATTTTTATAATAAATAAAAGATATTTTGGAGGATAAATGAAAATAGCAGTTTGTGTAAGCCACGTTCCGGATACTGCTACAAAAATTAATATTGCAGCAAACGGAAAAGAAATAGATCAAGCAGGAGTATCGTATATAATCAATCCATACGATGAATTTGCCGTGGAAGAAGCTCTGAAAACAAAGGAAGCATTGAGTGATGATTGTGAAGTTATTGCAATAAGTGTAGGCAACGATGTAAATAAAGAAACAATTAGAAAAGCACTTGCTATGGGAGTTGACAGCGGTGTTTTATTAAAAACTGAATCACAAATGGATTCATATGGAATTTCAAAAGCACTTGCCGAAGAAATTAAAACCCTGGGTTGTGAACTTGTATTTATGGGTAAGCAATCGGTTGATTTTGACAATCAGGTAGTAGGTCAAATGACATCTGCAATACTAGATTATTCGTGTGTTTCTGTAGTTGTGGATTTCAAAATAGACGGAACTAATATTACCTGCGAAAGAGAAATAGAAGGTGGTAAAGAAGTCGTATCAACTGAATTACCTTGTATTATTACAGCACAAAAGGGTCTTAACGAACCGAGATATGCTTCATTAAAAGGCATTATGGCTGCCAAGAAAAAAACAATTGAAGAAAAACCTGCGATAGAAACTGAAAGCAATATCGAAGTTATTCAACTTAAAAAACCGGAAGCTAAAAACCCGGGAAGAATATTAGGCACTGACAGTTCCGCAGTACCTGAATTAGTTAAATTATTAAGAGAAGAAGCAAAAGTTATTTAAGGAAATAATTATGGGAAATACAATTTTAGCAATTTTAGAACAAAGAGAAGGTAAATTAAAAAAATCTGCATTAGAAACGGCTTCAATAGCGGCAAAACTTGGAAAAGATTTAAATCTTAGTGTTCAGGCAGTTGCAATAGGCAATGATATTTCAAATTTAGACGATGCTTCTAAATACGGTATCAGCAAGATAACACATTTTAAAAATGAATCACTTGAAAACTATTCATCTTCTGCTTATTCGGTTATAGTTACAGAATTTGCAAAAGAAATATCAGCTGATTATTTAATTATTGCAAATACTGCACTTGGAAAAGATTTAGCACCAAGAGTAAGTGTTAAACTGAATGCAGGATGCTTAGTTGACTGCGTTAAATTAGATGTTAATTCCGGAGAAATTCTGACCACAAGACCAATTTTTGCAGGAAAGGCTTTAATGGATGCAAAGCTAAAAAGCGAAATCAAAATTTTTACAATTAGACCAAATGTATTTAAACCAGTTGAAGAAAGCGTTGAAGCAGAAATAACTACAAAAGATGTATCTTCAATTGACACATCTACGAAAGTAATTGAATTTAAAAAAGCCGAAGGAAAACTTGATGTTGCTGAAGCAGATATTATTGTTTCCGGCGGAAGAGGGTTAAAGACACCTGAAGATTTTAAAATGGTTGAAGACTTAGCTGATGCACTCGGAGCCGCTGTCGGTGCTTCAAGAGCAGTAGTTGATGCAGGATGGAGACCTCATAGAGAACAAGTCGGGCAGACGGGTAAAACAGTTTCTCCTTCACTGTATGTTGCTTGCGGTATTTCAGGAGCAATCCAGCATCTTGCCGGAATGTCCTCATCAAAATATATAGTAGCAATAAACAAAGACAAAGATGCTCCCATATTCGGAGTTGCCGATTATGGAATTGCAGGTGATGTTTTTGAAATATTACCTAAATTAACAGAAGCAATTAAAGCATTAAAATAAAAGATTTTATGGTGATTGTTTGAACAAAATTCAATGTGAAATATTGGGTCTATCGTCAAGCCCTGCTACAGGCGGGGCTTATGCTATACTTTTAAAAGAATGCACTACTAACAGAAGATTACCGATTATAATAGGAGCATTTGAAGCACAGGCAATAGCACTAGAGATTGAGGGAATTAATCCTCCGCGACCGCTTACGCACGATCTTTTAAAGCAAGTTGTTGATACTTTAGGGGGAACAGTGAGTGAGATAATAATAGATGAACTTAGGGAAAATACATTTTACGCAAAAATAATTCTTGAAGTTTCTTCTCTTACTTATGAAATTGACAGCAGACCCAGCGATGCGATTGCTCTGGCTGTTAGAACAAAAGCCCCAATTTTTGTAGCCGATAATGTAATGGCAACAGCAGCATTCCTGCCAACAACTGAACCGGGAAAACAAATTAAAGAAGATTTGTCAAAAGAAGAGAGTATAACTGCAACAGGAAAAGATGCACAAATCGCTTTGCTGCAAACTAAATTAAGAGAAGCAATTGAATCTGAGGAATACGAGAGAGCAGCAAAACTTAGAGACGATATACAAAAATTAACCAACAAAAATTAAATTTATTAAAACACTTCTCTGCCAATTAAACAATTGTTACATCTATTTTTATTACAAAAGTTCTTGTGCAAGTGCATTGCACCTTGTAAAATAACACTTCTTTTAGATTTTATTTTTAATGATGAAATAATATTTTCGACCGTTTTATTGCTTGCTGATTGTTCAAAATTTAAATAAAAATTCAATACTTTTTTTACCAATTCCTTTTTATTAAATATTTTGAAATATAAATTTAAAAAAGGAAGAATTACATTAATAATAATTTCATCCGCACGAGAAATTCCTACTAAATATCTCAGCTTATATTTGGCAGTCTCGTTGAATATAAAATGATTTTGCCAATATCCCTCAGCTTTAACAATAAAATAATTTCTAAGTTTTTGTTTTAGTTTATAATTCTCATTTTCAATTTCAAATAACTTAATTATATGGTGGCTTAAATTATCATTTAATATTTTTATTAGAATTTTAGCACCACCTGCAATTCTAACAGTCGGAAAATTTTGGGGTCTCATTCTAAAAAAATTCCAGGAAGCCGGTAACAGCCTTGCACCATAATCATAATTGTAATAATTCATCCAAAGCTCATAAAGCTGACGGACATAAACAGATGTTTCTTCATCAAACAATTTATTTACATCAGGCAATAAGCCACTGACATTAAATAATATTGCCTCTAATATCTGTTCCATATTTGTCGGATTATTAATTTGCTTGAGTAATTTTATCTCAACTGATTTTGCGAGCTCGGTCATGTTTAATTTATTCTTTGAGTATCCTAGCGCAGCAAATATACTTTCATAGAGAAGTTGTTCCCATAACAGCTGGTCATTAAAATCATTTATATTAAATTCTATTCTATTTAGAACTGATTGCAAATCATAATTTACAATTGGTTCTTTCAATTCTCTCTGATTCAGATAAGCAAGTTCTTTAAGCCTGACAAAATATTTATCAGATTTTAATTTAAATCTTTCACTACCCAATTTTAAAAGATAATCGTCTTTAAATTTACCAGCCAATTCACCGTTAAGTTTTTCGCAAGGCAAACAAAAAACATCATCAATTCGATCAGATTTCATTAAACCTGCATAACTCTGTTTTAAATACTTGGGGATAAATTTAGAAATTGCAATTACAGGAATTTCTCTTTTGTCTTCCGATGTTACAATTTTTTGTTTAGAATTATTCTCATAGATAAGATGCAGAATAACTTTATTATATTTTTTGTTTGTGTGGTGTTTGTGATATTGCCAATTTTCTATCACCGTATCAATTTCAATATCGCCAGTAAAAGTAGTGTTCTCAATATTGATTTTTGCATTAAGATAATCCGGACCGCCTAATTCTTTATTCTTGTCTCCCTTTGTTATTATTACAACGGGTTTACCGTCAATGGTTGTCAAACCATCAGCAAAGTTATGTCTCTCCCAAATTTCACAAAGAAATTTTTCTGAGATGCTTCCCTTTTTCAAAGTCTTTCACTTATTCTTTAATAATTAAAAAAGAAGTTGAATTTGATCTTATATTACCTAATGTATAAAATAGTTCAATATTGTTTTTCCCCAAACGTAATCTTACATTTCTAAAAATATATTCACCGCCGTTTACCGAATAATATAAATCTACTTTTTCTTTATTTATAAACAGATAAATATTTGCATATCTTATTCTGCGCGGTAATAAAACTTTAATATTAATTTTTCTATTTTTTACAGATTGTGTCCTACCAAAATCCGAAACTTTCAATAGAGGCAATTTCTCATTGATCCTGTATTTGTATACATCAAGTTTGTCTTTATAAAATTTATAAAGCGTATCTATTTTTGAGACTATTTTATCTTCAGAAATGTTTAATTGATTATGATACTGAACAGGATAATTATTAAATGCGAAAAAAGTTACAATTATAACTACTGTAAATGATATTAAAATAAAATGTTTCATTTACTTAAAGTTTTATCAACAATAGTGTTTAATTTATTTAGTTCATCCCCAGCTGATTTTGCAAAATTTTCGGAACTATCTTTATAAATAATTCCCCGGCTTACATTAATTAGCAAATTCATTTTGTCTCTTTTCATGAAAATATTAATTACGTCTTTTAAACTTCCTCCTTGCTCACCGACTCCCGGAACCAACACAGGAAGTTGACCGAAGGATTCAATATTTTTTTCTAACTCTGTTATCTGAGTAGCTCCGAAAACAATTCCGCAGTTATTATTTTTGTTCCATTCTCTTGTCTTCTCAATTACCAATTGAAAAAGTTGTTTGCCGTTTTCCAATTTTACTTTTTCAAATTCTTCGGCACTTTGGTTGGAAGTTAACGCAAGTATGAAATTTAGTTTATCTGAATAATCTAAAAATGGGTTAATAGAATCATAGCCCATATACGGATGAAGAGTAATTGAATCAAAATTAAAATTATCGAATATGGATTTTGCATACATCTTCGAAGTGTTTCCAATATCTCCCCTTTTTGCATCACCAATTTTTAATATATTATCGGGGATAATACTCAAGGTTTTTTCTAATTGTTTTAAACCGTTTAATCCATAGCATTCATAAAAAGCTAAATTAAATTTATAAGCTCCAGCATTATCAATTGTGCTTTCAATAATTTGTCTGTTAAATTCAAATATGTTATTCGGGTTATTCTTTAAATGAACAGGGATTTTTTCAATATCGGTATCCAATCCGACGCATATAAATTTAGATTCATTATTCTTATTCTCTAATTTTTCTAATGCAGTCATTTTTATTTAAAATTTTTATACATCATTGATTCTTTTGGATATGGAGATCTTTCATTATATTTTGCACTTTTTTTCAAATTATAAGGTACTTCTACTCCCTCGGTCATTTTAAAATAAATCAACTGCCCGATAGGCATACCGACATAAACTTTTACTGGCATTTTAACGGAAATTTCTAGCGTCCAGTAATTGCAAAAACCTGCATCACCTTTTCCTGCAGTTGCGTGTATGTCAATTCCTAATCTGCCAATGCTTGACTTGCCCTCAAGGAAGGGTACATAATTTTGTGTCTCGGTATATTCCAATGTCACGCCTAAATATAAATTGGAGGGTTCAAGTATAAAACCATCTTCAGGCATTTCAAACATTTTTATTTCGTTATGTTTTTTTGCGTCCAATATTTCATCTTTATATATCCCCAACCATTTACCAAGATGAACATCATAGCTATTAGTGCCAAGACATTCTCTGTCATAAGGTTCAATAACTATGTTTCCGTTTTTCAACTCTTCTAATATTTTTTTGTCCGATAAAATCAAAATAACTCCATTATGTATAATTTTTCCTGGTTCTATAAACATTGGCAACAATTCCAAGAAGCGCCATATTAACAATCAACGAACTACCACCGTAACTTACCAGTGGAAGCGGAATACCAATAACAGGCATAACTCCAACCGCCATACCAATGTTAATAATAAAATGAATAAAAAATAAAGACAAAATACCTACTATAGTTAAGCTTAAAAATTCATCTTTAGTTGTTGTTGCTATTTTTAATATCTTTAAGAAGAGCCATATAAAAATTAACAATGTGATTACAGCACCAATAAATCCAAACTCTTCGCCGATAACACAATAGATAAAATCAGTCCATTGTTCGGGTATAAAATTAAGCTGAGTTTGATGTCCTTCTAAGAATCCTTTACCCCATAAACCACCTGAACCAATTGCAACTTTTGCCTGTATGGAATTATACCCTGAACCAAGTGGGTCTGACATCGGGTCTAAAAAAGATTTTATTCTTATTTGCTGATGAGGGCTCAATGCTCGAAAAACATAATCCGTAAAAAAACCTGCAGCCAAGTTTATGGCAAAAAGTGAACCGCTAAAAATAAGACCTTTCCTAAAAAAAATAAGGGATACACCAACAATTGCTAAAGTAGCAATAAAAGGAAGTGAACCGAATAATGAAGATATTGCAACAATACCCGGAGATAGAACAATAAATAAACCGAAAAGACTTATCCCCTTCCAGAATATAATTGTAAGAAAGATTATTATAAAAACTAAGACTGTGCCCATATCTGGCTCAAGTAAGATCAAAACTATAGGAATAAGACCAATCGACAATGATACAAGTATATCCTTAAAAGATTCAATATCCGTTTCTTTTCTGCTTAAGAAAGATGAAAGCGCTAATATGGTGGATATTTTAGCAAGTTCAGACGGTTGGAAACCTAATGGTCCCAAATACAGCCAGCTTTTTGCGCCCGATATTTTTCTGCCAAGCACAACAACTACAACAAGTAATAAAATTGATGTAATATAAGACGGCCAGGCTAAATTTTTAAATGTATTAGTTGGAATAAAATAGACTACAAAAAAAACTATTATGCCTATCCCAACCCAAATTAACTGTTTAAAAAAATTGTTCTCAGCTAATGGATTATTTAATGTAGCACTGTATATCGCAATCAAACCAATAGTAAGTAACAGTACAATTGGAATGAAAAACCAGATATCAAATCTATCTTTTAATTTATAATTTATGTGTAATGCTGTATCACCAAGTTTCAATTTAACACCAATTTTTTTGCTGTTTCATTATTCTTAATTTTATGCAATAAATATGTTTCAACCAATTTTTTGCCGATAGGTGCAGCGTGAGAAGCACCAAAACCCGCATTTTCTACAATAATTGAAAATGCAATTTGCGGATTATTAAACGGTGCATATCCTATAAACAACGCGTGATCATCACCGTGAGGGTTTTGTGCAGTTCCTGTTTTTCCAGCCATCATAATTTCCGGAATTCTGCTTGCAGCTGCTGTACCTCTTCCGTTTACGACTAAGAACATCCCTCTTTTTACAATATCCAAAACATTTCTTTTAATATTTACATTGATAGGTTTTTGTTTAATTCTCACAAATTTATCTTCTTTTTGGTCAATAAAACCTTTCAGCAGATGAGGTTGAAAACTTTTTCCGTTATTTGCTACTATTGCAGTGAATTGTGCAAGTTGAATTGGGTCTACACTTACCTCTCCCTGTCCTATTGCTAAACTTGCCATAATGCTTTTAGGCCAATTTTTCCCGTATCTTTTAATATAATATTTTTCATCCGGTATTAACCCCCTAACTTCATTGTAGAGATCTACCCCTGTTCTTTTACCAAATCCAAAAAGAGAAGCATACTCTTTCCACTTTTTCATTCCTATTTTATAAATTAGATTATAAAAGAAAACATTACAAGAATGTTCAATAGCTTGAACTACATTAATTTTACCATGAACACCGTCACATTTAAAATATCTGCCGTAAAAGACACCCCCCCCCGAACAGTTAAATGTTGTGTTTTTATTTATAACTCCTAAATCTAAAGCAGCAATTGATTCTAAAATTTTAAATGTTGAACCAGGAGGTTTAACTGACATAATTGCTCTATTAAAAAAAGGTTTTGCAGGATTTTGATACAATTTCATTAAATAATTTTTCGGAGTAATTAATGCAAATTTACTCAAATCAAAATCTGGTGCACTTGCCATAGCAAGTATTTCACCAGTTTTAGGTTCAATAGCAACTATAGCACCCCTTTTCCCTCTCAGAGATTCTTCAGCAACCTTTTGCAATTCAGTATCAATAGTAAGTACCAGATCTTCTCCTTTAACTGCCGGAATATCATTTTTACCGTCTAAGAATTTTCCTATAAATTTTTGGCGTGAATTAACCAGTAAAAAGTTATATCCCTTCTCTCCCCGTAATAAATACTCATATTTTCTTTCCAGTCCCGTACTTCCCACATAGTCACCCTGCTCATAGATTTTTTTATTTTTATTCAATTGTTTTTGTGATATTTCGTTTAAGTACCCAAACATTTGAGCGGCAAAAACTTTAGCCGGATAACCGCGCTGCATTTCAGCTTTATAATAGACTCCCGGTAAATGTTCTGCGTTTTCTTCAATCCAAGAAACGGCATTAAAAGAAACTCCTCTTTTTAATTTTAATTGTTTAAACTTCGAATACTTTGAATATTTTTTTAAAAAATTATCAATATAACCTTCCTTCAATCCCAAAACAGATTCAATTAATTTGTTCTGTTTTTTATTATAATTTGCCTTTGTTATGTAAACTGAATAAGCTGGAAGATTATTGACAAGTAATTTTTTATTTCTGTCAAGAAACAAACCTCTGGCAGGAATCTTTTCTATTTTTTTTACGCTGTTTCTCTTTGATTTTAAATTATAATATCCGCTTTGAATTATTTGCATTTGAAATAATCTGATAAACAAGAAAGAAAAGCCTACAATAATTACGGCGTATAGAATTGATCTTCTATTTTGTGAGGCAAAATTATCAGCTTTCAATTAGTTTCCTCCTTGGATAAAAAAACATTAATATTATAGCAACTATCGATGTATAAAAACCAGGTAAAAGACCGTCTTCAAATAATGATGTTATAATATTTGTACGAAAATCAAAAGTAGAAAAAATTGAAAAGATAATCGAGGCAGTAATTGAGCATAAAAGTACTATCAAGCCAAAATTAAATGGCTTAACATAGTTATATCTTTTGTTTTCATTTGAGAAATATCCGGCTATAAATCCTGCCAGAGTATTTGAAAGCATTGCACTACCCAGCAAACCTCCGGTAATTAAATCGAACAATAGTCCATAAATGAATCCAAGTATTGTCCCATAAAGTTGACCGTTCATAATTGTATAAAACACAAGTAATATCAAAATAAAATTTGGCGTGATGGCTTTCCAGGTAATGAATTGTACCAAAGTAGTTTGTATAATTAATACAGGTATAAAAAATAATAATGATAATAAAAATTTTGTGCGCAATTTAATCCTTATTATAGAAATTAAGTTCTAATTTATTTATCTGAGTACTTTTTACAATTTTAATAACAAAAACATTTTCAACCGATATTAGATCGGCAAATGTTTTCATCTTTACGTTATTAAAAATATCAGTGCTGTTATTATTTATATAAGTAACGTAACCTAACGGAAGAGACAAAGGTACAATTGTACTAATCTCGGATGAAACAACCCTATCACCGATTTTAACATCAGAAGTTTTAGGAATGTTTGTTAAAATAAGATCATCGCCGTCCCATTTTAATATTGCATTTACTCTGCTTCTTTCATCTTTTACAGTAATATGCAAATCAACATTTCTTAAAGTTCTTAAAATGGAATAATTATCGGATACATTATATATAATTCCAACTAATCCTCTGTCATTAATAACAGGCATACCGGGTTTAATACCTTCTTTTTTTCCGGCATTTATTGTAAACGTATTTGCTTTTGTATTTAGTGATTTTGATACAACGGAAGCAGAGATAAGAGGAAATGAAGTTGTATCTTTAAGCGAAAGTAATCTTTTCAATTCTTGATTTTCAATTCCATATTTCCTTAATAAATTAACTTTCAGCATTAGTTCTGCATTTATTTTTCTTAATTTATCATTTTCATTTTTTATTGAAGGAGAAGAAGTAATATTGGAGACAATATTTGAGATGACTGCAAAGCTGCTGAATGCGATAGTTCTTACGTTTTTAACTGAGTTATTTTTATTATTTGATAATGCAAACAGGCTGGTTAAGATGAGAATAACAAAAACTATATATTCCTTAAATTTATTCCAAAAATTTGAAAATATTTTTAACATTTATTAATATGTTCGTTTACGGATTAAGACCTTTGAATATTTATTCAGGTTGTCTATTACCTCACCAGCACCTCTAACAACGGCTGTTAAAGGGTCATCGGCAACGTGAACAGGCAGATTTGTTTCCATTCTTATTCTTTCATCCAAACCTTTTAGCAATGCTCCGCCTCCGGTAAGCATAACACCTCTGTCAAGTATATCAGCTGAAAGTTCGGGGGGTGTTCTTTCCAAGGATTGTTTAACAGCATCAACAATTTGCACAACTGATTCATTAAGTGCATCTCTAATTTCTACGGAACTTACTTCAGTAGTTTTTGGAATACCGCCTACTAAATCTCTTCCTTTAACCTGAATAGTAATTTCTTCTTTTAATGGTACCGCTGAGCCAACTTCACATTTAATTGCTTCGGCAGTTCTTTCACCAATAAGTACGTTGTGGTTTTTCTTAAAGTATTGCATAATGTCGTAGTTCATTTCGTCACCGGCAATTCTTATTGATTCTTCATTAACAATACCCGATAAAGCTATAACAGCAATTTCAGTAGTACCACCGCCTATGTCAATTATCATACAACCTGCCGGTGCGTCAACGTCAATACCAATTCCTATTGCAGCAGACATTGGTTCTGCAATTAAATGAACTTCTTTTGCCCCTGCGTGTTCAGCACTGTCTCTAACTGCCCTCTTTTCAACTTCTGTAACGCCGCTTGGTACTGCAACAACAACTCTACGGCTTGATAATGCTCCTACTTTTACTTTTTTTATGAATGCTCTAATCATTCCTTCAGCGATTTCAAAATCCGCAATAACTCCGTCACGCATCGGTCTTGTTACACGGATTTCTTTATGTTCCCTGCCCTGCATTTCTTTTGCTTTATTGCCCAAAGCAATTATTCTTTTAGTAGTCCTGTCAAAGGAGACGATTGAAGGTTCATTTAGTACAATGCCTTTACCCTTTACGTAAATTAGAGTGTTGGCTGTACCAAGATCAATTGCAATATCGGTTGAAAATAAGTCAAAAATTCCCATAATTCCTCTTAGTGCTTAAAGTGTCTAATTCCTGTAAAAACCATAGAAATATGGTTCTCATTAGCAGCAGCTATTACTTCATCGTCTCTTATCGAACCACCGGGTTGAATGACAGAAGTAGCACCGCAATTTATAATTTCCAATAATCCGTCGGCAAAAGGGAAAAAAGCATCGGAAGCAGCTACGGAGTTTTTCAAATCTAAACCATGTTCGTTAGCTTTCATTTTTGCAATTTTTGATGAATCTAATCTTGACATTTGACCGGCACCAACACCTAAAGCTGTTTTATCTTTAGCAAAAACTATTGCATTTGATTTTGTATGCTTTGCTAATTTCCAAGCGAAAACCAGGTCCTTCATTTCTTCATCACTGGGTTGTTTTTTTGTAACAACTCTAATTTCATTTTCATTTAAAAGAATACTGTCACTATCCTGAACAATAACACCGCCCGGAATGTTTTTAAAATTTTTTGTTTTACCTTTAACAGATTTTAATTGTTGTGTAAGTCTTCTGTTTTTTTTCTTTTTTAGCAAATCTAATGCTTCATCAGAAAAAGAAGGAGCACAAATTATTTCAAGAAATATTTCATTTAATTTCTCAGCAGTTTTTTCATCCACTTCATCTGTAAAAACTACAATTCCCCCAAAAGCTGAAACAGGATCACATTTTAGTGCATTTTTGTAAGCTTCAAATACTGTCTTGCCTACTGCAGCACCCGCAGGATTACAATGCTTTATAATTGTACACGCATTACCGCCAATTTCTTCGGCTAACTCAACCGCAGAGACCAAATCAATAATATTATTGTAAGAAATTTCTTTGCCGTGAAAGACATCAAAATAAGATTCAAAATTTCCATAAAGCGCTGCCGATTGGTGCGGGTTTTCTCCGTACCTTAATTGCTTTTCTTTTTTTGAATTAAGTCTAAAATAATTATGAGACATATCAAATATTTTTTCCAAATGATTTGATATTACTGTATCATATCTTGCTGTGTGCGAGAAAGCTTCGGCGGCTAATTCTTTTCTCTTATCAATGCTTATTTCACCCGATTTTAATTGCTCGATAAATTCTGTGTATTGAACCGGATTAGTTAATACAGAAACATAGTTGAAATTTTTGGCAGCGGCTCTTATTAAACTCGGTCCGCCAATGTCTATATTTTCAATTGTATCTTCCAAAGTAACATTAGTTTTTGATATCGTTTCTTCAAAAGGATAAAGATTAACGCAGACAACATCAATGGAAGAAATTCCGTTTAATTCAACTTCTTTTAAATCTTGTGGGTTATCCCTTCTAAATAATATTCCGCCGAATATTTTGGGATGAAGTGTTTTTACTCTGCCGTCGAATATTTCAGGAAATGATGTGATGTCACTAATGTTTGTAACGTTTAATCCGGATTCTTTTAATATTTTTGCTGTATTTCCGGTTGCTATAATTTCATATCCCAAATCAGATAGTTCTTTCCCAAATTCAGTAATATTTGTTTTATCCGATACGCTAATTAAAGCAATTTTTTTCAATTCAAATTTCCGTTAAATGGAAAAGTAATTTTTAGTATAATTCAATCACCAATTTCAATTTTACCTTCTGCAATTTCATAAATTACTTGCGGCAATAATTGATGCTCAATTTTCAAAACATTTGCCGCAATCTCTTCGGGAGAACCACAATTAGAAATATCAATTTTCTCCTGCGCTATTATTTTGCCCGTATCATAAGTATTATCGACAAAATGAACTGTTGCACCGGATTCTTTTTCACCTGCTTCAAACACAGCCTTGTGCACATTCAGGCCATACATTCCTTTACCTCCAAAAGAAGGCAGTAAGGCAGGATGAATGTTAATAATTCTCTTTTTAAAATTACTAACAAAGTTTAAAGGCAGTAATTTTAAAAAACCGGCAAGAACAATTAATTTAATATTATCTTTTTTAAAAATTTCCATCAGATAATTATAATCCTCAGGAATTTTATCTTTTTTAATGCAATAAAAAGAGATATTACTTTCTCTTGCAATATCAAGAGCTTTACAAAATGGTTTATCTGTAATAATCCATTTTATTGCAATCTTATTCTTCAAATCAGGGTATTCTAATATAGCTTTGAGGTTAGAACCGCGCCCTGAAACAAACACTGCAATATGCAAAATAAGATTTCCTTAAAAGTTGTTAAAATTACCTAAATAGTAGTAAATATTCAATTAAATAAGATTCAATTTAACTTTAAAAGAAGCCTTAAATCATTTTTTTTTATTATTAAGAGAAGCTTTAACAAAATCCCTAAATAAAGGGTGAGGTTTAGTTGCCCTTGATTTTAATTCAGGATGAAATTGACAACCAACAAACCAAGGATGATCGGGTAATTCTATCATTTCAACTAATTCTCTGTCAGGAGAAAGTCCGCTTAAAATCAAACCTTTTTTTATTAATTCATTTCTGAATTTATTGTTTACTTCAAATCTGTGTCTGTGTCTCTCAGAAATAAAATTTGTTTTGTAAGCCTTAAATGCTTTTGTTTTTTCTTCTATTTTACAGGGATACGTACCCAATCTCATAGTCGCACCCATGTTCTTAATATTTTTCTGTTCCGGCATTAAATCGATTACACTGTATTTATTATTTTTAAATTCAAAACTATTGGCTTTTGTAATTCCGCATACATTACGTGCAAACTCAATTACGGCACACTGCAAACCCAGACAAATTCCAAGAAAAGGTATATTGTTTTCACGTGCATATTTTATAGCTTCTATCTTTCCTTCAATGCCTCTTTCACCAAACCCTCCGGGTACTAAAATTCCATTAACACTATTTAACATTTTCTTAACATTAGAAGCATCTAATTCCTCAGAATGGATCGGTCTAATATTTACTTTAGCATTATTAAATGCACCGGCGTGCACAAACGATTCCAAGATACTTTTATACGCATCCAAGTGTTCAATATATTTACCGCAAATTGCAATCTCCACATCATTCGCCGGATTATTTACCCTTTTTATTAGATCATTCCAATTATCTAACTTTATTTTTTTCTCAGGCAGATGGAGTTTTTTTATAACTATCTGATCAAGTTTTTCTTTAAAAAGTACAAGCGGCACTTCATAAATAGAACTGCAATCATAAGCTGACATAACTGCTTTTGTATCGACATTACAAAACAAAGCTATCTTATCCCTTATTTCCCTGCTTATTTTCTTTTCGGAACGGCAAACTAAAACATCGGGTTGTATCCCAAGTTCCAAAAGGTTTTTTACACTGTGCTGTGTGGGCTTGGTTTTAACTTCACTGGCAGATTTTATATAAGGAACAAGCGTAACATGAATACTGATTGCATTTTTTTTACCGTACTGAAGTAGTATTTGCCTCATCGCTTCAATAAAAGGAAGACTTTCTATATCACCCACAGTTCCGCCTATCTCAGTGATTATTATATCATATTCACCAAGTTCACAAAGCTTGGTCATCCTTCTTTTAATTTCGTCAGTAATATGAGGTATAACCTGCACTGTTGCGCCTAAGTAATCTCCTCGTCTTTCTTTTGTAATTACCTCGTGGTAAACCTGACCAGTTGTAGTGTTGTTGGATTTTGACATGTTCACGTCAAGAAATCTTTCATAATGTCCCAAATCCAAATCTGTTTCAGCTCCGTCATCCGTAACATATACTTCTCCGTGCTGATAGGGACTCATAGTACCCGGGTCTACATTAATGTATGGATCGAATTTTTGGATAGTAACTTTAAACCCACGCTGTTTTAATAACAACCCTATAGAAGAAGCTGTTATACCTTTACCTAATGAAGAAATTACACCGCCGGTTACAAATATAAATTTAACTTTTTTTCGGGAGGAAATGGCCATTGTTTTTGTTCTTAAATATATAACTTGTTTATTCTAATCTCAATGTATTCTTGAGATTATTTTATAATTCTTTAAATATTTAGGAACAAATTGTAATATTAGTGATGTTAAATCAATTGAAATATTTTTTTTATAAACAAATAGAATTACTGCCTGCCATTTGTCATTTTTTTTAAAAAAATATTTCCATCTTTTGATATATTTAAATAGTTATAATTATGAATGCGAATTATTATATTTTTTATTTTAGATTAAACTACTTATTAAGGTAAGATGTCTAACTATCATCATATTATTTTTAATTAAACAAGAGCATTATTTTTGTTAAATAAATTATTAAAAAATTTTGTAATTATTGCAATATTAGTTATTTCAAGTAACCCCATAATATACTCGCAGGATTCTTCTGCAAGTCTTGCTTATAAAAAGAAGAACCGGTTTTTTAGATATTCAATGTTTTACAGATCTGATTTATCTTATCAGTTATGGCATCAATTTAAATTAGTTCAAAAAGCAAAAGACGGTGACCCTATTGCCGAACACGAATTAGGTCTGAGATATTTAATGGGCGAAGGATTTAAATCCGATACAACTTTAGGAGCCAAATGGATAGGAAATGCCGCAAGGAAAAATTTAACTTCAGCTGAATATAATTTTGCTATTTTGTTAAATAACGGCTGGGGTGTTGATTGGAATCCATTTAAAGCATATGATTTTTTTCAGAGAGCAGCTTTGGACGGTATGCCTCAAGCTGAATATATTTTGGGAGTTACTCATTTAAATAATCTCGTTGTAAAAAAGGATTTACTAACTGCATACGAATGGCTAAAAAAATCTTTCGATTCAGGATTTCTGCCTGCAAAAGAATATTTAAAAAAACTTGAAAAGAAGATATCTCCTGAAAAACTAAAGAAAGCCAGAAAAGATGTAAGTAAAAAATCTTTTAATAAAGGGAAAACATTTAATAATTATATCACAAGTTCTACACCTACAGGACTTGAAATTATTGATTTTGATTTAGTTCAAGACTCCGCAACAAAAATTACTGACAAACATATACTTGGTGCATTATTAACCGAAACAAATTCTAACTTAGCCGATACTTTGGGAATATCTGAAAAAACTGATACAAATATTACATTGTTAAAATCCGGTTTACCGTTTCTTCAAAAATCTGCTAATGCAGGAAATCCGGAAGCACTGACTTTAATAGGGCGATTATACGAGAAGGGTAAATTCTTCAATAAAAATAAAATTGATGCAACAGTTTATTATCTTCGCGCAGCAAGACTTAACTCACCCATTGCCGCTACTCTACTATACCAATTAACAAAAGATGAAAAGTTCATATCTCAAATTAGAAGATCTGCAAAAAAAGGAAAAGTTAAGGAGATGTATATTTGGTACGGTTTATATGCTCTCGGCTTTCTTAGAGATATAGCACCAAAAGATGCTTTTAATTTGATTTTGAAATCTGCGAATAAAAAATTCATACCCTCAATGGTGGAACTCGGGCTTTCTTATTACACAGGTAATTTAACTAAGAAAGATATTAGTAAAGCAAAAAATGTATGGAACTCTGCCGCAAAACTTGGAAGCGAAGAAGCATTGACAAGAATTGCTGCTACTAATATTTTAGAACAAAAATATACAAGGATCAAACTGGATATTGATATCTTGAAAAAAGCTTCAAAGCTTGGCTCAATTTTAGCCGAAGTTACTTTAGCTTCCTTATATGAAAATGGTATAGGGGTAAAAAAAGATAAGTCAAAAGCGGTTATGTATTACAGAGCATCCGCACAAAGGGGCGACAGGTATGCCTTCAATCAATTAAAAAGAATGTACGATGAGATTAGACCGGAAAGGTTTAGGTTTTAGAATTTGGACTTTTAGATTTGAATCTGTACTCAAATTCTGTTATTTTAACACTGCTATTATTTTAATAGACATAATTATAGTAGGGTTATTATGTATATACAAAGAACATTAGAAGACCAAATTCAAAAATATTTAACCAAAAAAGAAATTATTGCGGTAATTGGTCCGAGACAATCCGGTAAAACTACATTAATTAAGCATATTTTTGAGGACTTGAACAATGTAAATATAATTTCACTCGAAGATGTTTCAATCTTAAATTTATTTATAAATGATATTACCTCATTTATTGAAATTTATATTAAAGGCTACGATTATGTTTTCATTGATGAAATTCAATATTCGGAAAACAGCGGTAAACAGTTAAAGTATATTTACGATACTCAAAATGTAAAACTATTTGTTTCCGGTTCGTCCTCAGTGGAAATATCGATTCGAAGCTTAAAATATCTTGTGGGTCGAATTTTTGTTTTTGAACTTTATGCTTTTAGTTTTGAAGAATTTTTATCAGTAAAAAATTCAAAATTATACAATGTGTATAAAACTAAAACTTTTGGAATGGAAATTAATAAAAAACTTCAGAGCTATATTGATGAATTCTTGATTTTTGGGGGTTATCCCAGAGTAGTTCTTTCCGAAGAAAAAGAAGAGAAAATAACTGTACTAAAAAATATTTACAACACTTTACTGTTGCGTGAAGTTAAAGATTTATTTGGAATTACCAACAACGATAATTTAGTTAAGCTGATAAAAGCATTATCACTACAGATTGGTAATTTAATTAATTACAGAGAGCTTTGTGATATCTCAGGGTTTAACTTTCCTGTGTTGAAAAAAAATCTTAACATTCTTGAACTTTTATTTATCTGTAAAAGATGTTCTCCTTTCAATAAAAATCCGAGAACGGAATTGATGAAAAATCCTAAAATTTATTTTTTTGATTACGGTTTAAGAAATGTGATTATTAACAATTTTAGTTTTGAACGTTCTGATAAAGGCGCAATGTATGAAAATTTACTCTATTCCGAATTGTTAAAAAAAGGAAAGGAATTAAATTATTGGCGCACAAAATCGGGCGCGGAAGTAGATTTTATTTACAATGGAGAACCGATTGAGATTAAAACAAGTCCAAAAATAGGAAAATCACTTCATAGTTTTATTGCAAAGTATTCCCCTCAAAAAGTGTTTGTGATTTCTGAATCCAAAAAGGAATCTGTAGAAGTAAATGGTGCGAAAATAAATTTTCTTACTTTTGCTGAATTTATTTGAGATTTTTAAATTCGTCAGAGATAATATTTTGTTATAAGCTAACCATAAAGAAGTATCCCTTCCGATTTTACTATCTTATTCAATAAGGATTTATTCCTAAGCAGTGAAAGGTTTTAGGAGTAAAAGGAAAATAGTTTTGCATTTTACCAATTAAGAAAAATGTACGATGAGATTAGACCAGGGAATTTTAAGTTTTAGGTCTTGGGTCTATTTTTTTAATGATTAACAATTTTTATTTCCAGATGACATCCTAATGCTTCTACATATTTTTTTATTGTCGTCAAAGATGGTGAATGTTTTCCACTACTCAGGGACGATTCCAACCTAGTGATTGCCGGAGACTTTGTTCCCATTCGTTCAGCAACTTCAGCTTGACTAAGTCCGGCTTTCTTTCTTGCTCGAAGCATTTGTCTTAACAAAGAAAATTCTGTCTCAAGCGCTTTATATTCTCTTTG
>CAZTZZ010000026.1:0-30245 GCA_964617905.1 uncultured Ignavibacteriaceae bacterium | reverse complement strand
ATTACTAATTCTCCTAATTTTTCAATATTTTTAGTGATTCAATCAAATTAGATTTATATCTTTCAGCATTTACTACTAATGATTATCAGGAAGTAATTATGTCATACAATTGGAAACAAGCAAAAGAATACTCCGACATCATTTATGAAAAGATTGACGGAATAGCCAAAATAACAATTAACAGACCCGAAGTAAGGAATGCATTCAGACCGGAAACGGTTATGCAAATGTACGATGCTTTTACCGATGCAAGAGAAGACCAGGAAATTGGTGTGATTTTGTTAACCGGGAAAGGACCTGCTAAAGACGGAAAATATGCTTTTTGCTCGGGTGGTGACCAGAGAATCAGAGGCGATAAAGGTTACATGGGAAAAGACGGAGTGCCGAGATTGAATGTTTTAGATTTACAAAAACTGATTAGAAGTATCCCAAAACCTGTCATTGCATTGGTAGCAGGTTACGCAATTGGTGGCGGTCACGTTCTGCACGTTGTGTGTGATTTAACAATTGCAGCAGACAATGCAATCTTCGGACAGACAGGTCCGAAAGTCGGCAGCTTTGACGGTGGTTTCGGCTCAAGTTATCTTGCAAGAATTGTAGGACAAAAAAAGGCAAGAGAAATCTGGTATTTGTGCGAACAGTATGATGCAAATGAAGCAAAAGAAATGGGACTCGTAAACAAAGTTGTTCCGGTTGATGAACTTGAAGAAACAGGAGTAAATTGGGCAAATAAAATTTTAAAGCACAGCCCGATGTCGATAAGACTACTTAAATCCGCATTCAACGCAGAACTGGACGGACAAGCCGGCATACAAGAATTAGCCGGAAACGCTACACTGCTTTATTATATGAGCGAAGAAGCGCAGGAAGGGAAAAAAGCATATCTGGAAAAAAGGAAACCGGATTTTAAAAAATTTCCAAAATTACCATAATATGTGAAACGTTGGACGAAAGACAATAAAAGGCACAGTACAATGGTAAAAGAACAAAGCAAATTTAAAAGTTGGGTTTTGGCAAGCAGACCGAAGACACTTCCCGCAGCAGTCGTACCAGTTGTTGTTGGTTCATCACTTGCCTTTAGTGAAGATAAATTTGTTTTACTTAATTCCTTAATTGCCCTTTTGTGTTCCCTATTTATTCAAATAGGTACAAACTTTGTAAATGATTTATACGATTATTTAAAAGGCTCCGACAAAGCAGACAGGAAAGGACCGCAAAGAGTTCTGGCAAATAAATTTATTTCAGTAAAAGAAATGAAGATAGGGAGTGCAGTTGTTTTTTTATTGGCATTTTTTGCCGGACTTTACCTTGTTTTTGTCGGCGGTTATGTTGTATTAATTATAGGAATAGCATCAATCCTGGCGGGAATAGCATACACGGCCGGACCTTTTCCTCTGGCTTATAACGGATTGGGTGATTTGTTTGTTTTTATTTTTTTCGGAATTGTTGCAACTGCCGGAACATATTACGTCAATACATTCGAGTTCTCTCTTTTATCTCTGATTGCTTCGATACCGGTCGGTGCTTTAATTACGAATATTTTGCTCGTTAACAACTACAGAGATATAAACGAAGACAAAGCTGCAAATAAAAAAACAACAACAGTTATATTCGGAAAAAAATTTACACGCACACAATATATCTTTTTGATATTTATCTCTTATTTAATTCCTGTTTTGCTTTTTGTGTTTTTTAATTATTCATATTTAATTTTTCTTCCTTTCCTTTCTGTACCATTGGCCGCTTCACTCGTTAAAATGCTTTACTCTTTGGAAGGTGAAGCTTTAAATAAAACTCTTGAACTTACGGCAAAATTTTCCGGACTTTACGGTATCTTGTTTTCTATCGGACTGATATTATGAAAACACTTCAAATGATTTACTCCCATTTTGAATTAAAATTTAAAAAGCCGTTTATAACATCTAAAAAAAAGATTGATAAACGTGAAGGATTTATAATCAAAATTTCCGATGGAAACTACAGCGGTTTGGGTGAGTGCGCACCTTTTCCCGAATTTGGTTCGGAAAATTTAAAAGCGGCACAAGAGAAACTTCAAAATTTTAAATTGAAATTAAATTTAGACCCATCCAACTTTTTAGAGAAACTTCAAGTTTCATTGATGGAATTAGATAATCTTCCCTCTCTAAAACACGGAGTTGAACAGGCATTACTAAATTTAATTTGTAATAAAACAAAAACTTCCTTAAATGAATTGCTGAATGTAAGTTCTAATTCTGAAATCAACATTAATGCCGTAATTGGATTTTTATCTCCGGTTGAATCGGCAGATGCTTGCTCAATGCTTCTTAAAGAAGGATTTGAAACTTTAAAGATTAAAGTCGGAAGGGATAATTACAAAGAAGATATTGAAGTTTTAAAAACGGTTAGAGAAAAACTAGGAGATGATTTTAAAATCAGAATTGATGCAAACGGAAAATGGAGTCTGAAAGAAGCGGTAAAAATTCTTAATTCAATTAAAAGATATAAAATTGAATATGTTGAACAACCCGTAAATAAAATGAAAGATTTTATCGAACTTAAAAAAGAAGTTGATATTCCCGTTGCAGCTGATGAGTCTATAAGGACAATTAAAGATGCTGAAAATTTTATAAATAAAAAGGCAGTTGATTTTTTAATTTTAAAACCAATGATGCTTGGCGGGATTATTCCAACACTCAAAATAATTGAAAGTTGTGAAAGAAAAAATATCGGTACAGTTATTACCTCATCATTTGAATCTTCACTTGGCAGGTCTTTTGCAATTTTTGGGGCAACAACGGTTAAAAACAATATTGCTCACGGATTAAACACTTCAAAATATTTTGTAAATGATTTATTCGCAGATCATTATCCGGTTAAAAACGGTAAAATCTTTCTACAATAGATGCATACTTTCGACGAAATATTTAATAACGATTCACCCGCAATAATATTTAAAGATGATGTAATTACTTATAAGGAACTTTATAGAAATATTTCATCGGCGACAAATCTTTTAATTGAAAAAGGTGTGAAGGAAAATGATAATGTTGTTTTGCTTGGTAAAAATTCGAGTGCTTTCATTGCCCTGATTTTTGCAGTTTGGGAAATAGGAGCAATACCGGTTCCGATTAATTTCAACTTGGCTAAAAATGAAATTAAGCAAATAATAGATTTAGTTTCACCAAAAATAGTTTTAGCAGACGATGAGTTAAATAATTTTCAATTTCCTAATTATCCTGATTGTATAAATTATCCTTTCGAATACACAGAGGGCGAAAACAAATTAACTTCGGGAAAAAAAATAGATTTAGAAAAACCCGCTTTAATCAGTTTTACTTCCGGTACTTCCGGCAAACCAAAAGGGGTAAAACTTAGTTTTGGAAATTTATTTAAAAGTGCAGAATCCCAAAATAATTTTTTAAAACTTAAACAAAACGATAAATATTTAGCAGCACTTCCCTTTTATCACATCGGGGGTTTTTCAATTATTACTAGGACATCATTCTCTAAAGGAACGGTTGTTATACCAGGCTCTTTAAAAACCAAGATAATAATTAAAAATATAAACAAGCATCGTCCGAAATCAATCTCTCTCGTACAAACACAGCTTAAAAGATTACTCGATTCGGATTTTGTTCCACCGAAAAATTTGGAGAATATTTTAATAGGTGGAAGTTTTATCGATAATAATTTAATTAATGAGGCAATTAAAAAAGGCTGGAAATTAATTAAGGTTTACGGCTCAACGGAAACCTGTTCCTTCATTACTGCTAAAAAAATTGAATCAGAAAATGATATCTCAAATTCTTCGGGCGGGATTGTCGGTGAAAATGAGGTAAAAATTATTGACGGGCGAATTGCCGTTAAAGGTGAATCTGTGATGCAGGGTTATTTAAATCAGCAAACTTCTTTTAAAGATGACGGTTTTTTTGTAACCGAAGATATTGGACATTTTGCTAATAATAATGAATTGATAATTGTGGGAAGAAGCGACGACATTATTTTTTCGGGCGGAGAAAATATTAGTCTGATTGAAATTGAATATTATGTAAAACAATTTAAAAAGATAAAAGATGCTGTTGTTCTTGGAATGAAAGACGAAGAATGGGGCGAAATTGTATCGGTTGTAGCAGTAACTTTTGAAAATAAATTATTCCCTCTAACCGATCTTAATCAATCCCTTTCTAAAAATCTTGCAAGATATAAGTTGCCGAAGAAAATATTTTTTGTTGATGAAATACCGAGAAATGAGATGGGAAAAGTTTTAAAAGAGAAATTACTGGAAATAATTACTCCATAAGAATAATGAATTTAGAATTGTATATAAAGGATGAAATAACAAACTGAATTTTTTATTCTTTATTCATTATCCAACAAAATGTTTTTGCAATCCTTTCTTCACTTGGTCGGTAATTTTTATCTTCTGCCAATCGGATTTATTTACAAAAACGTGAACGGTCCTTACATTATTTGTTACTTCCTCTTTACTGTTTTTGCAGAGATAGGTCAGTTCAAAAGATGAGTCTTTTAGATTTGTAACGGTAATTTCTATTTCAACTATTTCACCCGAAAGTAACGGTTTCCTGTATTTGGCTTCACTGTGAATAATCGGTACGATAAAATTTTCATTCTCCCAATAGCTTTCTTCTAAATTAAAAGATTCTATCATCACCTCGTACGCTTCGTGGCACAGTTGATAAATCCTTCCGTAAAAAAGTATTCCTGCGGGATCGCAATCACAAAAATTTATTCTTCTTTTATATTGAAACATTTTTGCCCTTTGTGCATCATATTGTAAATAAATTAAATTCCTTCCATAAAATAACAAAGAATTTGATAATTTGAATTAGTCTAAAAGTAAAACTAAATTTGTTCACTTATTAATTATAAATATAAAAAATAAAAGGAGTTAAATATGATTTCATTAGGAGAAAAATTTCCGGAATTCACAAAAAAATCAGTAGTTTCTTTAGAGCCGGGAAAAGAATTTGCAGACATATCTTCCGAAAACCACCAAAAAGACGGAAAATGGATGGTAATGTTTTGGTATCCTAAAGATTTTACATTTGTTTGTCCAACCGAAATAGCACATTTCAACGAAAATTTGGGTGAATTCCAAAGTAGAAATACTGTACTGTACGGTGCTTCTACAGATTCAGAGTTTGTTCATTTAGCTTGGAGAAACGATCATCCGGAATTAAAGAAATTACAATTCCCATTAATTGCCGACACTTCAAAATCTCTTGCAGAATCTCTGGGCATTTTAGAAACAGAGGAAAAAATTGCTTACCGCGCAACTTTTATTGTTGACCCCAAAGGTAATATCCGCTGGATTTGCGCAAACGATTTGAATGTTGGAAGAAATATCCACGAGGTTCTCAGAGTGCTTGACGGTCTGCAAAACGGCGGTCTAATTCCTTGTGACTGGGAAAAAGGGCAGGATACAATTCAAGTTTAATCTGTTTTTGTGGAATGTAAAATTATAGTGGCGGGATTTTCCCGCCATTTTTATTTTAAATCATTTTTATATCATCTAAAAAAGGCAGATCATTTCTAACCTTATTTACTTCATCAATATTAATTTCCGAAGTAAATAACCCTTTTTCATTTTCAATTCCCAGCAATTCTTCCCCCATCGGATTATAAACACTGCTCCAGCCGTTATATTTTAATTTGCCGTCATCCCCCACTCTGTTTACTCCCGCAACATAACATTGATTTTCAATTGCTCTTGCTTTTAATAATTGACGCCAATGTTCAATCCTGTCAACAGGCCAGTTGGCTATTACAATCATTAATTCGGTCTTTTGTTTTGCATAAAATCTGTAAAGCTCCGGGAAACGTAAATCGTAACAAACCGAAAGACCTGTTTTCCAACTTTCAATTTCGGTTATTTCTGTTTTATCACCGGCACTATAATTTTTGTTTTCTGTTGAAGGAGTAAAGGGATGAATTTTTTTATAAACAGTTTTTAATTCTCCATTAGGAATAAAATGAATAGCCGTATTAAAAAAATATTCATCCTCTTTTAAAATTAATCCTGCAATTACGTCCAGTTTCTTTTTGGCGGCAATATTCTTGAAAAATGCGAAACTATCTCCGTCAATGCCTTCGGCCAACTCTTTTGAATTCATTGAGAAACCCGTTAAAGTCATTTCGGGAAAGATTAATAAATCAACTTGATCATTATTGTTCGTAATGATATCAGAAATATTTTTTTTGTTTTCTTGTTTGTCTTCCCAAACGGGTGAATATTGTAAAAGTCCTAAATGCATTTGATACCTATATTATATATATAAATATAAAAATATTTATTTGTAATTTTGATTTTAAAATAAAAATAAAATTTGAACTGAATGCAAAACAAACCTAAAATAAAAGTAGGGGTTCTCGGTGCAACCGGGAGCGTGGGACAAAAATTTATCGCCCTGCTTGAGAATCATCCCTGGTTCAAGTTATCCGAAATTGCCGCTTCCGAAAAATCTGCTGGTAAAAAATACAAAGATGTTGTTGACTGGGCTATTGCAAATCCTTTTCCAGAATCAGCGGGCGAAAATATTATCAAAAAATGCGAACCGAATCTTAACTGCAAAATTGTTTTTTCGGGCTTGGACTCGTCTGTTGCTGGAGAAATTGAAGAAGATTTTGCTAATAACGGTTACAAGGTTATTTCCAATTCAAGAAATCACAGAATGGATAGTGATGTTCCGCTTTTAATACCCGAAGTTAATCCCGGGCATTTAGATATTGTAAAGATACAGAATTACAACAGCGGAATGATTGTAACCAACCCAAATTGTTCCACAATAGGTTTAACTGTTGCACTCAAACCTTTGCTGGATAATTATGGAATTGAAAGTGTAAATATTGTTACTATGCAAGCTATTTCGGGGGGCGGAATTCAGGCAATGAAATCCGATGAATTTAAAGATAATGTAATTCCGTTTATTTCCGGTGAAGAGAAAAAAATGGAATCCGAACCGTTAAAAATTTTGGGCAGCCTCAATTCCAATATTATTGAAAATGCTAATTTTACAATTAGTGCACAGTGCAACCGTGTAAATGTTTTTGACGGACATACAGAATGTGTCCAAGTTAAATTAAAAAAGAATACTTCTGAAGATGAGATAATTAATATTTGGAAAAACTTTAAATCCGACCCTCAATTCCTTGATTTACCTTCTGCCCCTAAAAATCCGATTCATTATTTTGACGATGAAAATCTCCCCCAACCAAAACTTCAGAAAGATATTGATAAGGGTATGGCTGTTTCAATAGGCAGATTGAGACCCGATAAACTTTTTGATTATAAATTTGTAGTTTTATCACACAATACTATTAGGGGAGCTGCCGGCGGTGCACTACTCTGTGCCGAATTACTATATGCCAAATCATTTTTAGATTAATTTTGAATTCAATTTAGTTTAAAAAATAAAAGGCACAGTGCCGTAGCCTAATCCAACACTATGCCTTGGTAGGTAATTTGAATGGATTTGGTCAATAAAATTGAATTCATTAACCAAAAAACAACATGTGTAATCTTAATTTCAGATTTTGATTCTAAAATTATAACTACATATTTTAGAAACAAATTAACTCCCCCGATAAGTTTACAAGATATATAGTTCTAAAAAAGATTACAATTTTTACTATCAATCATCATTCCAATATTGAGAATGCTATTTATCTTTTGAATTTGAACTGTTTTGAAAGAATTAATAGAATGGATAAGATAATTATTTTGCATCAAAGAGAAATATTACAAAGCAAATTGTCAAAAAAGAGAATTAAAGGTATATTATTTTAAATTTATTTGTTTATTTGAGAATCAAAATCTTAAAATTTAGCAAATTTTAACGATTTACATTTAAATTTAATCTTAGGTTTTATTGGTACGATTTTAATAATAATTTTAACTTAATGGGAATATTATTGAAAAAAGGAAAAGATACGGAAGAAAAGGATTTTAAATTCGGCTTTGAGTTATTTGATGATTTTTATGGAATGTGCTTTATTTTATCCGATGAAGGACAAATTATAAAATCGAATAAATCGGCAGAAAAATATCTTCTTAAATCTGAAGATGGAATAATAAATACTTCATTTTTCGATATTTTTGAAGAATACAAAAAAGATGAAATTAAAGACTGCTTTTTAAAATGCATACAGGAACACAAAAGTTACGATATATCGACAACAATTAGTGTTAACGATAAAACCTGGAATTTTAATCTTCTTTTCTCACCTTGTTGTGCTGATTTAGGCAGAACGGTAAAATATTGTTTTGCAAATGCCAGGGATATAACAGAAAAGAAACAACTTGAAAAAGATTTCCTTCAGTTTTATTCTATTGCAGAAAATACAGTAAATCCTTTACAGATTACAAACTTAAAGGGGAAAATGATTTACGTAAATCCGGCATTTGTAAATGTAAGCGGTTATACAAAAGAAGAATTACTAGGATCAAATCCTAAAGTATTTGGAAGTAAAAAACATCCGAAGAAGTTTTGGGAAAAAATGTGGCAAACAATTTCAGCCGGAGATGTTTGGTCGGGTGAAGTAGAAAACAAAAAAAAGAACGGTGATCCTTTTTACACTCAACTATTAATTTCTCCAATACTGGATAACGATGCAAAAGTAACCAGTTATTTCGGAATTCACAGAGATATTACAGAGAAAAAAATGTTTGAGAAACAATTGATCCATACTCAAAAAATGGAGAGCATGGGTACATTAGCCGCAGGTGTTGCTCACGAAGTAGGAAATCCTTTGGCATCAATTTCTGCCTTGGTGCAAGTTGTAATGCGTTCAACAACAGATGATTTTGCTAAAGAAAAATTAGGTTTAGTTAGAAGTCAAATTAGTAGAATATCAAAAATTATCCGTGATCTGGTAGACTTTTCCCGTCCGTCTACCTACAAGCTTCAATTAACCGACATTAATAAACTATTGGAAGAGGCTATTGATATAATTGAAGTTGGGACTAAAAACAAGGATATAGAATTTAAAATTGATCTGGAAGAAAATATGCCCAAACTTTTACTTGTTGCGGATCAAATCCAACAAGTGTTTATAAATATTCTTTTAAATGCAGTAGACAGTATTATTGATGACCCCGATAAAAATAAACCGAAAAGAATTTCTATAAAATCTTCTATAAGCGAAGACTATGTAAATATAGTTTTAAGCGATACGGGGCTTGGGATTCCGGAAGAAGATTTAGAAAAGATATTTGAACCATTTTATACCACAAAAGAAGAAGGTCGGGGTACCGGACTCGGTCTCTGGGTTAGTTACGGAATAATTAAAAGTTTACAAGGAGAACTTATTGTTGAAAGTAAAAGCAGTATCGGTACAAAATTCATTATTACACTGCCAATTCAAACTTAAATGAGATATAAAAATGAATAACAATATACTTATAGTTGACGATGAAGAAATAATAAAAGATTCTTTGTCTTTTATTTTAAAAAAAGAAGGTTATGAAGTTGAAGAAGCTTCCAACGGAAAAGAAGCATACGATAGAATTGTTCAGAAGCCTTTTTCCCTGGTCATTACAGATTTGGAAATGCCTGTAATGAAAGGAACCGAGCTTATAGAAAAAATTGTGAAGTTGGATTTACAAACTTCTATAATTGTTATAACTGCTTTCGGTTCTTTAGACACGGCTATAACTGCTTTAAGAAACGGTGCCAGTGATTACATTTTAAAACCCGTCGATTTTGATGAACTTATTATTAAAGTAAATAAATTATTTGAAATAAAAGAATTGTTATTAGAAAATAAAATTCTTAGAAGTGAAATACACCGAAATTTTGATTTTGAAAATATTGTTGGTAAAAGTTCACCAATAAAAAGAATTTACGAGATGATTGATACAGTTGCGGATACTGACAGCAGTGTTCTAATTACAGGTAAAAGCGGAACAGGTAAAGAACTGGTCGCAAAATCACTTCATTATAAAAGTAAAAGGAATAAGAAACCTTTTCTGGCTATTAACTGCGGGGCAATATCTGAAAATTTAATTGAGAGCGAACTTTTCGGTCACAAAAAAGGTGCATTTACAGGCGCTGTTTCTGACAAGGAAGGGTTGATTAAAGCAGCCAACGGAGGAACAATGTTTTTAGATGAAATTAGTGAAATGCCGCTTAACCTGCAGGTAAAAATGCTGCGTGCATTACAGGAAAAAGAAATCACCCCGGTTGGAACATCGTTAACAATAAAAATTGACGTAAGATTTATAGCCTCTACAAACAGAGACCTTAAAAAAGAAATTACAAATGGTAATTTCAGAGAAGACTTATATTATAGATTGAACGTAATTGAAATTGACCTGCCTCCCCTAAAAGAAAGGACGGATGACATTCCTTTGCTGGCTGATCACTTTCTAAATAAATATAGAAAAGAAATGAATAAAAGAATTAAAGGTTTTACCGATGATGCTATTAGAGCTTTGATTTCCCATGATTGGAAAGGCGAAGTTAGAGAACTGGAAAACGTTATTGAAAGAGCAGTTATTTTTTGTAAAGACGATTATATATCAGTTAAAAATCTGCCTGACAGTTTTTCAATAGATTCGGATTCATCTGATTATCATCAATTTGGTTCTCTAGAAGATTCAGTAAGAAGATTTGAAAAAAACTTTATTATAAAAACTCTTGAAGCCAACGGTAATGACAAAGAAAAAACTGCTGAACAATTAAAAGTGGGACTCTCTACTATCTATAGAAAATTAAAAGAACTGGATATTTCTATTTAATTAATTTTATCTTAGTTTTTTTCTCAATTCAGAAAATAAATTAACTGATTTTATCAACCTTAAGAAATTATTTGATTTTTTGCGGTTTGTATTATTTTTTTAATTTATTCTATTTCAACTACTTATCAAATATATCATTATTTAAACAAACAGATTATAATGGCATAAAATTAGAAATGCCTTTTTACTGAAATTTTCAGTTAAATTTTTCTTGTTTCATTATAATAAAAAATAAAAGAAAATTTTAGTTAGACTTATATTTTTTTGTTCTTTTCAATCTGGTAATTATAGTTAAAAGGGGAATTTTAATTTGTTACAATATGTAATTCAAATCATAGGGCATAGTATATGGAAACTGAACCCGGTAGTTCCAAGATATTTAAAAATAAACCTCTGTTAATAACAACATTTATTATTATCATAATAATTTTTATAACACTGCTTGCAGTATTTACCTCACAACAAAAAATAAATCAACCAATTTCATTTGTACATAAAATTCACATTGAAGATGCAGAATTGACATGTATTGATTGTCATCAATATGTTGAAACTTTGGCTTCGGCAACAATTCCCTCTATTGAAATCTGCAGCGATTGTCATTCGGACGAACCTTTGGGTGATTCACCAGAAGAGAAGAAATTATTAAAATACATAAACAAAGGGGAAAGAATTCCATGGCAAAAAATTTATTCAGTTCCTGATCACGTTTATTTTTCTCACAAAAGACACGTTACAATTGGTGATATAAAATGTATAAGCTGTCATGGTAAGGTAGAAGAATTGACTGCACCGGCGCCTTATCCTTTATGGATGCCGACAATGAACAACTGTATAGATTGTCATAAAAAAAATAAAGTTACATACGACTGTTTAGCATGTCATCGTTAATAATTTTTTAGGGAGGAAATCCATTTGGAAATAGATCGAAGAGATTTTATAAAATTAGTAGGAGGCGTAACAGGCGCCATTACCGTTGGAACATACGGATGTAAAAATATTATTGAAGTCCCTGAAAAACTGATAGAACTTGCCAAAGAGGGACCCAAAATTGAGACTTGGAAAAATACAATCTGCGGACAATGTTCTGCCGGCTGCGGAATTAGAGTAAGATTAATTGACGGTATTCCTGTTTACATAAAAGGAAATCCAATTTATCCTGTGAACCGCGGTGGAATGTGCCCTTCCGGACATAGTGCATTGGAAGTTCTTTTTAATCCAGATAGAATTAAACAGCCTTTAAAAAGAAAAGGATTAAAGGGCGGCGGTAAATGGGAAAAGTTAAAATGGGAAGATGCAATAAAAAACATATCAGCAAAACTGATAGAGCTTAGAAATACGGAAAATCCGCATAAAGTTGCTTTTTTAAATTGCAGCTCTAAAAAAGGCTTGATGAACGACCATATTTACCAGTTTATGAAATCTTTCGGTTCACCAAATTATTTTCAATTCCATTCAATTAAAAATAATGTTGTACCATATAATTTGCTGCAGGGAACAAATAAAATACCATCGTATGACTTGTTAAACAGTAAATATATTTTAAGTATAGGCTCTAATTTTTTAGAGGATGGTTATTCCCCTGTTTATTATACAAAAATCTACAGTCATCTTAGAGAAAATACGAAGACAAAACATACAAGACTCATTCAAGTTGAATCAAGGATGAGTTTAACAGCTGCAAACTCCAATTTATGGATACCGATAAAACCAGGAACTTACGGTGCTTTTGCATTGGGTGTTGCTTACGTTTTAATCCGGGAAGAATTGTACGATAAAGATTTTGTGCAGAAAAATGTTTTTGGCTTTGAAGATTGGGTTGACAGTAACGGCAAAACACATCTTGGTTTTAAAAGCAACGTATTAAGTAATTACTATCCTGAAGAAGTATCAAAAATTACAAATGTCCCGGCTGAAACCATACTGGAAATTGCCAGAGAGTTGGGCAATAATAAACCATCGGTAGTAATGGGAAACGAATGTGTTTCTGAAAACACAAACGGAACATTTTCTCAAATGGCGATTTACAGTCTTAATGCTTTATTGGGCAATTTTGAAAAAAAAGGAGGAGTGTTTTTTGTTGATGAGCCGCCTTTAAATAAATTACCTACTTTAAACTTAGATTCTGTTGCAAAAAAAGGTAATAAAGTTAAACCAATTACAAAATCAAATGAAAACAAATATCCTTTATCAGACTTTTCGTTTGAAAGTTTTACAAAAAATATTTTAAAAGACAATCCATATTCTATTGAAGTACTTTTTATTTACGGCGGCAACCCTTTGTTCAACTCATTAGACCATCATAATTTTTCCGAAGTGTTAAAAAAGATACCGATGGTTGTAAGTTTCGATTCATTTATAACCGAAACATCTGAGTATGCCGACATAATATTACCGGATAATACTTCACTTGAAAGCTGGGATGAGTTTTCAAATGTACCTTCGGTTGGATTTACTCACGTTGGTATACAACAGCCAATTATAGAAAAACTTTATGACACTAGAAATTCTGCTGATGTAATTCTTGATTTGAGTAAAATAATAAGTAGTAACATTGCTAAATCATTACCTTTTAAAACTTACAAAGAAGAGATAAAATATACTGTTAAGGCTCTGTATAAATCAGGAAAAGGTGCTATTATTTCAAAGGGTTCACAAACCAGTTGGATAGATTTTTTGCAACAAAGGGGCTGGCAAATAGGAAGATACAATTCATTTGAAGATTTTTGGAATTTATTAACTAAGAACAGCGGGTGGTGGAATCCAAAAAGGAAGCGAAATAATTACCGCTCACTATTTAAAACTAAATCAGGAAAATTTGAACTTTACTCAAACAAGTTAGAAAAAATAATTAATAAATTAATAATAAAATCCGGGGGTGACACACCCGAAAACAGGGAAAATATTCTGCATAATTTGAATATTTCAGTAAGAGGAGATAAAATTTATCTCCCCCATCACGAAAACGTTAATGCCGATGACAACTTCCCTCTTAATTTAGTTACTTATAGCTTGCTTACAAATAGTAACGGGCAAGCATCTAACCAACCTATGATGCAGGAAATGTTCGGCTATACTGTTAAAGAATACTGGAACACTTGGGCAGAAATAAATCCAATTACAGCAAAAGAATACGGAATAAAAAAAGATAATTTAATCTGGGTGGAATCATCCACTGGAAGTTTGAAACTAAAAGCAAAATTTAATCCGGGAATTATGCTTGATGTAATAGCAGTGCCGTTTGGATTAGGACATACTTCATACGGAAGATATGCAAAGGGTTACGGTGAAAATCCCCTTACAATTATGAGTAACCGTTACGATTCAATAAACGGAAACCAGGCTTTACAAGCTACTAAAGTAAAAATACATCTTGCTACATAAACAAAGGAGAATCTGATATGCCAAAATGGGCAATGGTGATAGACCTAAATAAATGTACAGGCTGCGGTGACTGTATGACAGCCTGTAAAGTTGAAAACAACGTTGCTATTGTAGAACCGGAAGAAGCACAAAACGGAAGAGTTATGTTTTGGATGGATATGATTACTGTTTATGAAGGCGAGTATCCGAAAATAAAAACTAAAAGAATCCCAAAACCATGCTTTCATTGTGAAAATCCACCCTGTATAAAAGTATGTCCAGTTCATGCTACGTATATTAATGAAGAAGGACTTGTAGGACAGATATATCACAGATGTATTGGTTGCAGATATTGCATGGCGGCTTGTCCATATACTTCAAAAGTGTTTAATTGGTACGAGCCTGAATGGACAAAAGAATTTAAAGACTGCACAAATCCCGATGTCTCGCTCAGGATGAAAGGAGTTGTAGAAAAATGTTCTTTCTGTGCACACAGACTTCAAAAAGTAAAAGAAACTGCTGATGGTGAGGATAGAAATATTTTAGAAGATGAATATTTACCCGCCTGCTCGGAAAGCTGTCCGGCTGATGCAATTTATTTTGGAGATTTAGAAAATAAAGAAAGCAAAGTTTACAAACTTTCAAAAAGCCCGAGAGCATTTAGGGATTTAGAAAATCTTGGTACGGAACCCAAAGTAATTTATTTATCGGAGAAAGAAGAATAATGACTACAGAAAATAAAAAGTTTACCGATCCGGACGAAACACTTTACCGCCCGATTTATGAAACAGGCAGAGGTTTTTATGCAACAGTTACATTATTGTTGATTATTATTTTCTTTGCAATTTTTATGTACATTCGGCAGATTTATTACGGTTTAGGTGTTACGGGAATGAACCAGCCCATTACCTGGGGATTTTATATTGTTAATTTTGTATTCTTTATCGGTATTAGTCACGCAGGTACACTTATCTCGGCAATATTAAGATTATCTAAAGCCGAATGGCGCAGACCTATAACTAGAATGGCAGAAGTAATAACGGCAATTGTTCTTGCAATAGGCGGTCTTCATCCGATAATTGATCTCGGACGCCCTGACAGAGTTTTAAATATTTTTACTGCGGGAAGACTTCAATCGCCCCTGTTATGGGATGTTACAAGTATTACTGCATATTTTACTGCCAGTACTGTTTACCTTTATCTTCCAATGATTCCTGATATTGCCAAGTTAAGGGACAGAGGAACTAAATTGAAAGGGTTCTATAATTTCCTTTCGTGGGGATGGCAGGGAACCGAACACCAAAAGAAAGTACTCAACAGAGCTATAAATATTTTAATGGTAATGGTTATACCAATTGCCATATCAGTTCACACTGTAATTTCATACATTTTTTCAATGACCCTGCAACCAGGTTGGCACAGCACGATATTCGGTCCATACTTTGTTGTCGGTGCAATTTTTTCCGGTATAGCAGCGTTGTTAATTGCAATGATAGCATTTAGAAAATTTCTTCACTTGGAAGAATATTTAAAGTTAATTCATTTTCAGTATTTAGGTACTCTGTTACTTATTATGTCTTTACTCTGGTTTTATTTCACATTCTCGGAATATTTAACCGGTATTTTTGCAGCCGAACCTCACGAGATGAATGTGATTCTTTATAAATTTACAGGACCTTACGCACTATTTTTCTGGGGGATGGTTATTTGTAATTTTATTATTCCGGTTGTGATTTTAGCTTTCAAAAAATTCAAAACTATTAAAGGTATTCTGTTTGCATCAATTACAGTTGTAATTGGTATGTGGCTTGAAAGACTTAACATAGTTATTCCTTCTCTTGCAAGTCCCAGATTAGAGATTGGAACCAGTATGTATTTCCCCTCACTTACTGAATGGTCTTTGTTTATTGGTGCAATGGCTGTTTTTGTTTTGGGTTATGTTTTATTTTCCAAATTTTTCCCTGTTATATCAATTTGGGAAATTGAAGAAGGAAGAAAAGAAAGTATTAAAGAAGTTGAAAAAAGAGTTAAAAGTTATTTGCCCGGAAATGCAGATACAGTTTAGTTTATAAAATTTTTAAAATTTATTCGGGAAAAAAATGAATACAATGAAAAGTGAAATGCAAAATAAAATAATTTATATTGCACAACTATGCAGTTTGCTTTTAATTTGGGTGTTTGTCATCGGTATTGCAATCTGGATACTTAATTTAATTTCAATTTCATTAGACTTAAACGATGCGCCCGGTGTTTCTCTTGCTATTAGTATAATTGCTATTCCTGTTTTCTTCACACTTGCAAGCATTCTTACTTATGTATTTGTCGGGTTTCATAAAAAGGAAAAATCAAACTGAAACCGGGGATTTGTTATGAAAAAAATTCAATTAATATTAGTTATAATAATTTCTTACAGTTCAATTTTAATTTGTCAAAACATTAATTTCCCAATTCAAAATCCACTTGAAGGAAGGATTGTTTTTGAGGAGAAAGGCTGTATTTATTGTCACGCCATAAACGGTTACGGTGAAAACAAAGCACCGGATTTGGGTAGAAATAAATATTACGGAAGTTTCCTGAACATAGCATCAAAAATTTGGAATCACATTCCACAGATGAATCAAAAATTTAGAAAGCTTAAAATTGAAAGACCCAGATTTTCAGATAAAGAAATGCTGAACCTGATATACTTTATATATTATTTAAGATATTTGGGTGAACCCGGAAGTGTTTCTAACGGCAAAAAACTACTTAGTAATAAAAGCTGCATAAATTGCCATAAAGTTGGAGAAAAAGGAGGAGATATCGGTCCGGAATTTTCGGATTTAGGTGAATATTCTTCACCTCTACTCTTAGCTCAAGCAATGTGGAACCACGGACCAACTATGCAAAAAAAAATGAAAGAATTAAAAATCCCCTACCCTTCTTTATCAGGAAAAGAAATTAATGATATTTCAGTTTATATAAAATTAGCATCTTACAATACAACTAAAGTCAGACTATCTCCCGGCTCACCATTAAAAGGACAAAAAGTTTTTAAGAGAAAAGGATGTGGAAACTGCCATCAAATTAAAGGAATGGAAGAGAAGATCGGTCCAAATTTATCGGATATAAAATTAAATAAAAGTGTAACCGAAATTGCCGCAATGATGTGGAACCACAGCTCCGATATGATCGATAATATGAAAGAGGAGAAATTAAATTTTCCAAAGTTTAAAGACAACGAAATGGCGGATTTAATAGCATATTTATATTTTATAAAATTCAAAGATAAACCGGGTGATGCTAAAAAAGGATTATTGGTTTTTGAAGAAAAAGGTTGCGCAAGTTGTCACGAAAATGGTGACGGACCTGATTTAACAAAATTAAAACCTTTTAAATCAAGAATACACATACTTCAAAGAATGTGGAACCACGCTACAAAAATGGAAAACTTACTCGTAATTCAAAATGATGAGTGGCCAAAATTAACTCAAAAAGAAATGAGAGACTTGTACGAATATTTAATATCGGTTCTTATAAAAAATTAGTTATAATTAATGTTTTTCTCATTAATTATAAAGATTAAAGTTGGATTTTTGCAGATATAGGAATTTCAGAACTAACTCAGATCAAATCTTATAACAAAAACGCTGTTTTCTTACAATTTTATAATAATAAAAAATATTCAGTATTGGCATAAATTTAGTGTTATAAAATTATTAGTAACCAATTTTAAATTTAGTTAAAATTATAATACTTGATGAAAACGATACTGTTTTATAGTAAGGATTTCAATTTATGTTTAAGCCTTTTGGTTTATTTGCAGAACAAGTTTAACGTAATTACAACAACTGATTTTGATCTTCTTGAAAAAATTGCCGATTCAACAAAACCGAATCTATTATTTCTAGATACAGACCCTAACCAAAAAGTAAAGAATTTTTGTGAAAACTTTAGTACTGTTAATGGAAATATTCCTGTAATAATTACTTATGTATATAAATCCATTCTTAAAACATTAGACAGCAAAATTAGAGAAAATGTCAGCTCTGTGTTTTATAAACCCTACGATTTAGATGAAATTTCAGATAAAGTTTCATCACTGCTTACCACTTAAATTTCTTTAAAAACATATTACAAATCAATTATGAAAATTTTTTCATAAAATTTTTATTTTACTAGAAATAGTGTATTATTAGCGATAATTTTAATAATATTTATTCAATCATTAATATATATATGGACATGTCTAATAATAGTAATGAAAACGAAAAAGGCGGAAAAAAATCTCGCAGAGATTTTCTCAATTCCTTGCTAACAGGTGGATTTATTGCTTGGCTCGGAGCAGTTATTTATCCAATAGTAAGTTATCTAAAACCTCCTAAAATAGAAGTAGTTAAGGTGAACAGCGTTAACATTGGAAAAGTAAATGAAATGCTAAAAGATACGGGTAAAATTATTAAATTCGGAAACGATCCAGTAATTGTTTTACGCCTAACAGACGGTAATTACAGAGCTTTTTCTGCTTCTTGTACGCACTTGGATTGTATTGTTCAATACAGAAAAGATTACGGACAAATTTACTGTGCTTGTCATAACGGTAGATATGATCTGCACGGTAGAAATGTGAGCGGACCTCCTCCTGCTCCTTTAGCAAAATATGAGATAGCTATAAATAATGATGAAGTTACAGTTTATAAACCATCGGCATAAAAAATGAAGAATAAATTATACAATTGGCTTGACGAAAGATTTAAATTAAATGATCTTGTCACATTTTTAAAACATAAATCGGTTCCAAAATATAGAAATACAATCTGGTATTATTTTGGAGGAATATCACTTTTGTTATTTATAGTACAAGCAACTACGGGAATTCTGTTAATTATGTACTATAAGGGATCTGAAGACCTCGCTTATGAAAGTATTCAATTTATAAATACAAAGGTAAGTTTTGGATGGTTAATAAGAAGCCTGCACAGCTGGTCGGCAAATTTGATGATACTTTCTGTATTCATTCATATGTTTTCTGTTTATTTCCTAAAAGCATTTAGAAAACCGCGCGAACTCACTTGGTATACGGGTGTAATTCTTTTATTTGTTTGTATGGGTTTTGGTTTTAGCGGTTACTTACTACCGTGGGATCAGTTAGCTTTTTTTGCGACAAAAGTAGGAACCGATATCGCCGGTCAATTACCTTTTGTTGGAGATTTTTTATTGAAATTGCTTAGAGGCGGTGAAGATGTTACAGGAGCTACTTTGTCAAGATTCTTCGGACTTCATGTTGCGTTACTGCCAGGTATTTTTGTCGTTTTGTTATCTCTTCATTTAATTTTCATACAAAGACAAGGTATGTCGGAACCAGAGGAATGGAAAAACAAACAGGAATCTGAAAAAGAAACAATCCCGTTTTTCCCGAACTTTGCTATGCACGATCTATTGATTTGGCTAATTGTTATAAACATTTTGGCAATATTAGCTACTTTTTTTCCGTGGGAACTTGGTGCCAAAGCCGATGCTTTTGCTTCTGCACCTGTTGGAATAAAACCAGAATGGTATTTCTTATTTATGTTCCAATCTCTTAAATATATCCCCGCTAAAGTGTTGATGATAGATGGAGAATTATTGGGGATACTTGCATTCGGTTTAGGAGGTTTATTGTGGGTGCTTGTGCCTTTTTGGGATAGCAAAACACCAAGGGGTAAAAGAAACAAAATTTTAAATTATGTAGGTCTATTTGTTATAGGTTTTATAATAGTATTTACAATACTTGGTTACATAATGGATTAAGGAGAATTTGAATGTCTAGATTAATTTTTTCAATTATAATTTTATTATTTATTTCAAATATTTCTTCGGCAAAAGAGGTAATTGCAAAATTTAAACAAAATCAACAAGTGGTTAATAAATGTATGACTTGCCATTTGGAAGATGTTGAAGAATCTAATACTGAACCTGCACATTTATTTAGTCAGGATATTCACTTTGTTAAAGGTATTACTTGTGCTGGATGCCACGGCGGTGATCCAACTACAGATGACGATGAAGTAGCCATGAGTAAGGAAAAAGGCTACATCGGAATTCCAACTAAAGCCGAACGTTATAAAGTTTGCATTAAATGTCATTCGGATGCAAAAAAAATGAAAGCACTCGGTTCTAATATTCCAACTGATCAATTTGAACAATTAAAGGGTTCTATTCATTTTACAAAATCGATAAATGCAAAAACTCCTATTGCCGATTGTGTTACCTGTCATAGTGTTCATAACATTGCATCAGTTAAAAGTCCTAAATCTACTGTTTATCCGACAAGAGTACCGTATCTATGCAAAAGCTGTCACTCAAATGCCAGTTTTATGAAGCAGTATAACCCTAAACTGCCTGTTGACCAATACAGCAAGTACAGGACTAGTGTTCATGGTAAACAAAATGCAAAAGGCGATCCGAAAGTTGCCGAGTGTGTAAGTTGTCATGGTAATCACGGAATATTAACTGTAAAAAATTCAAAATCACCGGTTTACCCGACCAACGTTCCAAAGCTTTGTTCCTCCTGCCACAGCAACTCTAAACTAATGGATAAATATAAATTACCTCACGACCAATATGATAAGTACGTACAAAGTGTTCATGGAGAGGCAATATTTGTTAAACAAGATTTAAGTGCACCTGTTTGTAATGACTGTCATGGAAACCACGGAGCTGTACCTCCAGGTGTTGAATCTATTTCAAACGTTTGCGGAACTTGTCATGCATTTAATGCAGAACTATTTGCTAAAAGCCCTCATAAAAAAGCATTTGATAAATTGAATTATCCCGAATGTATTACTTGCCACAGTAATCATAAAATTGTTCACGTTTCGGATGATTTGCTCGGAGTAAAGAAAGACAGTAAATGTGTACAATGCCATAAATCTGAAAAAGACAAAGGTTTTTTCGTTGCCAAAGAAATGAAAAATTTACTTGACAGTCTTAAATTAACGGATACAATAGCAACCAATTTATTGAATACTGCTTCTCTAAAAGGAATGGACATATCTGAATCGGAATATGCACTTAAAAAAATAAAACAAGTATTAATCCAATCCAGAACTATTACTCACCTTCAGGATTTAGATGAGTTCAAAAAGAAAATGGATGAAGGTTTTAATATTACAAACAAAGCTAAAGAAGCAGGACTTCAAGCAATAGATGAATTTTATTTTAGAAGATATGGTTTGGGAGTAGCAACAATAATTATTACTTTTTTGGTAATTTTACTCTATTTAAAAACCAAAAAAATGGATAAAACAAAAAAATAAAAATATTTTAAGCAAACAACAATATATTACTATGTATTGTTTGTCTATTCTATATTATTACTAATAATTCATTTTACTTTAGGGGAAGAAAATGCATATTAAAGTAAGGTCAAAAAATAAGACCGTTAATAATAGACTAAATCTTTCTTTGATTTCATTTTTTATTATTTCTTTTTTATTGTTTTTTAATTCTTCAGTTAGTGCTCAAACCCGCGAAGATTGTTTAGAATGCCACGATGACAATGAAATGACGATGGAAAGAAATGATAAAGAAGTTTCATTATATGTAAACATTAAAATACTCGACCGTTCCCCGCATAATAAACTTACATGTGTTGCTTGTCATAAGGGTTTCGATCCAGATGAAGATCCGCATAAAGAAAATATTACACCGGTTAATTGTTTAAATTGCCACAACAAAGCACTTGTACACCATACATTTCATCCTAAATTATTAAAGTCTTCGGGTATCACAAATAAAAAAGGATATTCTTGCAAGGGTTGTCATGGAACACACGATGTTGTATCACCGAAAGTTAAAGGAAGTAAATTTTATAAGAAAAATATTGTCAATGCTTGCGGAAGTTGTCACAAAACAGAATTAAAAGAATATAAAGAATCTCAGCATTTTGCCGCCCATTCAAAAGGAGTTAAAAGCGCGCCTGATTGTTTGGATTGCCATAAAAATTCCATCACGTCAAAAACTGTAAGAAAAGACACCCTATTATTAAAATTAGTTCAAGAAAAACTTTGTCTTTCCTGTCACTTGGCTGAGCCGGAAGTTCTTGCAAGAACAGTACCATCGGCAGGTTTTATTAAATCATACGAAAAAAGTGTACACGGAATAAAACTTTTAAAGGGAAATAAAAAGGTTGCAAATTGTGTTAGTTGCCATAACAGTCATAAAATTATGGGAACAAAAAATTCTTTATCATCCATAAACAAATTTAACATACCAAATACTTGCGGAAACTGCCATAAGGAAATCAGCAAAGTATATAAACAGAGCATTCACGGAGTTGCATTGGCAAAAGGAAGTAAAGATGCACCGGTCTGTACTGATTGTCACGGTGAGCACGATATATTAAACCCGGAAAATCCTAAATCACCTGTTTCATTTAAAAATGTTTCAAAGCAAGTCTGCTCTAAATGCCACAGTTCAGTTAAACTTTCAACAAAATACGGGATACTCTCGGATAGATTTCAAACTTACGAAGATAGTTATCACGGTCTGGCACTAAGTGGCGGTTCTGTAATTGTAGCAAATTGTTCTAGCTGTCACGGTAAACATAATATCAAACCTGCAAGTGATTCTACATCAACAATAAGTAAAATTAATTTGCCAAAAACCTGCGGACAGTGCCATAAAGGAGCCAATTCTAATTTTGCTAAGAGTAGTGTCCATATTTCTGTTAGTACATCAAAAACATCTTCTCCTCCAATTTATTGGATCTCTACAATTTACATTATCTTAATAATTGTAATAATAGGTGGAATGTTTATTCATAACATTTTAGATTTTTACAAAAAGTCCAAAATAAAAAAATTAAAACAACGTGGTTTATTAAAGGAAGAAATTTATCCACATAATCTTTATTTAAGAATGACGGTTAGTGAAAGATTGCAGCATTTTATTTTAGCAATTAGTTTTATTGTATTAATCTTCACAGGTTTTATGTTAAAATTCCCTGATGTTTGGTGGGTCAAAGGAATAAGAGATATTTATAGCGATGCATTCAATTATAGAGGATTGTTTCACAGAATTGCTGCTGTTGCTATGATTCTTGTAAGCTTATATCACGTTTATTACATAATTTTTACTGAAAGAGGAAAACAGTTATTTAAGGATTTATTACCCAAGTTTAAGGACTTTCAAGATGCGTTCGCAGTTGCAAAATATAATTTGGGAATATCAGATGTCAAACCAAAATTAGATAGATTCAGTTATGTTGAAAAAGCAGAATACTGGGCTTTAATTTGGGGTACTTTGTTAATGACATTAACAGGCTTCATACTTTGGTTTGACAATACATTCATTGGTTTGTTTACAAAACTTGGACTCGATATTGCAAATACAATTCATTATTACGAAGCTTGGCTGGCATTCTTAGCAATATTTGTATGGCATTTATATTTTGTAATATTCAATCCTGATGTTTATCCACTTAATTTAGCATGTATTAAGGGAACAATTTCAGAAGAGGAAATGGCGGAGGATCATTACTTAGAAATGGAAAGAATAATAAAGAAAAAGAAAACTGATGAAAAATAGTTAGCCCAATTTTGGAAATTAGAAAATATATTATATGAAAAAAAGAAGATTTCCCATATCATTTTACAACCCTATTACAGGTTTTGGTACAATTGTAATTGTTCTTAACATTGTACTCATATTTGCATTATTAATTTTTGATTACCTTTCCGGCAGCCCTAAAGCTTATATGGGTATTATAACATTTATTGTTTTACCTTTTTTCCTCTTTTGCGGAATTGGTATTGCCCTTATAGGTATTTGGCGAGAACACAAAAGGATAAAAACAGGAATATCAAGAGAATTAGTATTTCCGGTTATCGATTTAAACGATCAAAAATATAGATCGGCTTTATTCTTGTTTTCTATAGGAATGATAATACTAATTATCTTCAGTGCTTTTGTAACATTTAAGACTTACGAATTTACAGATTCGGATGAATTTTGCGGTGAATTATGCCACGAAGTTATGAGCCCCGAATATACTGCCTACCAGTATTCACCCCACGCACGGGTAGGCTGCGTAGATTGTCATATTGGTTCGGGTACAGAATGGTATATTAAGGCAAAAGTTTCAGGTATTTACCAGATATATTCTGTATTATTCAATAAATATCCAAAACCAATTCCCACACCTGTTCACAGTTTAAGACCTGCTCAGGGTACTTGCGAACAATGCCATTGGCCTAAACATTTTTACAGGGAATCAGAAATAACAAATACATATTTTCTTTCTGATAAGGTTAATACAAAATGGGATCTCAGATTACTAATGAAAATAGGCGGCGGTAACGAAGAGACAGGGGTTACAACCGGCATTCATTGGCATATGAACATTTCGACAAAGGTCACTTATTTAATGATGGATTCTTCAAGACAGGAAATACCCTGGATTAAAACTGAACACAAAGACGGAAAAGTTACAATTTATAAAACGGATGATTATCCGGTAACAGAAGATATGATAAAAAACGGGATTACAAAGAAAATGGATTGCATTGACTGCCATAACAGACCTGCTCATATTTACCACCCGCCTGCAAGTTCCGTAAACAGAGAATTAGCAATTAATAAAATTGATCCCAAATTACCATTCATAAAAAGTCTTGCAGTTAAAATATTGGACACACCTTATTCTTCAAAACAAATAGGTCTAGACAGTATTAAAATTGCTGTGAATAATTTTTATAAATTAAATTATCCTATCGCTTTTTCATTAATGAAAGTAAGTATAGAAAACTCAATAAAGAGTATTCAAAACATTTATGACAAAAATTATTTCCCTTCTATGATAGTATCCTGGAAAAAATTTCCAAATAATATAGGACATTTATATTCAAAGGGATGTTTCCGCTGCCACGACGGAAAACATAAATCTGATGACGGGAAAGTCCTGTCAAGAGATTGCAATACTTGCCATACAATTCTCGCGCAAGAATTAAAACGAGGCGATTTAAGGATATCTTTGGGCGGTATAGATTATAAACACCCCGTAGATATTGGAGAGTCTTGGAAACATGAAAATTGCAGTAACTGTCACGGTAGTTAAATTACAATAGTTGTACAACTGCTCAAATTTTTAAAAATTCCTTTTAACACTAATTGAATGATTAATATTAATATTATATTATTATGTAGCATTAATTTTCTAATTTAAATGCAATAAATTTTCTAAAGAAAAAAGTTGATAAAAAATATTTTTGCCAAGATTTCTTACCGTACCGCAACTCTTTTAGAAAGAGCCAATATGACCGAGCATACATTTATGATAATTATTGCAATTATCATAGGAATTCTGGGCGGTCTCGGAGGTATTGCCATAAGAGCATTAATTAAATTTATCTCATTTATCGCATTTGAAGGACCCGACAGTTTATTACAAAATATTATTAGCTCACCCTGGTACTTAATTATTTTAATTCCTATGATCGGCGGATTGATAGTAGGTCCTTTAATTTATTTTTTCGCTCCTGAAGCTAAAGGACACGGCGTACCGGAAGTAATGCAGGCAATATTACTAAAAGGCGGTTTTATAAGAGCAAGAGTTGCCGTTGTAAAAGCTATTGCATCTGCAATAACAATTGGTACGGGCGGTTCGGTTGGTAGAGAAGGACCTATAATTCAAATTGGTTCGAGCATTGGATCAACAGTTGGACAGTTTTTTAGGGTACCGAATAAAAGATTAAAAACATTAGTGGGGTGCGGTGCGGCTGCAGGAATAGCCGCTGCATTTAACGCGCCTATTGCAGGTGCTCTTTTTGCCGTTGAAATTATTTTGATGGATTTTGCGGTAGCCCAATTCTCTCCAATCGTTATTTCTTCCGTTATGGCAACTGTTATTTCAAGAATGTTCGAAGGTGATTTTGTAGCTTTTTTAGTGCCTAAATATGAACTTGCCTCTCCTTATGAAATTATTTTTTACTTTTTTTTAGGAGCCGTAAGCGGCATTGTATCGTATCTTTTTATAAAAGCTTTATATTACTCGGAAGATGTATTCGACAACAAGTTTAATTTCCCCGAGTATTTAAAACCTGTTGTTGGCGGATTACTTTTGGGAATTGTTGCTTTAGCATATCCGCAAATAATGGGTGTTGGTTATGAGTCGATTAACATTGCTTTAAAAGGCGATATGCTTTGGTACATCGCTTTAATATTAATCTTAACTAAAATTATTGCCACTTCAATTACTCTCGGTTCCGGAGGTTCCGGAGGAATTTTTGCACCGTCATTATTTATGGGGGCAATGCTCGGGTATTTTTTCGGATCATTTGTTCATACTTATTTTCCAGATATTACAGCTCCGGCAAATGCCTATGCGCTAGTTGCTATGGGCGGACTTGTTGCAGGTACAACTAGAGCACCTATTACTGCAATAATAATTGTTTTTGAACTTACATCCGATTACAGGATTATACTTCCCCTAATGATAACGTGCATAATAAGTATGATTATCTCAACAAAGCTTTCCCGTGAATCTATTTACACTCTGAAACTTTTACTTAGAAACATTAATATTAAAGAAGGCACAGAATCAAATATTATTGAGGGAATTCCCGTTGATGATGTCTATTCCAAAAAATTTGACACAGTAAATGCAAATGATAATTTTAGTAAGGTTATAAATACGGTAATAAAATGTAAAAGTCCCGAATACCCAGTTATAGATTCAAAGGGTAGGATAATAGGTGTCTTATCACTCAACGATGTTAAAGGATATTTATACGAAAAAGATATACTCCAAAATGTTTTAATAGCTAACGACATTGCACAAACGGATTATGAATTTGTTACGCCGGATGATACTTGTGCTGATGCTTTAGATAAAATAAGCAAATTAAATCAAGAAGGAGTTCCTGTTGTTAATAACACCAGAGATAAAAAAATTATAGGAATGCTCTGGAGAAAAGATATACAGGACGCTTATTTAAAAGCTATTGAAGTAAGAGAAATATCATCTAATTTAGCAAGTAGTATAGTAATGAAAGAAGAAGAGCCAGAAGTTCACTTTTTGGAGGGTTACTCTATATTGGAACTTCGTCCCCCAAATTCTTTTATAGGCAAATCGATTAAACAGTTGAATATAAGAGCAAAATATGGTGTTGATGTTCTTTCTATAAAAGCAAAAATAAAAAAGAAAGAGATTGTTAAAGCTATTCCAAGTCCGGATTATATTATAAACAAAAACGATACTTTGGTTGTGGCGGGTGAAATTAGAAACATAAATCTTTTAAAAAATCTTCCTTAAAAAGCTTACTTTTTTCCCCGTTAATTGTTCTTCCAAAGCTCCCTTTGTAATACTGTAATGGCTTGCTTCCCATTTTACATTTCCATTTTTATCAAACCAAATTATTTGCGGAGATTCGTGCCTTATATTTAATTCGTTTGCGATTGCTTGACTTAATGAACGGGAGTTTATTACATCCACTTTAACAATGTCTATTTCAGCATTTTCTTCAAGGTTTTTTAACCAACTGTCAAATTTCCTTTCAGCCATAAAACTTACGGGACAAATAGGACTGAATTTAAAAACTATTTTTTCTTTTCCTGTTTCAGATGATTTATATTTTTCCCAATCATCCAAATTATTCAATTGCTTACATTCTTTCAATACTTCACCATATTATTGAATATTCATAAAAATAATAGCGGTAAATATACCAAAATATTTTTTATTTTTGAATGAAAAATCTTATTTGACCGAATCCCTCGTTGGCAATTTTGTTCCTGTATTTTATAAGAAATTTATTTATCGTCTCAGTGGAAATTACTTTGGTAATTCCATAATTAATTTTTTCATCCATATTAAAAAAAACATCTCCCTTGTAGGGGATTAAAGGATCATACTGTTTTTCATCTTTTAAAGGTTCGGGACGAAGGACGTATTTAACATCTTTAGGAACTGAACGGATAATCCCGACTAGTTCAAGATTTGGAATACCGTTACGAACCGCCATAACAACACCTCCGCTAAATCCACGATTAACAATTCCGTCTATTAGAAACTCCCCGTGGTTTTTAAAATCAGGTTTGCTTACAATAGCACGTGAAACCATTTTGTAATTAATTGGGAAACCGAACATATAAACGAAAGACCCCCAATTTAGCTGACTTGCACGCCCAATAGGAATTGAAAGAGACGGAAATCTACCGGGGTAATCTTCCAAAAATTTGATACCCAATAATGCCAAATCCATTTCTTTGTCTGAAGCTAATATTGATAGTCTCCCTAATTCGGGCAAACCAACGGCGTAAATGCTTTCATTTTTCTTGAAAGAAATACTTTTAATAAAATTAGTCAGTATTCCTTTTTGATCCGGCCAATAGGAAATAATTGTATCAGGATAATCAACAATATGATCACAGGTAAGAAGAGCTAATTTTCTATTTACTGAATAAATAACTGTAGCTGTACCCGAACCCGTTTTGTTAAAGAATATTTTTTCTATTGCATTTGATTCAACATTTTCGTCATTAATATCAGATAGTTTATATTTTGAGTTAGGTTCATAAATATATGCTTCATAAAAAGCTATACTGCTAATTCTGTGGATTGTTTGTGAAACAGAAGTTAATATTGGTGAACTGTCTTTGTAAGGAAATTCCGTATCATATTTATCGTTTATGTCAGTCTTTATATTGGTTTCATAAACTGTTTGCGAACACCCTTGAATAAAAAGAATTGCTGCAAAAAAAGACAATGCAGATATTTTAATATATTGCTTCAAAATTTCATTCTAAAAAAGTTTTAAATTCTTTCGATAATTCATATATATTAAATTTATAAAAATAATGGTAAATAAATAGTATAACTATTAAATTTTTAATGAAGAATGGTAAATTAGACCTCTATATTCTTTATCAACAATTAAAAAAGTGTGTTTATTTGCTTTTTTCTGTATTTTTTGTTAATTAAAGCAATAATTAATTTTAGATTGATAAAATATTTTTGTATATTTGATATCTTTTTTATGGATATTTTAACCAGATTCGGAACTTTTAGTCTCGATATTAAGTAAAAGAATAATCCGGTGATTGATAGAATAGGAATTAAATTATAAGGAGAATGTAAATTGAGAATTACCAAGCAATTCACAAACCGCGAAAGTAAATCTTTAGATCAGTACTTGCAGGAAATAGGTAAAGTTGACTTGTTAACTCCGGATCAAGAAATTGAGTTAGCCATAAAAATTAAAAAAGGAAGTCGTGCGGCTTTAGATCAATTAACTAAAGCAAATTTAAGATTTGTTGTCAGCGTGGCTAAACAGTTCCAAAACCAGGGGCTTTCTTTGGGTGACCTTATTAACGAAGGTAACCTTGGATTGATAAAAGCAGCCAAAAGATTTGACGAAACCAGAGGATTTAAATTTATTTCTTATGCTGTTTGGTGGGTAAGACAGTCAATAATGCAGGCTATAGCCGATCAGTCAAGAATAGTTAGGCTTCCGTTGAACAGAGTCGGTTCATTGAGTAAAATAAGCAAAGCCTTCCGCGATTTAGAGCAGGAGTTTGAAAGAAAACCTACAACAACCGAACTTGCTAAATTATTAGAGATGGAACCCGAAGATGTAGCTTATGCACTGCAAATTTCCGGACGTCACGTTTCGATGGATGCACCTTTTTCAGGTGACAACGATAAAAACAGTTTGATTGATGTAATACCTAACAAACATCATCCCTCACCCGATACTACTTTAATGCAGGAATCACTTAAAAAAGAAGTTGAAGGCGCTTTATCTACTCTAACTGAGAAAGAAGCAAAAGTATTAAAGCTTTATTTCGGTATTAATGGAGAAAGATCAGCAACGCTTGAAGAGATTGGTGAAAAATTTGACCTCACACGTGAACGTGTTAGACAAATTAAAGAAAAAGCTTTAAGAAGATTAAAACACGCTTCACGCAGTAAAAACCTAAAGGCTTACTTAGGTTAATTATAAAATTGATATATAAAAAAAAAGGGACGTAAATTTTTACGTCCCTTTTTTTTTATTATTTGAGACTTCTGAAATATTCAAAATGTCATTCCCGCCCGCCTTCCATAGTACAAAGTACGGCGGACAGGTGTAAACGGGAATCCATAAGTTTTACAGTAGATTCCCACTTTCGTGGGAATGAC
>CAZTZZ010000025.1:9024-30570 GCA_964617905.1 uncultured Ignavibacteriaceae bacterium | reverse complement strand
GTGGGAGCTATAGGATTCGAACCTATGACCCCCTGCTTGTAAGGCAGGTGCTCTAAACCAACTGAGCTAAGCTCCCAAAAATTTGAAGTTCAAATATGTGATTTTTTTTAGAACTATCAAAATCTATTGTAAAAATTAATTAAGTTGTATCAATTCTTCAATCTAAAATTTTGGTTTAATATTTTTTATTAAATATTATTATGTATTAACAATTATTCTTAATTAAATTCTATGAACAAAGAGAAATTAAAAAACCTGAGAGGCGAAGTATATAATAATCAATTAATTGAATCCGAGATTAATCCAAATCCGTTTGTACAATTTAATCTTTGGATGAAAGATGCACTTGATTCCGGTATTGTTCACGCTAATGCGATGACTCTTGCAACCGTAAACAGTAAATGTGTTCCTTCAGCAAGAACAGTGTTGTTAAAAGATTTAGATGATATTGGTTTTGTATTTTATACAAATTATGAAAGTGATAAAGCGGAAGAATTAAGACGAAATCCGAATGCTTCTTTGGTCTTTTATTGGAGAGAATTTGAAAGACAGGTTAGAATAACAGGCAGAGTTGAAAAAGTAAACAGGGAAGAATCTGAAATATATTTTAAAAGCAGACCTTTGGAAAATAAACTTGGCGCCTGGGCGTCGATACAAAGCGAGGAAATTCCAGACAGAAATTATCTTGTTGATAAATACAATGAAGTAAAAGAAAAATTTAAAGATTCAGAAATTCCCGTTCCGCCTTTTTGGGGAGGTTATCGTTTAATCCCGGATACTTTTGAGTTTTGGCAGGGAAGGGAAATGAGGCTTCACGACAGAATTAAATATGAAAAGAAAGAAAAGAGTTGGAGGATTGTAAGACTTTCTCCATAAATTATTTTAAAATTAAGTGAAGTTATTTAATTTGTTTTCGGAGATTAAAATATTTGTTAAAAATAACTTGCATTTCAATTAAATAAACTTAAAGTTGAATTAAAGAGATTTTTTCTAATTTTGCAACCATAAATTATGCAGCTTAAATTATCTTTCCTCATTCGGTCTCACATCAAAAATCATTCAATATATTTTTTATAAAAATTAAAAGGATTTAAAATGAAAGACAGGACAAAGTTCCCGCGAGTGTTTTGGGTAGCGAACTCAATTGAAGTTTTAGAGAGGTTTGCTTATTACGGAATCTATTTGGGATTCGGTATTTATATGCAGCAACTTGGTTATTCAAAGGGCGATCTCGGAATAATTCAAAGCATATTTTTAGCATTATCGTATTTAACCCCTCTTTTCTCCGGCACTTTCGCAGATAAATACGGATTCAAAAAAATGCTGCTTATTTCATACATGGCTTATCTGCCCGCTATTTTACTTTTAATTATAACTAAATCATTTTCGGGAATTGCAATTACAATGTTAACTATCGGATTTGCTGCCGGAATGTTTAAGCCTCTTATTTCTGCCACTGTAAGAGTGACAACCGATTCAACGAATAAAACTTTGGGCTTCGGAATCTTTTATCAAATGGTTAACATCGGTGCGTCTTTCGGTCCTATAATTATGGGAAAACTCAGGGGTTGGTCGTGGGATTATGTATTTTACACAGCAGCCATAACAATTGGAATAATGTTCTTAATAACTCTTTTCTTTTACAAAGAACCTCCCAGGGAAATTGAAGGGGTTACTTTAAAACAGAAGTTCAGAGATTTACGTGAAGTTCTCTCCGACAAAAAATTTATGTTATTTATTATTTTGCTGGGTGTTTTTTTCTGGTTGCCTTTTTGGGCATTCTTTAATGTACTGGCAGTTTATATAAATGATTATTTAAACACAGCATCCTTATATCAAAGTGTAAAATCAGTCCTAGGTGCGGGTATTACAAGTATAATTTCTAATAATGCCGACGGAGTTTGGAAAATAAATGCCGAAGCAATTGCTAATACAGGTTACATCATAATTTTATTCCAGATTTTTATTTCCAAGACTTTTGAAAAAAGATCCCCAATCCCATCTTTTTTAACCGGACTGTTTATTGCCGCATTGGCTTTTGTAGTGCTGGGTTTATCGGCAGTCTCTTTAAACAGTCTAGTTTTTTTAGGTGTCTTCTTATTCGCAATTGGTGAAATGATTTCTTCACCGAGGATTCAAGAGTATATAATGTGGATTGCCCCAAAGGAAAAGGCTGGTTTATATATGGGAGCAAATTTTTTAGCCACCTTTATAGGCGCTACTTTAAGCGGAATTTATACGGCATTAATGGGAACTTTTGAAAATGCCGGAAATCCTGAGTATATAATGTACACACTTGCGCTGCATATGATTCTTGGAATACTTGCCATTTATTTATTTACAAAAACACTTGGTGAGTTTAAAGAATTAGACCATTGATAATTTATAATGTACAGTTAACAATGTACGTTGTATACAATTGAAAGTTAGGAGATTCTAAGTCTTTTTAAAAAAAGGACGGAAAATCTCCTTTTTTTTATTTGAAATAAAAAGTAAATCGTTTTGGCAAATTTTTATAAATAATTTTTAAACCTTGCTTTCATTACGGCTGATTGCTGTATAACGGCACGAACGGAAACCGTTAAAAGTATAATTAAACCGCCGACACTTGCCATAAAAGACGGAACTTCACCGTAGCCGATTAAAACCCATAACGGATTTAAAACCGGCTCTATCATAGAAATTAATGAAGCCTCCACTGCAAGTACTTTTTTTAATCCGTATGCAAAAATTATATAGGCTGCACCTACTTGAAAAATTCCAAGATACGATACCATCAATAAATTTGAAACAGAAACAGTGTCCAATTTAAAAATTGAATAAAATGAAATAAGTACGACAAGTATGTTTCCGTAAAAAATTGAAACGAATTGATGTTCTTTTTTATTTTTTCTCATTCCAAGTAAGAAAGCAGCAAATGCAACTCCCGACAAAAGAGCTATTATATTACCAAATAAATTTCCAGAAGAAAGTTTACCCGTAAAGAATAAAATCATACCTATAAAACAAACGATAATCGTAATTATATTTATTCTTTCATACTTAGTTTTATTTATAAGAGGTTCAAAAATTAATACGTATATTGGCGCAGTATATTGAAGAAAAACGGCATTAGCCGCCGTTGTTGTTTTAGTGGCTATTACATACAGAATTAAAACCGCAGCGTAAAATCCTGCGTTTATAAATGTAAAAAAATTTGCTTTTAATAGTTGACGCTTAAAAACAATAAGAAAAAGTAATGCAGCAAATAAACACCTGAAAAAAGAAATCTGCAAAGGAGAAAGTGTTGTTAGCTTTATAAATATTCCGCCCGTACTCCATAAAATTGCAGCTATAACAATTGCAATAATTCCTTTTTGGTGTTCCGGTAGATTTTTCAACTAAAAATTATTTTTATTTTAATAAAGTGAGCAACTTCATAAATTCAATATTAAATATCAATTATATTTGCTAATAATTAAAAAAATTTTTTGAGCGTAAAAGTGAGATATCTGTATAATCCTCCCCCAATTATAAAAAGAATCTTTAACAAGTTTTTGTGGGAGACAAAAAATAATCAAATATTGCTTACTTTTGACGACGGACCAAATCCGGGGACAACCGAAAGACTGCTTAATTTGTTGAAAGAAAACAATTTAAAAGCATTGTTTTTCTGTTTGGGTGAAAATGTGATCCGGTATCCCGAACTCTGCAGAAGAATGATTGAAGAAGGGCATATAATCGGGAATCATACTTACAGTCACAAAAAATTAAGCGAATTTAATAAAACAGAAGCCGATGATGAAATATCAAAGACAAACGATTTATTAAAAGTAAAATTTAATTACGAGATAAAATATTTCAGGCCCCCGCACGGGAAATTTACTTTTTCTACGTGTAAAATATTAAACAGACATAATCTTACAAATGTTATGTGGTCTTTATTAACCTGGGATTATAAAGGTGATTTCGGGAAAGTAAAAAAATCTATTAAAAAATATCTAAGAAAAAATTCTATTGTTGTGTTACACGACAGCAATAAGACAAAAAAAATACTTTTAGATTCAGTAAATTTAGTAATTGAAGAAGCGGAAAAAAGAAATTTTAAAATTGGAGAACCTTTAAATTGCTTGAAATAATATTTCTAATTGTAATAACCGGATATTTTTTGCAATCATTAATTTTTGCTATCGGTGTGCAAAAAAAATTTCAGACCGTTAACGAAGACAAACTGCTTACCTCTACAGTAATAGTTGCCGCCAGAAACGAGGAGAAAAATATTTTAAGATGTATGAAATCATTGGATAAGCTAATTTATTCCGAAGGTAAATTAGAGATTATAATTGTCGATGACAGGTCGGACGACAATACCGGAAGTATTATTGATAACTTTATAAAAGATAAACCTAATTTCAAAAAAATAATTAGTAAAAAAGAAAAAGGGAAATTAAAAGGTAAAACTAATGCATTAGCTTCGGGTATTGAAGCTGCCAAAGGTGAAATTATCTTAACAACTGATGCTGATTGTGTTGTGCCGCCGACATGGGCATTAAAAACAGCATCATATTACAAAGATAACGTAGCAATGGTAAATGGATTTACAACTCAAATTGCAGACAGTAATTTCAGCGGAATGCAAAGCATTGATTTTATTTATCTTTTGATGATTGCATCAAGTACAATAAACTTGAATAAACCCATCAGCTGTATCGGAAATAATATGTCGTACCTTAAGAAAGCATATTTGGATGTGGGAGGTTACGAAGCGTTACCTTTCAGTGTGACCGAAGACTTTAATCTGCTTATGGCAATCAGCAAACTTGGGAAGTATAAAATAATATATCCTCTTGATAAAGAAACTTTGGTTACTTCTTTGCCTTGTGAAACTTTAAAGGAACTTTACAGGCAAAAGAAAAGATGGGCTGTAGGCGGACTTGGCGTTCCGTTAAGCGGATTTATGATTTTAATAAACGGATATTTAACTTATTTGGGTATGTTAATGTTACCTTTCTTTTACTCACCGGTATTTTTATATTTATTCATATTTAAAATTGCTGTTGATTTTTTTGTCTTGTACCCAATACATAAACGGCTGGGTATTGAAAAAAACATGAAATACTTTTTTGTATCCGAAATTTATTTTACTATTTATGTTTTAGCTCTGCCTTTCTTAATTGCTTTTAACAGAAAGGTTTTATGGAAGGGGAGAGAATTTTAATGCTGCTTCTGTGTAATTATTATGTGACATATCGTTGTAATGCCTATTGTGAGTTCTGCCATTTCGGTGTTCACGAAAATTTTAAAGACACACCCTTTGCCGATCTTGATACTTATAAAGATAATATTAGGCAATTAGCCCGGCTCGGTGTGAAATTATTGGATTTAACAGGCGGTGAACCACTTTTACATAAAGATATTCACATAATGGCTGAGTATGCACAGCAAAATAAAATACACACAAGCATTACTTCAAACGGTTTGCTTTACCCGAAATTCGCAGAAAAACTTGCGGGTAAAGTTAATCTTCTGCATTTTTCTTTGGATTCACCGGACGAAGAAGAACACAACAAAATTAGAAAAGTTGACTGCTTTAAATTTGTACTTAAAAGTTTGGATATAGCAAAAAGTTTAGGTGAATTTCCTGATATATTATTTACCGTAACAAATGACACATATAAAAAGCTTCCGAGAATGCATCAAATTGCAAAAGAACACGGTCTGATATTAATTGTAAATCCGGTTTTTTCATATTTTGGGAATCCGGGACTTACAGAAAAAGCAATCGATTATATCGAGGAGTACTGTTACGGTAAAATAGATATTTATCTCAATAAGGGATTTATGAAGCTGAGGCGCGACGGCGGAAATGATATAAATAATCCGAAATGCAAGGCTGTTTCAAGAGTGATTGTTATTTCTCCTTATAACGAAATAATTCTTCCCTGTTATCACCTTGGAAACGAAAAAATAAAAATAGACAAACCAATTAAGGAAATTAGAGAATCTCAAAAGATATTGGAATTTAAAAGCATGGAAGGTCGTTTTGATTTTTGCCGCGGTTGTACAATTAATTGCTACTTTGAACCCTCTTTTGTTTTCCCGACAAATTTATATGCAATATCCAGTTTAACTTCAAAAATTAAATACAGCTATAATAAATTTGTAAAACAAAAAATAAAGAAACTAAGTTATAATAACGGAAATTAATAAATGCTGAAATTCTTCTCTCTATTTATAATTATTATTTCAATGCAATCTTTCCCGCAAACAGAAAGTAATTGGTTCCCTAAAGGGTTAAACATTCAACCGTTTACTGCTAATTTCTTAGAACCAAAGGCAGGTTTTTCTTACTTGCTTGGCGAGAGGAATATTAGATTGGACATAGGGACATCTGCGGATGTACTTAGATTTATGGAGGAAGGTAAAATTTCATCTTTTGGTGTAGACCTTTTTACATACACCCGCTTGAGAAGCGAAAGTAATTTTAAATTTCCCGTTGAAACCACCGATTTTTATTTCGGTGTAAATTATGCTCAAAGATTTATCAATCAAAAAAATGAATACGGATTCAGATTCAGGTTTGCCCACATAAGCACACACCTTGTTGACGGCAGTTTCAACCAAGGAAGTAACCTGTGGCGAAACGGAAGAATACCTATAGTTTACAGCAGAGAATTTTTTGAGCTGATACCTTTTTATAAAATTAACGGATTAAGAGTTTACGCCGGAGTTACTTATCTATTCCATACTTTGCCGGCAAAAATAAGTAAAGGAATTTATCAAATAGGATTCGATAATTATTTTACGTCATTTCCCTCAAAATCTTTCACACCTTTTGTTGCCTATGATTTTAAGCTTTCAAAAATCGATAAATTTACAGGCAATAATATTATTTCAGCGGGGATTAAATTCGGTAAATACAATGCGAAAGGTCTTAGAATAGAACTTTCGTACTATTCGGGGAAAAGCGTTCACGGACAGTTATTTGATATAAATGAGAACTATTTTACTTTCGGTTTTAATATGGATTTATAAATAAGCTGAACAAAAAATGAATAAAATAAAAATATGAGTAAATCAAAAAAGAATAATTATCTTCTTCATATAGGACTTTTCATCTTAACTTTTATTACTACAACAGTTGCAGGTGCAGAGTGGATAAGCGCGAAACCCGGGCCCTATGAATTCTCTTTTCTCCTGAAGGGTCTCCCGTATTCACTTTCAATGCTGTTTATTTTATCCTGTCACGAATTCGGTCATTATTTTGCTGCAAAGATCCATAAAGTAGATGCATCACTTCCATTTTTTATTCCTTTTCCATCCATTGCCGGATTTTTAAATTTCGGAACTATGGGCGCTGTTATAAAAACTAAATCGCCGGTAAAAACAAAAAATGCAATGTTCGATATTGGCGTTGCCGGACCTATTGCAGGATTTATTGCCTGCTTAATAGTATTGTTTTGGGGTTTTACACACGTACCCGGCAAAGAATATATTTTAAATATTCATCCGGATTATTTTGCTAAGGATTTTGGGAAAGGACAATTGGAACTTGCATTCGGAAATACATTTTTATTTTCTATATTAAAATCTATCTTTGCCGATAATTCACACTTTTTCCCACCGATGAGTGAAATATATCACTATCCTTATTTATGTGTCGGCTGGTTTGGATTGTTTGTGACTGCAATGAATATGATTCCCGTAGGACAGTTAGACGGGGGACATATTAGCTATACGATGTTCGGAGAAGAAAATCATTTTAAGATTGCAGTTTTATCATTCACTTTATTGTTTGTACTTGGAACACTCGGAATTGTTGAAGGTGTTTTGAGTTTGAATATTACATTCGGTTGGTCGGGCTGGCTGTTTTGGGCACTAATTTTATATTTTTTCATAAAATTAAAGCATCCGCCTGTACCAGATAATTCAGAATTAGATTTTAAAAGAAAGTTGTTGGGGTACATTAGTTTTATTATTTTACTTATGTCTTTTTCACCAACTCCCTTTTTAATTTCATTCGGGGGATAAAAATAGAAATTTTATTAAAAATGATGATAAAAAAAATATTATTGATACTTTTTCTTACGTTTTCATTATTAGTAATTAATGGATGTGAAAAAGATTTTAACAATTTAATAGAGCCTCAAACAGATAATATTCAAGTATCATCGGTTGCCCCGTTGGATAAGGTTGTCTTTAACTCCACGGATTCATCAATTACATTTTCAATTAGTTTTTCTTCCGTTAGCGGATTAAGTTCTGTTTTAATGAATATTTTTTCTCCTTCAAATGAAAAAATTAATGATAAACCTATAGGACTTTTTGATAGCGGAAATATTGGTAGTAACGGAGATACTACAGCAGGAGATTTAACTTATTCCAATAAATATTTATTCAGCAGCAGTTTTGAAAACGGAGCCTATAATGTTGAATATATAGTAGAATTAAATAAAGGTACATCAAAAAATATTGCATCCCAGCATTTTGTTTATGATAACGGACAAAATAATATTGCACCGGTAATATCTGATGTATTTGTTGATCCTGATACATTAATTGCTACGGGAACTGTTACAATTTTAACTTCAATTAAAGTATCCGATCAAAACGGGTTGAGCGATATAGATAAAGTTTACTTTATTGTTGTTAAGCCGGATGGTTCTACAAATAATACACAAATTGAAATGTTTGATGACGGAAATGTTACAGCTGATGGTGATAAGACTGCAGGTGACGGAACGTATTCAAGATTGATTCAGATCAATCAGAATAATATTAAAGGAACCTATATTTTAAATTTTACAGCACGGGATAAAGCTGGTGCTTTAAGCAATACAATTTCACACAATCTATTAGTTAAATGAAATTAAGTCTAAAATACATATTACTATTTTTGTTGTTTTCCGGTATTACGTTTTCACAAATTATACCTTCAAAATTTAGTTTATCAAATAAAAATAATTTGACCAAAATTAATGATGATGAAAATCCAGCCGGTAATGGAGTTTCGGATATTATTGTTATAGCCGATACAATTTGGGTTGCTACCGGAAACGGAATAAGTGTTTCTTTTAACAATGGCAATTCCTGGAAGAGTTTTTCAGAAACTCCTGAATTCGGTACCGAAGATATTTCGGCTTTGGCATATAATAATGGTGTTGTTTGGGTTGCTACTGCACATACGGAAAATATTAACAATGAAGACGTTGACGTGGGCTCTGGATTAAAATATACTTTTGATAATGGCATTACCTGGCAATCAATTCCGCAACCAGTAGATACACAAAGCGATACAACAGTTAATTATGGTATAAATATCCTTGATGCCTTACCAATAACGGTAGAAGAGAAAAATTTAACATTTGATATTGCTTTTACTACTGGGACAGTGTGGATTACTTCTTTTACAGGAGGGCTAAGAAAAAGTACTGATTACGGCAAAACCTGGCAAAGAGTTGTCATTCCTCCGGATTATTTGGATGAAATTAATCCAACAGACACTTTAAACTTTTGTCTTTCCGTACAGGCAGGTAATTTTTGTCCTGAATCAAATTTGAATCAAAGAACTTTTTCAGTTATCTCTACTAATGATTCAACTCTTTATGTCGGGACAGCCGGGGGAATAAATAAATCGACAGATGGCGGAATAAGTTGGAGAAAATTTAATCATCAGAATCAGACAAATTCCATATCAGGAAATTTTGTTGTTGCACTCGGATCTAATCAATTAAGTAATTCATTATGGGCAGCAACCTGGGTCGCGGAAGAATCGGGAGAATTTAGCAGTGTAAGTTTATCAACAGATGGTGGAAATAGCTGGTCTAATTTTTTAAATGGAGAAAAAGTTCATAATTTTGGATTTAAAGGCGGAGATGTAATTGCCGTCTCTGATAACGGAGCTTTTCGTTCCAATAACTTAGGACTTACTTGGATTAAACCGACTTCAATACAAGATTCAAAATCAAAACTAACATTGTCAACAAATGTTTTCTTCTCTACTGCGACAAAAAATAACGAAATATGGCTAGGCAGCAACGACGGTTTGGCAAGGTTGACTGAAAGCACTGGAATGTGGAGGGGAAGCTGGAAGTTATTTTTTGCTTCACAGCCTTTAATATCAGCTGATGAAAGTTATGCTTTTCCTAATCCTTTTTCACCGAGAATAGGGAGATTGAAAATTAAATACAGTACAGGCGGTAAAAGTGTACCGGTAACAATAAGGATATTTGACTTTGGAATGAATTACGTGAATACGGTAATCCAAAATGCAGTAAGAGGTAACCCGGTTCACAGTGTTGACAAAACAGGTGTAATAGATTTTTGGGACGGTCGCGATGCAAGCGGAAATTTTGTTCCGAACGGTGTCTATTTTTACAGGGTTGACACAGGCGGAAACGTTCAATTCGGAAAAATAGTTGTAGTGCAATAAGAGGAAAATTTGAAGAGAATAATAACAATATCATTAATATTTATTTCAACTCTCGCAGCTCAGCCCGAATTCAGCAGCATAAGTTCTAAACCCGGAGCTTTCAGCAGAATGGGTTTCGGTGCAAGAGGAATGGGCATGGGAAATGTAATGTCAGCCGTAAAAACAGGAAATCTTGTATCATATTATAATCCTGCTTTGTCGGTATTTCAAAAAGAAAATTCGTTCCAGGCTTCTTATGCTATTTTGTCATTGGACAGAAAATTAAACTTTGTGAATTTTACAAAAAGATTTTCGCTACCTAACAAAAAGAAAAATGCAGAAAAAACTAAAGACTCAGGCTTAATGGCGGGTATTAGTTTCGGACTTATAAATGCAGGGGTAGGAGATATTATCGGAAGGGATAATCAAGGGAATAACACAGGGAATTTTTCTACGACAGAAAATCAATTTTTCTTTTCATTTGCAAAAGAATTCTCCAAAAAATTAGCACTTGGAATATCAGTTAAATTTTATCATAACAATCTTTATCAGGACATAACGGCTTCGGGAATTGGTTTTGACTTTGGAGGGATTTATTCTTTTAATGAACAATTAAACTTTTCTTTGGTCGTTACCGACCTTAACAGTAAATACAAATGGGATACGACTCCTGTACTCGGACAGAACGGAAGTCAAACTGAAAATAGTTTCCCATTGTTAAAAAAAATAGGTGCAAGTTATTTCATTAAAAAATACAACACATTAATTGCAGCGGAACTTGAGGGCAGCAATGCGGGCACAACTATCTTTAGAATCGGTGCAGAACATTATTTCACTAAAAATTTCACAGTTAGAGCGGGACTCGACCAACTCAATCTGAAAAATTCAGATTTCCCCGTTCGTCCTTCATTGGGCGTATCATTTGCAAAAAAATTAAACAGCTTTTTGCTCAGCGTGGATTATGCTTTTGTTGTTGAACGGTATTCATCCGAGGACAGACATATTGTAGGTATCAGTATAAGGTTTTAAATATTTTCTATCATTGCTTAAAAGTTTTAATTAAATTCTAATATGAAAAAAATATCATTTAATATTTCAATTCTCTTTGTATTATTTTCTGCATCGATTTCTGCCCAAACTGCAGGAGAGAGCGGTTTGGCATTTTTAAAGATAGGCTTCGGCGCAAGAAATATTGCAATGGGTAACGCCGGATCTGTTTTTTCAAAAGGCGTTACTTCACAATTTTATAACCCTGCAAAACTTGCATATTCTGACGATAAAGAACTAATTGTAATGCACAACAATTGGATACAGGATGTAAACAGCGACGTAATAGGAGCTACTACAAGGCTGCTTGGAATTAGAATAGGAGCGGGAGTTAATATTACCTCAGTTAATGATATTGAAGTCAGGTCAAAACCCGGGGAAGCACAAGCCAAATTTGATGCAAAGTTTTTTGCCGGAAATATTTCAACCGCTTTTGAAATTTATGACGGAATAAAAATAGGGGTGACTTACAAATATTTGTACGAGCAGTTTTTTATAAATGAAGCAAAAGGAAATGCTTGGGATTTCGGATTGGATTATAAGACTAATATTCCGAATTTGACTGCATCGTTTGTTGTGAGAAATCTTGGTTCAATGGAAGCCTTAAAATCTCAAGAAACTGCAGTACCAACAGAGATTGTTGCAGGCGCTAATTATTTGTACGATATCCCAAATAAGGAGTTAAGTTTTATCGTTGGCGGAGAAATTCAAAGATTAACCAAAACAGATGAAACACACTTAAATGTGGGTGGAGAAACTGTCTATAAAAATTTAATTGCGGTCAGGTTAGGCTATCAAAGCGGATACGATACAAGAAGTTTCACCTATGGGTTCGGTCTTTACTGGCGCAATCTGACATTTGATTTCGCTTATGTTCCTTTTCAGTTGGGACTGGGCAATGCTAATCTATTTTCACTTCGATATAAATTTTAATAGTAAATTTCATGTTCAAAGTAATTCCATTCAGTAAATCGAAAATTACAGACAAACAGTGGGATGAATTTGTAAATCAATCCGATAATGGAACATTATTTCACACACGAAAATTTTTATCCTACCATCCCAAAAAAAGATTTAAAGATTCATCGTTTGTAATATTAAAAAAAGGAACTCTCTTTTCTGTTTTTGCAGCGGTAATAATTGAAAGAAACGGAAAAAAAATATTATCATCTCATTCCGGAGCTTCTTACGGAGGGTTTGTTCATAAATCGAATTTGAATTTAAAAGAATCTTTCTTAATTGTTGAAACATTGATTGATTATGCAAAAAAAATGAAATGTAATTCAATTGAACTTACTCCTGTTCCTATGATTTACCAGTCTAAATATTCAAATTATTTGGACTTTGCATTAATTAAAAACGGTTTCGAGTATAAGAAACGAGAAATTTCAAGTGTAGTACAATTGGATATTCCTGAAGGCATGCTTTTATTTACTTTTCGTTCAACTGCCCGCACGGCTACAAAAAAATCAAAAAAACTCGGTATTGAAATTAGAGAATGTGATGAGTTTGAAAATTATTACGAAATTCTTAAGAAGAATTTGGGTATGCGTCACAATGTTCAGCCTACTCATACATTGAGGGAGTTGAAGAAATTAAAGAAACTCTTTCCTGATGAAATAAGACTGTGGGGTGCCTTTAAAGGGAAAAAGTTGATAGCCGGAGTTTGCAATTTTAGCGCAAATCCAAAAGTAGTTTTGGCGTTTTACATTAGTCACTTGGAAAAATACCAGGAATACCGTGCTGTAAATCTTTTATTCTATGAAATAATGTCCCGGTATCAAAAAGAAGGATTTAAGTTTTTGGACTTTGGAATCTTTACGGTTAACATGGAACCAAACTGGGGATTGGCCAGATTCAAAGAAAACTTCGGCGCAAGGGGCATTTTTAGGGATACATTCGTTAAGAATTTGTGATGCTTAAAATTTTACACATCGCTCCGATGAATTATGCGGGAGTTCCGTATGATTTTTACAGGATGCACAACTCTGTCGGTGACAAATCAAGAATAATTACGCTGCATAAAAATGTTAGAGAATTCCCAGAAGACATTTGTCTTAATCTGCCCTTACCTGACTTTCCTTTGGCAAAAATATGGCGGAAGAAAAAAGTTGAAGACGCAGAAACATATCAAAATAAAAATTTATTTTTCACACCTAAAAACTTTGCCGAAAAATTATACTTCCGAATAAATGATAGGCTGAAAGAGAATGTAATAAACAGGACAATCGATGAATATGATTTGAATAATTATGATATCATTCACTTTGATACAGGGCTCGGTTTTTTCAGAAATGCAAAACAGGCAATAAAATGGAAAAAGGAAGGCAAAAAAATTGTCTGCTGCTATTACGGAAGCGATTTGAGGATTAGGGGAGTGATTAAAGAACTTGATGAAATATCCGATTTAAATATAACTTCCGAGTATGACCATCTTGCCTTAAAAGATGATTTAGAATATTTATTTTATCCTTATGATTTTACCGAACTGCCTCAAAAATCTACCGAAGAAAATGATAGGATTAAAATTATTCACTCACCTACAGACAGGAAATATAAAGGAACGGAACTTATAATAAGTGTAATAGACAAAATCAAAAAGGAAAAAAATATTGAATTCCTTTTAATTGAAAATATGCAGAGGAGTGAACTGTTAAAAATTAAAAGCACTTGCGATATTTCAATTGACCAGGTCGGCGGAAGGATGGGAGGAACAGGTTACGGTAAAGCGGGATTAGAGACACTTGGAATGGGAATACCGACAATAACTAATATGACAAAAGATTATGAAGATTGGCTCCCCGAAAATCCTTTTACCGTTGCAAATAGTGAAGATGAATTATACAAAAAATTAAATCAATTAATAGACAGCAAACAATTACGGTTTGAGCTCGGCGAAAAGGGTAAAGCATGGATAGTGAAATACCATGGATATAAAAACGTTGACAAGAAACTCAAAGAACTCTACAGATTAAAAAATATAATTTAGAGCTGATACTTTATAATGAGTTTAAAAACTCAACCAACTTTTTTGATTCTACTTCCCAATAGTTTCCGTCTTCAATAAATTTTCTTGCATTAAGAGAATGCTTTTTCAACAGCTCGCCGTCTGTTAAATATTTTTCTGCTGCACCAACAACTTCTTCTTTATTACCTGGGTTCACTAAAAATCCAAATTCTTCTATATTCATACTTTCTAAAGGTTTAATCTTTGAATATATAACAGGTTTTCCTGCGGCTAAGTATTCGAAAAATTTTATCGGCAGGGAGTTTTTATAAATAAAGTTTAACTGCCTTAAGTCAAAGCAGACATCCATTCCTTTAAGGTTCTTGTAAATTTTGTCGTAATCCGTCCATTCCAAAAGCTCTACGTTTTTTATGTCCTCATTTTTTAATCTTTCTTTAAAAATCTTTTCTTCATTTTCATATTCAAACTTTCCGGTAATTTTTAATTTAATATTTTTATCCGGATGTTTTTTTTTCAGTAAAATTAAGACATCCAAAAGAGTCATAATTCCTCTCTTAAAATTTATAACTCCCGCATATCCCATTGTAAAATCATCCGATGAATGTTTTGTCTCATATTCAAAGTATTTTAATACCGGATAGTAACCTATAATTATTTTCTTTTTAAATGGAGCGAGAAAATCATATCTTCTTTTTTTTCCTTTCTCTCCGATAATTATCGCACTTACTCTGTTTGTAAGAAATATATTTGAAAGAAAAAGGAAAATATATATAAGCACTTTCTTTATACCGGCTAATTTAGAAGCAACATTTTCCGGATACCATTCTGTTATATCCGTAACAATTTTACAATTAGCACCGGTTTTCTTTTTATAACGCAGCGCAGATACTATAGCCGAAGTTTCAGCACAAATAATAATATTTGGTTTAAATTCTTTTAGATAATTAGTCAGTTTGTTAAACTTTCCCTTCCGTGAAACTAAATTGCTATTAAAACCTTTTATTATAATATTTGATGAAGTAAGATTGACTTCTTGAGTGGAGCAGAAAATAGCAACTTCAAAATTTTGTGAAAGAGTTTTGGCAAATTTCCAATAAATTCTGTCATCAAACGGAGGATGACCTGTAGTTAAAATTGCTGTTTTCTTCATATTTAAAAGTAACAAATATTAAAGAATTATCCTTTATGCAAAACCCCAGAATATTAATTGTAAGAACAGACAGAATTGGTGACGTAGTTTTATCAACACCGCTTCCTAGAGCTATTAAAAAAAGATATGCCAAAAGTTTTGTTGCTGTGCTTGTCAGAAATTACACAAAGGATATTTATTTGAATAATCCATTTGTCGATGAAATAATTGTCGAAGATGAAAATGGAAATTCTTTTTTAAATTTATTAAAAAAGTTACGGGGTAAAAAATTTACTCATTCTTTGTCACTGTTACCTACAGAAAAAATAAATTGGCTGCTGTTTTTAAGCGGAATAAAAAAGAGAATAGGAGTAGGGCATAAATTTTACCAATTTTTAACTAACACAAAGAGTGTATTTAGAAATAAATATAAACCACTCAGGCACGAAACCGATTACTGTTTGGACGAAATTAGAAAAATAGGAATTGAAGACGATGGTTTTGACGAAGAATTATTTTTAACAGAAGAAGAAAAAAATAAAAGTGTGGAATTCAAAAAATCTATATGTAGAAATGGAGAATTACTGATAGGGGTAAATACAACAAGCGGAAATTCCGCTCCGAATTTAACGACGCAGGAGTACATTTCATTAATTAATAAATTGAAACAAATTGAGAATATTCAAATAATTATAACTGAAATTGATCCACCCGAAGAGTTATTTAAAATTGATGATATTCATTTCTTTGGTAAAGGAAGTAAATTAAGAGAAAACATTGTAAAATTTTCCTGTCTTGATTTACTTATTTCTTCAAGTACCGGGCCAATGCACATTGCTGCTGGATTGAATGTAAAAACTCTTTCACTATTCTGTCCGTTAACAGCCTGTTCACCCGATTTATGGGGTCCGAAGGGGAATGATACCTTGATTCTTTTACCTGAAAATGAATACTGCAAAAACAAATGTCCGGGTGATCCTAAAATTTGTGATTATTCAGGCGAAGGCGGAATTGATGCTGCAATTTTAGTAAATAGAATAAAAGCTATACTCAATCTTTCTGATTAAATATGAATGAGTCCACTATAAGAAATAATGAAAACCGTTAATACGGTTCAGGTTTTTATTTTGGTCTCATTAACCCACGACTTAAGTCGTGGGTTAAGAAAAACTTAACATTTTTTTTAACCGTTTTAACGGTTTATAATTATATCACTTACAAATAAATTTACCTTTTTTAAGTGGACTCATGAATAAGAAAAAAATACTACTTGCTCCCAATAGTTTTAAGGAATGTGCTGATTCTACGGAAGTAGCGAATTTATTTGAAAAGCAATTACAAAATAATAATGAACTTGAAATATTAAAATATCCAATCAGTGATGGTGGGGACGGATTTTTAAATACACTGCAATATAACTTTGAGTTAAAAGTTATAAAATTTACGATTACAACGGCTTATGATGATTCTAAATTTGAATGTGAAGTCTTGTATGACGAACAAAATAAAACTGTTTATATTGAATCAGCAAAAGTACTCGGTCTAAAATTAATCCCCTTAGAAAAGAGACACCCTCTCCACTTAAATTCGAAGGGATTGGGAGAATTACTGGAGCAAATCAATGAATCAATAAATAAGAATGAAATTGATGCAAATAAAGTCATTATTGGAATCGGTGGAACAGGAACCAACGATTTAGGTTTAGGCGTCTGTTCTGTCTTTGGGATGAAATTGATAGATATTTACAGTAAAGAAGTGGAAATAATACCGATAAATTTTCAGAGAATAAGCAAAATATTGTGGAACAAGCCAAATTTTTCTTTTAAGATAATTGCAATAGTTGACGTAAATAATCCGTTATTAGGTGAGCAAGGTGCATCACGTCAGTTTGCCGGGCAAAAAGGAGCTTCAGACTCAGAAATAAATTTATTAGAATTAGGCTTTAATAAAATCATTAACCTATTGTCAAATAAAGAAATAGATATATCAGTTGATAAGTTATCGGGTGCAGGTGGAGGATTAGCTGCCGGGTTATCCGTATTTTTTGGAGCTGAATGTATTTCATCTTCTGAATATATTGAAAGGAATAATGAGCTTAAAAATTTGTTGGAGCAAGCTGATTATGTTGTGACAGGTGAGGGCGTTTTTGATAAAACATCACTTTTAGGCAAGGGAGCAAGTTCTATAATTACACTTTCCGACTCTTACAAAAAACAAGTATTCTTATGTTGTGGAAAAATAGAAGAAGAATTTATAAAAAAATTTGATAACGTAATTCCGATTGTTATGAATAAAACAACTAAAAATAACGACTACAAAGCCTGCTTTGATGAAGAAATAAAACTTGCTTGTGAAGAAATTATACGATTTATTAGTAACTGAGTAATAACAAGCATAAGATTTTATTAAATTGCATAATTAATTATTAATTTCTTAAAACATTATTATATGAAACAATATTTAGATTTAGTAAAACTCGTGCTCGAGAAAGGAGTTTTAAAGAAAAACAGAACAGGAATCGATACAATCTCATATTTTGGCGCTTTTTACAAGGTAGACCTGGCTGCTGGTTTCCCGTTGCTTACAACAAAACAAATGTACTGGAAATCTCTTTTGCACGAAATGCTGTGGTATCTTTCCGGTGAAGACCATATTAGGAATTTAAGGAATAAAACCAAAATTTGGGATGCCTGGGCTGACGAAGACGGAAATCTGGACACCGCATACGGTAATTATTGGCGCCATTTTCCCAGCGCTAAAAAAAATGAGAAAGGTGAGTGGGAAGTAAAAGAAATTGACCAAATTCAATATGTTATTGACGAGATAAAGAAAAATCCGGAAAGCAGAAGACTTGTTGTTACCGCCTGGGAACCCGGAAACGCAATTTCTAGCAAGTTGCCTCCGTGTCACTATACCTATACTTTTAATGTCTCCAACGGAAAACTAAATTGTCATCTGACTCAGCGTTCCGGTGATATTGCACTCGGTATTCCTTTTAATTTGGCTGCTTATTCTTTGTTAACACAAATTATTGCACAGGAAGTTGAACTTGATTTGGGTTATTTTGCTCACACCATTGTTGATGCCCACATTTATTTTGCTGAAGATGGTTCCCCGAACGAAAAATACGACCACAGCCGCGGATTGATAAAGCAACTTAAAAGAAAACCTATGGAACTGCCAAAATTAAAGATTGACAAGAAACCAATTAACGATTTAGTGTTTGAAGACTTTGAGTTGGAAGGATATAAACACCATGCTAAGATAAAATTTGAGGTTGCAGTTTGAAAAAAATTATAATATCGGCTGTTGCAAAAAACGGAGTTATTGGAAAAGCAACCGGTGAACTGCCCTGGCATATCAGAGAGGAATTCCGTCATTTCAAACAAACAACTTTGGGAAGTCCGATTATAATGGGAAGAAAATCATTTGATGCTCTTGGAAAACCATTGCCGAAAAGAGAGAATATTGTAATCTCACGTAACGAAGGACTTGTTTATCCATTTCCGGACGTTAAAATTTTCAATAACATAAATGATGCTTTTAAATATTGTGAAGAAAAAAATTATGAGAAAATTTTTGTAATAGGCGGCGGACAAATTTATGAGCAAGCTATAAACTTAGTAGACGAGATGATAATATCCAGATTAAATTTCAATGCTGAAGGAGAAGTTTATTTTCCGGAATTCAACGAAAATGATTGGGATATTATAAAAACAGATCAAAGAGAAAAATTTAAAATATATTGGTATAAAAGAAAATAATGTCATCCATTAAAATTTTACCCGAAAATATAGTTAATAAAATTGCTGCCGGAGAGGTTGTGCAAAGACCTGAATCCGTTGTAAAAGAATTGATGGAAAATGCAATTGATTCTGGCGCAGAAAATATAGATGTTTTTATTAAAAATGCCGGAAAAGCCTTAATCCAGGTCTGTGATGACGGTACAGGAATGACGGAAGAAGACGCGATCCTATCCATTCAAAAACACGCAACAAGTAAAATTTTTAATTTTGATGACCTAAATTCATTATCATCACTTGGTTTTCGCGGTGAAGCCTTAAGTTCAATAGCGGCGGTCAGCCAATTGGAAGTCAAAACCCAAACCAAAGACGAAGAGCTCGGTACATTAGTAAGGGTTAACGACAAAGGAGAAATCAATTCGGAGAAAGGTTCTTTTGTAAAAGGGACTTCCGTAATAGTAAAAAATCTGTTTTATAACGTTCCCGCCAGAAGGAAATTCCTTAAAACGAATCAAACGGAATTTAGACACATTAGCGATACATTTAAAAAAATTGCTTTGAGCCATAGTTTAATTTCTTTTAAATTATATAACGATAGTGATGTAATATTTGATTACCGATCAGGTGATTTAGAAAAAAGAATCGGGCAGATATTTGCCGATAATATGGCGGAAGCTCTGATTAAAGTTGAAGAAAGAACCGATATGATTTCTATCTCTGGATATATTGGAAAACCCGCAATGCTCAAGAGTTGCAAAGGCGACCAGTATATTTTTATTAATAACAGATACGTTATCAATAGGCAAATCAATCACGCCGTATTTACTGCATACGAATCTATTCTGCAAAAAGGTGATTACCCTTTTTTTGTACTTTTTTTGGAAATTAATCCCGATAAGATAGATGTTAATATTCATCCTTCAAAGATGGAGGTGAAATTTGACGATGAAAAAAGCATATATAATTTACTCTTAGCTGTTATTAGAAAAAATTTGGGAATTCAGAATTTGGTTTACAACGAAAATGAAGAGGAATCGGTTATAAATTTGGAAGCGGTTACAACAGGAAAACCAAATTTAAAAAGTACATTTAATTCTGATTTCGGCATCAAAAGACAAACTACTTATTCCGATGAAGAACTGGACAGACTTTTCGGAAATATACAGAACGATTCATTTTACATCGCTCAACAGGGAAGTATCGAAGACCCGTTTTCAAAACCTGTTCAAAAAGAATATTTACACAAAGTAAATAATGTTGAAGAAGAAGAACAGAGTGGCAGTTCATCATTTATATTACAGCTTCATGAAAAATATATTTTGTCTCAGATAAAAAACGGTCTAATAGTTATTGACCAGAATGCAGCCCACAGAAGGATTTTATTTGAGAAAGCTTTTCGTCAATTAAAAACAGGTTTGCCTTTTTCCCAGCAATTACTTTTCCCCCGTAAGTTGTCCCTTGAAAAAGAAAAATATGACTTATTAAAAGAGATATTAAACTCGGTTATTAATTTAGGATTTACTATTTCTTTTTTAAGGGGAAATAATATTGAAATAAGGGGTGTTCCGGAGGACGTAAAACACGGTAAGGAAGATGAAATTTTATTTGCTATGCTGAATAAATTATCCGAGTTAAAAAGTGATGATAGTAAAAACGAAGAAAATATTGCAAAAATTTATTCCGAAGCATCGGCAATAAAAGAAAATACGACTTTAAATGAAAAAGAAATGCGGTCGCTTATCAACCATCTATTTTCTTCATCAAAGCCCTATATTTGTCCGAACGGCAGACCCACTTTGATTAAAATTTCACTGGGTGAATTGAACAGACGTTTCGGTAACATTATTTAAATGTATTTAATGTCACAGAATAATATGGATTTAATTTTTTATATTTAAAAAAGAATTTATAAACAGGTAAAAAATATGTCAGAGCAAGAATATAATGAAAGGCGCAAAAGATATAACGAAGCGGTAAATTCTTCAAAAACTACCGGAATGAAATTTACAACTGTCAGCGGGGAAGATGTAAAATGCCTTTACGGACCCGATGACATTGAAAATATAAATTACTTGAGTGAAATCGGATTTCCGGGTGAATATCCATATACAAGAGGGATTCATCCCAACGGTTACAGAGGTAAAATTTGGACAATGAGACAATTTGCCGGTTTCGGTTCACCGGAGGACACAAACAGCAGATTTCATTATTTGTTAAATAAAGGACAGACCGGTTTATCAGTTGCATTTGACCTTCCTACTTTAATGGG
>CAZTZZ010000025.1:6286-8924 GCA_964617905.1 uncultured Ignavibacteriaceae bacterium | reverse complement strand
AGAGCCGCAAGAAAGATTTACGCAAAAAGAATGAAGGAAAAATACGGTGCTAAAAATCCTCGTTCCTGGTGGCTTAGATTTCACACGCAAACAGCGGGATGTACTTTAACTGCCCAACAGCCTGAGAACAATATTATAAGAACTGCATATCAGGCATTAGCAGGTGTATTGGGCGGTACACAGTCTTTACATACAAATTCTATGGATGAAACATTAGCTTTGCCGAGTGAAAAAGCGGTTAAAATTGCCCTCAGGACACAGCAATTAATTGCTTACGAAACAGGAGTTATAAACACAGTCGATCCTTTGGGCGGAAGTTATTTTGTTGAATCACTTACCGATAAAATGGAAAAAGGAGCGAACGAAATTTTTGAAGAAATTGATTCTCTCGGTGGGGTTATTCCTGCAATAGAGGCGGGTTATTTCCAAAAAGAAATTGCAGATGCTGCATATAAATATCAAAAAGCAGTCGAGAACAAAGAAAAATTTATTGTAGGTGTTAACGAATTTATTGAAGAGAATGAAAATATTGAAATTCCTATTTTAACAGTTTCGCCTGAAGTACAGGAGAATCAGATGAAAAGATTAGGCGAATTAAAACAAAGCAGAAATCAGAAAGCTGTAGCCGATAGTCTAAATAATATAAAAACTGCTGCAGTTGATAATAAAAACTTAATGCCTGTTTTTGTTGAAGCAGCTCAAAATTATGTTACTTTGGGTGAAATGATTGGTGAATTAAAAGAAGTATTCGGTATTTATGAAGAAGTATCAATCTTCTAATGCTTAAAAACTATTTAAAATTATTAAGAATACCTCAATGGATTAAAAACTTTTTTGTTTTTGTTCCGCTTGTTTTTTCGAGGCAGTTATTTAACCTGCATGGACTCGTAGAAGTATTACATGGGTTTATCCTTTTCTGTTTAACTTCAAGTATTGTTTATATCATTAATGATGTAATTGATGCTGAATCGGACAGGGAACATCCTGAGAAAAAAAACAGACCCATAGCTTCCAGAAAAATAAGTCCTGCATCCGGAATTATACTGGAAATTGCGCTCTTTGTAATTGCAGCCTTTCTATCGATAGGTGTTAATTTATATTTTATCCTTTTACTTGTATCATACTTGATTCTAAATATTCTTTATTCTTTTTCGTTCAAACACATTGTACTTTTAGATATATTCAGCATAGCCGCAGGCTTTATGATTAGAGTAATAGCAGGCGCTGTAATAATAAATGTTGTTGTTTCGAGCTGGCTTATATTAACAACAATGTTTATTTCACTGTTCTTGGCAATAATGAAACGCCGCTCCGAATTAAATTATAAAATTGACAATGAAGAAAAAGTAAGCCGAAAAGTTTTGTCGCAGTATTCAATAAAATTTACAGAGCAAATTGCAAGCATAGCAGCCTCGGGAGTTATTATTTGTTATGCGTTGTACACCGTCTCGGAAAGGACTATTTCAATATTCCATACAGAGCATTTTATTTATACACTTCCGTTTGTTGTATTTGGTATTTTCAGATATATGTATCTCGTATTTATTGACAATAAAGGAGAAAATACAACAAGGGTTTTATTAACCGATGTTCAATTGATAATAAACGTTTTTCTATATTTGATAACAACTATTTACATTATTTATAAATGATTTTAGAAATTATTATTCTTGTAATTTTAATTTTAATTTCCGGATTTTTTACAGGATCCGAAATAGCATATGTAATTGCAAATAAGATAAAAATTGAAATTCAAGCACGTAAAAAAAATCTTGCAGCAAAAAATGCACAGTACTTTACTGAAAATCCTCAAGATTTTTTTGCAACTGTTCTGATTGGAACCAATGTAGTAAATGTCACTTTCGCTTCAATGTCAGCTGTATTTTTATACAAACTATTTGGTTTAAGCGAATTTAATATTTTGCTGATTTCTTCTTTCATTTTGTTGATGTTCGGTGAATTGTTTCCTAAATATATTGCAAGTGAACTGGCTGACAGAATAATATTTATAACTGCCACACCACTGAGAATTGTATCCTATTTAATTCACCCGATCGTTAAACTTTTTTCTAGAATCTCGTCTTTTTTTACACAAAGGGCAGACGTATCTGAGAAGAGACTGCAAAATTTGTTCAGCAAAGAAAATTTTGAGTACTTGATTAATGAAAGCAAAGAGGCTGGGAAAATAGACCAAAAGCAGAGCGACATAATCAGCAAGGTTTTCGATCTTTCGGAACAGAGAGTTTCGGAAGCCATGCAGCCGAGAACCGAAATCGTCGGCGTAGAAATTGATTCAACATTTGACGAAGCTCTGTCTGTATTTATAGAATCGGGTTTCTCAAAACTTCCTGTTTATGAAGAAAATCTTGATCATATTAAAGGGATTATTCTGGCGTACGATGTATTTAACAAACCCCATAAACTAGCAGATATTATTAGGAAAGTGACATTCGTTCCCGAAACCAAAAAAAGTTTTGAAATGCTGAATGAGTTTTTAACCAAACAAATATCTTTTGCCGTTGTTGTTGATGAGTTCGGCGGTACAGCCGGTATTGTAACTATGGAAGACATTATCGAAGAACTGTTCGGGGAAATAAAAGACGAATACGATGTGGAAGAAGATATCTGCAGAAGAATA
>CAZTZZ010000025.1:4046-6186 GCA_964617905.1 uncultured Ignavibacteriaceae bacterium | reverse complement strand
GTTCGGGGAAATAAAAGACGAATACGATGTGGAAGAAGATATCTGCAGAAGAATATCTGACGGATCATATTTAATAAGCGGGAAAGTGGAAGTCGATTTTATTAACGAAAAATACGATTTGAATATTCCCGACGGGGAATATGAAACTCTCGGTGGTTATATAACCGCAAATATAGGAAAAATACCTCAACCAAAGGAAAAATATACAATAGATAATTTTGAAATTTTAATAGTAAAGGCAGATCATCTTAGAATTGATGTTGTAAAACTTATAGTTAAAGAAGAAAGCTAAAGGATATCTAATTCTTTATTTTTAATTGTAAACCGTAAATTGAAATTTATTCACATTCTCCGTATTTCACGTTTACTTTTCCACCCTTTCCTCTTGAGTATGTTTGTTTAACGCATTTCTGCTTTTTATATCCTGTTTTATCAAATGAGTAAATATAAATATAAGATTCTGCCGCACTGCTGTGACCTATTGTAGCAAAATTATGATAACCGTTTTCTGTCTCTTCCAAAAACTCGTAGGCTGCAAAATTACCTCCTAAAATTCTTGTGTACTTTGTGCCGTCTTTTTTGTAGATCCAAATGGGACAATTGTGAGATATACACCAAAAATTTTCTCCGCTTTGAGTTACTATAATTTCCGGAACACCATCACTATTTAGGTCCACTTCATTTGCTATAAAAATTTTAGAAGGATTATTCTTGTATTGAATTATTCTTTCCTCTTCAACATCTCCATTTGTAATTATTTCCCTGTAAAGTTTTTTTGCAATTTTGTTTGGGAGATTAATTCCCTTTGTCTTCAATTTGATTTGTTTTCCTATTGAAGATTCTTTTGATGTCCTATCACTGGGAATATCAACAGTAGAAAAACTTTCCAGGTCCTTACCGATGACAATCTTCCCATTGTATCCGCCTTTTCTAATTCCTTCAATCAATTCTTTGTCGGTTGCTCCCATTCTGATAATATGTGTAAGTACAAGCAATTTGGGATTTATCTCTTTTGCAATCTTTCCCAATTCAACATCCGATGTGTGAAACTCACGGCAATACTGCGGCCAAAACTCTCCTCCGGGACGGTTCTCAGGTGCTAAATGTTTTTCCGAATAAACTTCGTGCACCAGTATGTCAACATTTTTTGATGCTTCAATCAACGATTTACACGGACGGGTATCACCGGAGATTACAATTGATCTGCCCGGTGTATCAATACGGAAGCCGTAGGCTTCTTTCCAATTTCCGTGTAAAACGGGGAAAGAAGTTATTTTTACTTTAGAAGAATCGTAAACTATACCCGGATAAATTTCGTGCACATTTACTTTGTAGACTTCGGGCAGTTCTTTTTCCAGTCCTTCAATTCTTATCTTAATATCTTCGGAGAATGCAGCAAGTGTAAGGTCTGTCATTCTTTTAAGTCCGTGGGGACCAAATACTTCTAAATGTTTCTTCCGTCTCATAATCCATGACGTTAAAATTAAATCTGAGTAACCGAGTGTGTGGTCGCTGTGCAGGTGAGTTATAAACGTGGCTTCGGGTCCGCTGATAGGAAGTTTAGCTGCATTCATTCTCCTCATTACGCCTGTTCCGGCATCAAAAAGAAAAACTCTTTTTCCATAAACTACAGCAGTTGCGGGACCTGATGTAGTTGGACTTGGATAAGGTGTCCCGGTTCCCAATAAAATTAATTGTGTCTTCGTAGTCGTATTATCTTGTGCAGATACATTCAATCCAAAGCAAATAATTATAATGAAAAGGAATAATTTCTTAAACATTAAGTCTCCATTCAAAATTCATAATTCAACATCCAAAATTCATAGGCTGTCTTCAACAAATATAACCTTTACTGTATCTGTTATTGCTCTGCCTCTGTGTTTATGTTCTGCTCCGTCGGGAATAAAAACACCATCGCCTTATTTGTAAATTATTTTTTCTTTAGTAAATTCAATTTCTAATTCTCCCTCAAGTATATATCCGTAATGTCCTTTTTCGCACAAGTGGAGTGGCATATCTTTAGTGTACTCAATTAAACGTATTTGTTTATTCCCGTTTTTATACGTCTTGCTTTTAACACCTTCAATTGGTGATTCCCAATTAATGTTGTTAAAATTTATTTTGTATTGAGGCATTATTA
>CAZTZZ010000025.1:0-3946 GCA_964617905.1 uncultured Ignavibacteriaceae bacterium | reverse complement strand
ATTGGTGATTCCCAATTAATGTTGTTAAAATTTATTTTGTATTGAGGCATTATTATAAGATTTTTTGGAATTGTTCTTCAAACTTAGAATTAGAATTTTTATTGAAAAAAGGTAATCCAATTAATTTATAGTTTGTGTTTTCCTTTTTTATAACTTTTCCAAACCCGTATTTATTGGATATTTGTTCTAAAAAATTTTCTTTCCAGATTTCATCTTCAGTAGTCATATATTTTTGCTGTTTGGGTTCAATAAAAATTTGATAATAGATTTTATCTTTTTCTTTACTCGATAAGAATAAAATAAAATCAGGTTGAAAACCTCTGCCTTTTTCAAAATCAAAAATCTTGTAAACTTCTTCATTTCTAATCAAATAAATTTCTTTGTGCTTTTCTTCTAAATTTCCAAATGACTCTTTGATAAAGGCAATCAACTCTTTTTCTTCACTTGTTCCGTTGAATGAATCAAGCACATACCATTTTTCTTTTTCTAATTCTTCGTAAATTCTATCTGAATCTGCATCTTCTTTGACTGTCTTTGTTTTTGGTTCTGAAAAGAATTTCTCAAATTTGCCTGCTAAAAATTCACTTCCGATTTTTGGATTTATTTTTTCTTTTAATTCTGTAAAAACATTTTCTAAAAATTTCAAGACAATATTTAATTTGTCATCATTTGAAATATCATCGTACTTTTTATTTTTGTTTATTATTATTTTTATATCAAAATTGCCAAGTAGATTACTCCCTTGTAAATCATCTATACTTTTAATTTCTAACTCTTCCTTTAGTCTTTCAAATTGGAATAATGAATTTTCTTGTTTCGCCTTAATATTAACTGCTTTTCTAAAAATATGTTTCTCAATATCTTTGAATTTTAATGTGATAGTTTGTAACCCCGTCTCATTTAGTACTAATCTTTGCAAATCTTCTTGTTTTTCAAAGTCAATTTCTTGTTCTAATATTTCTAATCCTTGGATTTTATAAGGAACAAAAAAATCTTTTTGCAAGTTTTTAAGTGTCTTTTTCTTTCTGTTAGGATTATCTATTTGTTTGTTATACCAAATTTTTGTTTTCCTATAAAAATCACTTTCTTGAAATTCTTTTTTGAGACTAAAAGTTTTGATGATTTTATCATCTCTGATATATCCATCTCTTCTTAATTCATCTTTTAGATGAGAGATATATCTTGATTCTTCATCGTATGTGTAATAATACAATTCCTCTAATACTCTCAATTCGTTCTTTAAATCATCATCGAACTTTCTTTTATTTTTAACTTTATCGTTGTATGAAAAAGGGAAATATCTAACGCCTCTTCCGATGAGCTGTTTTTCTTTTGTAGTTGCTTCCGGAGTTTTCTTTGTATCCCCACCGGCATTTTGACCTTGATAAAGCCTGACAATATCATAAAGGTTTAATACATCCCAACCTTCTGTTAATCTATCAACTGTAAAAATGGCTCTTATATGATTGTTCTTATCTTCCAAACTATTGAGGAGTTTTTCTTGTTCCTCTGTAGTTTTTTCTGTTTTGGTTTTGTTGGTTTTGGAGTTGGTTATTATAACACTTTTTTCTTGAAAACTGTTTTGAATAAAGTCAGCTATTTCTGCATAAGAGATATTTCCACTTTTAAGAAAGTCTAAAACTTGCTCAGTTCTAGATTTCCCTTGTTCGTATATACTTTTACTTTGTGAAATCTTGTTTGCAATTGTTCTTAAAAAATTAAAATCTTTTGTAGAGATGTTGTTTGTCCAATTAATAAATTCTTCAAAATCTGTTTTTGATTCCTCTATTGTTTTACTTCTAAAAAGAATTACAGGCTTAAAATTGGGGATACCGTTTTTTAGTGCAATTTTATGCCTGTACCAATGAAATAATAAGGCTTGTAATATTCTTTCTTTTTTATCCAAAGTGGAAGATATCAGATTTATTTCTTTTGTATATCCTGCACCTAAAAATTCTTTTAGCCCAAACATGTATATAATTTTATTGCTGTATTTTTTAGCTACATTTTCATTTACCGGAATTGTTGCTGTAAATTCCAATAATACATTTTTATTTTCTTTTTGTTCACCATTTTTATTCAAAATAAGTTCTATTACCGTATGTTCCCAGCCTTTTCGTTCTATTTCTTTTTCACTTGTCTTTCCTGTAATTTCAATTGGTATAATTTCTTGCTGTACACCATTTTTACTTTTAGTTTCAGCATTTAGGTGATGAGCTTCGTCGGCAAGCATTACAATATCTCTTTTGTGCAAATCGTCCAATGTAGTCTGGTTTTCTCTTTCTAAGTGAATATCATTATAGAGTTTTTGAATGGTTGTAAATTTAATTTCAATGCCTTGAGGATTATCGCTAAAAGTTTCTACTTTCTTGATTGATAAGGTTTTATCATCAATAATAATTTTATCTTTATAGAGGTATTTTGTATGGGTGCTGTCTATAAAGTTATTTTCGGTTTTATCTACAATATTGTTTTGATTCACAAAGAAAATAAAATTTTTGTATCCGTGTTTGTAGTAATATAAAATAGCTGCTGCCATCAATAATGTTTTACCCGAGCCAGTTGCCATATTGAACATTAGGTGTGTTAGTTCGTTTGGATTTTCTCTTTCTTTGATAGCTTGATAAGTTAAAAAATGTTCAAAAGCTTCCTTTTGCCAATCAAAAAAATCATACTTTAAATTTTCTAAAACATAAATAGGAATTTCCGGCTTTGTGATTCCATAATCATAAGCTTTTTCTTTTATGCCATCAAATAGATTTTTTATTTCCGACATATCTATTTCTTTTTACTATCTTTCAAAAATTTATTTAATTCCCGGTCAAAATCTGATTCAAAAAGTTGATCTTGCACAATTCTATATTTTTCCCATTCGCTCTCAGAAAATGATTTTGCTACTTCAGCCGAAACTTTACCCTGATTATCTAAAATTTCTCTTTCATTAAATTGCAAAAAGGCATCAAGCTTATTTATCCAATCTTCCATTGTCATTGGAAATTTTCTTTTTGCTTGATCTTCAGCATAGTCCAAATACATATTTACTATACGATTAAGAGTTTCTATTTCATTCTTGTTTAAATAATTTTTAGCAATACTTACATCGGATTTAAGAATTTTACCTTTCGGAGATTTTTTCCAATTAGTTAATCCCATGTATGGTTTTGTACTATCTGCTCTTTCTTTAATTAATTCGGCAGCAGTTTTACCATGAATAGCATAGTGCATTTTGTTTTGTACCGTAGCAAAAAATGTTTTTGATAGTGCAGAGTCGGGATCATAATCTAATGAAGTAGCATAAATATCTGTAATTCTTTGATAAAATTTGCGTTCGCTGGCGCGAATTTCACGAATAATTTCCAGCAGTTCATCAAAATAATTTTGTCCTAAATATCCTTCATTTTTAAGTCTTTCTTTATCTATTACAAATCCTTTAATTGCAAACTCTTTAAGAACTGTTGTTGCCCATTTCCTAAATTGTGTTGCTCTTTTAGAATTTACCCGGTACCCGACTGAAATAATTGCATCAAGATTATAATGTTTGGTCTTATACTTTTTGCCGTCACTTGCAGTTATCGAGAATTCCTCGATAACTGATTCTTTTTCAAGTTCACCATCATTAAATATATTTTTAAGATGTAGGGAAATATTATCAATTGAACATTGAAATAATTGAGCTATCATTTTTTGTGAAAGCCAAACAGTTTCATCTTGAAACCGGACTTCCACTCCGTCCTGACGAGAATCTGCGGTGAACATTAAAAATTCTGCCGTACTGTTTCTTATTCTTAGTTTTTTATTTTTCAAAATTATTACTTACCACTATAAAATTCTTTTGTTAATTCTTTGTCTTCTTTACTTATTCCAAATTTTTTATCCCCCATTTCTGTTTTTTGTACATACATTTGGTTTAAGTCAAGCATTGTTAAAAACATTCTCTTTTGGTCAA
>CAZTZZ010000024.1:0-30718 GCA_964617905.1 uncultured Ignavibacteriaceae bacterium | reverse complement strand
GCTTTATTTAAGTCTGCATTCCAAAGCAGAGTTTGCTGAATTATTTGTTTTCCGTCATCAATTAATTCCATTTGTCTTTCAATTTCAAAGTTGATTGCTTTCTCAACATTTTTGAAGGAGTTCATGTTTTTAATTTCTGTTTTTGTTCCTAATTTTTTTTCGCCTATTTTTCTTATTGAAACATTGGCATCGCACCTTAGAGAACCTTCTTCCATATTGCCGTCGCATATTCCTAAATATCTTACTATCTGTCTTATTTTTTGAAGATAAAGAGATGCTTCTTCCGCTTTTCTAATATCGGGTTTACTTACTATTTCAATTAACGGTATTCCGCAGCGGTTTAAATCAACCAGTGTATCGGAACCTGAAGCGTGGATGGATTTACCCGCATCTTCTTCAATGTGTATTCTTTCCAGTCTTATTTTACTTTTTTCTTTTTTTGAATTAGTGATTTCTATAAATCCTTCAGAGCAAATCGGTTCTTCAAATTGTGAGATTTGATATCCTTTCGGCAGATCGGGATAAAAATAATTCTTTCGCGCAAAAGTTGAGTATCCATTTATTTTGCAATTGGTTGCCAGCCCCATCAAGGCTGAATACTCTACTACTTTATTGTTTAATACAGGCAATACGCCCGGATGTCCTAAACAAACGGGGCAAACATTACTGTTTGGAGTATTACCGAATTTGGTTGAACAGCCGCAAAAAGCTTTTGTTTCAGTTGATAATTGTGCGTGTACTTCCAATCCTATAACTGCTTCGTATTCCTTATTCATTTATCAAATAATTTTTATAAAGATGCCGTGGAAGTATTTTTGTTTTTATTAAAGTTAATATTATTTAATTCAGTAATAATTTTATCTTTAATAATTTTGAAATCATTAAAATATTTTTTAGCAATTGGTTTTGAAGACGGAATTTTCTGTTTAAACGGATCTACTTGTTTTCCGTTTTTCCAAAATCTAAAACAAACGTGATTTCCCCTTGCTAAACCTGTGTGTCCCACATATCCAATTACTTGCCCTTGTTTAACTTTTACTCCCGGTTGTATTCCCGAAGCAATTTTATACATATGCAAATATTGTGTTGAGTATGTTCCGTTGTGTTTTACTTTTACAAATCTGCCGTTATATTTTGAATATGTTGCCGCTAATACAATTCCGTCACCAACCGAATGAATGGGTGTGCCCTGGGGAGCCGCATAATCGGTGCCCAAATGAGCTTTGTATCTTTTCTGTACTGGGTGAAATCTTCTGTATGTAAATCGTGAACTTATTCTTGAAAATTTAATAGGAGCTTTTAAAAATGCTTTTTGTAAACTATTACCTTCTTCATCGAAGTATTCATTATTACCGTTAGTTTTGAAACTGAAAGCAAAATAGTTTTCTTTTCTGTGAGTAAATTCCGCTCCGATAATTTTATTTATTCCTACTGGTTTGTTGTCAACATACTTTTCTTCGAAAATTACTTTGTACTTATCGCCCTTCATTATTCTGTAAAAATCTATCTGCCAGGCATAAATTTCTGAAAGACTTATAACTAATTCAGGGTCAATATTTTGCTCTGCAAGTGATACATATAATGAATTATTAATTTCTCCTGAAATAGCTTTTTTCATTAAAGTAATTTTTTTATGAAATAATTCAGAGGTAACAGAGTCCTTAAAATTCAGAATCAAAAAATTTATCGGGGTTATTTGATAGACAAAATACTGCAATGTATTTGAACTGTCTTTTGACAAATAAGAAAAATATTTATGCCCGTAGTTTATCTTTCTAAGATCAAATATATTTCTGCTTAATATTTGCGCAGCATAAATTTTATTGTAGGGTGTTTTAAGTTTTGTTAATATCTTAGAAAGAGTTTCGTTCCTTTTTACTAAATGAGTTTGTTTAACAAGAAATAATGTATCAATGCCGAATTCTTTATTTTGAATTTTAGCAGGTTTAACATCTTTTAGAACATTACCAAAAACAGGTTTGTCTTTTGAGTTATTAATTGAAGTGGTAATTATTAAAAGAACTAATAAAAGTCCTGAAATAATTAATGTTAATATTTTTGATTTTTTCAAAGCTCTAAAAAAGTTATTAATAATTGGATTTGTAATTTATATGTAAAATAATCCTGTTGCAATTAATCAGTTTATATTTTTAAGTTAACTATTGTGTTTAATTAATTTAACTTATCTATTATGATTTATTATCAAATAAATATTAGAGTAAAAAAAGATATAGAAAAAGAATGGCTGATATGGATGAAAAAAACTCATATTCCTGATGTTTTATCAACTAAATATTTTCTCAGCCATAAAATTTCAAAAATAATAAAGCCTACCGGTGAAGAAGATACAGTTGTTTATTCTGTGGTTTACAAATGTGAAACTTTTGAAAAGTATTTGGAATATTCTAAAAAAGCAGCAGCAGGTTTACAAAAAAAACATACCGATAAATTTAATGGCAAAGTAACTGCTTATAGAAAAGTAATGGAAGCTGTGTAATTTGTTTATTTCCTTATGACTTGAAGATTTTCTATTTAATTGTTATTTAGATATAGGAATTCAATATTAAGTAACTATTAAAACTATATAATGTTTTATGACAGACATATAATTTTTACTTTATCAATCAGGTTGTTATTTTCTATTATTATTTTTTCTTCTTTTTCCTGCCGTGAAAATATTCTTACATCTGAAAATTCCATAGGCAACATTAACGAACCCATCAAATCTAAAACTTTCGAAAACTATACTTTTGAAATTAATGCCTCAAAAATTACATTTAATGAAACTGACGAAACTAAATTAAATATAACCAGAGCCGATGTTTTTGTGTCAGTAACAAATTATTCTTCCGGGATAGTAACTGCTACTGTTGTTGGAGATAATAAGCTTGATTTATATTCTACAAGTCTGACTAAAAATGGATCTGAGAATACAGGTAAAATTACAAATCACGTGCCGGAAAAGGTTAGGCTAGAATTTAGAAATTTTTCAGGTAATTTTCGCATAAGGATAAGCAAATCAAATTAATTATTTACTAATATTTTACCTTTTAAATAAATTTACTTAATTTGAATCCCAGGATTAATGAATTCCCAGTAAATTAATAAACTCCCATCAATAGATGAATTTAGAAATATTCTCAAAACTGTTTAAATATTACAGCTCCGAAGTTTCCTCTTTACCATCCAGAGAAACAATAGATGAAAAATATAAATGGAATTTATCCGATATCTACGAATCCGTAGAAGATTGGGAAAAGGATTTTAATTGGGTTAAAAGTAGAATACCTGGATACTCAAAATTTATAGGCACACTTTCCAAGGATGCTGATTCATTATATCAATGTCTTAAATATGATGAAGAAACCGGAATAAAGCTTGAAAGACTGCATCTTTATTCTATGCTTTCGCACGACGGTGATATGAGTGTTACAAAATTTCAGGCGATGGATGACAGGATAAAGAATTTATACACACAAGTTTCAACAGCCGGTTCTTTTATTCGTCCGGAGTTAATGAAAATACCTGAAGATACATTATTGAAGATGGTTAATTCTAAATCCGAACTGAAGATTTATGAACATTTTGTAAAAAACCTTATAAGATCAAAAGCACATACTTTAGATGAAAAACAAGAAATGTTATTATCTTTAGCCGGTGAAACCGTACAGGCGTCTTATAACACTTTTTCTATTTTTACAAATACCGATTTAACTTTCCCAATATTAAAAGATGAAAAGGGGAATGAAATAAGTATGTCTCACGGCAGATATTATGCTGCGATGTATTCTAAAGACAGAAAATTTAGAGAAAGGGCTTTTAATGCTTATTACGAACCTTATGAAAATTATAAGAATACATTTTCATCATTATTAAATGGAAACATTAAATCAAATATTTTTACCGCTAAAGCCCGTAAATATAATTCGGTAAGAGAGAGCTCATTGGATTCAAATAATATCCCTATTTCTGTTTATGATAACCTTATTAATACGGCAAATGAAAATTTATCCCCCCTGCATAAATGGGCATCGTTGAAAAAACGTCTTTTGAAGGTAAATGAATTAAAACCTTATGATCTTTATGTTTCTTTGTTTAACGAAACTAAATCACAAACATATACATTTGAGGAAGCACGTGATATTGTTTTAGAAACTATGAAACCTTTAGGAGCCGAATACATTAAATCATTATTGAAAGCTTTTGAGGAAAGATGGATTGATGTTTTTGAGACAAAATCCAAACGAAACGGTGCATATTCTTCGGGTACAACTTTTGGTGTGCATCCATATGTTTTGTTAAATTGGAATAGCTTGCTTAATGATGTATTTACACTTGCGCACGAACTTGGGCATAATATGCATTCATATTATACAGGGAAAAACCAACCATATCATTATGCAAATTATTCAATCTTTGTAGCAGAGGTTGCATCCACATTTAACGAATCGTTGTTATTGGATTATATGATTAAAAATACAAAAAATGAAAAAGAGAAATTATTTTTACTCGAAAAATATTTAAACAATATTACAGCTACTTTTTACAGACAAGTAATGTTTGCAGAATACGAGATGAAAATTTATGATATGGCTGAAAAAGGAGAAGCATTAACTTCGGATAATTTGTCTCAATTATATATTGATATTTATAAAAAATATTGGGGACCTGATATTGTTATAGATGAAAACAAAAAATATACTTGGGCAAGAATACCCCACTTTTATTATAATTTCTATGTTTATCAATATGCAACAGGATTTGCTGCATCCGAAGATTTATCTGAAAAAGTATTAAATGAAGGTAAACCTGCGGTAGATAAATATCTGAATTTTCTTAAATCCGGAAGTTCGGATTATTCCATCAATTTATTAAAGTCAGCCGGTGTTGATATGAATTCACCTTCTCCGGTAATTTCAGCTACAAAGAAAATGGATGAAATAGTTAATGAAATTGAAAAGATTATTGATAATTAACTGTTTAAAAATTTTATTTTAATTATTTAACCTCATGAAAATATATACAAAAAGTTCTCTCAATAACTATGACCAATCTTTAACTTATGATGATATAAGCTTAATACCTACTGAAATATCAAGAATAAAATCAAGAACAGAGGCAAAAACCAATTTTGAATTTTTGGGCTTAAAATTATCCCTGCCTATTATTTCAAGTCCGATGGACACGGTGACAGGAATTGAAATGGCAAAAGCCCTGTCAGAGCAGGGGTGTTTGGGAATATTAAACAGATTTGATTCTTCACTAAATGAAGTTTTAACAAACAAAACTAACGGAATTAAAGGTGTGTCAATTGCACTTAACACTTCATTAGACGTAGTTAAAAAATTAGCCGATAACGGTTATATTATTTGTATCGATACAGCTAACGCAAACAATAATGAAGTGTTAAAAAAAACCGAAGAGATAAAAAATGCATGCAATGTAAAAATCATTGTCGGTAATATTGCTCAGGGCGACAGTTTAAATCAATTGGAAAATTCCGGTGCCGATGCCGTAAGAGTAGGAATAGGAGGAGGAAGTGTCTGCACTACTTCAATTCAAACGGGAATCGGTATAGGACAAGTGTCTTCAATTTTGGATGTTCTTTCGAAGCGAGATGAACAAAAATTAAAAATAAAAATTATTGCCGACGGAGGAATTAAAAGTCCCGGAGATGTTGCAAAAGCAATTGCATTAGGTGCCGATGTAGTAATGTTGGGTAGAATGTTAGCAGGTACAAGAGAAACCCCAGGTGAAATTATAAAATATGCCGATCAATTATGGAAAAAATATAGGGGTTCTGCTTCATTCGGTGTTAAAATGAAAAATGAATTTATAGAAGGTGAAGAGACTATGATTCCATACAAAGGTGCAGTTAAAAATGTAATTGATGGCATATCCGACGGCTTAAGAAGCTCTATGAGTTATATGAACTGCTTAACTTTGGACGAATTGAAAAGCAAGGACACTTTTGCGGTTTTAAGCAACAGCTCATACCTTGAAAGGTTGCCTAAAAAGTAAATTATTCTCTGTCAACTCTATCCAATGTAAAGGCTGGTATACAGAAAGAGATATATTCCACTTCTTCATCAAAGGGATTTGAATATTTGACCCTTGAACCTTTTTTTACACAAATACTTTCTCCATTATTTAGAACTATCTTCTCTTCATCAATTTCAATTTGTTTTTTTCCTTTAATAACATAAGTTATTTCGTCAAACATTGGAACCTGAAAAGGTTCATACCATCCGGGAGGAGCAACCATATGTGCTACGCTGAAATCACCAACATCTTTGCTTGCTTTACCGAAATATTCCTCTATCAATTTTCCGTCAACAGTTGGTACAATAAAAGGTGCTTTTTGTAAAACATACTTTTTCATAAGTTATCCCTATTTGTTTTTGAATCTTTTCAATCGTAATGAATTACTGACAACTGAGACAGAACTTAGTGACATCGCGAAAGCTCCTATTATCGGATTCAACATACCTATTGCTGCCAAAGGTATTCCAATTGTATTATATATAAAAGCCCAAAACAAATTTTCTTTTATGGTTCTGATCGTCCTTTTAGATAATTTGATTGCTGTAACAACACCTTGCAAATCGCCCTTAATTAAAACTATAGAACCTGTTTCAATTGCTACATCCGTACCGCTTCCAATTGCAATACCTACATCACTTTGAGCTAAAGCCGGTGCATCGTTAATACCATCACCAACCATTGCAACAACTTTGTTATTATTTTGATATTCTTTTACACTTTCCGCTTTGTTCTGCGGCAGTACTTCCGCTTTAAAATCATCTACGCCTACTTTCTCCGCTATTTTTTTTGCTACTGTATTATTGTCTCCGGTAATCATTACTGTTTTAATCCCCATTGTCTTTAATTCTCTTACAGCTTTTACGGAACTATCTTTCAATGGGTCTTCGATAGTAATAAAACCTTTATATTCTCCGTTGATGGAAATATAAATAACAGTATTTTCTATCTCATTTTTATTTGTAATATCAATTGAATATTCATTCATTAATTTTCTGTTTCCTACTGCTATTGCATTTCCGTTTATAACGGCTGTAATTCCTTTGCCTGTTAAACTCACAAAAGATTCTACATTTTCAAGTTTTATTCCCTTTGACTTTGAATAATTAACAACAGCTTCCGCTAGCGGATGTTCGGAACTGTTTTCTACCGAGGCAGTTAACGTGAGTAATTCTTTTTCACTTATACCAATCGGATTAACAGAATTTACAACCGGATTACCCTCTGTTATAGTTCCTGTTTTATCCAAAATAATTGTTGAAATTTTATGTGCCATTTCAAGGCTCTCGCCATTTTTTATTAGAATTCCTAATTGAGCTCCTTTACCGGTTCCAACCATAATGGCTGTAGGTGTTGCAAGACCCAAAGCACAAGGGCAGGCAATTATTAATACAGCAACAAAATTGATAAGTGCAACATTAAAACCGGAACCATTAGTTATAATTATCCAGGTTATAAAAGTTATGATTGCAACTCCAATCACAGTCGGAACAAATATACCGGCAACTTTATCTGCTAAATTTTGAATCGGTGCTTTGCTTCCCTGTGCTTCTTCAACCATTTTAATTATTTGTCCGAGCAGAGAATTATTACCAATTGCTGATACTTTGTATTCAAAGGTTCCTGTTTTATTTATTGTTCCGCCGATAACTTTACTTTCTATAATTTTTTCTACTGGGATACTTTCGCCGGTAATCATTGATTCATCAACTGTAGACTTGCCGCTTATTATTTTGCCGTCAGCAGGAATTTTGCTACCGGGTTTAACAATAACAATGTCGTTTAACTTTAATTCATTAAGATGAATCTCTAATACTTTACCGTCTTTTTTAACAAATGCCGTTTTAGGTCTTAAACCTATTAATTTTTTTATTGCGGTACCTGTTTTAGATTTTGCTCTTGCCTCTAAATATCTTCCCAAAAGAATTAAAGTTATTATAACAGCTGCAGTATCAAAATAAACGTGGTTACTGCCGGAAATTAAATCGGGGAATAATGTTACAACAGCGCTAAAAATAAAAGCCGAACCGGTACCTACTGCAACCAAGGAATTCATATCCACGGCACAGTGTTTCAAATTATTCCAGAAAATAACAAAAAATCTTTTACCTGTAATAAATATCATCGGTATAGTTAACAGAAAAAGAATTTTATTAAGATAATCCTTGGAAACAACACTCGAAAAGAAATCACCGCCCATGCTTAATATTAAAATTGGGATAGTAATAATAATAGATAAAATTACATCCTTTTTTAATTTTTGTTCAAATGCTGTTGTTTCATCTTTATAATTATCCTCATCAACATTATTTATTTTTTTATCATTTTCCGGCAGTTCAATTTTGTATCCTGCATCTTCAATTGCTTCAACTATTTCTCTGTAATCTGTTCTGTTTTCGTCAATTTTAAATGTAGCTTTTTCGGTTGCAAAATTAACATTAACATTTTCAATTCCTTCAATCTTTTTTAATGTTTTTTCAACTCTGGTCACACAGCTTGCACAAGTCATTCCGATGACGGGTGCGGAAATATTTTTTTTGTTATTACTCATGAAAATTAATTTTAATTATTTGTTATTCCCACTAATTTATATCCTGCTTCGTTAACAGCATTTGTTAAATCAACAGCTGTTATTTTATTTTCATCATATTCTATTTCAGCTGAACCAATTTTTACATCAATTAAATTAAGATCCATTTTAGATAATTCTTTCCTTACAGCCATTATACAATGTTCACAAGACATTCCTTCAATTTTTATTTTTTCTATTTTCATTTTTATCCTCATTTATTTTAGTAATCTTGAGATAAAAAATAAGGGATAAAAAATGTTTTGTGTTATAAAATTTTTTAAAAAAAGTATATAATTTTATGGTGGGAAGAAACTAACCAATTAAATTTTATCCAAAGGTATTCTGGGTTTGTTTTTTAGCTTTTTGAATTTGGTGGGGGTAAAACCTGTAACTTTTTTAAACTGACTTGAGAGATGTTGAACACTGCTGTAACCAAGTCTGTAAGAAATTTCACTTAAGTTTAGCTGATTATATACAAGTAGTTCTTTTGCTTTCTCAATCCTTTGACTTATTATATAATTTTCTATTGTTTGATTTTCTAACGATGAAAATATGTTGCTTAAATACTGATAACTATATCCCATTTTTTTTGTTATATAGTCTGATAATTTCTCTTGTGTTTCATTATTATCGCTTTGGTAATGAATGTATTCAATTATAATAATTTTAATTTTTTCAATCAGCTTAAACTGGTCGTTATCAAGTAGTTGAAATCCGTTTTTATTAAGTGCTTCTTTGATTAATTCTATGTCAATTTTTCCTGATGATTCAATTGTAGCTTCACCAAGTTTTATTTTTTTTACACTATATTCTAAATTTTCAAGTTCTTCTTTTACAACTTTAACGCATCTTGGGCACACCATATTTTTTATGTAGATAGTTTCAGTCATATAATTATTTTATCAATAGTTAATTAGATAATAATTAATTATAAACAACTTTGGGGAAAATTAAAAATGAGTACTGTCTTTAGTAGTTATTTAAAGCAGCTTTAAAAGACGGAGGTTTTTATTAGCTGATTTCAGATGTGTGAAGTTTGTGCATCGGACGGATGCTGCTGTTTGAATACAAATTATAAATATTCAAGCTATTGTTAATTTTTTGAGACTTCTTAATTACATTAGCTGCGTTAAAAGATTGGGCAGCTGTATTATAAACTTTTATCATTTCAGTCGGTTTTTCTTTTGGTTTATTTGGTAATTCAGGCACTTTAAATGGATTTACAACTTTAAATCTTTCATGTCTTTTAATTTTCTCGCTTTCGTCTTCAACAATAACACTTTTTTCCACAACAAGTGAAATCAAGTTATCCGAAGCCAACTCTTTTACGTATGGCTCTTCTTTTGATTTTCCTCGTAATTTATATAGAGTGTAAGATACAATTATAAAAAAAGTTGTAAATACAATAAAAATTGTTAATGTAGCTTCAATAATCGGTATTAATTCCATAATCCTAAATATTTTATAATAATTACACCTTTTTAATCAATTACTGTACCAATTGATTTTGTACTAATTTGGTAAGATTTTGAGGAAAGAAAGTGTAAAAGTTGAGATATTTATCATTATGAGACTCTTGGAAAATAAAACAGAATTATTTGTTTTTTACTAAACGTTAGAAAGTTTAAAACTTTATGATTTTTAAAATTGATTTTCCTGTAAAACTTCAATAAATTAAATAATTGTTTTATAATAAGTTAGAAATATTTTACAATCATTTTTACATTAAGGTAATAAAATGACAAAAGCTGATATAGTAGATAAAATCGCATCAGGAACGGGTTTAACAAAACTGGAAACCGAAGCAATAATTGAAGGTTTTTTTTCAACGGTCATTGATTCGTTAAAAAATGGTAACGGAATTGAAATAAGAGGATTTGGAACCTATAAAGTAAAAAAGAAAAATGCAAGACAAGCAAGAAATCCGAAAACGGGAGAGCAGGTATTTGTCCCCGAACATTACGTACCTACTTTTAAATTTTCTAAAGATTTTAAATCTATAGTGGATAAAGGAATGAAAGAAAAGGAGAATGAGGCTTAGATGTCGAAAGTTTGTAATAATTGCGGTCACTCGGTTGAAGATAATCATAAATTCTGTCCAAACTGCGGTGCTAATGTAGAAAGTGAAGTTGAAAAAAATGTGCTTGTTTGCGAAAATTGCGGGTGGGAAAATTCTCTAAACGATTCGTTCTGTACAGAATGCGGTGCAAAATTAGATAGCAGTAATGCTAAAAAAACTGCTGCACCTGTTAAACCACAAGTTAAACAAAAAAAGAAAAAACAAGGGACAGAAGAAAAAGTATCCAGGCATAAAGCTAAAAAAAATGAAGGAAAGAGTTTAAGCAAAGGTACATTAATAGGAATTTTTACAGGCGCTTTGGGATTAATTATAATTTTATTAATTGCTGAAGGTGTCTTTGAAAAAACATCAACACCGACAACAAACACTACTCCATCTGCTAATCCGAAGATTAACCTTGCAAATATACAAGAAATAAATCAACTTGATGCACAGATAAAAGCAAACCCAAATAATATGGAGCTGCTTCTTAAACTTGCACATTTAAGGAATGATTCGGGGTTTTATCAGCAGGCGATAAATAATTATCTGTCATACTTGAAAAACAAACCCAATGATGTTGATGCAAGAATTGATATGGGTGTATGTTATTATAACTTAAAAAATTTTCCAAAAGCTATTGAAGAAATGGAAAGAGCAATAAAGATAAACCCGAATCATCAGATAGGATTACTTAATTTGGGAGTTGTAAATTTAACAGCCGGCAATGCCGTAAAGTCGACAGAATGGCTAAAGAAAGCAGTAAAAGTAAATCCAAACACACAATATGGAAAAAGAGCACAGGAATTATTAAAAGCACATAAAACTAATTAATTGGAGGTAAAATATGCCTTGCGGCAAGAAAAGAAAAAGACATAAAATGTCTACCCATAAAAGAAAAAAAAGATTAAGAAAGAACAGACATAAAAAGAAATTAAGATAAACTTAATTTTAATATTTTGAACATAATAATTGGTAAATGTTTTTTTACATTTACCTTTTATTATTTTATGGCAATGCCACCTTAGCTCAGTTGGTAGAGCAACTCATTCGTAATGAGTAGGTCGCCAGTTCGACTCTGGCAGGTGGCTCAAAAAATTTTGTAAAATGATTTAATATATTGTTGGTAGATTTACCCGCCGAAGTTTTACGAAGGCGGGGCAACTCATTCGTAATGAGTAGGTCGGGGGGCCCACCAAAGGTGGATAAATTCGAATCCCTTCACCAGCTCTCTTTAAATTTAACCCCGCTCACTAGCTCTTTTTATTCAATACCCACGTTTTTAAATTCATTCATATGGGAAAGATGTCATCTTTAAAAATTAAAGATTTTAATAAATATGAATAATGTCATCACCACGATTTATCGTGGTGTAAAAGGATTTTTTTTATAAACTATTGTTTTCATTACAAAAATTTGTTAAGTTAAAAAGCACAAACATTTCGGAACAAAACAAATACACATTTCTAGAGTTCCTTAAATAAAATTTAACCTCATTTATTTAAGAAGGCATAATTTGAAATATTTTCTTTTTTTGGTAGTTAAATATTTAAGTTGCTTATCTAATTCACATAACAATTGTCATAAATTTCTCCCAAACTCCAACATTCTATTCTTATACATTTTATTTATTATCAAAAATTTAAAATATTCTAAAATGTTAAATAGTAAAACCAGTTACACTAATAAATTAATATTTATTGCAAGATAAGATGAATTAGTAATAATAAATCTTACAATTTATTAATAGATTAATTGCATTACTTGAGTTAAAGTAATAGAATCAGGAGGAAACTATGAGAGCAAATTGTTTTATTCTATCTGTTTTTTTGTTTGCCCTACAAATGATATCTGCACAAACAGCAGCTGACTATTATCTACATTTACAGACAGGGAATTATTTAGTATTCCATACTCAGGTTAGTCAGGTCGGATGGGAGCCTAGAACAGTACGCAAATCTATTGTAGGAACAGATACAATTTCGGGACAAGAGTATTTTATACAAGAGTCGAGAGAGATATTGGATAGTACTCCATCAGTTTCACATGTGTTTGAAATCTTTTGGCTTCGTAAAGATTCGTTAGGAAATATTCTTATTGGTGCCCGTAGTTTGACTGAATCTGCAAATCTAGATTCAGCAATAATTTATAATTCTCAGTCGCCTTTTTTTCATAATGAATTTCTCACACTTGGTTATTCTCAAAATTATCTTTTTAACAGTATATCCTTCCAAGACACTGTAATTAGCATTTCTGAAACAGTTTCAACAACAGCCGGTATATTCACAAATTGTATTAAAATAAGGCAAACACAGGTTGATACATTAGGAACAACCGTAAGACTTGAATATGTATATTATACTTTTGGAATAGGGGAAGTGATGAGAAAAACAGAAATACCAGTGGTAAACACTGTTGATCTTACGCAGTATAATATTTTAACATCAGTTGATGAAGAAAATAAAGTTACTATTCCGACTGGCTTTACTCTACACCAAAATTATCCAAATCCATTTAATCCTTCAACAAATATTACTTATCAAATTGATGCGAATTCATTTATAACTTTAGAAGTATATGATATTCTTGGAAGAAAAGTTACAACCTTAGTAAATGAAGAAAAATCTAGTGGGAAATACAATGTTAAGTTTAATGCAGATAAACTAAGCGGTGGCATATATTTATACACATTGCGTACAAAAGATTTTGTACAAACTAAGAAAATGATTTTAATAAAATAGTATCATTTGACCTAAACTTTAAATAGAATGTAAAGTCAAACAAACTTCTTTCCTGATGTCTGTCAATGTAAGACCTTAATTGCCAAACAATATATGTGACTAATTGTTTAATATTTTATATGTAATTCTTTTCCCCATTTTTTTTAAAAATATTTAATCCCTTAAAAAACAACACCTTAGATTTATCAATTTCTAAATTGTTTGTATTAAAACGATTTAGCCAATCACTTAAAGTAAAATATTATGTAAGTGGGAAACGTAAATAATTATTGTGGTAAAAAATTAAAGATTTTACTTGACTTTATAATAACTTTTGTCTTATTTTGGGGAGTAGTGGGGAATTGTGGTGAATTTAACCTATTAAAAATTTGGTGGTTTATGTTTAGAGGACAATACAATTATACAGTCGACGCAAAGGGAAGAGTAAGCATTCCTGCAAAATTGCGCAAACATCTTTCAGCCGAAGCCAACGAAACTTTTGTTATGACACAGGGTACAGCATTGTGCATAGATTTATATCCGCTCGATCAGTGGCAGAAATTTGAAGAAAAACTTTTGCAGCTGAATCCATTTCAGCCCGACGAAGCCAAATTTATAAGAATGATTCTTCAGCACGCATCGGAAGATTCTTTCGATTCTCAATCAAGAATTCTAATACCGCAGAAACTATTAAAGTATTCTAAAATAGAAAAAGAAGTAATTGTGCTGGGAGCTTTAAAGAAAATTGAAATATGGAATCCCAAGGTTTATGAAGATTATTTAAATAATTCTTCTGAATCATACGAGGAAATTGCGGCAAAAGTTATGGCTCCGTAATGGGTGCTTTTCATACACCCGTATTACTGAAAGAAAGTATTGACTATTTGATAACAAACAAGTCTGGAATTTATTTTGACGGTACGCTCGGATTTGGCGGACATTCATCTAAAATATTAGATACAATTAATAAAGACGGACTTTTAGTTTCGACAGATGTTGATTTGGATGCCTTTAATTATTCTAAATCAAAATTTGGGAATAAACAAAACATGAAGCTTTATAACTTTAACTTTTCAAAAATTAAAATAATAGCTAAGCTTGATTCAATAAAAGCATTTAACGGCATTTTTGCCGATTTGGGTATTTCATCACATCAGATTGATGATCCAGCTTCCGGATTTACATTCAGACAGGAAGCAAAGTTAGATCTAAGAATGGATAAAACAATTAAACTAACTGCTGCCGAGCTAATCAATACATTTGCCGAAGATGAAATATCCAATATTATTTTTACCTACGGAGAGGAAAGGAACAGCAGAAAAATTTCAAAAAGGATTTGTGAAAAAAGGAAAGCAAATGCTATAAAAACAACCTCGCAGCTTGCCGAGATAGTTTCTGAAATTGTGCCCGAAAGATTTTTAAAGAAAACTCTTTCAAGGGTATTTCAAGCATTTAGAATTTACATCAACAAAGAACTGGATGTATTAAAAACTTTTTTAGATGATTCAGTAGACCTTCTTGCCGAAGGAGGAAGAATTGTCCTGCTAACATATCATTCACTCGAAGACAGAATTGTAAAAGAAAAATTTAAATACGAATCACTTTCTTGCGTTTGTCCGAAGGATTATCCCATATGTCAATGCGATAAGGTACAACGGTTAAAAATATTAACAAAAAAACCTGTTTATCCATCAACAGAAGAGTTATCTATTAATAGAAGGGCAAGAAGCGCAAAATTAAGAGCGGCAGTAAGGGTATGAAAAAGAATTCAAAAAAAACGATTCTCTTTAATCTTATACTGATTGCAGCCATAGCTGTTTTTGTACTTGGATATGTCGGCGTAAAATTAAAATATGACATACTTACAAAAGACAACGTTTTAATGGTAAGAGAATTGAAAAGCAAGAAAAACTGGAAGACAAATTTACTTGCACAAAAACAAAGTTTAATATCGGAAAGTAGAATAGTGGAAATAGCTGAAAATAAACTGGGACTTACAAAATACTTAAAACCTGATAAAACATTAAGTGTAAAAAAATCTAAGATTAAAGAACTTACAAATAAACTGAGAGGGAAAAATGAATAACTCTCGGGCATTTTTTGTTTTACTCGGTGTACTTGCTTTTTTTTCAATAATTGTTGTCAAGCTTTTTAACATACAGCTTGTCAGAGGCGATGAGTTAAAATATCTTGCTGAAAGGCAACAGATGAAAATAGAAAAAATTCAAGCCGAGAGAGGTCTAATTTACGACAGGGATAATGTTCTTCTTGCATATAATAAAAATGATGCAACGTTTTACCTGGATCTTTCGAAAACAAATAAAAAAGTAAAATTTGAATTATCTAAAAATTTTTCAGAACTGACTAAAAAAACACCTCAATTCTTTTTGTCAAAAATGAAGGGTGAAAACAAAACCATCACTTTGGCAAAGCATGTACCTTTATCGGAAGCAGGTTCTCTGTTAAGTTTAAAACTTCCAGGATACTATTATAGAAAAGGAATTTCAAGAGTTTATTATTACAATAATTTTGCTTCACACATTCTTGGTTTTGTAAATACGCAGTATAAAGGAGTAAACGGAGTAGAAAATTATTTTAACAGCGAACTTGCAGGGGTAAACGGTCAAAGATATGTTGAAAGAGATGCAAACGGTAAAATTATAACCGTAAAGGAAGATAAAACTAAAAATGCAGTTTCCGGTAATAATTTATTTTTAACTATAAATAAATCCTACCAAAATATTTTAGAAGAAGAAATAGTCAGTGGTTTGAAAAAATACAAAGGTAACTACGCCCTTGGAATAATAATGAATCCCAATAACGGTGAGATTTTAGCTATGACTAATTCTTCCGAATACAATCCAAATTTTTATTGGAAGTATGACAATGCCACAAGGAAAAACAGGGTAATTACAGACACATACGAACCTGGGTCAACATTCAAAGCAATATCTATTGCCGCACTGCTTGATCAAAACCTTGTAAAAGAAAGCGAAAAAGTGTTTACTGAAAACGGCAAATATAAATTTATTACTACATATGTAACGGACACGCATAAGCACGGATGGCTTACTGCTTCCGAAATAATAAAATATTCAAGCAATATCGGAATTGCAAAGTTAGTACAGAAAATTGACGATGATACATATTATAAATATTTGCGTGGATTCGGTTTCGGTAATTATACTTCCATTTCTTTGCCGGGTGAGGTAAAAGGAAGATTAAAAAAACCGGATCAGTGGACTAAAATTTCAAAAGGGTTCCTGTCTTTCGGTTATGAAATTGCAGTGACTCCAATCCAAATAATTACTGCTTATTCGGCGCTTGTAAACGGAGGTAAATTATATAAACCTCAAATTATTAAAAGAATAACAAATGCTTCAGGAAACATAGTTTTTGAATCATCTCCCAATTTAGTCAGAACCGTAATAACTAAAAAAACTTCACGAAGAGTTAGAAATATTTTGGCAACAGTTATTGACGGCGGTACGGGGATAAATGCAAAAAATAAATATATAAATGCCGGGGGGAAAACCGGTACATCACAAATATTGATTGAAGGTAAATATTCTAAGAATCTATATAATTCATCTTTTGTAGGATTTTTCCCAGTGAATAATCCACGTATAATTTGTCTTGTTCTTGTAAAATCACCGAAAGTAGGTAGATACGGCGGGCAGGTTGCTGCGCCCATCTTTAAAAATATTTCGGAGAGAATTATAAAAAGCGACTACAATAAATTTTTTGAGAAGAAAGAAAAATTGATTAAGCAGAAAAATATAAAAACAGTAACTCTTGATAAACAGAATTCTAATAGAACAATTAAAAATTTGGTTTTAACAGGTGATAAAATTAAAGCAAAAAATAATGTAATGCCGAATTTAACAGACAGGTCGATCTCTGAAGCTATATCAATTTTATCAAAGCTCGGAATAAAATTTAAAGTTAATGGCTCGGGGAAAATAGTAAAACAAAGCATAAGACCAGGTACAAAGGTTAAATCAGGTCTATTGTGTGAATTAAAAGCAAAAGAAGCATCAATTAACGGAGTTTCTATTTACTGATGGAATTAAGCAATCTGTTAAATAATATAAATGCAATTCAGGTAACCGGTGAGTTTCAGCGCAAAGATATTGAATCGGTTGTGTATGATTCTAGAAAGGCAAAAAAGAATTCAATTTTTGTCGCCATCAAAGGCTACAAAACGGACGGACATAATTTTATTTTAGATGCAATTAATAAAGGTGCTGTTGCAGTTGTTTTAGAAGACAATGAAAAAGTTCCGGATGCATTATTTGATGGTAATGAAGTTTTAAAAATACTTGTAAAAAACAGCAGAATAACACTTGCTGAATTATCAAACACTTTTTGGAACTCACCTTCGGAAAAGCTGAAACTTATAGGTATTACGGGAACAAACGGCAAAACAACCACATCATATTTTTTGAAGAAAATTTTAGAAACCGGAGGGTTCAAAGTTGGACTTACGGGAACAATAGCAAATTATATCGGAGATGAAAAACTAGACTCAACTCTTACCACTCCCGAATCCAATGACATGAATAAATTACTTAACGATATGTACCTGCAAGGCTGCAAGTATGCAGTAATGGAAGCATCATCTCATTCACTTAGTTTAGAACGGACGCATTCATTAAATTTTAGCGCCGGGGTTTTTACAAATATTTCATCCGATCATTTAGATTTTCACAAAGATTTTAATAATTATCTTTCTGCAAAAAGAAAATTGTTCCTCTCCCTCAATCAATCTGCATTCGGTGTTTACAACACGGACGATAGTCACTGCACCGACCTAATTAAAAATTCTAATGCGCCATTGTATTCATATGGACAAGCATCGAATGCGGATTTTAATATAAGCAATATAAATTATGACTTAAACGGAACTGAGTTTGTAATCCGCTATAAAGATAATTTCTACAACGCCTGCACGACTTTAATAGGCGAATTTAATGCTTATAACGCATGCGCCGCTTTTGCGGTTTCTGTTTTATTCGGGATTAACTGTGAAACGGCAATAAAAGGAATTAAAGAAACCCGGCAGATTCCCGGCAGATTTGAAAAAATTAGAATAGATGAAAAAACGGTTATTGTTGATTATTCTCACACAGCGGATAGTCTGGAAAAAGCCCTGCTTGCTTTAAAAAAGATATCAAAAGAAACGCATCCGGTTTATACCGTATTTGGTTGCGGCGGGAATAGAGACAAAAGCAAAAGACCTGAAATGGGGAAAATAGCAACTGAGTTGAGTGATAAAGTGGTTATAACGTCCGATAATCCAAGGGATGAAGAACCAATGGAAATTATAAAAGAAATTGAAAGCGGAATAAAAAAAGATAATTATAAAATTATTGAAGACAGAAAAGACGCAATTCTTTATACGTTAGAAAATTCGGAAGAAGATGCAGTTATTTTAATTGCAGGAAAAGGGCACGAAGACTACCAGGAAATTAAAGGAAAGCGTTTTCATTTATCAGATAAAGAAATTGCGCTTAGTTTTTTGAAAGTATGAGCAGTATCAGATTAACTTTGAAGGATTTTTTCAATCTGCCGACAGCAGTTATTTACAATCCCGATGAGTTTAAAACGGTTACATCCGTTACGATTGATTCGAGGAATGTAAGAAAAAATTCGGCGTTTATTGCAATTAAAGGTGAAAATTTTGACGGACATTCATTTGTAAAAAAAGCATTAAAAAACGGTTCATCGGTGGTTGTTATAAATGAAAAAAATTACAAAACATTCAACGGACTCAAAGTGCCGGTAGTTACTGTGCAAGATACAACAAAAGCTCTCGGCGACTTGGCAAATATTTGGAGAAATAAAATAAAAACTAACATAATCGGAATTACGGGAAGTTCGGGTAAAACAACGACTAAAGAAATGCTGGCGCAGATATTAAAAGAAAAATATATAGTGAACAAAACAAAAGCGAATTATAACAATCAAATCGGTGTACCGTTGACAATTTTAGACACAAATTCAAAAGATGATTTTCTTGTTTTGGAAATGGGTACAAACCATTTCGGAGAAACCGAATATGTCTCCCAAATTGCCGAACCGGATTATGCGCTTATTACAAACATCGGGAATTCACACCTTCAATATTTTAAAAACAGGAAAGGTGTTCTAAAGGAAAAATTAGCTTTGTTCAGAGTTACCGATAAAAATGACGGAGTTGTATTTATAAATAATGACGACAGTTTGTTAAAAAACACAAAAAAATATTTTAATAATACTATTACATACGGTTTCACTAAAGGGTCAAAATTAAAAGCTAAAGTTAACGGTCAAACAAAAGACGGCAGAGACATTGTTGAAATAAAACACGGTAGCAGAAATTATAGAATTACACTTCCGTTTTACGGCGAACACAATGCAAATAATTTCTTGTCGGCTTCTGCCGTGGCATTAAATCTTGGAATAACAAAATCACAATTACAGAACGGAATAAAAAAATACAAAGCTGCGGATAAAAGATTTAACATTATAAAAATTAAAAATTCAATACTGATAGATGACACTTACAACGCAAATCCGGATTCTACATCTTTTGCAATCAGGACTCTATCAGGAATTGCTAAAAACAAAAACAAAATTGTTGTTTTAGGTGATATGCTTGAGCTTGGCAAAGACAGTGTAAAACTTCACAAAAGTTTATCACCGGTACTAAAAAAAGAAAAAATAGATGAAGTACTTACTATCGGAAGTAAAACTAAGCATATAAACAGCGCATTAAAAAACAGCAAAATTATTACTAAACATTTTTCAAAACGAGAAATGCTTCAAAATTATTTGACTAAAAAAGATTTTAAAAATTCCGTTATTCTCGTTAAAGGTTCGAGAGGGATGAAAATGGAAGAATTCACAAAAGTAATTGAGGAAAATTTAAAGAAATAAATGCTTTACTATCTATTTGATTTTGTAAATAAAAGCTATAATCCGCCGGGATTCGATATATTTCGATTCCTTACGTTCCGTTCGGCATTGGCAGCAATTAGTGCATTGTTTTTAGCGCTGTATTTAGGTCCTAAAATCATAAATCTTTTAGCAAAACATCAAATTGGAGAAGCAGAAAAAGTTGATGCACCGAAATCTCATCTTGCAAAAGCCGGAACTCCTACAATGGGTGGAATAATACTCATTTTATCGGTAATAATTCCCGTGCTTTTATGGAGCGATATAAAAAACATTTACATTGTTTTAATATTAACGGGCACTGTCTTTTTAAGCGGGGTGGGATTTTTAGATGATTATTTAAAAGTAATTAAAAAGCTACCCAATGGTCTCATTGCCAGGTATAAATTACTTGGACAAGTAATTGTCGGTTTGGCGGTCGGTGCGGTTATTTACTTTTCACCTCAATTTGAAGGAATAAATACTCTAACCACAGTACCGTTTTTGAAAAACGTAAATCTTGATCTATCATTATTGTATATACCTGCGGTAATATTTATTGTAACTGCAACATCCAATGCCGTTAACTTAACAGACGGTTTAGACGGGCTTGCAATCGGAATTTCAACTATAGTTATGCTTGCTTTGGCTTTAATAAGTTATGTGAGCGGTAATGCAATTTATTCCAATTATTTAAATATAATTTACCTGCCAGGTTCAGGGGAACTGACAGTATTTGTTGCCGCTTTAATCGGTGCTTCACTTGGATTCCTTTGGTTCAATTCTTATCCTGCCCAAATTTTTATGGGCGATACCGGTTCTCTTGCTTTGGGCGGAGCTTTCGGAATTTTAGCAGTACTTGTAAAAAAAGAATTGCTTATCCCGATTTTAGGCGGAGTATTCTTTATGGAAACAATTTCCGTAATCATTCAACGGGTTTATTTTAAATACACTAAAAAGAAATACGGAAAAGGCAGAAGAGTTTTTAAAATGGCGCCAATTCACCATCATTTTGAATTAAAAGGCTGGCCGGAACCTAAGATAGTTACAAGATTTTACATAATTGCAATAATTCTTGCAATAATAAGTTTGGCTTCGTTTAAGATTAGATAATGAAAATTGAAGGTGAAAATATTTCGGTGATTGGTGCAGTAAGAAGCGGTGTTGCCGCAGCAAAATTGATAAAAAAACTCGGCGGAGTGCCGTTTGTAAGTGATTCGGGAAATATGAAAAAGTTAAAAAAATCGATGATGGAATTACAAAAGAAAAATATTGAGTTTGAATTCGGAAACCATTCCGAAAGAGCATACAATTGCAGTTTAATGGTTGTAAGTCCGGGCGTTCCTTCCGATTCTGAAATAATAACTACAGCAAAGTCAAAAGGAATAAATATCATAAGTGAAATTGAATTAGCCTTTAATTTTTGTGACGGCAATGTTATTGCAATTACGGGAACAAACGGAAAGACTACAACAACTTCGCTGTGCGGATATTTGTTCAATCATTGCGGGGTTAAAACTTACGTTGCGGGAAATATAGGTAATGCTTTCTCTGATATAGTATTGGATGTAAAAGAAAATGAATTTGTTTCGCTCGAGGTGTCAAGTTTCCAGTTGGATTATATAAAATCGTTTAGACCTAAAGTAGCAATGATTTTAAATATAACTCCGGACCACTTAAACAGATATGAAAATAAACTGGAGAATTATACTCAATCCAAATTAAGGATTTATGAAAATCAAACCGCCGAAGATTATTTAATACTTAATAAAGACGATTTGAATTTGCAAATAAATGTTAGCGGACAATTGAGCAGTATTTACTATTTCTCTCTTAGTCAATATGTAACAGACGGATGTTTCCTCGATGGACAAAATATCTATTATATAGAAAGAGGAGCTAAGAAATTTGAATGTGCGACAAACGATATTCAACTCAGAGGTGAACATAATTGGTCAAATGCAATGGCTGTAATTTCAGCTGCTAAATTGTTCAATTTGGATAATGATAAGATTATCTCTGCTTTAAGAACATTTAAAGCGGTTGAACACAGGCTAGAATTAGTAATGGAAATTAATGGTGTAAAATTTATTAATGATTCGAAAGCAACAAATGTTGACTCGGTTGTTTATGCTTTAAAAAGTTTTGAAACTCCGATTCATCTTATATTAGGCGGTAAGGATAAGGGAAACGACTATAGTCAAATAGAAGACTTAGTGAAAAATAACGTAAAACAAATTTATGCAATCGGTTCATCATCAAAAAAAATAAAAGATTATTTCTCTGGTAAAATCAATGTTGAAATTTATTCATCGTTAAAAGAAGCAGCCGTTAATGCTTTTGAAAACGCTGAAAGAGATGAGGTAGTACTGCTGTCCCCGGCTTGTGCAAGTTTTGACATGTTTGAAAACTATGAAGACAGGGGGAAACAGTTTAAAAAAATTGTAGAAAATTTATAAATGAAAAAATTAGCAATCACAATATTTTTTGAGACATTTATACTGGTACTGTTGGGGCTTGTAATGGTAATGACTGCAAGCGGAACATACAGCATACATAAATTCTCAAATGTTTTTTACCTGTTTAACTCCCACTTTACCAAAGTTGTAATGGGTATTGTGGCTTTAATTGTATTTTCATTTATACCTTATGAAATTTATAAAGAATACAGTAAGCCGGCATTAATTCTGGTTGCACTTTTTCTTGTATTTATTCTATTGTTCGGTAACAGTGTAAAGGGAGCCGATAGATGGATAAGTATATTTGGTTCTACTTTTCAGCCAGCTGAAATAGCCAAACTTGTGCTAATAATTCATTTGGCAAAACTTATTGAGGAGAAAAGGGAATCAATAAAAATATTCAGGGAGGGCTTTTTCTATCTGTTCTTTTGGGTAATACTTATTTCGGTATTAATTATGCTCGAACCGAATATAAGCAACGGTATGTTATTAATTTTTATTTCTTTAGTTATTCTTTTTGTCGGCGGGGCAAAATTAACCCATATCATTGCAACATCATTTTTAACACTTTTTAGCGCTGTAAGTATTGCAATGGTGTTCTCTCACTCACGTGAAAGAATAATTTCGTTTATAAGTTCGCTGCAAAACGGAGGTGATCTAAATTTCCAGGTTAAACAGGCATTATATGGGTTGGGCAGCGGGGGATTAGCCGGTGTTGGAATTGGACACAGCAGGCAAAGTAATTTGTTTTTACCCGAATCATACGGTGATTTTATCTTTGCAATTTTGGGAGAAGAAATGGGATTTATAGGTGCAGTAATTGTTCTGCTTGCATTTTTGTTCCTGTTTATTGCAGGGGTTTATATTTCTAAAAGAGCAAAGGATAGATTCGGACAAATGCTGGGCTTCGGTATTTCTTTTTCAATATTGACCTATGCTTTAGTTAATACATCTGTTGCAATCGGGTTAATACCTACGACAGGTTTGCCTTTACCTTTCATTAGTTACGGCGGAACATCAATGATTCTTATGTGCATGTCGGTGGGAATTTTAGTGAACATTGCAGTTTCTAATTCAATAGCTGATAAAGAAAATAAAATAATTTCAAATTCAAATTTCGAGGAAATGAGATAATATTTTGAGTAAAAGTATAAACAAATATAAATTTTTATTTGCAGGCGGCGGCACAGGCGGTCATTTGTTTCCGGCGGTTGCCGTTGCACAAAAAATACTGTCAATTAAGCCGGAAGCAGAAATATTGTTTGTAGGTACAAAATCTAAAATTGAAGGAAAGGTAATTCCGAAACTCGGATTTAATTTTAAATCGATTTGGGTTAGCGGTTTCAGCAGAAGGTTTACGATCAAAAATATTTTGTTTCCAATTAAATTATTTATATCGGTCGTGCAATCGATTATTATCAATATGAAATTTAGACCGAAAGTTGCAATCGGTTCCGGCGGTTACGTTTCGGGTCCCGCAATTTTTGGTGCCGATGTGATGGGCGCAAATATAATTTTACTCGAACAAAACGCTTATCCGGGGGTTACAACCCGCCTGCTTGAAAGATATGCCGGAGAAATTCATTTAAGTTTTGAAGATTCAAAAAAATATTTCAAGAATAATGAAAAATTAAAATTTACGGGAAATCCCGTTAGAGAAAATTTAAAACGAATAGACAGTGTTGAGGCGCTAAAAAGTTTTAACCTTACTCCAGATAAAAAAACCCTGCTTGTTTTGGGAGGAAGTCTGGGTGCTGCTTCAATAAATAAAGCTGTTGAAGAAAATTTAAATAATTTTAATAATAAAGGAATTCAGTTAATCTGGCAGACGGGAAAAAATTATATAGATGAATTTAAAAAACATTCATCTGAAACGATAAAAACTTTTTCTTTTATTGAAAATATGAATTTATGTTATTCGGCTTGCGATATTGTTTTATCAAGGGCAGGCGGAATTACCATTTCTGAAATTCTCAATTTAGGTCTACCTTCTATTTTAGTTCCATCACCTAATGTAGCCGAAAATCACCAGTACTTAAATGCAAAAAATTTATTTGATTCGGGTGCTGTGCTGCTTATAGAAGATACAAATTTAAAAAGTGAATTATGGCAGGTGATTGATTCAACAATTTTTAATAAAAATAAATTGGGAGAATTAAAAAATAAAGCTTTACAAATGGCAAAACCTGAAGCATCTGCAATTGTTGCCGAAAGTGCTATAAAATTAGCGGAAGAAATATGAGTGAAGAAAACATAAATAAAAAATCGTATAAATTTAATGTAGCTTTCTATTACCAGTCTACCATTATTTATTTTATTGCGTTTGTATTGTATGTGGTTATTCGCGGTGAATTTATAGAAGGATCTTTTACTGTAATAACCGAAGACCCTATTATTCATTTTTTTGCAATAATAGTTCTGATAGCCGTTATCAGCCTGTTATATAATATATATAAAAACCGTCACTTAGAAATAGATGACACAGGAATGGTGTTTGTAAACAGGTTTAAATCTAAAAAATTCGATACGGGAAAAATAACTTCTATTAGAATAACTGATTCTAAAGACAAAAAAAGGAAAGAGGCTTTCAGGTTTATAATTATTAAAATAAAGAACAGAAAAAGACCGTTGATTTTAAGACCTAATGATTATGAAAATTCAAAGGATCTACTTGTAAGTATTCAAAATTTGAAAAAGGAAATTGAAAACAAATAATGTTTAAAAATATTAAAAAAGTTCATTTTGTAGGTATTGGCGGAATAGGCATGAGCGGTATTGCCGAAATTTTATTTAGTCAAGGTTTTGAAATATCGGGTTCGGATAAAAATTTGACGGAGATAACAAAACGGCTAAGCGAAATGGGAATGACAATCAGCGAAGGACATTCTTCCAAAAATGTAATTGATGCTGATGTACTTGTTTATTCATCTGCCGTTACGCTTGATAATCCGGAGGTTCAAGCCGCTGCTGAAAAGAATATTCCTATTATTAAAAGAGCTGAAATGTTAGCCGAATGCATGCGTATGAAATACGGCGTTGGCATTGCAGGTACGCACGGAAAAACAACAACTACTTCTATGGTGGGGCTAACGCTTACTGAAGGAGGAATTGACCCGACAATTATTGTAGGAGGAAAACTCAGCGGATTGGGCGGAACAAATGCACGTTTGGGTCAGGGAGAATTTATTGTTGTTGAAGCAGACGAATTTGACAGAACGTTTTTAAAATTAACCCCTACTGTAGCGGCTTTAACAACATTGGAAAGCGAACATTTGGATACATATAAAGATTTGGACGATATAAAATGCGCCTTTATTGAATTTGCTAACAAAGTTCCGTTTTACGGTTTTGTTACTTTATGTATTGATGAACAGGAATTGAAAAATATAATGCCCGAATTAAACAAGAAAATTATTACCTACGGTTTGTCCGAAGATGCTGATTTAAAAGCAGTTAATTTAACACATAACACATTTAACAGTACCTACACCGCAATTTACAATGGAAAAGAATTGGGGAAAATAAATCTTAAAATTCCCGGAAAACATAATATCAAAAACTCTCTGGTTGCTGTCTGCATAGGAATGGAATTGGGAGTTGAATTTGAAGTAATTAAGCGTGCACTTGAAAAATTCTCAGGTGTTTACAGAAGATTCGAGGTAAAATACAATAAAGAAATTCTTGTAGTAGATGACTATGCTCATCACCCCACTGAAACCAGTGCAACTCTTTCAGGAATAAGGGAAGGATGGAAAAATAGATTGGTAGTGGTATTCCAGCCGCATCTGTATTCGAGAACAAGGGATTTTTATAACGAATTTGCCAAATCATTTATGGATACTGATTTGTTTATCTGTACGGATGTATACCCCGCAAGAGAAAAACCAATTAAGGGCATAACCGGAAAATTAATTTCAGATGCTTTGATTGAACTTGGACATACAAACATAATGTATGTTGAAAATAAAAACGATGTACCGGAATTATTAAATAACATTAAAAAAGACGGCGACATAATTGTGACCATGGGTGCCGGTGATATTTGGAAATACGGTGACAAGTTTGTTGAAATGCTTATTAGTAAGTCACCTTACGCAAGGTGTCATTCTGAATCCGGCAACAGCAAGATTCAGAATGACATAAGAGGTATGGAATGACAATTGAAGAAAGTGTGACAAATGAAAAAACAAGCAAACCATCAACCGTCATTCTGAGCAGAGCGAAGAATCTCGGTTCTAGATAAAAGGAAGATTCTTCTCCGAAGGAGTCCTTCGGACATCCGACTAAAGCCGGATTCAGAATGACATAAGAGAAATGGAATGACAATTAAAAAAGTTTTTGTATAAGGTAAGTTTAGAAAAAATTAAATGTATGAAAATAAGAGAAAAATATTCTCGGTTATTCTTTTCAGTTTATTGTTTATGGCAGTTATTCTGCTCATACTTTTTAATCCACAGAAAAAAACAGGAGGCAATATAAAAATGATTGAAATTACCGGAAACAAGTTGATGTCTTCAAAGGAATACAAGAGTTTTATAGTTGGAAAAAAGACAAAATCGAATTACACTTTCAATCTTTCAATTTTAAAAGACAGCATATTAAAACATCCTTATGTGCAAGATGCCGATGTAGAATTTGTTGGCGATGAAAAAGCCAGCGTGGATATTATAGAGAAAAAAATAATTTCAATTTTATTATACAAAGGTGAGCCATTATTTATTTCGGATCAATTTGAGGTATTACCAATATTATCTAACTCAAGATTTTCATCGATACCTATAATAAGTAATCCGAAAAATTTAGATAATGTAAAACCTTTATCAAAATTAAAATCCAATGAACTGTCTGATGCTTTCAGGATAATTGATGCCATAAGATATACTGACAGAAAAATGCTGCTGAGTCTTTCTGAAATAAATTTAAGAAACGGCGGTGATATAATTTTAACATTCTCCGGTATTAAACAACCTGTAATATTCGGAAGGGGAGCAACGGCAAGAAAAATAATTTATCTGGAAATGCTTTGGCCTGGTTTATTAAAAGGAGAAATGCTTGTGAATAACAGCAGCTACATTGACTTAAGATTTGCCAATGAAATTTATGTGGGAAAATCAGATAAAATAGGTTTTAAACAATGAAAAAAAATGATAATATAATAGCCGGTTTAGACCTTGGAACAACAAAGGTCTGTGCTGTTATTGCCGAAGAATTGGATAATGGTGTGCTTGATATATTGGGCTTCGGTGTAGCACCATCGGAAGGCTTGAACAAAGGATTAGTTGCAAACATAGGTAAAACAGCAGAAGCAATTAAAGAAGCTGTCTCCATAGCTTCTAACCGAGCCGGTGTAAATGTGGATGTTGTAAATGTTGGAGTTGCAGGTGAGCATATTACAAGTATGCGGCACAGAAATTATGTTACTATAAATAACGAAGACAAAGAAATTACAAGAGAAGATCTGGAAAGGTTAGTAGCAGATGTTAGAACAATCCGTATTCCTTCTGACAGACAGATACTTCACATAATTCCCGAAGAATTTTCAATTGATCATCAAGGCGGTATTGAAAATCCCATCGGAATGTCTGGCTCAAGATTGGAAGCAACAAATCATATTGTCTTGGCTTCTGTGCCAGCAATAATGAATATAAAAAAATCAGTAGAAAGAGCCGGACTTGAAGTTAAAGATTATGTATTACAGCCAATAGCGTCAAGTACTTCAGTTTTAGAAGAGAATGAAAAAGATCTTGGTACAGCTTTAATAGATATAGGCGGTGGTACAACTGACATTGCAATCTTCCATGATAAATCTATAAAACACACAAAAGTAATAGGTATTGCCGGTAATCAAGTTACAAACGATATAAGAGAATCTTTAGGTGTTGTTTCCAGCCAAGCGGAAATGCTTAAAAAAGATTATGGCTATGCAACTGAAAATGCAATTATTAAAGAGGAAGATATTTTAATTAAAGGTGTTGGTGCAAGAGGAAACACAAAGATTCCAATTACACTTTTAACCCAGATTATAAGTCTGAGAATGAGAGAACTTTTCACATTGATAGATAATGAAATGAGAAATGTTGGTTATAAGCAGAAAATTAAAGCGGGAGTAGTGTTAACAGGTGGAGGTTCACTTTTAAAAGGATGTACGGAACTTGCACAGGAAGTTTTAGGTCTGCCGGTTAGAATAGGCGTGCCACAGGATTTAGGAGCCGGTTTGTCTAATGAAATTGAAAGTCCTGAATTTGCAACAGTTGCCGGTTTAATTAGAGGGATTCCTGGGGGTAAATCAAGTGAGTATCAAGGTTTAATAAAATCTAAAAATAAAAAAGGGATGAAAACTATTTCATTTTATGTACAAAGGATAAAACAATTTTTTGATGAATTATAAATTAACAACAATAAAGAGGTAAAATCATGTCAAAATTTGCAACAATAGATAGGGGAAATCGAATGTCAGCTATTCTTAAAGTAGTGGGAGTTGGCGGCGGTGGATGCAATGCTATTGAAAGCATGATAAACAGGGGATTAAACGGTGTAGAATATGTAGCGGTAAATACTGATGCACAAGTATTACATAACAGCTCTGCTACACATAAAATACAAGTTGGGACAAATATTACAAGAGGTCTCGGCGCAGGAGCCGATCCTAATGTAGGAAGAAAATCTGTTGAGGAAGACAGGGAAAAGATCTCTGAGGTCCTTGCAGGAAGTGATATGGTTTTTATTACAGCCGGAATGGGCGGAGGAACAGGAACAGGAGGAGCTCCAGTTATTGCATCTATTGCTCAATCTACAGGCGCTTTAGTTGTTGGAATAGTTACAAAACCTTTCAAATGGGAAGGTAAAAAACGTATGCTTAATGCAGAGCAAGGTATTCAGGATTTAAGACAATATGTTGACAGTTTAATTGTAATACCTAATGAAAGACTGTTAAATATACTTGATGCCAACATAAACGCGTTTGATGCTTTTGATAAACCAAATGAAGTTCTTTATGAAGCAACAAGAGGAATAGCGGATATTATTACAGTTGAAGGAAGAATTAATGTTGATTTTGCAGATGTAAGGTCTGTTATGAACCAGAGTGGTGAAGCATTAATGGGATGCGGAATTGCAAGCGGAGAAAACAGGGCGATAGAAGCTGCACAAAAAGCTATTTCAAGTCCTTTATTGGAAGGATTAAATATAAAAGGTGCAAAAAGTATTCTATTAAACGTTACAGGCTCAAATAATCTAACTATGCACGAAATAAATGAAGGCAATAATGTAATTTTTGAAGCAGCCGGAGAAGAAGCTAATGTTATTTTCGGTTGTGTTAGAAAAGATGAAATGAATGATTATGTATCATACACAGTAATAGCAACGGGATTCAACTCTGCAAGAGTTAAACCGGCTTTTAAGAAAACCGAAGAAAAAGAGAAAGAAATATTCAGAGGTGGATTTAATTTTCTAAATTCACCGGAAGTGGATCAGGAAGATTTAGACGTTCCTACAATAATGAGAGTAAACAAACCAAAAGCGTCTTTAGAAAATGAAGAAGAGGAACCCGCTGAAAGTGGTTTTAAATTTGAATCTTCACGTTACAATTGGGCAAAGGATAAAGCAGAAAAGAAAAAGCAAGAAGAAGAAACTAAATCAAATGATGACGAAGACAGCTCTTCATTTTTAAGAATGATAATGGATTGATATTCAATTATGATCAATCATTATATAGAAAGATTCTTCTCCGAAGGAGTCCTTCGGACATCCGTCTAAAGCCGGATTCAGAATGACAGGTACAAAACAGGCAAATCATTAATCGTCATTCTGAGCAGAGCGAAGAATCTGGATGCTGAATGAACGGAGACACTTCGTCCGCCTGTTGCCGGACTCAGTGTGACAAGTAAAAGAAATAAAAAGCAAGCAAACCCCATTCACCGTTATTCTAAATAATAACATTGTCATTCTG
>CAZTZZ010000023.1:23339-31611 GCA_964617905.1 uncultured Ignavibacteriaceae bacterium | reverse complement strand
ATATTATAAATTCTATTTTTAACAAATATTTCTTTTACTATTTCTTTGCCTTCCGTATGGCGTGCAACTTTTTCATCTTTGAACACTAATTCTTTTACTTCGGGCTGCTCACTGTTTGCATTTACAGATAAAGTAGATCGTAATTTACCGTTTACTTGTACGGCAATGTTAATTTTATCTTCCTTCAAAGCTTCTGTATCAACTTCAAACCAATGAGGATTCTGCATAACTGATTTTTTATTTCCAATTAGTGACCAGCATTCTTCACCCAAATGCGGAGCAACCGCAGAAAGCATAACTGCTAATCTTTTCAATGTGTAGCCTTTAATTTCATCAGAACAAGCATTAAAGTTTTTTGTAAGTTCATTCAATAATTCCATTAGAGAAGCTATTGCCGTGTTGAATCTGAAAGCATCAATTTCTGTTTCATATTTTTTTATTGTTTTATTTATTTTTTTATATACGTTTTTTTCCCCTTCGCTTAATGAATCGAGACTATATTTCTCTTTTACATTGCAGGTGTTTAAAATATTTTTGTTGTTTAAAAATAAATCATAGTTTCGCTGAACGAATCTGTCAGTGCCTGTAATTCCTTTATCGCTCCAATCACCGCCCATTTCGTATGGTCCCATAAACATAAGATAAAGTCGGAATACATCCGAACCGTACTTTGTTATAAAGTCATCAGGATTTACAACATTACCTTTTGATTTACTCATCTTTACGCCGTTGTTTGTAATAGTGCCCTGATGAATAAGATTTTGGAACGGTTCATCGGAATTAACAATTCCCAAATCCCTTAAAAATTTATGAATAAACCTTGAATACAGTAAATGTAAAGTTGTATGTTCCGCTCCGCCGACATACCTGTCAACAGGTGTCCAATTATTTGCAAGTTCCGTATCAATTATACCATTATCATGATGAGGGTTGAAATATCTTAAATAATACCAAGATGAATCCACAAACGTATCCATTGTGTCCGCTTCTCTTTTTGCATCGGTTCCGCATTTTGGACATTTTATATTAATAAATTCATCATTTCTTGCCAAAGGAGAAATCCCTTCGGATTTGAAATCTACATTGTACGGAAGTTCAACGGGTAGTTCTTTCTCGGGAACAGGTATTTCGCCACAATCGGGACAGTGAATAATCGGTATCGGCGTTCCCCAGTATCTTTGTCTTGAGATCAGCCAATCTCTTAACCTGTATTTAATAGTTTTTTTACCACTGCCTTTTTCTTCAAGCCATTCAATAATTTTTTTCTTTGAATCTTCAACATATAATCCGTCAAGAAAATCACTGTTGATTGCTTTACCGTCACCCAGATATGCTTCACCGTTAAAATCTTGAGGAGGTTGAACTGTTCTTACTATTGGAAGATTAAATTTCGTTGCAAATTCCCAGTCCCTTTCGTCCTGCCCGGGTACAGCCATCACACAACCGGTTCCGTATGTTAGCAACGCGTAGTCTGAAATCCAAATTGGAATTTTATTTCCGTTGGCGGGATTGATTGCAAATGAACCTATAGGTACTCCTGTTTTCTCTTTTGTTGTGGAAGTTCTTTCAATTTCGGTTAAAGATTTTATTGAATTCCTGTATTCTTCAACTGATTTTTTATTTTCCTCGGCAGTAAGTTTATCCACAAGCGGATGTTCCGGTGCCAAAACAACATAGGTTGCACCGAATAATGTATCGGGTCTGGTGGTGAAAACAGTTATCTTTTCAGCACTTTCATCAACATTAAATGTAATCTCAGCTCCAACGCTTTTGCCTATCCAATTTCTTTGCATCAATTTTGTTTTATCCGGCCAATTAATTTTTTCCAATCCATCTAATAATTCATCGGCGTATTCTGTAATCTTAAAAAACCATTGGGTTAAATTCTTTTGAATTACTTCATGCCCGCATCTTTCACACGTACCGTCTGACAGTACTTGTTCATTTGCCAGGACTGTTTGACAGGAAGTACACCAATTTACTGGTGCTTTTTTTCTGTATGCCAATCCTTTTTTGTATAATTGAAGAAACAGCCATTGATTCCATTTATAATATTCCGGAACACAAGTCATTAATTCCGCATTCCAATCGTACATGCAGCCCATTTGCTTAATCTGTTCTCTTATTGCTTTTATGTTTTGCATCGTACTGTCGTAGGGATGAATGCCCGTTTTAATCGCGTAATTTTCAGCGGGCAGACCGAAAGCATCGTATCCGATAGGTTCGAAAATATTGAAACCTTTTAATTTTTTAAATCTTGCCCATGAATCCGTAGGTCCGTAATTATACCAGTGACCACAGTGCAGTTTTGAGCCCGAGGGATAAATAAACATAACCAGGCAGTAAAGCTTTTTATCAATTTTGGAAAAGTCAGTTCTAAATACTTGATTTTTTTCCCAATATTTTTGCCATTTTTTTTCGATTTCAGAATAAGGGTAACGCATTTTTCCTTTAAAAATTTAAAATAATTACAAATTTACCTAAAAATTAATGCACTTAAAAATAGAAGATTAAATCCTAAAAATGCTGGCTGTCTATTTTAAGAGAATCATCATTTTACTTTGGGCATTATTTCCCGCATCAATTCTGTAGATATAAAATCCCGAGCTTACAAATCTGCCCAGGTTGTCTTTTCCGTCCCATGTAACCGTGTGTTTTCCGTTTGATTGAAATTTATTTAGCAAGTTACGTACTGTTTGTCCGAGTCCGTTATAAATTATTAACCTTACATTTGTACTTTTGGGCAGTGAATAAACAATATTTGTAGAGGGATTAAAAGGATTCGGATAATTCTGCAGAAGGAAAAAATCTTTATTTACAATTTTATTATCTGCCACGTCAGTAACAATAGATTTTGTTAATTTATATATAGTTACACCCGCCGCATAAGCAAGTGTGTCACCAAAAAATTGAAATCTATTTATTTGTTTTCCTATGTCGGTCGCCTGCCAAGTCAATCCACCGTCGGTTGTAATTTTTTCTTCTTGCCTGGCAGCGACCCACCCTATATCATTATTATAAAAACCAATTCCTTCCAGATCAATTAAATCTCTAATTGGTCTTTCTGTCCAAGTTAAACCTGCATCAGTAGATTTAACAATTCGCGCTGAATTTTCATTTTCAAGGGAAACATAGCCAATGTTATCAGAAGGGAAAACTATTTTCCATCCCCATTCTCCCAAAGCATTACCACTGTATCTTGTTTCCCAGGTTTGTCCGCCGTCTCCCGTAAAAAGCACTATAGGTTTGGTATCCACAAGTACCTGGGTTGCAGGAGCGCCGCCTACAACAAAACCGGAATCCGAATTCAAGAAATACATATCAATTAAATTACCTGCATACATACTCATATCAATGCTTTGCCAGGTCTGCCCCCCGTCAGTGCTTTTAATTATAACTGCCGGTCCGTCAAAAGCACCGCTGCCGTAAATTACTGAGTCGTTTGGGATAGCCAAACCACAAATCCTTTTTGGACGTGGAAGTGGAATATTTGTGACCAGATTCCAATTAAGTCCTCCATCATTTGTATGAAATAAAACACTGTCTGTGTTTAAAGTACCTGCCCAACCACGAAGTGAATCGGCAAATTTAACGCTTCTGAAATAAACTGATGACTGATACTGTTTTGTCCAAGAATTTCCACCGTCTGTTGTTTTTAAAATCTGTCCGGAGCTGTTTACAACCCAGCCTAAGTTTGGAGTTATAAAATGCATATCATCGTGTCTTGCCGCAACAGGTGCATTCGGTAATGTCTGCCAGTTGAATTTCTGAGAATAAAGAGTGCCAGAAAAAACAATTAAGATTAGAAAAAAAAGTGAAAGTGTTTTTAACTTTAACATAATTCCTCTCTGTAAATAAATTTTTTTAATAATAATTTAATAAAGTAAAATAGGGATTTAGAATTTATATTTATGATTGACCTCTTACAATAAAAATTTGATAAACGGCTGAACAAGTTTTTCACAATTACATATTAATATTGGCTAATAATTTTTTAGTGTCGTATATTTATCATTGAAAATTCCATAAAGACCATAATTATAAATATTTTAATTTTGTTATGAAAAGAAACCTAAATTTAATAATCTTCCTAATTGCATTAACAACATTCAGCGGGTGTTTAGTTTCTGAACGAATAAATTATACTGTGAATTTAGAAACGCCAACTTCCGGAAAAGTTACTGTAAATCTTTATAATATAAAATCGAATGCTATTGGCAAAAGGGAGTTTGAACAGGATAAAAAGAATCTTTTTGTTTTTGGCATCAAGAGTAAAAATTTGGTATCTCAATTAAAATCAGAAGGTAAATTTTTAATACACCGCTCACTTTCTGTAAAAGACAATCAATTAAACGGGAAAGTTATTTACGAATTTAAAAACATAGAAAAAGTTGAAGGCATCAGATTTGAAGACGGATTTTATTATCTTACAATGGCGTTAGATGACAGTCTGATTTCAACTAACGGGAAATTGATTGTATCGAAACAATATAAAAGAATATTGTGGGATAAAAATTATAAGCAGTTGAAATTTGAAATGTATTCAAGCGGATTCGATAATAAAACATTTAAAGGATTAGCCTTATATTATAAAAAGAATTAATAATGTTTGTTGAAGTAATTTTTCCACTTCCTTTTCGAAAAGCCTTCACATACAAAGTCCCCCCAGAACTAGAAGGAGATATCCAACCCTTTAAAAGAGTTGCAGTACCTTTCGGTAAAAGAATACTGACCGGATTTATTTTAAATTCTTCCGGCACTACAAATGTAAAAGAAGAAATAAAAGAGATTCACGATATATTGGATGTTGAACCTATATTCGATAAAACTTCACTTAAATTTTACGCTTGGTTGTCCGAATATTATCTTTCTTCTTTGGGAGAAGCACTTAAACTCGGTGTACCTTATGGTTTGGATGTTGAATCGAAGAAGAAAATTATAATTCATCCAAAAATTTGTGAAGAGCTGTTAGAATCTGAAAAAGGGAAGGACACTTTAAAGGAAAAAATACTTACAATATTATCTGAAAGAGAGGATATATCTTTTTCATATTTACAGAAACTTACCGGGAAGAAAAACATTTATTCGGCGTTAAACTCGTTGGAGAAGAATTCTGCCGTAACTGTTATTACGGAAATTGATAAAGGTAAAGTCGGCATAAAAAAAGCAAACTTTGTTAAACTAAATAAACCGGTAGCTGATATTTACGCATTATTGCCCGAAGTGGAGAGGCGTTCCCCAAAACAAATTAAAATTCTTATCGAACTGATTTCTCTAAAAGGTAAAAAAATACAGCTCTCTAAACTTCTAAAAAAAGTAAACGCTTCGCATTCTTCTGTTGAATCTCTTCGCAAAAAGGATTTGATAAAAATTGAAGAACAAGAAGTGCAAAGGGAATATTCTGAAGAATTTAAAGAAGAACTTATAAACTTTAAATTGAATGAGGATCAGAATAAAGTTATAGCTGCAATTGATGAAACTATAAATAAAAAAGATTTTAAGACATTTCTTCTTCACGGTGTTACGGGCAGCGGTAAAACTCAGATTTACATTGAACTGATAAAAAAAACAATAAAAAAGAAAAGAACTGCGCTTTTACTTGTACCTGAAATATCACTTACACCGCAGATAACAAGAAGACTTGAAAATAATTTTGGTGATTCGGTATCTGTAATTCACAGCAGAATGTCATTGGGTGAAAGATATGACAGTTGGAGAAAAATACTAAACGGAAAATCAAAAGTAGTAATAGGCGCACGTTCTGCTTTATTTGTGCCGCTCAAAAAAATTGGATTAATTGTTGTTGACGAGGAACACGATTCAAGCTACAAACAGGGAGATAACATTCCGCGTTATAATGCCCGCGATGCTGCAATTATGCTGGCAAAATTTAACAATTGTCCGGTAGTTTTAGGCTCGGCTACGCCTTCTGTGGAAAGTATGTACAATGCAAAAAATGGCAAATACGTTTTAATGAATTTAACCGAGCGCGTTGACAATGCAAAAATGCCGGTTATAAAATTGATTAACGTTGTTAAAGAAAGAAAAGCCGGTAGAATGGAAAACATATTTTCAAAAGTTATGCTGGATGAAATTAATGAAAGGCTGAAGAAAAAAGAAGGGGTGATAATTTTCCAAAACAGGCGAGGTTTTTCAACACAGATTTATTGTGAGGATTGTTCAGAGATTGAAACCTGCGAAAACTGCTCGGTACCGCTGGTCTTTCATATAAATAAAAATACACTCCAATGTCACTATTGCGGGTTGATAAAAAAAGTACCAAATGCTTGTACTCACTGCGGCTCGCTTGCAATAAAATATTTTGGTACCGGTACCGAAAGAGTGGAAGACGAATTGGAATTTTATTTTCCCGATGCAAGAATTAGAAGAATTGATTCGGATTCAATATCTAAAAAAAATTCTCTAAGTAAAATATTGTTTGCTTTCGGACAGGGACAAACAGACATATTAGTCGGAACACAAATGGTTTCAAAAGGATTGGACCTTTCAAGAGTAACATTAGTAGGTGTAGTTGCTGCCGAGACTAGTCTCTGGCTTCCTGATTTCAGAGCCGATGAAAGAACTTTTCAATTGCTCACACAAGTTTCAGGCAGAGCAGGACGAAGCGATAAAAAAGGTGAAGTGCTCATTCAAACTCAAAATGAAAATAATCCCACTTTACAGAAAGTGTTAAAAAATGATTATGAAGGCTTGTACAAAAATGAAATGTACCACAGAGAAAAACTGAAATATCCTCCGTTTGTAAGACTGGCATTGATTGAGGCAAAGGATATGAATGAAAAAAGGGCACAAGGTGCAATAAATGATTTCCATAAAGCTATACAACGATTTAAAAAATGGTTGATTGTTTCGCAACCTGCTTGTGCAATAATATCAAGGCTAAAAGGGTATTACAGATTTCAGATATTAATTAAAAGCGATAGAACAGTTGATCCGGGTGGCGCAATATTACGCCAGGGAATCTTGGAAAGCGTAAATCTTTTCAAAAAGAATTCAATCTTTAAAGACGTAAAATTATTCTACGATGTTGACCCGCAGAGTATTATGTAATTAAAATTTATTCATCACCTCAATTACTTTATAAATCTCATCTTCTTTGTGTCCGTATGAACAGGGCAGGCTAAGAATTGTATTATGGATTTCATCAGAAATGGGGAAAGATTCACTTTCCCATAAATTTTTTGTAGCGTTTTGTTTGTATGGAGGAATAGGGTAATGGATTTCGGTTTTAATATTATTATTTAAAAGATATTCTTTTAGTTTATCACGTTTTGGATGTCTTATGCAAAAGATGTGATATATATCGTAATAATCTTTATCAATAACCGGCTTTATAAAATCATTTTTTAAATTATCAAAATAAATTTTAGCTATATTTCTTTTGTGAGAATTAATCTCATCCAAATGATTTAGCTTAACTTTTAAAAAAGCTGCCTGCATTTCATCCATTCTCGAATTAAATCCCGCAAGTTCGTTCTGGTATTTTATGTCCGAGCCATAATTACGAAGTTGTTTTAAAACTTGCGTGTAATTATTGTTGTTGGTTGTAACACAGCCTGCATCCCCGAAAGCACCAAGATTTTTAGTCGGATAAAAACTGAATGCAGATAAATCACCGAATGAGCCGGTTACCTTGCCTTTATATTTTGTTCCGTGAGACTGTGCGCAGTCTTCAATTATTTTTAGATTATTTTTTTCAGCAATACTGACAACCGGGTCCATATCGCACGACTTGCCGTAAAGATGAACAACCAAAACGGCTTTTGTCTTTGAGTTTATTTTTTCTTCAATTTTATCCGGATCGATATTGTATGTTTTAATATCTGGTTCTACCAATACAGGTGTTAAATTACAGTGAATAATTGCGAGTATTGTTGCAATGTATGTATTTGAAGGAACTATAATTTCGCTTCCTTTCTGTAAATTAAGTGCTTTAATTGAAAGGGTGAGCGCATCCAATCCTGAACCGACACCTACACAGCTTTTAGTGCCGATGTATTCGGCAAAATTGTCCTCAAATTCAGTAACATTTTTGCCTAAAATAAACCAGCCGCTGTCTAAAACAGTTTCAAAAGTTTTAAGCAATTCTTCCCGAAACTTTTTGTTAACTTTTCCAAGATTTTCATACTCAATCATTTGTATTCCTCAAAGATATAATCATCAGGGTCAAACTCGGTAGATGCAAACACAATAAAGACTGCATCTTTAGTAAAACTATGCATTACGTGCCAATCTTCGGGTTCAAGTATTA
>CAZTZZ010000023.1:6779-23239 GCA_964617905.1 uncultured Ignavibacteriaceae bacterium | reverse complement strand
ACTGCATCTTTAGTAAAACTATGCATTACGTGCCAATCTTCGGGTTCAAGTATTAAACATTTTTTAGGATGGTCTAAAATGAAATCCTCTTGTTTTTTCCTGTTATTGTTTGAGACAATACAACTTCCGTGCAGACAAATGGCAGCTTGTCTTGTAGTTTTATGTCTGTGTCCGCCCCTTGCTGAATCGTCAACTCCGTAAATATAAAATATGCGTTTAATAGGAAAAGGAATTTGATTTTCAATTACTGTCAAATTGCCTCTACTGTCAGAATGAGTTTCTAAATTTATTATATGTGCCATTTAATTATTTAAAAAATCCTTTTTATTAAAAATATTGTAAGTACCTCTAATTATTCTCCAAAGAGAAATTATTGGAGACTTAAGATTAAAAGAATAATCAAGATTTTCATTTGCAATTATATTTTCGTCAATTTGCAAAATCTCATCTTCAATCTTATTTAAATATAAAATATAAGGTTTATAAAAATAATTTTTCACATCAATGCTTAAATATCTTCTGCCCAGTTCAATTTTGTCTTTTTTAAAAAATCTCAAATAATGAAAATGAAAGAATATCACTAAAAATTCTTTCCCAGTAGTTTTTTCTTTACAGTAAAGAGAATTATCTATTTTATAAAAATCATACTGCTGCACGTTCCACGCTGCAAGTCCGCCGCCGTGATTCAGCATAACATGCACGCCCTGAAATCTTGTTGTCCAATCGTCAAGATACAACTGGTCGCCGAACTTCCCGTCTTCATATCTGTTGTAGCACCATTCTAAGCATCTTTCTCTCCACCATCTTAAAGCTTTTAGTCCCAATTCATCATTTTTAAAAGTAATAAACTGCACACAGTATCTACCGCTTTTTTTAGATTTGTCATATTGAGGAGAGTAACGGTGTTCTGTAATTAAAATCGATTTATCACCAAGTTCATCAAAAATTGGTTTGGGAGGTGAATAGAAAAATATGTCGGCATCTAAATAAGTACAGCTTTCAACGTTGTATTTTTCAAGTATGTAAAGAATCGTTGATGAAGTAGAGGTCCAGCAGTATTCAGCTTTTGTTCTTGTTGATTTTATTTCAAGAAGTTTATCGTCTTCAAATTCTTTTAAGCTTATAATTGTTGCTTTATTCAAATTCATTTTATTTAGAATATCAAGACAGGTATTGTCAAACGCAAAAATGTAAAGATGAAAATCTTCACAAACATTTTCTAATGACCTGTAAAGCGCAACACCGCGGCTGAGATAGTTTGTATCAAACAAAGTACAAAAATTATACATTGCGTACCTTTTCGGCTAACACAACATTATCCAAAAACATATCATCATTTTTTGGTAATAGAAAAGAAAAAATAATTGCTAAAATATTTGCAGGAGCCATTATAAGAATCGTTAGCAATTGTCTCAGTAATTTATGTTTAACAGAAATTTTATAAATATAAGCGTTAAACATTTGAAAGACTGCCGCAATATTATTTAAGCTCTTAATATGTTTAATAATAATAAAACCGTTTTTCTCCAATAAATCTTTAAGTCCGAAGGAAGAGTATCTGCCGTAGTCAAAGGGCTGCTCGTGTTCATCCCAGATAAAAGGAACCGTAAGTAATAATTTAGATTTGGGTTTCATAACCCTGTTTATTTCGGATAAAAATTGCTGTGGATTAAAAACATGTTCCAATACCTGGCTTGTAATAACTGAATCAAACTCTTTGTCGGAAAAAGGTATTTTACTACCTTTATAAAAAACATCTACTTTTTTTTCTTCTTTGTTAATCGTGTTTTCTACTTCAAGCCCAATGTATTCCGTTGAATTAAAATATTTTTCATAGGGCTTTGTTCCGCATCCTACATCAAGCGTTTTACCTGTGATTTCATCTGCGAGTAATTTAATATTTTTTAAAAGAGCTTTTCTTGTTAAATAAAACGGATTAACAAAGATGCCTAAAATTCCGGGTTCAAACTGTTCTTTAATTATTTGTCGTTTCAGCATTTTATAGTTTTATCTTTTGAGTGACAAAGATAGGGATATATTGAAATAAATTTGGGGAGATTTTCATCAATATTTTTTGAATATTATTTTTAGGCGGTACAAAGATTTGTTTAATGATTTTCATATCACCTGTTTTTGTTATAAGTTCTTTAAAATCTTTAATTGATAATTGATGAATGTGACCCGAATTAAACCACTTATATCCGAATAACATTTTACCGGGCATTTTTCCTTTGAATAAAAGTTCTAATCTGTTTTTATAAAAAGCGAAATTAGGAAATGAAATTATTTGATATTTTGATATTCTTTTCATTTCACTCAAAAGAATTTCCGGATAACTAACCATTTGAATTGTCACATTGCAAATTGAAAAGTCAAAAGCATTATCTTCAAATGGTAATTTGTTATCAATTTTATGTTTTATTACATCAAGACCTTTTTCCCGGCAAGAAATAACACCGCTTTCGGATAATTCAACACCTTTACAAACTGCTTTTTTTTCTTCAATAATTTTTTTTAATAATGTACCGTCTCCGCAGCCAAGGTCAATCACTTTCGAATTTTCAGAAATGATATTCAATATCAAATCATATTCTTCTCTGTAAATACTGTTTGTATCCTTGTAATTATAATCTCTATTATCTTGATATTCAGGATCGTCAACATTATACATTATTAAAAGCCCAATAAATATTTAATTTTTTTATAATATCTTTTTATAAAATTTGGTTTAATGGATGAATAAAATTTTTCCATTTCCTTTCCTGCAAATTTATTCTCTTCAACGGGGATGTCATCTAATTTTACGGGTGCTTGGGATAGAGTTGTGACATAAATTGATGTTTTACCCAAATGCGTACTGTCTCCGCCCATACCGATATTATTAACCAATGATTTACCCGGATAAAGAGTTAATTTATTTTGAAGAAATGCCGAAGCGTGCCATCTGATTGCCCATGAATCTACTTTACCGGCTATTTGTCTTTTAAGCATTTTAATATTATTAGTTGTGCCGTTGTGGTCAAAACTGTAAGCTAATTTTTTTTCTTTCAAATGTTCAAGTAATATCTTTCCGTCTTTTTCAAATGTTTGCCATCTGTTTTTCCAGGTAGCCCATCCCCAACAGTCTGTACCTCGTAAAAAAAATGTTTCAGGTAATTTGCTCTTTACAGGATATATATAACCGTGGATACTCATCACTTTATTTTCATTTTCGTACTTATCCAAAGCTTCGTTCATATATTTCAAAAAGTATTTTGAAGTAATCAAATCATCTTCTAATACTATAACTTTATCAAATTGATTTATGACTTCTGAGACACCGGAAATTATAGATTCTGATAAGCCGAAATTATTTTCTCTTTCAATAAATTTAACGGATTTGAAACCTTCAATAGACTTTATATATTTTCTTACTTCAAAAACAAGCGAATTATCTTTGTCATTTTTTGCAGCATCAGAGTAAATAAATAAATTGCTTTCATTTGCATATAGATTTTCTTTAAGGGATGTAACTGTTTTAAAAGTTAAATCTGGTCTTTTGTAAACAAACAAACAGATTGGAGCAAGAATCATTTCTTTAAATGTAAAATTAAAACTGTAAACAACAGATTCTGCTTAATATTAATTTCATATTCTTTGCATAACATAGAATTAAATTATTTTTTCAAGCAAACTTTTTTTATTACCATCTTCAACATAATCCTTACATTAGTTAAAAATAAGACTATTTTAAATAATATCTTGAATTTTTATCTTCTTTTAAAATCAGACAAATTGCTTTTTATATAAATCATATTTCTCTGTGTTTTGGCTATTACAGAATAACCTTTCTCTTTAATGAACTTATGTATTTCACTATTAATTAAAATATCTTCTAAAAGAGTTGTTTTACAATCATTTATTTCAAGTATTATTACTTTTGGCTTTAATTCCCAGTTATGTCCTTTTAATACTTCAAATTCATATCCTTCAACATCTACATCAAGTAAGTCTATATTAAGAACATTATGTTCATTACATATATTTTTAAGTGTATCCATTTTTTCTAATTCCATTTCCCTATTTTCTTCATCTATTTTTGATAAACTAGGCTCATCATTATCATAAAAATATGGGACTTTGGCCGACTTATCTCCACACAAACATTGAATGTTTATATCATCGGGTCTTTGTTGCTTAAAAAACATGAAACCTTTTTTGGACGGTTCTATATTTATTCCTCTAAATCCCAGCTTTTTTTTTAAGTACCAAGTATTAGAATATTGACGAGGTCTAAAAGCCCCGACATCAATATAAAATCCATTTTTTATATCTAATAATTCTGTAAATATGCGATATAATATCATATCTTCGCCCTCATAACCTTGTATTGTTTTACCACAGAATCTATTTCTAATCCAACTGTCTTTTAACATTAAATACGTCTCCTTTTTTATATTGTTAAGGTGAATAATTTAAAAATGATTTTCCAAATGTATTAAAAAATTTGAAATGTTTGATATAAAATTTCCATTAACAACCGGAAAACTTTTCAACTGTTAATAGTTAAAAATCATATATTATTTTAATTTTGGGTTCAACCTAGTTGAATGTCTTAATGTATTTTAATTTTTTGTATTACAGTAATAACTAAATTAGTGAAATCTTCAGAGATATTAAATTTTACAAATAAGAAAGTGCATATTACTATTAAAAGAAATGACCTAATTATAATATTAATGATTGACGAAATGTAAAAATTACTAATATTGAAAATATTGTTTAAAACATATGTGAAAGGATTATTTCCTACAATAACTATCAATAAAATTAAAACAAAAAACAAAATACTTAATAATGTAGAGCTGCTGAAAGGGTGTATATTAAATTTAACCCAAACAAAAACAATTCTTGCCAGCATATAAATTACTATTGAAAGCAATGTTGCAACGGCTGCGCCAAGTATGCCGTATAGGGGAATAAATATAAGATTTGTTATAACTGTTATAATTCCCAAAAATATCATAAACACTAATGAATATTTATAATATTGTGAATAAAGAATAATCTCAGAATTTATACCTGATAATAGATCTAATAACCGGCCTATTAAAAACAAAAACAACACAACTTTACCCGCCGCATAAATTTCTCCTTTTGGAATTAGAGCAAATATGTCGTTAATATTTACCCAAAGAAGTAAAAATAAAACAGAGCCGAATATAAAGAGATTAATAGACGTTTTCTTGTACAGCTCATTAATTTTTTGTTTATCATTGTCTTTAATAGCAAAACTTAAAGTGGATGTAACGGCTTGAGTCAAAGTTCTTTTTGGTATCTCCATTAATGTTGCTATTAAAACAGCAATTGTGTAAACCGCTGTTTGTCTTAAACCTTCATATGCAGGAAGCATAAGTATATCTATCTTGGTTGTGAGCAGATAGCCAATCCCCCCCAGCAAAGTAAACATACCGTAACTTAACATTTGTTTTAGTTTAGGGGATTTGAAAATTGAAAAATTCGGTAGTAGGGAAAAACTTCCAAGACTCTTAACATAAAAAAGAAGTATTGTTGAAGCCAAAAGATATACTAGAATAAAAAGATATAAAAATTGTGTAAAATTTATTACGCTAAATGCAAATAGAATAATTAGAAATGTATTACTTAATTTTATAAATACTTCCCTCATAAAAGTTGGAAAAACAACCTTTGAATGAACAACAATATACGACTCAAAAATGTTCATTAATACCAATCCGAATCCTAATGGAATTACAAGGTAAAGGTATTTTACTATTAGTGGTGATTTGCTTACATAAGCATTTAGTATTGTACTCTGAAGAACAAAAAATAGAATTGTAAAGAATAAAAATCCTGTAATTGTGTAAAAAATAGAAAAGAATAAAAAACCGTTGTGATTGTTCTTTGAATTTTTGAAGTGGGGAAAAAATTTAATTATAAGATTTGGAGAACCTAATTGGGCTAATGCAATAAACAATAACGTTATATCTTGTAAAACACGGGTCAGTCCTAATTGTTCGGGAGATAGAAAATTTGTGTAAAGAAGGACAACATTAATAGTACCTATTAAAACACCAATATACGATGCTATTGTACTTTTTATACTTTCCTTAATTACAATACCCATAAAGACTAAATAACAGTTAAGAATTTTTATTCATTTTTTACTTTTTTCCTTCTCCAAAAAGAGAAAATAAGAAGCAATATTACAAACGAACTTAAAACGAGTACAACGTATTTTGCTATATAAAATGTCGCCGGCGCGTATTTAAATTCAACTTGGTGTTTGCCTTTTGTAACAACAGCACCCATAAAACCGTAATTTGTCCTGTAAAGTTTTCCTTCTTTTTTATCTATATATACTTTCCAGCCGGTTGGTAAATATGTATCACCAAAAAATAAAAAGTTATTACCCGAAGCATTTACTTCTACTTTAACGGATTCATTTTTGTAATCTAATATTTTTGAATACACCGTAGAATCCGGTTTATCAATCTTAAGATTGGCATCATCGATAAATGCTAATTTTTTTGGATCAAAGGAATTTTGTTTAACTGTGGTAAGAATATCCATTCCATTTTTGTTAGCAACGCTGTCAACTAAATATACCCGCGGAAGTACTTTTGTGTTTTTGTAGATAAATGTTTTGCTGCCGTTGTAAATCGGTTGCAAACCTGGGAATGATGCGGGTTTATCGGTTATCAAATATTTAACATTCAACATTCTCCAAAGTGTCTCATTAACTGGTCCTACCACATCCATAAAATCCTGATATGTCCGTGGTTTAATAGCGGAATAACCGTAAAAATCTTCAACAAGAAAATATGCATGATAATTTGAGTTATTTCTAAACGAACCGAGAGAACCGTCCTGTTTCAAATTTAATATTCTAAACGGCTGTTTATCATTTTTGTTTTTAATTACTTTTATATAATCCGGTTCGTTAAACTGATTGGTGATATTGGGGTTATCTTTGTATTGTGCACCCCTGTTATCAATTCTCCACAAATCAAAAACAGTAAAGATAATAAGTAAAATCACCCAAATATCTTTACTTATTTTTGAATTTATATAGGCAAGTGCGCCTCCAAAAGTGAATGTTAACAGTCCCATCGCAATTATAAAATCACCGGAGAACATTCCACCCATATATCCGGCTAAAGCTTTGTACTGCTGTGCATATTGAGGTCTTGAAGAACTTATAGAACCTGCAAAATCATTAACCCTGGAGGTAAACCAATTTGTAATTGATGAGTTAAATAAAATTGAAACAATAAACAATCCGGTAAAAATAATTGCAATGTTTTTAATAAACTTTGTGACTTTATCATCTTTTTCTTCTTTTAAAGAGATAATTTTCATTATTCCCAGTCCAGCCAAAACAGGAAAACTTAACTGTAGAAGAACAAGGACCATAGAGGGAACTCTAAACTTATTGAAAAAAGGGAAGTAGTAAAAGAACAAATCAAACAATGGCGTAAAGTTTTTACCGAAAGATAAAATTAGTGCAAAGGCTGATAATAAGCTAAGAAACTGAACGAACGGTTCCTTTCGTCTTGTATACATAGCAAACAAAGCGAGGAAGAAAACTAGCACTCCCATATACATTGCAACGTCAACAAAGGGCATTTGACCGAAGTATGTATTGACTTCAACAGGTTTACCTTGTGTTAATTTCCCTCTATAAGTTGAGTTTCCGAAACCATAAAATGACGGAACAATAAATGTTGAAATTTCTTCGGGAGAAAAAGACCAGCTTGTGTGGTAATTGTAGTATTCACTTTCCGACTTTAAATTTTTTGCCGTTGTTTTTTCTACAATACTCTCACTGCCCCTTGTGGAATACGGCATATACTCATAAACTTGGGTGAGATTATCAGATTGAATAAGAAGAGCAATAATAAATGAACCGGCGAACACACCCACGGTTTTCAACACTCTTTGTCTTAATTCGTTATTTTTCTTTATTAAAGCACGTAAGAAATAATAGATGAAATAAATTGCAACTGCCAAAAGAGAATAGAAAATTATTTGAACGTGAAAACCCTGAATAAATAATTGAAGCGTGATAATTAAAACTAAAACATCAATTAAAGTAATTTTCTTTTGCAGTCTTAAAATCATAAGGAAGATAAGGGGATACCAGCAAATTGCAGTGAGTTTGGTAACGTGACCAATGAACAAAAACACAATTAATCCCGTACTGAATGCTGTGGATAAAGCCGTGAATAAACTAACAAGTGTGTTCTTAGTAAGATAATTCATCAGGAAAAAAGAAGTGATGGCTAAAATAATTAAATAGAAACTCCACATTGAATAGCCAACTTCAAATGAAGCAGAAAAGACACTCCTAACTGCGGTTATTCCGTCGTAAAAAAGATTGAACCATGGAGCCCCTGTGCTTGTTGCGTAAGCCGGAATTCCACAGAAAATGTATGGATTCCAAAGTGTAAACCCGTCTGTGTGGCTTTCAACATACGAATGAAGACTCTTGCTTGCAATTATGTCACCTGACTGAAATGTTTTTCCTCCGAAATAAAGCGGGTTCAAAAAAATTAAAAACAAAATTATTACAATTAATACAACTGCTAATACGTGGAATTTTTTTGGGAGAAATTCTTCAATGTTTAGTGAATTGAAAAAAGTTGTTTTTACTTTTTGTTTGTCTTTTGATGACTTTTTTACTTTAGGCATAAAGCTATAAACCTCTAATAACTAAATTCTATTATACTTATTTTTTTGCTAATAAATTTATTCCCGAACCAATTTTGTTATCCGTTTTGTAATCTATAAACATCATAATAAAAGTAAAAGGAAACGTTATCAATAAATAAAACGGAAGCAGAAGGAAAAATAATTTCGAAAAATTTAATAATAGCATCGGCACTTTAATTCCCAGCCTCCAGGCTTTGTCACCCCAAAAACCGTAAGTGAATTTTACACTTTCAATTTTGAATCCCAGTGGTTCCAACTTCTCTTTTAAGTCTTCAGGGGAGTAACCGTCACGTGCGTGTTCTCCGATAAAACTTTCACCTTTTTCATCGTGCACATCGCTTCCGCCGTAAACGGACGGTGTGTTAATCAACAAGTAACCACCTTCTTTAAGTGCATCATAAAAATTTTGGAATACCAGTCTGTCATCTTCAATGTGTTCCATTACGTCAACACTTAAAATTAAATCGAATTTATTTTTGTGATTAATTTTAGTTAAGTCTTCAACCTGAAAATTTACATTATTAATTTCTTTTGTGATGAAGAAACCTTCGCAGTCATTTATCCATTCTTCTTTTACATCTATGGCATAAATTTCACACGGTCTCATTTTTTTTGACATAAAAAGACAATACTGACCGAATCCCGTACCGGCATCGTAAATATCAAGTCTATTGTTCTCTGTTTTTTTGCGGATATTTTTCAGCTCTCTTCTAACATACCACGAACGAAGGAAAAACAAATCCAACAGTTTATAAAAAATTATTCTTAGTGTCGGTATCTTTTTTACGGTGCCGGCAAATATGTCTTTAATAGGGTCGTAGTTCATCTATGTATTTACAAAATTTAATAATTGTTTTGAAAAATTATGCCAACTGTATTTATCTTTTTCCAGGTTTATATTTTTATTAAACTTTTTTTCCAGGTTTTCGTTATAAAACCTTACAATGGCATCGGCCAAAGCTTTTGGATTTTCTTTTTCAACAAGCAATCCTGTTTTCTCATTAATTACTACTTCCGATAAACCGCCTACATTAGTAGCAATTACAGGTTTGTTGAAGTTCATTGCGATTTGTGCTATTCCGCTTTGTGAAGCATTTTTATACGGCAAAACTGTAACATCAGAAGCTGAAAAATAATACTTAACTTCAGAAGCCGGTATAAAATCGGTTTTTAAAATTAAAGATTCATTGATATTAAATTCTCTAATCAATTTTTTATATTTATTTTCATTTGAATAAAACTCCCCGGCAACAAGTAATTTAATATTATTTTTTTTATCAATTAAATTTAGGGCTTTAAATAATGTATCTAATCCTTTGTAATCACGAATAAATCCAAAAAAGAGAATCAATTTTTCAGCGTTTATATTTAAATATGCCTTAGCTTCTTTTTGATTAACAGCTTCACCAAATTTCGAATAAACAGGATGGGGAATTACTATATTAACGGCGTCTTTTTTTATTAATAACAGTTCTTTTTTTACTTTTTCCGATAACAAAATAAACTTGTCAACATATTTGAAAAACAGTTTTGTCAAAAATACATCACCCGTTCTTTTTTCGTGGGGAATTATATTATGACAAATAGCCAATATTTTTGTCTTTTTATTTTGCTTTACAATTTTAGAAATTGTTTTAAGACAAGGAGCAAAAAAGGGAAGCCAAAATTGTACAATAAGCAGATCTGGTGAATCTAATTTTATTTTTCTTCCAACTTTAATCCAATTGTATGGATTTGTTGAATCTACAAGATTCTCGGCAAAAATTTTGTTAACTGTTTCATCCTTTTCTTTTTGTGTTTTTCCCGGAAATAAAAAAGAAGGGTACTGTTTCTTGTATGAAATTAATTTTACATCGTTTTCTTTATTGAGTTCATTGTATAGCGAACCTGCAAAATTTGCAATACCTCCTCTTAAAGGATATGCAGGCGAAAGGATTGTTGTTTTCATTTTGAAAAAAGCTCATCAATTACAGAATAAACTTTTTCTGGGTATAAGTGTTCCATACATTTATAATCGTTGTTTGTGCAGGTTGGACTAAAAAAACACCTGCATTCTTTATCCGGCTGGATTATTTTACCCAAACCAAAAAGTTCAAATTCATTAGGATTAAAAATATTGTTGAACAGAACTATTTTTTTATTCAATCCTAGAGCAATGTGCATTGCCATTGTAACGCCGGTTACAATCAAATCACATTGATCCATTAAATTTACAAAAGTTGCCAAATCATAGTGTCCGAAATATTTCCCTCCGGATGATTTGGAAAAATTTTTATTTTTTTTGTCTTCTTGTTCACCACCTAAAAAAATGACTTCAAACCCATTATCAACTAACTGTATGGCTAGATCAGTCCAATATTTTTCAGGCCACAAACGCGATGTCCACCTTCCACTGCACCCAGTATTGAGTCCAATAACTTTTTTTGTTTTATCAATATCCCAAGTTTTATTTGATTTGAATTCTGGAAGATTATATCTTTCACCGGAATATTCAAACCCGCAGATTTCAAAAATTTCTTCAAGATAGTTCTTTGTATTTGTTTTATTTATATCATCGAATAACCCCGTCATAAATTTTCCTTCGGCATTTTTATCGGCAGGGAAGGGTGCTCCTTCTTTTAAAATAAAACCTCTTTTTTCTTTTCCCGTTAAACATGAAGTTAAAGCACAAGCCTCTTTGTCTTTATCGAGATTAAAAATATAATCAAACTTAACTGACCGGAGATAAGTAATAGATGCTTCGTTGAATTTTAATATTTCGTCGGCTAAATCAGGTACCATTTCCGGCGAATATGTAAGCCAGAAAATTATAGCATTTGAAAATTCATTTTTAAGTTTTTGTAAAATAGGTGTTGTTCTTATTACATCTCCTGCAGCGCCTAATTTAATGACAAGTATTTTTTCAGTTGTTTCATCATAATGCACACAACTTTTACCGTTTACATCAACACAGTGTACGCCGTGTTGTTTATGAGGCTGACAAGGAATATCGCCTCTGAAGAATCTGCAGTTTATTTTAATGTCTTTAATATTCATTCAAATTATCATAAACAGGGATGTTAAATAGAAAAGTAAAACTCAAAGCAAGGATCATCCTTTGTCTTTTATTAAATATTCTTTTTCATCCATTGAATTGTGAACCAAAATTTCGCCGAGCAAACCTATAGAGAAAAACTGCACACCGACAATAATTAATAACATACCCAAGAATAACATAGGTCTGTTGCTTAATGGAATGCCAATTATCCACTGGTAAGTCAAATATCCGTTAACCAGTAAACCGATTATAAAAGAAAACGCTCCTAAAAATCCGAAGAAATGCATTGGACGCTTTATGTAACGTGTTGCGAAAAGGACGGTAATCAAATCGATAAAACCTTTGAAAAATCGGGATATACCGAACTTTGTTTTGCCGTATCTTCTTGGATGATGTTTAACATTAATTTCAGAAATTCTGTAACCCTTCCACTTTGCAAGTACTGGTACATAACGGTGAAGTTCCCCGTAAACTTTTATGTTTTTTACAACATCTTTCCTGTATGCTTTCAATCCGCAGTTGAAATCATGAATTTTAATTCCGGTCATCACTCTTGTTATAAAATTAAAAAATCTTGATGAAATCTTTTTAATCAGCGGGTCCTGTCTTTTTTTCTTCCAGCCGGAAACGAGGTCATATCCTTCGTCTAATTTCCTTAATAGATTCATTATCTCCGATGGATCGTCTTGCAGGTCAGCATCCATTGTAATAATTGCATCTCCAGTTGCTTGTTTAAACCCTATTTGTAGCGCTGCAGATTTACCGTAATTTTTTTGGAAGCTATAATATTTAACTTTCTTGTTTTGTGCATTCATCTCTTTTATTATTTTCAAAGATTTGTCCATGCTTCCATCGTCAATAAATAAAACTTCGTACTGAATCCCTTTATTTAAAAGAGCTTTATTTATTTCATTAAGAAGGGGTCTTATCGATTCTTCTTCGTCCAGCAGGGGAATAACTATTGAAATCTTTTTAAACGAGATTCTTTCAGTTGTTTTAAAAGGTCTTCTGTATTTATGATATCTTCTGCGCCTGTTATAATGTCCCTGTTTATTCTGGTTATTATTTACTTTTGCAGTTTCGTTGGGTTTGGAGTTTTGTCTTTCGTTTTCTTTCAATTCTTTCTCTTTAATAATCAAATGTAAATTAAGTTTTTATAAATATTTTCACAATAAAAAAATATTATTTTCCAAACTGGTTAAGTAATAGCAGGATAGTTGCAATACCGCCAACAATTGTAAAATAAACACCTGTTTGTGTAAGATAATAATTAAATGATTTGTGTGGGTTTTTCGGAACCCAAATAAAATCACCCGGTTCAATTTCAACTTTATTGTCTATGGGTGAAATCCATTCTTTTGTCCGTCCTTTTATTACAATTATGTCATCATCGGAATATTCCGAAAGTCCGCCTGCTTTATTTAAATAGTATAAATAATCAGCGCCTTCTTTGTAAGTTATTTTCCCGGTTTTTGCAACTTGTCCGAATATATAAACAGTATTGTCGATCTTCGGAATAATTATAATATCGCCGTTGCTGACAATAAAATTGGATGCTTCAGAGTTTTTATCTTTTAAAGTTGTAAAATCGATTGAATTTTCATTTAAAAGTGCTCTAATCCTGTTCTCTGCATAGAAATATGAAGTATCTTCCTCCGTCAAGTTTGACATCCTGGACATTAGCAGGTCTTCGAGTTTTAAATAGCGATTGTTAATTTCTTCTACCGTTAGTTTATTTTCATCATCAATTTTTAACCCATATTTTTTATATAAAATAAATGATGCAATATTGCCGCTTAACAATCTTGCCCTTCTTAAAGAACCGGTTGGTTTTATTCCACCAGCGCTTTTTATAACATCGTGCAGTGTTGTGTTATTTTTTGTAATTGAAATATAACCCGGCATATTAACTTCACCGGCTACAATAACGTGAAAATCCTTGCGCTGTGTTTCGTCGGCAAGCACTCTTATTTGGTCACCTCTCTTTAACAGCATATTGCTTTCAATGTTCGTATTAATATTTTTAATTTTAGTTCCGTCAAAGGAAAGACGGCTGATTTCTATTCCCTTTATTTTATCATAAGCCTTATTAATTCCCTGTGCCAATTCTATCGCATCCGAAAGTCTGTCACCTTCAACAAAATAAAATTTGCCGTGTTTATTAACAGCACCGTTTACCGTAAAAAAGTTTTTATTTTTATCGGCCGGGGGAAAAATAATAACATCGTCATTTTTTAAATACGGGTTGTTTTTAAAATCCCCGTTCAATCTGAATTTTTGTAAATCGATATGCAATGTTTTTCCGTCGGTTCTTTTCAACAAAATTCCGCGGAGCGAGATATTTTTAAACTTATTATTTACCTCTGCAATTAGTTTGGTGTCCTTTAAACTTTGAAGTGTTTTAGTATATGCTTCGTTATAAATTCTTGTAACAAATTGGTCAACTCTTTCTGTAAAAGTTGAGGGGAAGGAACCTGTAATTACAAAATCACCGCCGATAGTTACTGAAATAATGCTTGCCGCCGCGAGGGGATTATTCTTAAAATCTGTTTTGTTTTGTGCATTTAAAGTTTTTAATAAAAATATTATTATAAAAAAAACGAATAATTTTCTCATCATAAAACCTTTTAATTTTTGTACTGTTTTTGGTAGTATTCCAAATACTCGCCCGTAATTATCCTATTCCACCAATCTTTATTATTAATATACCAATCTATTGTTTTTATTATTGCATCTTCAAAAGAATTTTCCGGACTCCAGCCCAGCGTATTTTCTATTTTTGAAGAATCAATTGCATAACGTCTGTCGTGACCTAACCTGTCCTTCACAAATTCAATCAAAGAATCAGATTTTTTCAGATAGTTTAAAATAAGCTTTACTATATCAATATTCTTCATTTCAGTTGAAGCGCCGACATTATAAATTTCGCCTTTTTCACCCTTTTCAAATACCATTTCAATTGCCCGGCAGTGGTCGAGTACATAAATCCAATCGCGCACATTTTTGCCGTCACCGTAAACGGGAAGTTTTTTATCGTGCAGCGAATTGATAATCATAAGCGGAATTAATTTCTCCGGGAATTGGTAAGGTCCGTAATTGTTTGAGCATCGCGTAATAACCACAGGCATCCCGTAGGTTTTATAATTAGCAATCGCAAGCATATCAGCGCTTGCTTTACTCGATGAATAAGGACTGTTTGGTGCAAGGGGAGTCTCTTCCGAAAACAAACCTTCATTTCCCAAGGTGCCGTAAACTTCGTCTGTAGAAATTTGAAGGAATTTTTTCACGTTAAAATTTCTGGCTGCATCGAGTAGAATATTTGTGCCTAAAATATTTGTGGTTACAAATTCTTTCGAACTTAAAATACTTCTGTCAACGTGCGATTCAGCGGCAAAATTTATAACATACTCCAATTCATATTTTCCAAAGAGAAAATTTATCAATTCCGGATTAGTAATGTCACCGTGAATGAATTTATAATTTTTTTTATTCTGTGACGAAATTAAATTTTCAAGATTGCCTGCATAAGTAAGTTTGTCGAGATTAACTATGTTGTAATCATCTTTTTTATCTAAAATATAGTTGATAAAATTACTGCCGATAAATCCCGCACCGCCTGTTACTAAAATATTTTTCATTTGTTAAAAAGAGAAAAATCCTATGAAAATTCCTGTTTGAATAAAAAACGAATTTGCATCTAATCCCGAAGGTACGCCCGAAATTTCAATATCATTATCGACTTTCCAACTGTCACCGAAAGTAATCTGATAACCCGCGCCAAATCGCAATGTAATAAACCTGTCAAGCGGAATATCAATATTCAAAGTCGGTATTAAAAACCAGTAATTGTTTTTCAGACTTCTGTTTATGTTTGAAGTTGAATTTGAATTTAAATCACTCCACACATTATTCCAGCTTATACTTCCTTTATTTTGAAATAATTCCAACTCCAAACTTCCTCTCCCTAAAACAGTTCCTATTGATATTCCCAAATCCCGAACATAAGGGAGTGTGTATTCAATGGAAATTCCTCCTCCGCTTAGGGAATAAACCGCTTCTTTTTTTATTCCGGCAATTGAAACATCTCTTGAAGTTGAACCTCCGAATCCAATGCCTCCGATTCTTACTTGTTTTAAAAATCCCAAATACATAAACCCGCTGATACCGGAAGTATAAAAACCGCTGCTTGAAAATTCAGGAATGCCTAAAGATTTAATTTGTGAATTTATTATATCAAAATCAGGTATCATCCACCCGGGATTATAGCCTATGCCTCCACCGAACGGCGCATCAAAATAATCATCGTTTTGAGAATAAATGTTTGTAAAACATAAAAAAATAATGATTACTGCTAATTGATTTTTTTTCATAAACATAAGATAAAATATAGGGATTAAATTTAAGAATTCGGATTTTTATGCAAAATTTACTTACTGCTATTTATTAAAATTAAATCCGATAATTCCCTAAATGCACCGTGTCCGCCGGGTTTGGTGCTTATAAAATTAACACAATCTTTAACTTGGGGTATTGCGTCACTCGGACAAGCGCTTAATCCCACGTTTTTTAAAACTTCCAAATCAATCTCATCATCACCCATATATGCAATTTCCTCTTTCATTATATTTTCGGCTGCGCAAATATCTTGGATTATATTCAATTTGTTTTCAACTCCGTAATAAACAAAATCCAGTTTTAACTTGTCCGC
>CAZTZZ010000023.1:0-6679 GCA_964617905.1 uncultured Ignavibacteriaceae bacterium | reverse complement strand
TGTAAATTATATAATTCTAAATCAATTGATATCACGGATGTAAAACATTTAAAAGAAATTTTTAATGAATTCAACCCTGAGATTGTTATACACGCAGCGTCAATTTCCAATCCGTCTCTATGCAATAAAATAAACAGCAAAAAAGTTTACGATGTTAATGTAAACGGAACGAAGCTTGTTGCAGAGCTGTGTGATTTAAACAAGAGTAAACTTATATATATTTCTACGGATTTAGTCTATGCCGGATACCGCGGTTCAATGCTGGACGAAAATTCAAAATTAATCCCGGCTTCACTTTACGCGGAAACCAAATTGATGGGGGAAGTTAAAATTAAAGAGACATTTGATAATTATTTAATTTTAAGACAGGCCCTGTTAATAGGACTTTCAAAAACAAACAAGAAAAATTATTTCCAATTTTCTTTTGAATCGTTAAAAAAAGGGAAAGAAGTAAAAGTATTTAGCGATCAATTCAGAACACCCATTTCTGTTTTTGAATCCGCAAAAGCAATAAAAAAATTAATTGAAAAAAATATAAATAAAGAAACCATAAATTTAGGCGGAACGGAAAGGGTAACCAGGGCGGAACTTGTGGAACTGCTTTGTGAAACAGCGGGATTTGAAAGAAGTCTTCTGAAAAAAATTAAAATGGATGATATCCCGGATTATGCGGGGGTGAAAGACGTATCGTTGAATACAGATAAACTTTCCTCTTATGGTATAAAAGTGAAAAGTTTGGGTGAATCAATTGACGAAATAGTTAAAAATTATAATGCTTTAAGTTAAAATTATTTTGGTTCCAAAGCTCTTGCAACCATAATTCCCGTTTGGGTTTTATTACCCATTAAGTAATCGGCTAAAGGCATTTCAGATATTTTTACCTTTTGCCCGACATTCGGCGCGTGCAGGTAATGTATTCTGCCGTAATCCATTTTAATTGCAATACCCACGTGAGAAATATCCAAACCTTTAATGCTTGTTGTTATTGCTATTAAATCACCGGTTTTAATTTTACTTTCTATCTTACCTATTTTTTCTTTTGGAATGTAAAAATATTTTCTTTTGTTGATTTCACTTTCAATTTGTTCAATATCTTTTAAGAAATATTTATTGCTTAATTGTTTATAAAATTTACTATTCTTCGACATAAAAAATATTTTCTTATTATAAATTTCACCGCCTATTTCTTTGGATATGTTTTTTATCAGACCTCTTTTTTCTGCATCGTAAAGCCAATCTGAAAAATAATGAAGTCTGGAAGGGTATTTTTTTACTTTACCGTTTCTGTATCTTTCGTTTGTAAGTTCGTTAACATAATCCGCAAAAGAAGTATCTGATTTTTTAACTAATCTTGCCAGCACTAAAGAATTATCCAAAAATGTTGTGCAGTCAAATTTGCGTAGATTAACTACAAGAGATTCTTTTTTCCCGACTTCCAATGTGTGTGCAACATAATCGGTACCGATAAATTGTTTGCCTATTTCAACTATCAGTCTGCCGATAGTTTCCTTTTGCAGACTATCGGTTTGAGCTTTCCGGATAATATTTTTGTAAATCTCTACATCTTTTTGAGTGTAAATTTGTGAGAAGACTGAAACATTGAAAAGGAGAAAAAGAATTGTAACAATTGGAGTTCGCATAAAACTCCTTAAATTATATCTTCGCTTATTTCTTCGGGGAAACTTTCTTCAATTTGTCTTTTGTGTTCGAGATTTTCAAAACGTGCGTATTCTTTTATGAAAGCCATTTTCACAGTGCCAACCGGACCGTTTCTCTGCTTACCGATTATAATTTCGGCTATCCCTTCCCACGAATTCCCGTCATTATCTGTTTGCATGCCATAATATTCCGGTCTGTTTAGGAAAATAACAACATCCGCATCCTGCTCAATTGAACCGGATTCCCTTAAATCCGAAAGCTGCGGTTTTTTATCCGTTCGGGATTCTACCGCACGATTAAGCTGTGAGAGAGCTAAAATCGGAATGTCCAATTCTTTTGACAAAGCCTTTAAAGAACGTGAGATATGTGAAATTTCCCTTTCCCTGCTTTCCATCCTTGCCTGACCCTGCATAAGCTGGAGGTAATCGATAATGATAAGTCCGATATCTTTTTCCGCTTTAAGCCTTCGTGCTTTGGCTCTTATTTCAAGCACGGTTTGTGCGGGAGTGTCATCAACATAAATGGGAGCTTCAGTAAGTCGGTGCGCGTTTTTACTGAGTTTAACACCCTGACTTGCAGGCAGCTTTCCGGTTCTAACCTGGTGTGCATTCAATTTTCCTTCGGCACAAAGAAGTCTAATTATTAATTGCATCGTTGACATTTCCAGGCTGAAAATTCCGACGGGGACATTAAAATCAATTGCTGCATTACGTGCAACCGAAAGGGCAAAGGCTGTTTTACCCATGGAAGGTCTGGCAGCAATAATAACTAAATCGGATTTTTGAAACCCCCCGAGAAGTTCGTCTAATTCATAAAATCCCGTTGGAACTGAAAAATCTTTGTTGGCATTTGAGTGTATTGCCTCAATATATTCAAGTGCATTTTTAACTGCGTGATCCATTCCTAAAAAAGATCTCTTAAGATGACTTTCTGTAATTTCAAAAATTTTGCGTTCAGCATCATCCAAAATATCAAAAGCATCTTCGGTGCCTTCGTATGCCGATTTAGCTATTTTGTGGGAACTTGAAATAAGTCCGCGTAGAATTTCTTTCTCAATAATAATTTTAGCGTGGTATTCAATATTTGCGGCTGAAGATATATTCTGTGAAAGTTTGCTCAAGTAAACGGCGCCGCCTACTTCTTCGTTCTGTTCACGTTTTTTTAATTCTTCGTAAAGAGTGACTGTGTCAATTGGTTCGCCTGATTCAAACAGCGAAACCATTGCTTCAAAAATCAGCTTGTGCTCTTTCAAGTAAAAACTGGAAGAAGTAAGAAGTTCAATTGCTTTTGGTACTGCTTCTTTTTCAATTAGCATTGCGCCAAGTACGGAGGCTTCTACTTCTGGTGCGTAAGGAGGTTTTACATCGGCAGGTACCAAATTTTCTAATTCTATATTTTGTTTTTTTGTTTTTGCCATCAATTACTTTTCTTTCAAATCATCGTAAAGGGCTTTTAATTTTTGTACATCTTCCCAAGTTGACCGTTTCCAGTGCGGGTTTCTTAACAATGCTGCGGGATGATATGTAACGATTACCTTCGCATTTTCAAAATCAAAAATCTTACCCCGCATATTACCAAGACTTGAGTTCATTTTCAATATTCCCAGAGCTGCAGTTTTGCCCAGGCACAGGATTAATTTCGGTTTGATTATTTCAATTTGTTTTTTAAGATAAGGAATGCAAGTGTCCATCTCCAAAGGCAGGGGAGTTCTGTTGCCCGGCGGTCTGCATTTTACAACATTAGCAATAAAAACTTCTTCACGGGTGAATTTTATCGCTTTCAAGATATCTGTTAATAATTTACCTGCGCGTCCTACAAACGGAAGTCCCTGTTTATCCTCTTCCGCCCCCGGACCTTCGCCTATTACCATAACATCTGCATTGGGATTGCCTGAACCGAAAACAAAATTATTTCTGTTTTCAGCCAGCACACATTTTTTACACGAGTTTATTAATGATTCCAATTCTTCAATTGATTTTGAATTTTGCCATTCATCGGTATTAATAGAAACGGGCTCTTTTTTTTCTTCTTTTCCATTTTGCTGCGGAGGGGATTTATCTAATTTAATATTTACCTCTTCTAATAATTCGTCGCCGAAAATTTCTTTTTGGTCGATTAATGATTCGATAATTTTATTTTTTAAAGAATCGGACAAGTTTAATTATTTTTTGTTTTTAAAAATTTCTGAAAGAATGTTGTTCGCTGCAGAAAACTTTGATAACAAAGGATAATCTTTTTTATCACCGGATTTATTGAGTATCTTTATCTTATTTGTATTTGAATCAAAACCGCTTTGGTTTGCTTTAAGCACGTTCAAAACAATCATATCCAGATTTTTATTCTCCAATTTTTTCTTAGCGTTTACGAGTCCGTTTTCGGTCTCTAAGGCAAAACCGACAACAAACTTTCCTTCTTTATCGATGGATGCTAATATATCAGTGTTTTCTTTTAAAGCAACCGTTTTTAATTTGTTCTCTTTTTTAATCTTGCTGTTTACTTTTTTAAGCGGGCTGTAGTCGGCAACTGCGGCTGACATTATTAACACATCGTTCTTTTTCAAATTCTGTTTTACCGCTTTCTCCATCTCTGTTGCGGATCTTACAGACAGGAAATTAATTTCAGGGTAAATTTTCTCTGAAGAAGGACCTGAAATTAATGTTACATCAGCGCCCCTTAAATAAGCGGCTTTTGCAAGCCAATAACCCATTTTACCGGAAGAACGGTTCCCGATAAATCTAACGGGATCGATATCTTCATAAGTCGGTCCGGCTGTAATAAGAATTTTTTGGTTTTCCAAATCGCACCTAAAACCGCTAAGCACCAAAGCAGCAGAATCTATTATCTTGTCAAGTTCGGCTAATCTTCCCTTGCCTTTTAGCCCGCTTGCAAGTTCGCCTTCTTCGGCATCGATTATATTTATCCCAAAATCTTTTAAATTTTGAATATTCTTTTGCGTTATTTTGTTCTGATACATATCAACATCAGCTGCGGGTGCAATCAGGAGTGGAGAACGCAAAGCGGTAACAATTGTAGTTAAAGCGTTGTCTGCAAAACCGCGGGCAATTTTTGCAACAGTATTGATTGTACAAGGTGCGACAACCATAATATCCGCCCAAAGTGCAGAATCGATATGCCAGGTACCCAGAGCAGTATTTTCTTTTTGTGATGATGGGAAAATATTTATTACCACCTGATTTTCTGATAATGTTGAAAGTGTAAGCGGCGAAATAAATTCCGCTGCAGAAGAGGTCATAATCACCCTTACTTCAGCACCCAATTTTTTTAGTTCACGAGTTAGAAAAGCCGCTTTATAAGCGGCTATGCATCCCGTTACACCGAGAAGGATTTTTTTATTTTTAAATATTTTTTTGTGCATCACAAACCGTTTATTAGGTTAAAAATGATGAAACGGTAAAAGTTAAAAGAGTTATTGCTCTATATATTTATATTCTATTTTTCCGTCTAAAAATTCATTTAGTGCTTGAATATGGGCCTTTTCGCGTTTTTCAAATTCTAAAGAAATTTTTAATTGTGCGGGATTTTCCAACTCTTCAGCATCATCTTCGGTAGCTGCTTCTGGTATTGTACTTAATAGTGCATTATATTCAATTTTGTTTTCATCATTTATCAAGCGACCTCTTTTTGCACAAACAACAATTGCTTCATAAATATTAGAAGCGTGTTTCTCTATTTCCCGTAAGTCAATCGGTTCTATGTTCATCGTTTAGTTCTCCTTTTTAGTAATTTTTTCAATTAAAATTTTTGTCTGTTCCACTGCTTTTTCAAGTTCTTTATTTTCAACGAGATAATCAAATTTATCTTTCAAACTCAATTCCATTGTAGCCCTGTCTATCCTTTTGTTCAAATCAGAATTACCCTCGGTATTTCTGTTTTTCAGTCTGCGAGTTAATTCGTCAATACTAGGCGGTACAATATAAATAAGAACTGAATCAGGATACATCTTTTTTAAATTTAAAGCTCCGTTAACATCAATTTCAAGTATTATTGATTTACCTTGATTTATTACATTTTCAACAAAAGACTTGTATGTACCGTAGTAATAATCGTAAAATTTTTCCCATTCAACAAATTCATTGTTCTCAATTTTTCTTGTGAATTCTTCTTCGGTTATAAAATAATAATGTTTTCCTTCTTCTTCATAATCTCTTTTAGTCCTGGTGGTTGCTGAAACCGAAAACACAATATCCGGAAAAAGTTTTAACACCTTTCTTATAATTGTTGTTTTCCCTGTCCCGCTCGGAGCGGAAATCGCTATAAGTTTTCCCTTTTCCAAAATCTTTTATCACTCTATGTTTTGTATTTGTTCCCGTATCTTTTCTATTTCTTCTTTTATAAAAATAGCCTTATGAGATATTTCAGAAGACAATGTTTTCGATGCAATTGTATTTGCTTCTCTGTTAATTTCCTGGCATAGAAAATTCAATCTCCTACCGTTTGATTCTTCGCCGTTTATACAATCGTTAAAAAATTTCAAATGACTTTTCAGTCTAACGCATTCTTCCGTAATATCTGCTTTATCGGCTAAAATGGCTAACTCGGTTTCTAATCTCTCTTGATTTATATTTACGTCATCAATTAAAACTTTTATTCTGTTTTTCAACAAAGAATGATATTCAACTACGGAATTTCTTGCATTTTCATTAATTTCTTCCACTTTGGTTTCAATTTCTTTTGTTCTGTTTTTAAGATCTTTTGCAAGTTCAGAACCCTCATTTATTTTCATAGTGTCAAGCTCATCAATTGCCTTATTTAGTGTACCTTTTATAAATTCATAATCTTTGCCGCTAATCTCAATTTTATTGCCCGAAAACAATTCTTTGTTAGAAAGAAGATGATTCAGTTTAAGTTCTTCATCAATATTGCTTTGCTTTTTTATCTCGTCAACATTCAGAAGAAAATCGTTTAATTTGTCAGAATTAATACCCCAGGGAGAATCCTTATGGTCTTTAAAATTTATCTGAAAAGAAACATTTATTTTGCCTCTGTTTATCCTTTTTTT
>CAZTZZ010000022.1:0-32569 GCA_964617905.1 uncultured Ignavibacteriaceae bacterium | reverse complement strand
GAATCTTGCCGCCCCGACAAAAAATGTAATTCACTTTATCATAATAGTTCTTAAATTTATTTTTTAGTTAGATGTTATTTTGCTAACCTGCGCCCGTAGCTCAATCGGATAGAGCAACAGCCTTCTAAGCTGTAGGTTAGTGGTTCGAGTCCACTCGGGCGTACAAAGCATATTTCTGATTCGCTTTTTATATTTATAATAGAATCAATATTTAATATGGTGGGCGTAGCTCAGTTGGTTAGAGCACCAGGTTGTGGCCCTGGGGGTCGTGGGTTCAATTCCCATCGCTCACCCCAAAATATATTTTCACTAATGGCCCCATCGTCTAATGGTTAGGACCTCGCCCTTTCACGGCGGTAATAGGGGTTCAAATCCCCTTGGGGTCACAAAGCTCTCCAGATTATCCTTTAATCTTGAGGGCTTTTTTTTTAATATTTTCAAAATCAATAATAATTTGTCGAATAACACTAAAAAAAATAATTTCAATCATCAATTCAGGGTTTGTAAAGTTTATTACACTTTTAATTTCAATTTGATATTAAATATAAAATAGAATTATATTTTATTTGTAATTTTTTCAATTATGGATTCAAAGAATAGCAACAATTTACCTGATGTTAATTTAAACCTAAATGTAAGGGGCTTACATCAGTCTGCAACTTTAGCTATAAATGAAAGAAGTGATGAATTAAGAAGTCAGGGAAAAACTGTTTTTAAACTTGGCTTAGGACAATCACCTTTCCCCGTTCCGCATTCCGTTGTTGAAGAATTAAAAATAAACGCTCATCAAAAAGATTACCTGCCTGTAAAAGGATTGGAGAAACTAAGAGAAGCTGTTGCGGAATATCACTGTAGAGCAGACGGAATTTGTTATTCCCCTGATAATGTGTTAATTGGACCAGGTTCAAAAGAGCTAATGTTTTTACTGCAATATGTTTATTACGGAGATCTTGTTATACCAACACCAAGCTGGGTATCTTATTCTCCCCAGGCACTAATAATCGGCAGACGAGTACGCTGGGTGCCCACATCAAAAGTTAATAACTGGCTTTTATCCGGAGAAGAATTAGAAAAACAATGTGAGTCTGATGCATTAAAGCCGAGAATTGTTGTACTTAATTACCCTTCCAATCCGGTTGGAGCTACTTATAAGGAAGAGCAATTAAAAAAAATTGCAGAAGTTGCACGCAATCATAAACTCATTTTACTATCAGACGAGATATACGGAGAACTTCATCATAAAGGCAAACATATTTCTATTGCAAAGTATTATGAAGAAGGTACGATAATAAGCAGCGGTTTAAGTAAATGGTGCGGTGCTGGTGGTTGGCGTTTAGGTACTTTCACATTTCCATCGTCTTTGAAGTGGTTATTAAATTCAATTGCGGTAATGGCAAGTGAAACGTTTACTTCCACTTGTGCTCCAATTCAATATGCGGCAGTTCGGGCATTTCAGGGAGGAAATGATATTGAGGAATTTTTATGGAGATCGAGATGGATTCTCGATAAACTCGGAAACAAAATAGCAAAACAATTACAGGATGCGGGAATTGACACCCCAAACCCTGAGGGTGGATTCTATTTGTTTTTAGATTTCTGTAATTTTAAAGAAAGCTTGAAGAAAAAAAATATTACTGATAGTACGGTATTATGTTCACGTTTATTAGAAGAAACCGGTGTTGCAATATTACCCGCGAAAGTATTCGGAATGGAATCAGAAAAATTAATGGCTAGACTAGCCTATGTTGATTTTGACGGCGTCGGCGCAATGGAAGATGCTTTACAAAGAAATTCATTGGCCGAAATAGATGATGCTTTTTTGAAAAGTTATTGTCCGAATGTACTTAAAGCAACTTCTTTAATCGTCAATTGGGTGAATAGTTAAAAAAATATTTTTTATTAATATATAGTTTATAAATGCTGAATTATGTTTTTGTAGGATTAGGTGCCGCACTTGGAGGCGGACTTAGATATTGGGTATCTAATGTTGCATATAAAATATTTCCTACTTTTTTTCCTTACGGAACTTTGCTGGTTAATGTTTTGGGAAGTTTTATTTTAGGATTATTTATTTTTTACTTTGATAAAAATGAATTATTTGGGCAAAACCTAAAACTGTTTTTAACAATTGGTTTTTGTGGTGGATTTACAACTTTTTCAACTTTCTCTTTTGAAACTATTAAAATGTTTCAAGATTCAGAAATATATTTGGGACTGCTTAATATTCTTCTCAGTGTTTTGTTGAGTTTTCTCGGAATATATTTGGCATATATTTTATCAAAATTATAAAAGGATAATGCTATGCAGATTCAAGGCGATGCAAAATTACTTAGAATATTTGTAGGGGAGAGTGATAAAATTGGAGCTATTCCTTTATATGAAAAAATTGTAATGGATGCCAGAAAATTCGGCTTAGCCGGAGCTACTGTAATTAAAGGTATCATGGGCTTCGGCGGGAAAAGTAGAATCCACACTTCAAAGATTTTAAGATTATCTCAAGATTTACCCTTAGTAATTGAAATAGTAGATGAAAAATCAAAAATCGAAAAATTTCTTCCTATAATTGATGAAAATTTTGAGAAAGCAGACTGTGGCGGCTTGGTGACAATCGAAAAAGCCGAAATAATAAAGTATGTCTCCCAATCAAAACATTCAGAATAAAAGATATATTGTTTGTAATATTAAATCTCTTTCCTTAATTTCATCTTCATTTCAATAATTGTTTAATACAATGAAGATAATCAAACCAAAGAAACTTCAAAAGAAAGATACTATCGGACTTATTTCTCCCGGATCATCGCCCGAAGATCTAAGTAAAATTGAAGAAGGTGTAAAATATTTAGAAAAACTTGGATATAATGTTGAAGTCGGTAAAAATGTTGGAAAGGTAAACGGATATTTAGCTGGAACTGATACTGAGCGAGTTGACGACATCCACGAAATGTTCAAAAATAAGAAAATAAACGCTATATTTTGTCTCCGTGGCGGTTACGGAACCGGGCGACTTCTGGACAAAATTGATTATAATATAATAAAGAAAAACCCTAAAATTTTTGTAGGTTACAGCGATATTACAGCAATCCAATTAGCTGTCTTTAAAAGAGCGAATTTGGTCACTTTTGCAGGTCCGATGATTGTCTCTGATTTCGTGAAGGATTTATGTACAGAGGCTGAAGCACAATTTTGGACAATTTTAACTTCAAATAAGAAAATTGGAAAAATCAAATCAATTGGTGAAAGACAAATTCAGGCATTGGTCAAAGGGAAATGTCAAGGATCATTATTGGGAGGCAATTTATCCGTTTTGACTTCACTTTTAGGGAGTAAATTTTTACCCAGATTTGATAAAAATATTTTATTATTGGAAGAAACTTGTGAACCTCCATATAAAATAGACAGAATGTTTAATCAACTCAGATTAGCTGGTATTTTTAAAAATATATCAGGTATTATTTTGGGAGCATTTAATGATTGTCGAGAAGGTAATTCTGAAAAAGACACTTTAACTCTGGGCGAAATTATTCAAGATTATCTGGCAAGCCTTAAAATTCCTGTCTTATATAATTTGAGTCACGGGCATTTAAATGAAAATTTAACTTTACCGATTGGATTGCAAGTAAAAGTAAATGGTGTTAAGAATTCAATAGAAATTACTGAAAGTGCTCTTGAATAGTATTTATAATTTAGTAATTTATATCTAACATTTTAACAGGATTATATCATAGAGAATTAAAGTACTAAAGTTTTTCAATATAAGTGAAATATTCTTTTTGAAATTTTTCCATAGCAGATTCAGCATTTATACTATTTCTAAAAACACCAAAAACTGTTGAACCTGTTCCAGTCATTGATGAACAATATGCTCCCATATTAATCAATTTTTCTTTAATTGATTTAATTTGCGGATATTTTTCAAAAACTATCGGTTCAAAATCATTAGTTATTAAATCCATAATATCTTCTTTATTTTTTATTTTCTCAGTAATTCCTTCATAATAAGAAAGTGTCCTATTCCCAGATTTTAAATTTTCAAAAGCCCATTTCGTACTTATATTAATTCTCGGATTAACCAACACCAAATATCCTTCTAATTGTAATGATATTTCTTTTAGGTTTTCTCCTCTTGATTTGGCAATCGAGGGTACAGGATTAAGAAAAAACGGAACATCCGAACCAAGCTTTAAAGCTAATTCAGATAATTTTTTATCAGATAAATTCAAATTGAGCATTTTGTCTAACGTTAATAAAGTAATTGCGGCATTAGAACTACCTCCTCCCAATCCTGCTCCGACAGGAATGTTCTTTTCTAAAAACACATCACAATTTATTTCTTCTTTAGAAATATCTTCGAGTAATTCTTTCGCTTTTATTATTAGATTGGATGATTCGGATGAAATAAAATTATTATTAGTCTCAAATGAAAATTTATCTGATATTTTGAATGTTATTTTATCTGAAAGTTTGAGTGGATAAAAGATGGTCTCCAGGTTATGGTATCCGTCAATTCTTTTATCAAGAATATTTAATCCAAGATTAATTTTAGCAGGAGAATTTACAACAATTTCATGCATCTAATAATTCTTTTATTTTTTTAATATGTGCCTGTGAAGAACCACAGCAGGCACCTATAAATATTGGTTTTTTAGGCAAAATATTTCTCACTATTTCTACATATTTTTTAGGAGATACACCGCAAGCAATGTCTGTATTTCTAAAACTCCCGTCACCGCAATTTAAATACATTCCCCAATTGAAATTTAATTCATTGGCTTTGTAAAACTCTAAGAAAGCAGATATGGTTGAACAGTTAAAAGCTATAGCAATCGGTTCGTAATTCAGTATAAATTTAATTACATCGCTTACGTCTTCTCCGGATAGAATTTTCATATATTCATCAACAAAAAGACTTAAGACATAATTAATTTTATTACTAAAACAATATTCACATATAATTTTTATTTCATCTAAATGGCTTTGAGTCTCATTTAATATAAAGTCACTGCCGTATTTTAATAACAAATCAATATGAGTTTTATGATTCATTTCCAAATCATTCTTAATGAGATATCTATCTTTTTGATAACAGTCTTCCGCGGGAGGATTTGATCCGGCAATAATAACGTCGGAATTTCCTCTTGCTTGTTTTGCAATTTGCAAAGATGCATTTACTAATTCTTCGCTTGCGAACATAGAATTATTAACTGCTGCCGGATTTGTTCTGAAAGTGTTTGAAGTAATGATATCAGCTCCGGCATTTATATAATCTTTGTGTATTTTTTCAACAATTTCTGGTGAGTCAATATTAGCCTTCGACATCCAGAGTTTTGAGTGCGCCGATACACCGTTTTGCTGGAGAAGGCTTCCCATTGCTCCGTCAATAATCATAGGTCTCTTTTTGTTATGTGCATCAAGGAAAATTTTTTTACTAAAATTCATTTTTGTTAAGAAAGAAGATTTGCTTATCTGTTATTATAATATTTTTCTATTTCTACAATAATTCTATTCAAATCAATATTTTTGATACATTCCAAATCATACGGGCATTGTTTATTCCAGCAAGGCGAACATTCGAGATTTTCGTCAAACAATTTTACTCCGCGGTTGTACAGCTCAATCTCCGACCAGCAGCTAACACCAAACCAAACAATAATATATTTTTTAAGGGCAATTCCAAGATGCATTCCAAAAGAATCGCCGGTGATAATTATATCGGCAATATCTTCAAAACAAGCTCCTCTTCGGACACCCAAATTTGTAGGTGTACTAATAATTTTATTTTCAAATTTTGAGTATATTTTTGCGTTTCTTTCAGTATCCTCAGGTCCACCCAGCAGCACAATTTTATATTTATTTGTTTCTAATAATTTTTCAATTAAAAATTGATGTTGTTCAATTGTCATTTTCTTATTGGGGTATAAGTTAGAGCACCCGGTGTTAAAACCAATCACAAAATCATTTTCAGAAATGCCATTATCATTCTTGTAGTTTTGAATGAATTCTTTTTCCTCTTCGGTAAATTCAAATACATAATCTTCTTTTTTATAATCGAGTTCGAATGTTTCGGATAAATATTCCTGTCCTGTTCTTTTGTTTAATTTGAATTTCAGGTTATCATCCATTCCAAGATTATAATTGTAGTAAGCGCCTTTGTTAACAGGAATAATTTTTCCGTCTTCGTTAAGTCCAAATCCCAATTTATTTCCTGCAGAAATAGAATTTAGAAGTGCGCAAGACCTAAGGGATTTATCTACATTTAAAACAAAGTCAAATTTTATGTTTTGTAAAACAGAGATTGACTCGGCATTGTATTCGAATACTTTGTCTATCAGCGGATTATTATGCAAAAGGGGGGAGGCTATCTTTAGTGTAATCCAGAAAATAGTAGATTCAGGAAATTTCTTTTGTAAAAGCGGCAGTTGGGCGGTGGTCATAAGCACATCACCCATAGCATCAAGGTTTATTATTAATATTTTTGTACCATTGGGAATATTATCTTTACAGCCATCTTCCCAGCAGTTGTGGTCGCTGTAACAGGGTTTATATCCGGTAAAATTTTTACAATTAGGTATCTCTTGTCTTTTTTTCATTATAAATTATTTTTCTATTTCTGTTAAAATATATTTAAAAGAATTATAAACCTCTTCAACTGAAATATCTTTAATCACCTCAGACTTAGATTGTAAAGAACGATAAATTTTTGAAAGAGGCTGCCAGCTTACAAAATTCCATTCATAATTCGGATAAAGGGCAATTACCGGCACGTCAAAAGCTGAAGCTATATGCACAGCCGCAGTGTCCGGAGTTATCAAAATATCCGAGTAACAAATATATGAAGCATAATGTTGAAATGAATAAGAATTTTGCGGGATTAAATATTTCTTATCAACGGATTCACAAATTCTTTCTTTTATCTTTTTGTCTTTTTGTGTAGTTAAGATTAAAAATTTTAAGGAGGGATAATCTTCTATCATTCTTTTTAACAAATTAATCCAATTAACAACTGACCAATATCTGATAGGCGCACCGGCTGATATGTTTAAGGAAATAACTTTGGAACTTCCTTTTTCTTTTTTTAACTGCTTAAAAATTTCTGTTCTTTCTTTTTCACCCAAATATATCTTAGGATGAAAATCAATATCTTCAAAACCTTCATCAAGTTTTACAAAAAGAGCCTTAATTCTCTCAATTATGTGAGAATTATTTTTTGAAGGCTGCTCAACAGAGATATCGGGTTTGTCATTTTCTTTAAAATCAAATCCTGCGGAATACCCGGCTTTAATCAGTTTTCTTAAAATTACTGAAGTAGATGAAGGGTCGTCATTTAAATCGATTAATAAATCATATTTATGACCTCTAAGTTTTAATGCTTTAAAATATAAAGTAATGTTTTTATTTGTAAGAAATAAATTATCAATATTGCTGTTATAAATTAAAACTTCTTTGTTCTTTGCAAGTGTGAGTAATGATATTTCAAGTTTGGGATATTTTAATTTCAATGCTTCAATTGCAGATGAAGTAATAATTAAATCGCCTATTTTACCCAATCTTACAAATAATATTTTTTTATGTTTTGTTAAATCTATCAAAATAAAAAGGTTATACTTTCAACAATGATTTTAATTTTATTAAAATATCATTTACATCTAATTCTTTCATGCATTCGTGATTAAAAGGGCAAGTAAGTTTGTTGCAGATTATACAATGTAAATCGGATTTAATTATGTAATCGGAATTTTCCGAATAAGGTCCGTGTTTTTCAGGGTCTGTCGGTCCGAAAATTCCTAATGTCGGTACACCTAATGCAGCGGAAATGTGCATCGGACCGGAATCATTTGCAATAATTAAGGTACAATTATTTATTAAAGCTGTCATTTCACTTACGGATGTTTTGGGAGATAATAACGATGCGTCAGGTAATCCGTTTGATATTAACTGTGCATCAAGTTCATCACCGGGTCCCCAAATTATTAGCAACTCAACGTCTAATTCATCCTTGATTGTTCTACAAATTTCAATCCATTTTTCAGTATCGCATCTTTTAGATTCCCAGCCGCCTGAAGGAAGAATCCCAATAATTGGTTTCTCATCTTTAAATTTTTCCGAAATAAATTTTTTAGCCCAGTCATTTTTCTTATCATCTACAAAAGCAAAAATATTTTTAGATAATATTTCTATTCCAATCTTTTTTAGCAATTCCAAATTGTGTTCGGCAGAATGGTGATTACCTCTGCCTGCATCAACTTTAATGTTATATGCATAACTCCTTCCCCTGTAGTTGAATCCGATTCTGTATTTTGCAAATGTTAATAATGTTATTTGTGCGCTGCGGGGGTTTGACCAAAAATCAAAAATCAAATCATACTTCTCTTTCCTTAATCTGTATGCAACTTTAAGGGATAACTCAGATTTTTTCATTGTATGAACTTTATTAATAAGGGGAATGCCGTCTATCGATGGTTTTACAAAGTCTTCAGTTAAATAGTCTATCTTTGCATCTTTAAAATGATTTTTTAGATTTTCAAGCACTATGGTTGATAAAATTACATCGCCTATTCCTCGTGGTTTAATGCACAATATTTTCATTATTTCTGATGTAACAATTTTCATAAATATTTAGATTCTTATTTTCAATACTAATAGAAAGTCTAATACAGCATCAAAACCATAAAACTCCTAATGAGCGTCCAGCCAGTTATCACCAACACCGGTGTCAACTAAAATAGGTACCTGCATGGGCAAAGCATTTTCCATTAAATTTTTTATTAATGGTAAAAGTTCGTCTACTTCTTTTTTGTGAGCGTCAAATAAAAGCTCATCGTGAACTTGTAAAATCATCTTTGTTTTTGTCTGCCGCCTATTTAATTCGTTGTGAATGTTTATCATTGCTAATTTTATCATATCAGCTGCTGTTCCTTGAATAGGCATATTTATGGCGACTCTTTCTTCAAATTGACGGACAGTCCTGTTACTGCTATTAATATTTCTCAAATATCTTCTTCTGCCAAGTAATGTCTCAGCATATCCTTTTTCTTTTGCAACTGCAACCGTATCTTCCATATAATTTTTTACTCTTTTGAAAGTATTGAAATAAGTTTCAATAATTTCTTTTGCGTGCTTCTGTGTTATTCCTAAGCGTGTACTTAAACCAAAAGGACCAATGCCGTATAAAATTCCAAAGTTTACTTCTTTTGCTTTTCTTCTCATATCATCTGTTACTTCATTAGGTGGAACCATAAACACAAGCGAAGCTGTACTTTTATGAATATCTTCTCCGTTTTTGAAAGCCTTCATCAGTCCTTCGTCACCACAAATACTTGCCATTATTCTTAATTCAATTTGGCTGTAGTCGGCGCTTAAAATAACATGTTCTTTGTCTCTTGCGACAAATGCTTTCCTTATTTCTTTTCCTCTTTCCGTACGAATAGGAATATTTTGAAGATTAGGATCGTTGCTTGCTAATCTTCCGGTAGAAGCCGCAACTTGATTAAGAGATGTGTGAATTCTTCCTGTATTCGGATTTATCATTTTGGGTAAAGAATCGGCATATGTTGATTTTAATTTTGATATTTGCCTGTAGTCTAATAACATTCCTATAATATCGTGTTGACCTTTTATAAATTCCAATGTCCTGGCATCGGTTGAAAATCCGGTTTTTGTTTTTTTTGTTGGTGTGAGTCCTAATTTATTAAATAAAATTTCTTGGAGTTGTTTTGGAGAATTTATGTTGAATTCTGTTCCTGCTAATGAGTAAATATTTTTAGTTAATGATTCCAATAATTTGTGAAGTTCAGAGCTTAATTCATTTAAAGTTTGTTTATCAACATTTATACCTTCTCTTTCAATAGATTCCAAAACTGTTACAAGAGGGAAGTCTACTTTATATGCCGGGTCAGTTAATCCATCTTTCTCTAATTCCTTTTTTAAAACTTCATATAATCTATAAGTAATATCGGCATCTTCGCTTGCGTAATTATTTAATTCGTTTAGTTCAACATCAAATATTTTAGCCGGATTTTTTTTATCTCCGATTATTTCTTTTATAGAAATGGGTTTGTAATTAAGATATTTTTCAGCAAGATCGTCCATTCCGTGTTTTTGGTCAGGATCCAAAATATAACTTGCTATCATTGTATCGAAGTAAAAATTATTAGTGTTTATTCCAATACTTCTTAAAACGCCAATATCGTACTTTCCGTTTTGACAGACCTTTTTTATTTTGTCATCTTCAAAAACTTGTTTGAAAATTTTTACAAAATTTTCCACAGCAATTCTGTCGTCCAAATTTTTAGAAAATAAATTTGTGTCTTCTTTTGAAGGATTGAGAGGAATAAAGTATCCTTCACCCGTTTTAGTTGAAAATGAAACTCCGGCGATATTTAAAGTTAAATAATTAAGTCCGTCGGTTTCAGTATCAAAAACAAATAGGTCAGCACTCTTAAGTTTACTGGCTAATTTTTCAGCATCTTTTATATCAGTTATTAATTGATATTTAGTCTTTTCAGGGTCAAATTTATTTGTTGTTTCTTCTTCGTTTATTTCTTCGCTTTTTTCCTTCCCGTAAATTGTTAAAAGCCTTTGGTATAATTTTGTAAATTCAAGTTCAAGAAATATTTTACGAAGGTTTTCAAAATTAGGGGTAGGGAATTTTGCTTTATTGAAATCAAATTCCAGCGGGACATCACAGTGAATTGTAGCAAGTTCTTTTGAGAGAATTGCATTTTCTTTATTTGTCTCTAATTTATTTTTAATACCTGCTTTTTCAATTTTATCAATATTTTCATAAATGTTCTCAACACTGCCGAAATTTTTAATTAAATCGGTTGCGCCTTTGGGACCTATACCGGCAACACCCGGGATGTCATCCGAACTATCACCTACCAGCGCTAAATAATCAATCATTTGTTTGGGAGAGAAACTGAATTCTTCCAGCATTTTATTTTCATCGTATATTGAAATGTCATTAGTAGATTTTCCGCTTCTTACAATAAAAGTATTTTTTGTAATCATTTGGTTGTAATCTTTATCGGGAGTTATTACAAATGACTTAAGTCCTTTTTTTTCTGCCAATTTTACGGCAGTACCAATTATATCATCGGCTTCATATTTGGGAAGAATATAAAGCGGAATATTAAGAGCTTCAATAATTCCTTTTATCCTGTCAATCTGTGGAATCATATCATCGGGCATTTTTTCTCTGGAAGCCTTATAATTTTCGTAAATATCGTGGCGGAAGGTTTTTTCTTTTGAATCGAAAGCAACGGCAATATAATCCGGTTTTTGTTCTTCAATTACCTTTAGAAGTTGTGTTATAAATCCGTAAACTGCCGAAGTTGGTTCACCTTTGGAAGTAACAAGAGGTCGATTAATAAATGCAAAATAAGCTTTGTATGCCAAAGCCATTGCGTCAATAATTACAAATTTTTTGTTTTTCATATATTATAAATTTTTTTAAGATATTTAATCTCCAATATAACTGTATCTTTTGAATGATGAATTAGAAAAAAATATTTATTTTATTTCTAAATAAATAATCGATATTTTAACTTTACACTAATTTAGATATTAAACATTCAGTTAAAAATATATTTTAAAAGAGCCATATTCTTTTAGATTTAAAATATGAATAAACCGGAAAAAAAATTCTCATCCTTTAAAGATATTACTAAAGCAAGTGGATTAGTGTTTGGCGATATAGGCACTAGTCCAATTTACACCTTAACCATAATCTTTGCAATTACCGAACCCACAACTCTAAATTTAATGGGAATTCTTTCTCTCATTTTTTGGACGCTGATTATTTTAGTTTCTATTGAATATGGCTGGCTTGCAATGAGTTTAAGTATAAAAGGTGAAGGCGGGATTATTGTATTAAAAGAAATATTAGTGAGTTCATTAAAGTCCGGCAGAAAAATTGCCTTTGCAACATTCTTGGGTGTTGTTGGTGTTTCTTTGTTGATGGGCGACGGAGTAATCACTCCCGCTATAAGTATTTTATCTTCCGTAGAAGGGCTGGAACTTATTCCATGGATTGGACAGATTGATACTAACACAATCATTTTAATTACAAGCGTAATAGCGATAATTCTTTTTTCTGTACAATTTCTTGGTACAGATAAAGTATCTTCTTCGTTCGGACCAATTATGCTTTTATGGTTTTCTGTACTTTTTATATCCGGACTAATTTACTTGGTACAAGTACCCGAAGTCTTAAAAGCAGCAAGCCCATATTATGCGATAAATTTTATGACTCATCACGGATTAGTCGGTTTTTTGGTATTAAGTGAAGTTATTTTATGTGCAACCGGTGGTGAAGCTCTCTATGCAGATATGGGACATTTGGGAAGAAATCCTATCAGACACGCCTGGTATTTTGTCTTTTTTGCTCTTGTAATAAATTATTTTGGTCAAGGAGCATATATGATAACAACCGGAAATTCTAAGTTAATTCTTTTCTCAATGATAAAGTCAATTTCCGGTATCCTTTACGTTCCATTTTTAATTTTAACATTGTTTGCTACAATAATAGCATCCCAAGCAATGATAAGTGCAATTATGTCATTAGTTTATCAAGGGATAACTACAAGAATATTTCCAATGATGAAAATTAAATTTACATCTACCCAGTTAAAATCGCAGATTTATATTAGCGCTGTAAATTGGGGACTGCTTATTGCTGTTTTGTTTATGATCTTTTCTTTTAAAAAATCAGAAAACATCGCAGCGGCTTATGGATTGGCTGTTACTGCAACAATGACTATAAGCAGCATGTTTATGATTTGGATTTTCAATCTTCAAAAAAATTATAAAAGAATGATTGTATCTGCTTTTGTTTTCATTGTTGATATAATTTTTCTCTTTTCAGTATTTGATAAAATTCCCCACGGCGGTTACTGGTCTATAATTATTGCCTTAGTGCCTTTCTTTGTAATTGAACTTTGGGCAAGAGGTAATAAATCAATGTATAAATCTTTCCGTGCTTTACCGTTTGAGACATTTTTAATTAGTTACAACCAAATATACAGTAGAGGTAAAAACTTGGAAGGAACTGCACTTTTCTTTGCTAAAAATTTTGAAAAAATTCCTCCCTATATCGTCCACTGCATGATAAGAACTAATATTATATATGAGAATAATATATTGATTTCAATTACTACTACAGAAAATCCGTACGGTATATCTTTTGAAAAAGTTGAGAACCTTGCCCACGGACTTTCCGGAATTAAAATTAAACACGGATATATGGAACGTATCGATTTACAAGCAATGCTCAAGAAAAATAATATTAAGGAAAAAGTAATATTTTACGGTGTTGATGATATTTCAACCAAAAAGCCTTTGCTAAAAGTATTTGCTTTTTTAAAGAAAATGACCCCTTCGTTTGTAAGATTTTACACTTTACCGTATAATAAACTTCACGGTGTCTTAACCAGATTAGAAATTTAAGCCGATAGATAACACAATTAGATTATTATTAATTAAACTTGATAAAGAACTAAAAAATGGAAAATAAATTCTCTTCATTTAAAGATATTACAAAAGCTGCGGGATTAGTCTTTGGCGACATTGGTACAAGCCCTATTTATACACTAACAATAATTTTTGCTATAACAGCACCTACAATCCCAAATTTAATGGGCATCCTTTCTCTGCTCTTCTGGACTCTTATAATATTAGTTACAATTAAATACGCCTGGCTTGCAATGAGTTTGAGTATAAAGGGCGAAGGAGGAATTATTGTATTAAAAGAAATTTTAATAAGTTCGTTAAAATCCGCAAGAAAAATTGCTTTTGCTACATTTTTAGCTGTTATCGGTGTCTCACTGTTGATTGGTGATGGTGTAATCACTCCTGCAATAAGTATCTTGTCTGCAGTTGAAGGATTAGAACTCATTCCCTGGATTGGAGCTATTGATACAAATACAATAATAATTATTACAAGTGTAATTACAATTTTACTGTTTTCACTTCAATACCACGGAACTGACAAAGTAGCATCTTCATTCGGTCCAATTATGCTCTTGTGGTTTGCAGTTCTATTTATTTCGGGTATGATTTACATATTTAAAGTTCCCGGTGTATTATTAGCAATTAGTCCTCATTACGCAATTAACTTTTTATCGAACAACGGTCTTGCGGGATTCTTTATTTTAAGTGAAGTAATTCTTTGTGCAACCGGAGGAGAAGCACTTTATGCTGATATGGGACACTTGGGTGCGAAGCCAATTAGAGACGCCTGGTATTTTGTCTTTTTTGCACTGCTAATAAATTATTTTGGTCAAGGGGCATATGTAATAGCTACTGGGGATACTAATTTGATTCTTTTTTCTATGATTGAATCTATATCAGAAATAATATATATACCATTTTTAATTTTGACTTTGTTTGCAACAATAATTGCTTCTCAAGCAATGATAACTGCAATAATGTCCTTAGTTTACCAGGGAATTACTACAAGAATATTTCCATTGATGAAAATAAAATTCACTTCAACTCAATTAAAGTCACAAATATATATTGGAGCCGTAAATTGGGGCTTGTTAATTGCAGTATTGTTTATGATATTTTCATTTAAACAATCAGGCAATATTGCCGCGGCTTACGGATTTGCTGTTACAGCTTCTATGGTAATCAGCAGTATTTTTATGATTTGGATTTTCAAATTTCAAAAAAAATATATTAGAATGTTTGTCTCAATTATTATATTAATAGTTGCTGTAATATTTCTAGTTGCTTTATTTGATAAAATTCCACACGGAGGTTATTGGTCTATTATAATTGCTTTAGTACCTTTCTTTGTAATTGAACTTTGGGCACGCGGTAATAAGTCAATCTATAAGTCTTTTCGAGCCTTACCTTTTGGAACATTTATAATAAGTTATAATCAAATTTACAGCAATGAAACTAATATAAAAGGAACGGCACTTTTCTTCACAAAAAATTTTGAACAAATACCACCTTATATTGTGCATTGTATGATACGAAGTAATATTATTTATCAGAATAATATATTAGTTTCTATTGTTACAACCGAAAAGCCATACGGTGTACATTTTGAAAAAGTTGAAAACCTTGCTCACGGACTTTCGGGGATTAAAATTGAACACGGCTATATGGAAATAATAGATATACAATCTATACTCATTAAAAATAATATTAAAGAAAAAGTAATTTATTACGGGGTGGATGAAATATATACTAAGAAACCTTTACTAAAAGTATTTGCATTCTTAAAGAAAATGGCCCCTTCATTTGTGAATTTTTATACATTACCTTATAATAAATTACACGGTGTATTAACAAGGATAGAGATATAAAGTATTTTTTTCCTTTTTGAACATTTACAAAATAAACTCGGAATCTGTTTTATGAAATCTAAGAACATTTTGTTACTTCTCTCTCTAATTTTTTTATTTGACAGCAATATCTTTTCACAAGAAGTTAAAAAAGATACGCTTACTTTTGCTTTTTGGAATATGGAAAATTTATTTGATACAATAGATGATCCAGGCAAAAACGATATTGAGTTTACTCCCATGGGAAGAAAAAAATGGACAGAAGAAAGGCTTCGACACAAACTTAGAAATATGTCATTAGTAATTAAAATGATTGGGACAAAAGGCGGACCTGACATTTTAGGAATCTGCGAGGTTGAACATAAGTCTTTAGTTGATAAAATTTTAGAAAGTTACCTTAATAATAAAAATTACGGTGTTGCTTACAAAGAATCACCTGACAAGCGTGGTATTGATAACGGACTGATTTATAACAAAGATAGATTCAGTTTAATTTCTGTAGAAGCTGTTCATATAGAACTTCCGACTAACTATCCTACAAGAGATATATTAAAGGTAATTTTAGAAACAATAAAAGGAGATACTTTATACGTATTCGTAAATCATTGGCCATCAAGAAGGGGAGGAGTTGAAAAATCTGAGAAGAACAGAATTCAAGCGGCTTTTACTCTAAAAGAAAACATTGATAAAATAAATACTAAAAAACAAAATCCTAATATTTTAATAATCGGTGATTTTAATGATACTCCAACAAATAAAGCATTAACAGATGTACTCCAGGCAAAACCATTAAAGAATTATCAGAAAAAAGAACAGACTAAAAATCTGTACAATTTATCTTACAAAAAATCAGTGAATGGAAAGGGGACATATAATTACAGAAAGGTCTGGAATATGTTAGACCAAATTGTAGTATCATCTAATATGCTTAGGGCTAAAGAATTTAAATATTTATTGGGTTCATTTAAGATATTTAAACCAAAATTTATTATTCAAAAAACCGGAAGATACAAAGGCTATCCTTTCCCCACATACGGAGGGAAAAAATATTTAGGCGGTTACAGTGATCATTTTCCTGTAGTTGCTAAGTTTGCATATTATATAGCCAATTAGGCAAATTAACATTTCAATTAAAAGAGAAGAGATGAATTATAAAAAATATTTTCTTTTAGTTTTTATTTTTTTACTTTTAGTAAAAATTAAAGCACAAGAGTATAAAAGGACTGATATTGAATTTTATCCAATTAATCATGCATCTTTTATTATTAAATCAGAAAATATAACTATTTATATAGACCCTGTTCAAAATGTTAAAGAATATGCAAAACTTCCTTTGCCCGATATTATCCTTATAACGGATATCCACAGAGACCATTTGAATAAAAAAACAGTGGAATTACTCAAAACGGATAGCACCATTATCGTCGCTCCTAAAGCTGTTGTCGTTAAACTCGGATTTGGTACAATCTTGGAAAATGTTGAACATTTAAAAATGAAAAATATAAATATAAATGCAGTTCCGATGTATAATCTAACTAAGAAACGATTAAAGTTTCACACAAAGGGAAGAGGAAACGGCTATGTGATTTCAATTAAAGGAAAAAGGATATACATCTCAGGAGATACGGAAGATATAAAAGAAATGAGAGAACTTAAAAATATTGATTATGCTTTTGTCTGTATGAATTTACCTTATACTATGTCAGTAGAACAAGCGGCATCTGCCGTATTGGAATTTAAACCAAAGGTTGTTTTTCCTTATCACTACCGAGGACCTAAAGGATACAGTGATATTGAAAAATTTAAATATTTAGTAAGCAGTGACAAAAATATAGACGTACGAATATTAAATTGGTATAAATAATAAGAAATTATTTAAAAAATTGATAAATTTTGGGTATAAAAAACTTGCTAATTAATATTGAATTATACTTATATTGACTTTGTTTTTATAATTATTTATTCTAACAACATTATTTTTTAAAATTATGGAATTATTCACTCCTTAACCATCTATCATTTAATTTTTTGGAGGTTTTTCTCAATGGACATATTAGGATTGATATCATCGGTAACACACATAATAGCGCAAGCTACAAATGATTCAGGTGCGCTAAATTGGTTAGCAGCTAAATATGAAGCCGGCGGACTTTTTATGCATCCGATTTTAGCGTGTTTAGTTTTAGGACTTGCTTTCTGCTTTGAAAGATTTTGGACCCTTACAAGAGCAAAAGTAAATACTAAAGATTTTCTCATCAATGTTACAACTGCACTTAAAGAGGGCGGTGTTGAAGAAGCCAGAGAACTTTGTGCAAGCACAAGAGGTCCTGTAGCATCTGTATTTCACGCCGGTTTATTAAGAGCAGATGAAGGATTAGACGCTGCTGAAAAAGCTATTATGGCTTATGGTGGTATTGAAATGGGATTTCTAGAAAAAGGTATGATCTGGATTTCCACTTTTATTACCATTGCCCCAATGCTTGGTTTTACAGGTACTGTTCAGGGTATGATCACTGCATTTGATTCTATTAAGGAAGCAGCACAAATTTCTCCTGCAATTGTTGCTGACGGTATTTCAGTTGCACTTTTAACAACACTTTTCGGTCTTGTTGTTGCAATGATTCTACAAGTTTTCTACAATTTCTTTGTATCTAAAATAGACAAATTAGTTGGTGAAATGGAAGAAAGTTCAGTACAATTGATTGATGCATTATACGAAATAAAACAAAAATAATATAAAACCAAAATATTCTTAATTATTTATTTTAGGTGAAAATTAGAAATGATTAAAAAGAAAAAAATTGCTGAAGCAGCCATACCGACAAGCTCCATGGCTGATATTGCATTTCTACTTTTATTGTTTTTCTTAGTTGCTACAGTAATAGATGTTGATACGGGTATTGGATTAACTTTACCGGAATATGTAGAAGACATTAATAATGTTAAAGTTCCTAAAAGCAGAATGGCTGCGATACTTATTAATGCTAATGGTGATGTTTTGCTTGATAATAAGCCAATATCAGTATTTCAAATAAAGGATAATCTTAAAAGACGTTTAATTTCAAAAATAGACCTACCGTCTAATAAAAAACTTATAGTTTCTGTAAAAACTGACAGAAAGACAAGATACAATGTATATATTCAAGCTATGGATCAGATTAAACAAGCTTATTTTGAACTTTGGGATGAATATTCAAACCAAAATTATGGTTCTAAGTTTCAAGATATTATAGCGACACAGCAGAAAGACGTAAAAAAGAAAATACCAATTATTATTTCCCTTGCTGAACCGGAAGCAGTGAAAAAATAAGAATAAGGATTAACTAAAATGACTTTTGAAAAACGAAGAGCAAATACAAATCAAGAAATACCAACCGCATCTATGCCAGATATTGTCTTTATGCTTCTTCTTTTCTTTATGGTAACAACAACTCTAAGAGAAGTTGATGTGCTGATAAAATTTAAACTACCCGAGGCTAAAGCCATAGAGAAAATTGAAAATAAAAGATTAATCTCTTACATCTGGGTTGGGAATAATGGTAAGATTCAAATTAACGACAGCCTTGTCAAATTAGATGATGTTGAATCAATTATGTACACAAAAAGGCAGGAACTACCTAATGTTATTGTTTCTTTGCGTGTAGATGTTGGTGCTGATATGGGATTAGTTACTGATATTCAACAAGAACTCCGTAAGGCATATTGTTTAAGATTAAATTATTCTACTACTTTGAAGATTTAACTTAAATAATTTTTTTATTTTAAAAGGCAGGTTTGTATTTTTTTACTTTCCTGCCTTTTTTTAATTTAGGAAAGAAAAATGAATTTAAAAGAAAAAATTAATGCGGATCTAAAATCTGCAATGAAAGAAGGGGATAAAACAAGACTGCAAACGATTCGTTCAATAAGAGCACTGATAATTGAATTTGAAAAAAGTGGCGCTGGTAAAGAATTCAATAATGATGAAGAATTAAAATTGCTTACTACTGCCGCTAAAAGAAGAAAAGATTCTATCGAACAATTTAAAAATGCCGGAAGGGAAGACCTTGCTCAGAAAGAAGAAGATGAGTTAAAGATAATTCAGGCTTATCTGCCAAAACAACTATCTATCAATGAATTAAAAATTAAAGTCAGCAAAATTGCAAAAGAAATAGGCGCAATTACTAAAGAAGACTTTCCAAAATTAATGCCTGAGGTGATGAAGCAGTTAAAAGGAATGGCTGACGGAAAAATGGTAAGAGAAATTGTTACTGAATTTTTGGAGAAGGGGTGAATATATTAGATATTATTATATTCGCTGTATTTCTTATTGGGTTTGCTTTGGGTTATAAGGATGGATTGATAAGAAAAATTATTGGTCTGACAGGATTGGCACTCGCAATATATTTATCTGCAAAATTTGCAGACTCAGCAGGAAAAATTTTATCAAATGTTACAGGGCTTGAAATTTATTTATCAAAAATTATTGGTGCTATTCTACTTTTTTTTGCTATAATTTTAATTTTCTCATTATTAAAAAGAGTTATCCATCCATTTGATAAAGTTAATAATTTGATTAACCAGCTTTTAGGGGCAATTGTGGGAGCTGCCCAACTGTTGTTTTTTTTAAGTGCCGTCTTCTTTATATTAAGTATGTTCGGACTTCCAAAGGAATCTTCAGTAAAAGGCTCTTTTTTTTATAAACCAGTCTATAACATACTGCCCGAAACAGTAAATGTACTAAATAATTATACACCGGAACCAAAGAAATTTTTTGATAATTATTCAAGAGGAAATAACCCACTTTAAAAAATGGAACCATCAGTTTTACAAAAATTAGAATTTGATAAAGTACTAATCCTAGTCGCTAAATATTGCTGCACTGAAAATGCTAAATTTTTTGTTCAACATCTAAAACCGAAAAATTCTTTTGATGAAATTGTTTTTGAGGGTAAATTAGTAACAGAGGCTAAAAATTTACTTATTCAAGATAATAATCTTCCTTTGGATTATCTTCCCGATTTAAATGAAACAATTTCAAGATCATCTGTTGAAGGCTCTATTCTTACAGAAAAAAAATTGTTGCAGCTTTTAAGATTGTTAAAAATATCAAGGCTAGTATTTAATTTCATAAAAAATAATTCAGATATAGCCCCGGAATTATTTATGCAGAGCAAATCTCTTTTTATAGACAAACTATTTGAGTCACACATAACAAAAGTTCTTACCGATAACGGGGATGTTAAAGATTCCGCCAGTGTTGAATTAAAGGAAATCAGAAAAAAAATAAAAGCTAAAGAGGAAGAACTTAGGAAATCTGTTCAGGGGATAATTAAAAGTTTAGAGAAAAAAGAAATAATACAGGATGATTATGTAACTTTAAGAGACGGGAGAATAGTGCTTCCCATAAAAGCAGAACACAAAAGACACATAAAAGGATTTATACATTCGGAATCTGCAACAGGTCAAACTGTATACATAGAACCAAGTCAGACTTTAGAACTCAATAATGATATCATTACACTTAAGTTTTCAGAACGGAGAGAAATAGAGAGAATATTAAAACAACTGACAAAAAAAGTAGGTGAGGCTAAAGTAGAGTTAAAGAAAACATTGGAAATAATTACATATTTAGATTCAATTTTTGCAAGAGCTAAATATTCATTTGAAGTTAAGGGAAGTTTCCCGGAAATAAATCCAAAAAAAGATTTTAAAATAATAAATGGAAATCATTCATTATTAATTAGCAGGTTAGGTTTTTCAAATACTATTCCGCTTAATGTTGAAATTAAAGATGAAAAAATAATAATCATTACAGGACCAAATGCAGGAGGTAAAACTGTTGTATTAAAAACAATAGGTCTCTTGGTTTTAATGGTGCAGTCGGGCTTGCATATACCCGCCGCACCTGATTCCTGCTTCTGGGTATTTAACAACATTTTTGTAGATATTGGTGATGAACAATCCTTGGAAGATGATTTATCTACATTTAGTTCTCATTTAACAAATCTTAATGAGATACTAAACGCGGCTGACAAAGATTCATTAATTTTATTAGATGAACTGGGTACGGGTACAGACCCTGCTGAAGGATCTGCTTTGGCGGCAGCTATAATATTAACTTTGAAAAAAATAAATTCAATTGTATTTGCCACAACTCATCACGGTAATTTAAAAATATTAGCAAATTCTATGGATGGTATACAAAATGCTTCTATGCAATTTGACCAGGAAAATCTTAAACCGAGTTACATATTGAAACAAGGACTTCCCGGTTCTAGTTATGCATTTGAAATTGCCGAACGTATTGGCTTTAATAAACATTTTTTTGAAATTGCAAAAAAGAATTTAGATGCGGATCAGCATAAAGTTGAAATATTTCTAAACGATATTGAAAAGAAAGCTTCGAAATTAAATGAAAAATTAAAAAAAATGGAACTTGAAAATGCACGGCTGAAAGGTCTTTCAAATTTGTACGAAAAGAATTTGGAAAAATTAAAAAATGAAAAAGCTAATGTAATAAGACAAGCAAAAATAGAAGCAGATGAATACTTAAATGATATGAATAAGCAAATTGAAAATGTTGTAAAAAAAATAAGAGAAACAAAAGCAGAGAAAGAAGTTATTTATGAGTCAAAGAAAACAATTAAAAAGTTTAAAGATTCTGCTAAAATAACTTTACAGCAATTAGAAGTGTCTCCAGAAGATGTTGAATTGGAGATAGGCAACTTTGTAAAGATAAAAGATTCAAATACTATTGGTGAAATTATTGAATTAAATAAGACAAAAAAACTGGCAACTATTTTAGCGGGTGGATTGAAGATAAATACTTCCTTATCTTCTTTAATTAAAACTAAAAAGGATAAAAAGACTGATAGAAAAAGTACATATAATTTTAATGTAGCTGAAATAAAAACAAGATTAGATATCAGAGGACAAAGACCTGATGAAGCTGAATATAATATAGTTAAATTTATAGATGAAGCTTATTTCTCAGGTCAACAAAAGGTAGAAATTTTACACGGTAAAGGTACAGGAGTATTAAGGAAGTTGGTGTCTGAAATATTAAAAAACCATGAAAATGTGAATACCTTTTATAACGCTGCCATTGAGCACGGCGGAGCCGGAATAACAGTAGTTGAAATTAAGTAGGATTTAAATTGTTTAAAAAAATTTTAATAGCAAACAGAGGGGAAATTGCCCTAAGAATAATTAGAGCTTGCAAAGAACTAAATATTAAAAGCGTTGCAATTTATTCGGATGCAGATAAGACATCACTGCATACAAGATTTGCTGATGAAGCACATTTAATTGGAAGAGCTAAATCTTCTGAATCATATTTAAATGCAGATAAAATAATTGAACTGGCAAAACAAGTCGGTGCAGACGCAATCCACCCCGGTTATGGTTATTTTTCAGAAAACTTTTCTTTCATTAAAAAGGTGGAGAAAAATGGAATATCTTTTATTGGTCCTTCATCAAAATCTGTTTCCTTAATGGGAAACAAAACAGCAGCTCGAACCTTGATGCAAAAAAATAATGTTCCTATTGTACCTGGGACTACTTCTGCAATTAAAAACTCAAAAGAGGGAAAAATAATAGCCGAAAAAATAGGCTATCCTATTTTACTTAAAGCGGTATCCGGTGGTGGAGGAAAAGGAATGCGTGTTGTTTATAACAAAAAAGAATTTGAGGAGGCGTTAATATCAACAAGCAGGGAAGCTAAAAGTTCATTCGGCTCTGATGAAGTTTATATCGAAAAATTTATTGAAAATCCCAGACATATTGAGGTACAAATATTAGGCGATAATTTCGGTAATTATATACATTTATTTGAAAGAGAATGCTCTATACAGAGAAGGCATCAAAAAATTATTGAAGAATCACCCTCTTCATTTGTAAATAATAAGACAAGGATGGAAATAACACAAGCTGCGATTAAAGCAGCTAAATCTTGTGAATATCAAAATGCCGGTACTGTAGAATTTTTAATGGACAAAAATAAAGATTTCTATTTCCTCGAAATGAACACAAGGCTTCAAGTTGAACATCCTGTTACCGAATTAATAGCGGGAGTTGATTTAGTTAAGCAGCAAATAAGAATTGCTTCCGGATTAAGACTGAAAATAAAACAAGAAGATCTTACTATAAATGGACATGCTTTGGAATGCAGAATTTATGCCGAAGACCCTGAGAATAATTTTTTCCCTTCTACAGGAAAACTAAAAAATTTTAGTATCGCATCCGGTCCTGGGATAAGAGTAGATACAGGATTTGAAGAAGGTTCTGAAATATCAATGTATTATGACCCTATGATAGCAAAACTGGTATGCTGGGATATTGATAGGAACTCTGTAATTAAACGAATGAATAGAGCGTTAGAAGAATTTGAAATTACAGGAATTACTCATAATATCAATTTTCTAAATACAATAATGAAAAATAAAAATTTTATTAAAGGAAAATTTGACATAAAATTTATAGAAAAAGAAAAAATAATTAATAATAAATTAGCGTTAAAACAGAAAGGCAGTGTTTCAAAAAAAACCGCCGCTTATATCTTTTCAGCTTTAATGTACAATCAAAAGGCTCAAAATTTTATTTCTGAAAAAGACTCTGTTGATTCACAGAATTTTTGGACGGAGCAAAATTATGAATAGTATAATTATAAAAATTGGTAAAGATAAAAAATGTGTAACTATTAGTAACAATTCAAAAATTAAAATAGAAAACCAAGAATATCTCTATGAACTAATCCACCTTCAAAATTCTACTTATCTTTTAAAGGTTAAAAACCAATTTTTCAAAATTAATTATCTTCAAAGAAAAAACGATAATCATTTTCTTTCAATTAACGGTAAAAAATATATAACTTCAACTAAATCTGTTTTAAAGGAAAAAGCCGAAGAACTAGTTGCTAGAGAGAGTAGTAATAGTAATGCAAAATTATTGAAAGCACCAATGCCCGGAATGGTGTTGGATTTAAAATTTAAGGTCGGAGAAAAAGTACAGAACGGAGAAACACTTTTAATTCTAGAAGCAATGAAAATGGAAAATGCAATAAAGTCTCCTTTCGGGGGAGTTATAAAAGAAATATTTGTAGAAAAGAATAGTCCGGTTGAAAAAGATACAAAACTTATTTTAATAGAATAAGAAGAATTTTCAAATCAAATTCCTAATTTTCTGTAATTTATCATTAAATAAATACTTAAAAAAAATAATTTTTTTTTTTTCAAGGTATTGCTTCTAAAATCAGCATTATTTAATATGCACTTTGCACACATTAAATTAATCAATTTTTAGGAGGAACTTATATGAGGTTACTTTACAATCTCAAAAACCGTTTTTTTGTTATTTCAAAACTTCTCCTTGCTTCATTAACTGTGATGATTTTTATATCATGCCAATTATTGGCGCAGGGGAGTGGAACAATAACAGGTCACGTAAAAGATGCTAATACTGGGGAGGCATTAATTAGAGTTAATGTAGTTGTTAGCGGTACAATTTTGGGAGCAGCTTCCGACTTAAACGGAAACTACATTATAACTAATGTTCCTTCGGGTACATATACTGTTTCATTTTCATTGATAGGTTATGAAACCTTAAGGAAAACTAATGTTAATGTATCCGGGAATAAGAAAGTTGAAGTCAATGCTGAACTTAATACCAAAGCTTTGGAGTTAGGTAATGTTACAGTTTACGGAGCTTCAAGGAGAAAAGAAAAAATTACCGAAGCACCGGCAGCAGTTTCTGTAATAGGAATGGAAGATATAAGACTGAATTCTAATGTTGGTGGCGTACCGAGACTTTTAGAAGCACAACCGGGAATCGATCTTGTTCAAAGTGGGGTTAATGATTTTAACCTAAACACAAGAGGATTTAACAGTTCCGTAACAAGGCGAGTATTAGTCCTTCTTGATGGAAGAGATTTAGGTGCTGCATTTTTAGGACAGCAAGAATGGGGAGATATTCCTGTTCCATTAGAAGATTTGGGAAATGTTGAATTTGTAAGAGGTCCAGGTTCCGCATTATATGGAACTAATGCTTTTAATGGTGTTATAAATATGACAACTTTATCACCACGTCAAGCTTTGGGCACTAAATTAAAAATTTCTGGTGGTGAATTAGATTTATTCCGAGTCGACGTTCGCCAGGCAGGATTACTTGGACAAGGATGGAGTTATAAAATTAATATAGGCAGAATGTCAAGTAAAAATTGGGATCAAAATAGAACATCAAGCTTACCTTATGCTGGCTTGACAAATGAACGCATTAATATAAATCCTGAAAGTATGAGATATACTTACGGTACCGCCAGATTGGATTATGATTTTGCTAATGGTTCTATAATAACTGCAGAAGGTGGCTTAACAAATGTTAAAAATGATGTAATTGTTACAGGTATAGGCAGATTAAATATCCTTGAGGGAAACAGACCCTGGGCAAGTTTGCACTTTTCTTCAAAACATCTTGATATTCAAGGGTGGTGGCAAGATAGAACCATACCTACTCAAATTACAGGGCTGGCTTCTGGTGCAAGATTAATTGAAAATACAACTGCATATCAAATTGAAGGACAATATAACCGGTCATTTCTAAACGATCAATTCCGATTTATTTTGGGAGGTTCTCAAAAAATTATTCATGCAGATATGGATAATACAGCAATGTTAGGAACTAAAGATTACACTATCACAGGCGGATATTTGCAATTGGAATACAACCCTGTAAAAGAAATTAAATTTGTTGCAACGGGTCGTGTTGACAGAACTACATATGAAAAATCAAGATTTTCACCGAGAGCTGCAGTAGTCTGGAGTTTTGCTCAAGGACAATCACTTAGGTTTTCATATAACAAAGCTTTCTTACTTCCCAGTACATCTGAGTATTTCTTAAGAGTGATAGCCGGACAGGCTGATCTAAGAGCACTAGGAATCAATCCAACTCGCCAAACAACTATTTTTGCAATGGGCAATACTGAATTAGTCCCTGAAAGAATTGAAGGCTATGAAGTTGGTTATAAAGGAATATTCTTAAATAATAAACTATTTATTACTTTAGACGGATATTCAAACAAAGTAAGGGATTTTATTACAGATTTATTACAAGGAGTTAACCCTGCATTCCCATTCGGAGGAGCACCTGCTGGTTTATCAGATTTAATTAAAAACGGATCTCCGGCTAATGGAATACCTGCTCTACCGGGGCTAACAGTTTTACCTAACGGTGAAACAGCAATTGTTCTTTCTTATACCAATAAAGGGCAGGTAGATGAAAGAGGATTGGAATTGGGATTTAATTATTATTTGAATGACTACTTTCTTATTACAGCCAATTGGTCTTATTTTGATTATGAAATTAAAGCTCAACAGTCAGGTGATAAATTATTACCTAATAATCCGAAACACAAATTCGGATATTCTATTAGATACAGAAACCCAAAAAATAAATTCGAAGCTCAATTATCCGGTAGAACTGTGCAGGCTTATGACTGGGCAGCTGGTGTATTTATAGGTCACATACCTGAATACACACTGTTAAATCTCTCTGCAGGTTATGAAATTAATCAGAATTATCGTTTGGGTGTTTCAGTTACAAACTTATTAGACAGACAATCTTACCAGATATTTGGTGGATCAATTGTTGGAAGACAACTAGTAGGTTCATTTACTGTATCATTCTAACATAAATCAAAAGAAGGAATTACTATGAAAAAGTATCATAATAAACTTAAATATTTAGTATTGGCATTAGCTGTCGGCGTACTTTATATATCAGGTTGTAGCGATGACAACAATACGCCCGTTACACCACCTGCTGCATCAAATACAGGCACTGCAAATTTTGCTATGTATGTGTCTATTGGTAACAGCTTAACCGCAGGTTATCAATCATCTGCATTATCTCAAAGAGATCAGGTTTGGTCTTTCCCAAGTCAGATTGCTAATCAAGTAGCAAATCTTTCCGTTGCTAAGAATGCAGCAAATGCTACTTTTGAACAACCATTAATTAAAGATCCCGGAATTGGCGGACGGTTAAGATTATTAAATATTGCTCCTACAATTGTTTCAGAAGGTCAGGTAGATCCTACAAGTCCGGCTTCAAATTTAAATATTGCACTTACTAGACCATACAACAATCTTGGCATACCTGGAGCAATTTTATTTGATATGATTGATGTTGCAGATTTTGGTGCCAAAAGTGCGGCAAGACAAAATCCATTCTTTGCTTTAATACTTCGTGATCAAGCATTAGGGAATAGTATTGTACGACAAGCAAGAAATTTACAAGCTAGTTTTGTAACAGTTTGGATAGGCAACAATGATGTTTTAGGATATGCAACCAGTGGAGGTACAAGCGGAACGAATTCAATAATAGGCCCTCCTAAAACATTACCTACAGAAACAGTAGTATTTGCTAATTTGTATAAAACTATGTTAGACAGCTTAACAGCCGAACCAAGAGGAGTTATAGTTGGTAATATCCCTGATGTTTCTTCAGTACCATTTTTTACCACTGTTGGAGGAATAGTTGCAGCAGGTACTCCTTGGGCTTTTGTTGCCGCTGCTCAAATTGGATTACCGGCTACAGGTATAATTTATGGAAGCCATAATACTAGCGGTACTAACTTGGGCTTTTTACCTTACAAAGTAGGATTTGCAGATTCTAGTGCATTAAAAAATGGAACTACTTTGATTACTTTAGCTGGTCAAACATATGCAAGTTTATTGGGTCAACCTACAGGTAAATTCTATAAAGATAATAACTTTCCGGCTCTGCCTCCTGGAATAGATACAACGAAACCTTTTGGTTTCCATCCTCAAAACCCTTTCCCGGATGTATATGTTTTAGACCCTGATGAAATGGTAATTGCTAAAACTGCCTCTGATGCTTTTAACGCAATAATTGCAACTGAAGCTGGAAGCAGAAACATAGCAGTTGTAGATTTTAATACTTTTCTGAAAAATTTATTGGCAAATCCAATTACATATCCAGGCATTGGTGTCTTTACTTCCAGTTTCATTTCAGGTGGTACATTTAGCTATGATGGTGTACATCCCTCCTCAAGAGGATATGGTATAATTGCCAATGAATGGATAAAAGCAATAAATACAAAGTTCAGTGCTAATATTCCTTCAGTAGATCTTAATTCTTTACCTGGTATGCCTATTGGTAAAGTACCAGCCAAAGAAGTTACTTATGCACCTGGTGCTTTCAATAAAATGATAAGGATGATGACGGGCAGTAAAAATTGGCCTATGAATAATTAAATAAAGCCAAAAATATTTCATAATAAAATCCCGTATTGTGCGGGATTTTATTATTTTAAACAAAAAAATATTTATTATTGTTTATGAAGAAAAAATTTATATTCATATTTTCAATTCTTTTGATTTTTCTAACGGCATCTTGTTCTTCATCAAGAAAGAGCACTGAGTTAAATACAGATAAAACAGATTCTCTCTATGTGTTCGATAATGTTCCTTTGGATTCGACAAAAGATGAAAATATTAATATTATTCCTAAATTATCGAATGTAAAATTGTATATTGTGCAAATAGGTGCTTTTACTACCAAAGAAAAAGCAGAAATATTTGCAAAAGAATGCGGAAAAGAATTAAATTATGACTTAGATATCGAGTATAGTAATTCTGTCAATCTATATGTGGTGCAGCTTAAACCGTTCTATAATAAAAAGGAAGATGCAGAAACCGTTAGAAATAAATTATGGAGAAATGATAAATATAAGGATGCTTGGATTTTAACGGTAATAAGATAAATATTTTATCATAATATTTATGATAAATAATAAAATTATTTAATAAAAATTTAGGGAGGTAGACATGGCTTTTTCATTAAACAAGATTATGCTTATAGGAAATCTCGGTAAAGATGCCGAAACGAGATTTACTACAAACAATCTTTCAGTAACAACTTTTTCTTTGGCTACTACAAGAAGCTATAAAGATAAAGAGGGGAATTGGCAGAATGAAACAACCTGGCACAATTTAGTTGGTTATAATCTTTCGGATTATTACAAAGACAATCTGAAAAAAGGGAAGAAGTTTTATATTGAAGGTAGAATTTCTAAAAGAGATTATACCGACAAAGAAGGTGTTAAGAAATATGTAACCGATACTATTGTTGAAAAACTAATACCGTTGGATTCAGCTTCAACCGGGGGTAATGCCACTGACACCTCTTCAAACACTGTAGCAGAACCGCAGATAGATAGTACGAAAGACGATAATGATGATTTACCGTTCTAAGTTATATGTTTAACAATTTGAGGGTATTGTAAGTTATTGGATACTGATTGGCAACTTAAATTATTTTTTCTCCTCATATTATTTTTATTATCTGCTTTTTTTTCCGGCTCAGAAATTGCATTATTTTCATTGAACCGTTCAAAGATAAAGGAGCTTTTAAAAGAACATCCTGTTTTATGCGGCTATATGCAAAATTTATTGCAATTTCCGAGACGGTTATTAGTTACCATTTTAATTGGCAATACAATTGTTAATGTTGCAGTTGCAATATTTTCCGTTTCGCTTGTTATTTCTAATTCTGAGAAAATTGGTATTTCCCAAGATTTAGCTATAACATTGCAAATAATAATAATTACTATTCTAATTATTATCTTTGGTGAACTCGTACCAAAAGTTTGGGCTTCAAAAAACCCTATTTCCTTTTCAAGAGCAATTGTTTTCCCTCTTTATTGGATATCTGTTCTTATTTATCCAATATCAGAACTTATTTCTGAGATAATTAATTATTTAGTAAATAAAGTGAGCTACGATAAAAGCAAATCAGCAATAACTCCCGAAGATATTTCAAAATTAGCTGTGATGAGTCGTAAAGCCGGAAGTATAATTAAAAGGGAAGAGGGACTTATACAAGGTATAGTAAGTTTTAAATCTGTAGAAGTTCATGAGATAATGACACCGAGAGTAGATATAACAGCTGTGTCATTAGATACTAAGTTTGATGATATTCTTGAACTTATTACTTCTTCAGGACACAGCAGACTTCCTCTTTACGAAGAAGACATTGATAATATCTTCGGGCTTATTTATGCTAAAGATTTACTTCCTTTCTTAAAAGATAAACCTCTTAGAGAAAATTTCTCCTTAAAAGAAATTGCACGTAATGCTATGTTTATTCCCGAAAAAAAATTAATAAGTGTGCTGATGAGAGAATTCCAGGAGAAGAAAATGCATCTTGCCATTGTGGTTGATGAATACGGAGGAACATCGGGTGTGATAACACTTGAAGATATTTTGGAAGAAATAATAGGTGAAATTAGAGACGAATATGATAAAGAAGAAAACCCAATAATAAAAATAGATAAAAATAATTTTTTAGTGGCGGGCATACTTCCAATTGATGAACTGAACGAACTTCTTAATGAAAATTTTGATTCTGAAGATCATGCTTATGAAACAGTAGGTGGATTGATATTTAATTTTTCTGGCAAAATTCCTGAAAAGGGATATTCTTTTGAATTAAAAGGATACAATTTTAGCGTAGAAAATATTTTTAATAAAAGGATTACTAAAGTTAAGATTAAGAAACTACCTTCAATAAAAGAAAGTAAATGAAAAAGGGATGTATTTTCCGTTCAATTATTTTTATAACTATTTTTGTTGCTGTTGCCCTTTATGTATTTCAACAAAAATTCGGAGGCATATTAAATCTATCCCATAATGAATTTGTCCTTCCGATACTACAGACCGACTTAATTGATAAACTTAAGTTGGTAAAAGACTCACCACAAAAAATTAATTTTGAAAATATGATTAATGATGCAAAATCTGGTATAGATTTTATAAAGGAATTACCATCCGAGAAAATTGATGAGATAAATGAAACCTTTGTTAATATATTTAGTGACAGCATTATAACTGAAAAAGAATTAAATTATGTGCGAGAATTATTCAAGAAAATTAAAAAATGAAACGAGACAGAAAAGCTGAAATAAAGGTAGGAATTACAGTAACAATTGCTGTACTTATTTTTATTTGGATTCTTGGTTGGGCAAAGAATTTTTCTTTTTCTTCAAATTATAAAATACTGAGAGTACAATTTGAAAACACGTCAGGGTTGAACAAGGGTGACAACGTAACAGTGAACGGTGTTAAAAAGGGATTTGTAGATGATATTTCTTTAAGTAAAGGCGGTGTAATTTTATCTCTCGCAATTGAAAATGAAGTCCAGTTATACAGAGATGCATCCTTTAGAATTGCAATGTTTGACTTGATGGGCGGTAAAAAAGTAGAAGTGAGTTCTGGGTCTTCCGGAGTTGAACTCGATTATACAAAAGTTTATAACGGAAGTTTTTTAAATGACCTGCCAACTCTAATTGCTAACCTGGGAAAGATACAGGATAATGTTGCAAGCACACTTTTTAAATTAAATACAACTCTTTCAAGCGTAAATGATTTACTCGGTGATAAAGAATTTAAAAATGACTTGAAAAATTCTGTAAGAAATATGAACAATGCAGCGGTTCAATTCTCAGGACTTCTAAATGAAAATAAAACTCGATTGAATAAACTTATTGAAAATGCTAATTCATTAACTTTGAATGCAGATAGTTTGATAAATGAAAACAGAAAGAATATAACTACATCATTAAATAATTTAAATTCTTTATCGCAAAGAGCAGATACATTATTCCAATTAAGCAACAGGTTTATGTTAGAAATTAAGAACAAAAAAAATAATTTAGGCAGGTTGATTTATAACAAATCATTTTATGACAATTTGAACTCTTCACTTACTAAATTGAATGAATTAACAAAAATATTAATAATTCAACTTAAGAGTGAGGGTATAAATGTTGATGCGAGTATATTTTAATTCGGATAAGAAATGGTAATAGGCATAGGTGTAGATATTATTGAAATTGATAGAATAAAAGGAAGTATTGAAAAATACGGCGATAGTTTTCTTAAAAAAATATATACCCAAACTGAATTAGATTACTGTCTTACTAAAAGTAATAAGTACCAACATTTGGCTGCCAGATTTGCAGCAAAGGAGGCTGTCTACAAAGCTCTGACAACAGGGACACAGGAAAAAGCAGGCTGGCAAAATATAGAAATACTAAATAAACCTAACGGCATGCCTGTAGTTAAACTTAAAGGTACTTTGGAAAAGTTTTTAACTAACGGGAACAGCTTGAAGATTTCTATGAGTCATTCAAACAACTATGTTACATGTTTTGCAATTGTATACAGACAGGTAGAATAAATATGTTTATTAAATATTATAAAATTATAGATTTAAGTTTA
>CAZTZZ010000021.1:9926-36097 GCA_964617905.1 uncultured Ignavibacteriaceae bacterium | reverse complement strand
GGATTTAAGGGAACACCAACAGACTGTTACATCTGTCACAGAGCTAATTATGAAAGTACAACTTCACCTAATCATGTTACAAGCAGTATATCTACAAACTGCATACAGTGTCATTCTCAAAATGATTGGACACAGGTAAATATTGATCATAGTTTTTATCCATTATCGGGTCCGCATTTTGCTGCAAATATGAAATGTATAGAATGCCATTCCAAACCTAATTTCCAACCGGACTGTTGGAATTGTCATTCTAATGAATTCTTCAAAGAACATAAGTCGGGTGACCCAACGGATTGTTATAGATGTCATAGCACAAGTAACTGGGACAGTAAAGAAGGCGATTAAAAAAAACATGTACTTTCAATTTCAATTTATCCAATCTTTTCAATTTTCTTTTTTATTTCTATCTTGTATTAACAATAATTAACTGATTAATAATGCAAGAATACGTAGGTGCTTTACACATACATTCGGTTTATTCCGACGGAACGGGTACTGTAGAAGAAATAATAAATTATGCACGTGAAGTTGGTTTGGATTATATTATTCTTACAGACCACAATACCGTCAAAGCTTTAGATGATGGTAAGGAAGGCTGGTATGGAAGAACTCTTTTTCTAGTTGGGTGTGAGATTAATGACAAGCAAAATAAAAATCATTACTTAGCTTTTGGAATAAATGATGCTTTTTCTACAAGATTAACAGTAAGGGATTACGTTAAAAAAGTAAAGGATGCCGGAGGAATAGGATTTTTAGCACATCCACATGAAAAAAGAAAAAATATGGAAGAACATCCTCCTTATCCTTGGACAGATTGGAATTGCAAAGATTTTAACGGAATTGAAATTTGGAATCATATGTCGGAATGGATGGAAAATTTAACCGAAGAAAACAAATATCAAGCTTTTGTACATCCCCTTAAATCCATTGAAGTACCTCCCAAAGAAACATTAGAAAAATGGGACGAACTGAATTTAGAAAGACCGGTAGTAGGTATTGGAGGTGTTGATGCACATGCACATAAACACAATCTTTTGGGCTTTTTTGAAGTAGAGATTTTTCCTTATAAAGTCTTGTTTAAATCAATAAGAACACACATACTTTTAGATAAAAACCTTCAACCCAATAAAAATTTTGAAAATGCTAAAAAAAATATTTATGAATCACTTGCTAAAGGCAGGTGTTTTATTGCCAATGATTATAGATGTGATTCAAAGGGATTCCGATTTTTTGCAACTACAAAATCCGGAAAACACCAAATGGGAGAGACAATTAAATATTTAAATGAGATTACTTTAACAGTATTACTACCTGTAAAGAAAGCTGAAATTAGATTAATATATAACGGGAAGCTTTTGGAAAAAGTGAGCGACCATAAAGCTGATTTTATAGTTAATGAAAAGGGTGTTTATCGGGTTGAAGTATATTATTTGGGTAATGCATGGATTTATTCAAATCATATTAGAATTATGTAGTATAATATTTCTTTTGTTTTTTAAAATCATATAAAACTTTATATGAGAACTATTTTTTATCTTTAATATTCACATTTATTTTTATGAATAACCCTTCCGGTAATATTTAATCTCAAACCTGTATTAAAGTGTGAGGGAGATATTCTTGCAAAATCATTTGAAGGTCTGAATGGTTGGGAAAAAAGAAAAAGAAAGTTACTTGGAATACAATTGTACGAAAGATTTACAAAGGAAGGTCATATTAAAATTATAACGAGTTTTAATATGGTTGGTGTAAATTCAAATGGAATTAAATAATTATTTAATTGACTTTTATAACTATTTTCATCAATTTTCTACAAAGAGGAATTCAGAATACAGTTTTACTCAGTTTATTATCCCTCCTTATAAATTGTTTCTTTTAGAAGATTTAGAGAGTTTATTTGTAAATAAATTTATTTTAAAATATTGGTTGGTTTTATTTTTTATAAATAAATTAATTCAAAATTTTTTTTAATAATTGAGGTGTTATTATGAAGAAAGTACTACTTTTTATTTTATCGGTTTTTGTATTTACACAGTATAGCTTCGGACAAAATATTGATAAAAAAAATAACAATTTGTTATCAAGGAAGTTTATAATTACTCTTGGAGAGGGTCTTACTATTGCAAGTACAGACTATCCTTCTACAAAATTAGGTTCAGTTTTTAAAACTTCTCTTGAATATATTTTTCCATCTTCGACTGATGTTAATTTTGGTATCAAGGCTTTTGGCGCAAGAGGAATTTTTAACGGTGAGGATAGGATAGGAGTTGTTAATGAATTTTTTACTCCTTTCTTTTATGTTGGTGTCGGACCAACAGTTACTTTTACTTTTAGTGAAAAAGTTTATACAACTTTTTCAGCAGGTATCTCAAGTCTTTGGTTTTATCCAAAAGATATAAGGGGTGTGGCTCTTCCTAATTATTCTGCTAATGTTTATGACAATCAAACTCTTGCTACAAATGTTGATTTAACCGTAAGATTTATGACTTCAGATAAGATAAGTCTTAATTTTTTCGGTGGTGTTTTTATAGGTGCCGGTTCAAATAACGATTATTTTGATGATATAGTTTCCAATAATAATAATGATTTTGTTTTATCAACAGGTGTATCACTTTCTTATTATTTTGATGCAGGTAAAGATTCTGACAGTGATGGAATAGGAGACTCGGAAGATATGTGTCCAAATACTCCTATGGGTGTAAAAGTTGATGACTTTGGCTGTCCTTTAGATGCCGACAAAGACGGAGTAGCAGATTATCTGGATAAATGTCCGGATACACCTTCGGGTGTAAAAGTTGATAATAATGGCTGTCCACTTGATTCAGACGGGGACGGTGTGGCAGATTATCTGGATAAATGTTCTGATACACCATCAGGAGTAAAAGTTGATAATAATGGCTGCCCACTTGATTCGGACGGGGACGGAGTGGCAGATTATCTAGATAAATGTTCTGATACACCATCAGGAGTAAAAGTTGATGATAATGGCTGTCCACTTGATTCGGACGGAGACGGAGTAGCAGATTATCTTGATAAATGTCCGGATACACCAAAAGGTGACAAGGTTGATAAAAACGGATGCTCTATATTGGAACCAATAATTATTGGAACTGTTGCAAATTTCAATTTTGATGGTTCTGATTTGTTAAAAGAAGCATATAGTAAATTAAATAATGTAGCTAACTCAATGAAAGAACAAACAAGATATACTGCAATAGTCGAAGGATATACTGACGCTACTGGTCCGGAGAGTTATAATTTAATATTATCCAAACGCAGAGCTGAAAGTGTTATTAAATACCTTGTCAATAAAGGAGTTGACAAAACAAGGTTGAATTTGAAAGCTTTCGGTGAAGCAAATCCTGTTGCTACTAACAATACTAGGAAAGGCAGGGCACAAAACAGAAGGGTTGTAGTGAAATTGGTGCCAATTAATTAGTATTTCATAGCATCATAGGTAAAATTAAAAAGCGGCCTTAATCAGGTCGCTTTTTTTTATCCACTACTATCAGATTAATTAAAAATAAAAAAAATTCTATAAAACAACATAATTTTTGAATTTTATTGTATTACAATTTTTATTTATATTAGCACTTCATTACAAGTGTTTGTAGATAATTTAAAATTATAACAATTAATTCCGGGGATTAAAGGTGAGTGTTGATTTTAAATACAGTTCTAAAAATTTATTTAAAAGCTTAAAGATTTTAATAGCTTTTATCTTTCTTACTTCTGCATTTACATATTCACAAACTTCAAAAATAATAAAAGGCTTTGTAACTGACGGAAAAAATCCTATATCCGGAGCAATTGTAAAATGGCAGGCTGCACCTAAAAGTGTAAAGACAGATCAAAACGGAAATTTTGAGCTGAATTATTCCGATAAAAGCACACCCGATTTAATAACAGCATGGAAACAGGGCTTTTTTAACGGGGGAGTTATTTACAAAGCCGATATAAAGAAGATTGAAATAATATTAACTCCACTTCCTTCTAAAGATAATACTGCTTACGAATTTGTTGATCCGGTTCCAAATTATACGGATGACATAAAAAATTGCGGTGATTGTCACGCATCCATTATTTATAAACAATGGGATAACAATGCACACTCAAAATCAGCAACAAACCCGATTTTTTTGGATGTTTACAACGGAACCGACGCAACGGGTAAAAAGAACGTACAACCCGGTTATAAATTAGATTACAAATATTCAAACGGAAATTGCGGAAACTGCCACGCTCCCGCTAAGGCAATTAATGACTTCAATAATGTTGATATGAATAAATTGAAGGGAGTTGAAAAATTAGGTGTTTCGTGCGATTTTTGTCATAAAGTTAAAGATGTAAAACTAAATCCAAATTCAAGTGCCTATACAGGTGTAATGAATTACGAATTGCTGCGTCCACCTGACGGTCACCAAACATTTTTCGGTCCTTACACAGATGTTTTAAATCCTGATATATTTTCTGAGAAAATTTCAAAAAGTATTTTCTGTGCACCCTGCCACCAGGGTGGATATTGGGGAATACCTATTTATGATTCCTACAACCAGTGGCTTAAAAGTCCTTATGCAAAAGGCGATGTTCCCTGCCAGGACTGCCATATGCCGCCCGACGGTGTAACAACTAATTTTGCACCTGGTAAAGACGGAGTTGAAAGAAATCCCAAAACAATTTATACTCACAGACAGTTCGGTTCAAGAGATAGTTCTTTTCTGGCATCAGCGGTTGAAATGGATGTAAAAGCAAAAATTAAAAAAGATGAACTGATAGTAAATGTTGTTATTGAAAATTCGGGTGCGGGACACAGCGTTCCTACAGGTTCTCCGATGCGTAATATGCTGCTTGTAATTCAAGCGTTCGATTCAAAAGGGAATGAACTTACTTATTTAGGCGATAATATAATTCCTTTTTGGGGTGGAAGAGGTAACGTTTCAAAAGGTAATTATGAAGGTATTCCGGGAAAAGGCTTTGCTAAAATCTTATTTGAAAATTGGACTCCTTATGAATATTCTACTGTAGTGAACAAAGAGAAACATATATTTCCCGCACCGCAATGGCGTACCTTTAGAATTAAATCCGACACAAGAATTCCGGCATTAAAAAAAGATAAAAGCTCATATCCTTTTTTGTTAGAAACTAAAGGCAGCTATTGGGTTGAATGCAGATTGATCTACAGGAGGACATTCAAAACTTGGGCTGCCATAAAAAAATGGAAATTGAAAGACATTGTTTTGGCAGATAAAAAATTAAAAATCATTTATTAAAATTGAATTAAAAAAAATATTTTGAAATTACTTAATTATAAAATACTCCCGCGTTTTCTTTTAATGTTTTCATTCATTTTGTTCGGTTGTTCCTCAAAGAATAAATCAAATGAAATAATAAAAAAATTAAAGGTGCCGCTCGGTTTGGAAAATCTTAAACAATATATTCCCAAGAATAATCCCCTGACAAAAGCTAAAATAAAATTGGGAAGAGATCTTTTCTTTGATAAAAGGTTGTCTATTGACGGAACTATATCCTGCGGCTTTTGCCACGGTCCTTTAATAGGATTTTCTGACGGCAGATATTTTGCATCGGGAGTTTTCGGACTAAAATCTAAAAGGAATACTGCATCAATCAACAATAGATTATTTAGTCAAAATCAATTTTTAGACGGCAGAGCCAAAAATATTGAGGAAGTTGTAAAAGAACATATAACCGATAAAAATGTTTTTGCAAATACACCCGATAATCTAATCAAGGTGTTGAAACAAGATGAAAAATATGTTGAAAGATTTGATGATGTTTTTGATTCTGAAATATCATTGGTTGCGATAGCAAAAGCAATTGCATCTTTTACAAGAACTATCGTTACGGGTAATTCTCCATACGATCAATTTGTTGCCGGCAATAAAAATGCGTTGACCGAATCAGAACAAAGAGGCTTAAAATTATTTATGAGTGACAGGCTTAAATGTTCTTTCTGTCATTCCGGACCAAATTTTACGGACGAGAAATATCATAATAACGGAGCAAAAATAAATAAAGATAATCCTGATTTAGGCAGGTATCTTGTTACGGGAAAAGAAGAAGATAAAGGAAAATTCAAAACTCCATCATTAAGAGATGTTGCAAGAACTTCTCCGTACATGCATAACGGAAGTTTAAAAGGACTTCACCCGGTAATAGATTTTTACGATAAAGGCGGTGAATCTACAATTTATAAAAGCCCGTTAATTAAACCGCTTCACCTAACCCAAAAAGAAAAATGGGATTTGTTTCATTTTCTAAGAAGCTTAACCGGAACAAATCCTTACTTCTTCGGGATTAAATAAGTTTTGTTGTATATAAGTTCTGATAGGAGTTAAAGATGAATAAATTTTTAAAAATGAATAAGAAAAAAATATTTATACTCATTCTTATTTTATTTCCTGTTGTTGTTTTGTTGGTTATTCCCAAAAATCATTTTACTTTTGAAAAAATTGAAGACTGCCAAAGCTGTCACACTCAAGACGGTGACCTGATTTTCATAAACACAATTAAAGAAGCAAAATATACCGGAACCGAAAGTTGTAAAAGTTGTCACGAAGAAGTTTACAACTCACATATGAAGACACAAACCGGACGTTCTATGAGCAGAATGACTTCTGCCAATGTAATTGAAAAATTCCCTCAAAACTATACGGTTTACGATTCATCGAAAAATTTCTACTACGAAATGGTAAAAAAGGGAGAAAAATTTTATCAGCGGGAATACAGGCTTGATGAAAAAGGAAAAGTAGTTCACGAAAGATGGATGGAAGCTCAATATATTATCGGTTCGGGGACAAATTTAAGAATTTATTTTTACAATGAAAACGGGATGTTCTACGAACTTCCGCTAACCTGGTATGTACATAAACAAAAGTGGGATATGAGTCCGGGTTACAGGGAGTTTAACAACAATAGATTTTCAAGGTATGTAGGCAGTATGTGTTTCTCGTGCCATAACGGGCATATGAAGAAATTAGATAATGCTAATAATAGATATAAAAAACCGCTTCATATGGGAATCGGATGCGAAGACTGCCACGGACCCGGTGAATATCATATCAAACAAACCAAAGATAAAGAATATGGAAATTTACCTGATAATGTAATGACAATAGTTAATCCGGTTCGGTTATCACCCAAAAGAAGAAATGACGTTTGCCTGCAATGCCATGTTGAAGGAAAGGGCTGGGCACTTCAGGATAAAAAAGATTGGTTCGATTTTCGTCCGGGATTGCTGCTAAATGACCAGCGTTCGGTTTACGCTTCTTTTAAACAGACAAAAAATACATTTAACGTAGCAAATACCGGAAGCAGGTTGTTTATGAGTCCGTGTTATAAAGGAAGTCATCAACAGCTTACCTGCGACTTCTGTCACTCGTCTCATAATAAATTTGAAGTAGATAAAATTAAATTTAACCGTCAATCGTGTATGAAATGCCATCCGATAGAGGGTCTTCCATTTAGAATTGACAGACTGAAAGAATCAAGAGAGAACTGTAACCGCTGCCATATGAATAAAGCTCCTGCAAAAAATACTCTGCACGGAGTTATTGACACCGACCACTGGATTAGAATTAATTCAGACTGGGATAAAGTTAACTGGTATCCCGAAAGACATCACGTTGAAAAATTAATTTTATCACCGGTTGTTGACAAGAAAGACAAATCTATAGATATAAGACATGGCATGGCTTATTCAGAATATTATTTTACGGAAGACAGAGATAAATATTACCTTGATTCTGCATATTATTATTTAAGTAGAGGATTAAAGAAAAATGCTTCAAGTGTATTTGGAAATTATTATTTGGGCAGAATAGAAAGCGAACACGGTAATTTTAAAAATGCTTTGAAGTATTTAAATAAAGCCGTAAAATTAGAACCTGAATACACACAACCATATTATGAAATTGCTAAAATTTATAGAAAACAAAATGACTACAAGTCTGCAATTTCATCCATAAAAGAAGCAATCCATTATAAAAGTGGGGAAGCCGTTTACTTGGAGCTTTTAGGTGTGCTTTTTTATGAAGCTGATTCAATTAAACAATCGGTCGAAGTTTTAAACAAGTCAATTAAAATAGACAGACTTAATCCGAATGTATATTTTATACTGGGTAACATCTACATTTTTAAATATAATAATCCACAGAAAGCACTTAACTATTATAAAAAAGCAGTGTTATTAGACCCCGATCTTCCGGATGCACTTGTAAATTTGGGCAACACATATGCGCTGCTTGGTAAGTACGATAAAGCTGAGGAAATGTATAAAAAAGAAATATTATTTAGAAAAAATTCTGCACGGGCATATGCAAATCTCGGTAAGATTTATAAAATGCAGGGTAGATTCAAAGAGGCTTACGGTTTGTTGAGAAAAGCTAAGTTAATTGACCCAAGATTGAGATTCTAATAAAAGAGAAATATATGAAATTCGATAATCAAATTTATACGGATGATTTATTTACTAAAAAATTTGATAAAAATTATTCTATATCCGAATACAATTTAAGTACAAACAAACTAATTAATGTTGTTGTCAATCAATCAACCGCCGGTATAGAAACCGTTTTTAATAAATTCATTAATCATTTATCTGATAATAATTATAAAATTATATCGCAGTTTTTTTTTGGAAATAAAACTCGCTTTTTTGAAAATAAAAATTTTCTCGAAAAACATTTTCAAAATATATCCTGTCCTATTTCCTTCCTCAAACAAGAAAGTGATACTTGGAGCACACTAATAATTGCTGTAAAAACCGATAGTTTAAAAACTATTTACAGCGATGGTGCGGCAATAGGAATTATTTACAGCGATGAGCAAGCAGAATATTGTTTACTAGGAGGCTTAGAGCCTAAATTAAAAAACGACTCAAAGTATTTAAGCACAAAATCTGTTTTTCAATTTATAGAAAGCCAATTGAATAAAATAAATATGGATTTCAATAACATTGTTAGAACGTGGTTTTATCTGGATGACTTGCTTAGCTGGTATGATGAATTTAACAAAGTCAGAAATGAATTCTTCACGGAAAAAGATATTTTCAACAACATGATTCCTGCAAGTACGGGAATAGGTGCGGGAAATATTAATGATAGTATTTTGCTTTCAGACGTATTTTCTGTTAGACCTAAAAATATAAATTTTAAAATTTATCCGATAGATTCTCCGCTTCAGTGTCCGGCTAGTGATTATAAAAGTTCTTTCAGCCGTGCAGTGGAAATAAACCATCCTGATTACAGGCAATTAATTATTTCAGGCACGGCAAGTATAAATCCTGACGGTAAGACAGAACACGTGGGAAATATTTACAAACAAATAGAACTGACAATGAATGTTGTATCGGGTATTTTAAAATCAAGGAATATGGAATGGGCAAATGTTACAAAAGGAATTGTTTACTTCAAAGATATAAGCGATATAAGTGTATTTTATGAATTTTGTGAGATTAATAATATTCCTCAAATGCCTTTGGCTATGTTGCAGGCAGATATTTGCAGAGAAGAACTATTGTTTGAAATAGAAGTGGATGCTGTTGAATTAAAAAACAATTAGAATAATTTATGAAAGAATTAAAAAATACGAAGGTAATAAAGCAGAATAAAAATCATAATACCATTGTAAAATGCAAGGATGTAAACTTTGGTGAAGGTTATTTTACAGTTATTGCAGGACCTTGTGCAATAGAAAACATGGAAATGGCGTTAGAGACTGCCAAAACGGTCGAAAAGTTTGGAGCATCAGTCTTTCGCAGTTCGTTGTTTAAACCCCGAACTTCTCCTTATAATTACCAGGGCATAGGTAGTAAAGGAGTGGGTATTTTGAAAGCAATAAAATCTGAGACAAACCTTTTGCTGGAGTCAGAAATATTAAGCACCGAACATTTAAATATTATGACAGACTATATTGACATTGTAAGAATCGGTTCCAGAAATATGAATAATTATGAGCTGTTGAAAGAAGCAGGCAGAAGTAATAAACCCGTTATTTTGAAGAGGGGAATGAGTTCAACTTTAAAAGAATTTCTGCTTGCGGCAGAATATATATTATCAGAAGGCAATGAAAAGATAATTATGTGCGAAAGAGGAATAAGAAGTTTTGAAACTTACACAAGGAATACATTGGATATATTAGCTGTTCCCTCGCTTAAAGAATTAACACATCTTCCTGTAATAGTTGATCCTTCGCACAGCACGGGGAAAAGCTCACTAGTATCCTCTGCAGCAAAAGCGTCTATTGCCGCCGGGGCTGACGGACTGATAATCGAAGTTCATCCAAACCCACAGGAAGCTTTATCCGACGGTAAGCAGTCAATTGATTTTAATACTTTTTATAATTTGATGAAAGAATTAAGTGAGCTTGCAAATTTGTTAAATAAGAATTTTTTGATTGAAAAAATTATTAATTAGAAATTATTAGAAATACTTAATTTTCTTTTTTCTCATCTTATTTTTACTTTGATAACAAATAATAAAATTTTTGTGCCCATAGTTCATTCCGTCTCCGTCCCGATAAATCAGGACTTCGCCGGATTTAAATAATTAAGTTAATAATTGTATTTTATTATTATTTTTTAGATTCATTTAATAAGCGCCCATAGTTCAAATGGATAGAATATCGGATTCCGGTTCCGAAGGTTGGAGGTTCGAGTCCTCTTGGGCGCACAGGTTAGATGGAGTTTATCCGGCTCAGACTCGGAGTTCTGAAGGTTGTGGGTTCTCCCGAAGGGATGCCTTTGGCAGAATCCCTCTGGGCGTACTGTGCTTTTTATTAAAACTCAAGGAGTTATTCAGTAAGTGAAATTTTAACAATAAATTTCTGGAAGATTGAAAGATTTAATTGTAAATTTACTTTCTAAAAATTTTTTTACACCAATCACTAATTAAGGATTTTTTGAATGTTAAAGAAAAAGAAAAAACTTACTAAACGAGCCATTAAAGAAGATAAACTTGTTTCAAGCTTTAATAATGCAATTTCATTTATTGATGAATACAGATCAAAAATAATGTTATACGGCGGCATCACTTTAGCTGCGGCATTTTTAATAATATTTTTTGTGAATAGAAACATTCAATTAAATCAACAGGCAGGTTTAGAACTGTCAAGAATGATGACTATTTATGACAGCGGCAGTTACCTTGAAGCAATCAACGGAAAACCGGGTACAAATCTTGTGGGACTGAAGAAAATTGCAGAAGATTACAGCGGCACAGAAAACGGAGAAACTGCTAAAATTTATCTTGCAAATTCATACATTTTTTTGGGTAAATATGAAGATGCATATAAATATTTCAAGGACTATGATGGCAGCATCAATATGTTTATAGCCGCTTCTTTAGCAGGACAGGGCGACTATTTTGCTTATAAAAAAGATTATGAAAAAGTTGCTGAATATTTTTATAACGCAGCGCATATTAACAATTTAATAGCTCTCAATCCCGATTATTTACTGAAAGCCGGAATCAGCTACTTAAAAACCGGTAATAAGAACAAAGCAAAAGAGGTTTTCAATAATATAAAAACGGATTATAAAACTTCTACTGTTTCAAACGAAGTTGATAAATATATTGTACTGGCTGAATAATAATACAATTAGTCAGTAAAATATTCAATTAATAATGTTATAAATTGAATTAATTTGTATCCTTGACATTAAACATATAGATATCTATTTTTTTTCAACATTAAATTTATTCGTAAAAAATTATGGCAGATACATCGGATTTCAGAACCGGTTTAATAATAAAATTTAAAAACGATTTATACACAATCATAAATTTTCAGCACGTAAAACCGGGTAAAGGCGGAGCTTTTGTAAGGAGCACTTTAAAAAATTTAAAAACCGGTAAAGTATTGGATAATACTTTTCGTGCAGGTGAAGGAATTGAAGTAGTTAGAGTAGAAAGAAGGAAATATCAATTTCTTTACCGAGAAGGTGATACACTTGTTTGCATGGACAATGAAACTTATGATCAAATTAATGTGCCAAATGAACTTATTGGCAACGGTATTGACTTAATAAAAGAAGGCGAACAATTGGATATACTTTTTGACGGAGATAATATAATAAATATTGAAATACCGATATTTGTCAAATTAACCGTTAAGGAAACAGAACCGGGATTTAGAGGTGATACTGCTACCGGTGCAAATAAACCTGCCGTACTTGAAACAGGAGCTACAATTAATGTACCTCTTTTTGTAAATGTGGGTGATAAATTAAAAGTTGATACTAGAACTATTTCGTACGTAGAGAGAGTGAAGTCATAAATTTAAGGTGAAGAATGGACTTAAATCTGATAAAAAAGTTGGTAAAAATTTTTAATGCAAGCGATATTTCAGAACTTGAAGTTGAAAAAGACGGTCTTCGCATTAAAATTGGGAAACAATTTGAAAACGTTACTGTTCCTGTTATGCCTCAGGCAGCAAATCAAAGCAATGTTCAGCCTGTAGTCGAAGTTCAAAAGCCTGATACGGAAACTAAAAATTCAGAAGAGGAAAGTGCTTCAAATTTGCACGAGATTCATTCACCTATTGTCGGGACTTTTTACAGAGCACCGGCACCCGATGCAGATCCTTATGTAAAAGTAGGAGACAACGTTTCAAAGGGTTCAGTATTATGTATTGTTGAAGCCATGAAATTAATGAATGAAATTGAATCCGATGTAAACGGTAAAATTATAAAAATAATTGCCGATAACGGCAATCCCGTTGAATACAATCAACCATTATTTTTAATAGAAGCCTCTTAATAATTCCAAGTTTTTTTCAGAAGAGGAAAAATTGTTTGATAAAATTTTAATTGCCAACCGTGGTGAAATTGCATTACGCATAATCAGATCGTGTAAAGAACTTGGAATAAAAACCGTTGCAGTTTATTCCGAGGCAGACAAAGATTCTCTTCACGTAACATTTGCCGATGAAGCCGTGTGCATTGGTCCGGCACAAAGCGCTGAAAGTTATTTAAAAATTCCGCTCATTATTTCTGCTGCGCAAATAACAGGCGCCGAGGCTATTCATCCCGGTTACGGATTTTTGGCAGAAAATTCTGATTTCTCGGCTATCTGTCAAGAATCTGATATAAAATTTATAGGACCTTCTCCCGATATGATAAACGCAATGGGAGACAAATCTTACGCTAAAGATACGATGAAACAAAGCGGGGTTCCCGTAATTCCCGGTAGCGATGGAGTTGTTGAGAGTTCAAAAGACGGAAAAGCATTAGCATCGGAAATTGGATATCCCGTAATTGTAAAGGCATCTGCAGGCGGCGGGGGAAAAGGAATGAGAATAGTTTGGAAAGAAAGTGAATTTGAAAATGCTTATAATACTGCAAAATCAGAATCATTGGTATCTTTCGGCAAGGATGATGTTTATCTTGAAAAATTTATAGAGAATCCACGGCACGTTGAAATACAAATAATGGGTGATATGCACGGCAACGCACATCACTATGGAGAAAGAGACTGTTCTATTCAAAGAAGACACCAAAAACTACTCGAAGAATCACCCTCACCTGCAATTGACAATGAAACCAGAGAAAAAATGGGAGAAGCTGCTTTATTGGGCGTTAAAGCTGTAAAATATGAAGGTGCGGGTACATTTGAATTTTTATTGGATAAAAACAAGAATTTTTATTTTATGGAAATGAATACAAGAATTCAAGTTGAACATCCGGTTACTGAAACAGTTTACGGTGTTGATTTAATCAGGCAACAGATTTTGGTTGCTTCCGGCGAAAAAATTGAAACTCTTCCGCGTAAACCTATCGGGCACTGTATAGAATTTAGAATAAATGCAGAAGATCCTTCAGCGGGATTCAGACCGTCCCCTGGTATGATTCAATCCCTGCATTTTCCTGGCGGATATGGAATTAGAGTAGATTCACACATTTATCACGGATATACAATTCCGCCTTATTATGATTCACTAATTGCAAAATTAATTGTCTGGGGGAAAAACAGAGAACACGCAATTATGAGAGGGCGCCGGGCATTGGAAGAATTTACTGTAGAAGGAATTAAAACAACTATTCCGTTTCATTTAAAAGTACTTGAAGATGAAAGATTCTTAAGCGGTAATTTTGATACCGGTTTTATGGAAGATTTTAAATATGAATAATTATTAATAAACATTATCCGCAGAATAAAAAAAATTATAGAGGTAAAAATGAATTTCCCAGAAAATCTTAAATACAGTGACGATCACGAATGGTTATTTGTAGAAGATAATATAGGAACTATAGGAATTACAGAATATGCGCAAAGTGAATTAGGTGATATTGTGTTTGTAGATATTGACCCAGACTTGGCTGAAATAAATAAAGGTGAAACACTAGGAACAATTGAAGCAGTAAAAACAGTCAGTGACCTTCTTTCACCCTGCAGCGGAAAAGTTATAGAAATAAATACAGCTTTAGCAGATGCACCCGAAGATGTAAACACAGATCCTTACGGGAATGGATGGATGATTAAAATTGAAATGTCGGATATGTCCGAAGTAGAAAATTTGTTGGATGCAGAAGCGTATAAAAAATTAATAGGTCAATAATTTTTTATTAGAAATATCAATATTAATTCATTTAATAAATTTTTCAAATTAACAAAATCTTGCATTGTGAGATTTTGTTTTATTTTAAATTATTACTTAAAATAGTTTATGACTTCAGAAGAGAAAATACTAATAATAGATTTCGGCTCGCAATATACACAGCTAATTGCAAGAAGAATAAGAGAAGCGAAAGTATTTTCACTGGTTAAACCTTACTCTGCTTCAATAGATGAGATAAAAAAAATAAATCCTAAAGGAATTATACTTTCCGGCGGACCCCAAAGTGTTTACGCGGAAAATGCATATTCTGTGGACAGGAAAATCTTTGATCTTGGCATTCCTGTTTTAGGCATTTGTTACGGATTGCAACTGATATGTAAATTGTTGAAAGGGAAAGTAGAGCCCGCAGAAAACAGAGAATATGGAAAAGCCGTTCTAAAATTAGAAAAAAATAATGATTTGTTTCTAGATGTAAAAGAAAACTCTACGGTTTGGATGAGTCACGGTGATTTAATCACACAATTACCCGATAATTTTATAACCCTTGCAACATCGGGCTCATCTCCCAATTCCGCCATCGCCGATAATGAAAAAAAAATCTACGGTGTTCAATTTCATCCGGAAGTAAACCACACAGAAGAGGGAGAAAAAATAATCGGGAATTTCCTTTTTAAAATATGTAAATGCAACAAACTTTGGGAATCATCAAATTTTATCAAATCATCAATTTCAGAAATTCGAAACAAAATGGGTTCATCAAAAGCAATTTGTGCTTTAAGCGGCGGTGTTGATTCTACAGTTGCGGCAGTATTGATGAAAAAAGCGATAGGGGAAAATCTTATATGCATTCACATCGATAACGGCTTAATGCGGAAAAATGAAAGTAAAAAAATAGAATATGTTTTTAAAAATGATTTGAGCTTAAATGTAATTTTTGTTAATGCTCAAGAAATGTTTTTAAATAGATTAGAGGGCGTTTCAAATCCGGAAGAGAAAAGAAAAATTATAGGGAATACCTTTATTGAAATTTTTGAATCCGAGGCAAAAAAATATTCTAATTTAGAATATTTAGTGCAGGGTACTTTATACCCGGATGTTATTGAATCTTCTCCCGTTGCAGGTACTTCGGTAACTATTAAAACACACCACAATGTTGGCGGATTACCCGAGAAAATGGATTTAAAACTTATTGAACCATTCAGGGATTTATTTAAAGACGAAGTAAGAGATATAGGCAGGGAATTAAATATTCCCGAATCATTTATAGAAAGACATCCTTTCCCCGGTCCCGGTTTAGCAGTAAGAGTTATCGGAGAAATTTCAAAAGAGAGGTTAAATATTTTAAAAGAAGCCGACGATATTTTTATTTCTGAAATTAGAAGTAAAAATATATATTCTAAAATCTGGCAGGCATTTACTGTCCTTTTGCCTGTGCAGACTGTAGGTGTTATGGGTGATTCCCGTACTTATGAAAACGTACTGGCATTAAGGGCGATAACTTCAACCGACGGGATGACAGCAGACTGGTATAGATTTAATTCGGATTTTTTAGCGGAAGTTTCCAATAAAATTATAAATAACGTTAGGGGTATAAACAGAGTTGTTTATGATATCAGCTCAAAACCACCCGCAACAATTGAGTGGGAGTAGTATTGGGTAATGATCATCAATTATATTACAGATTAAATAATGCAAAGAAATTTGCTGTATCAGGAAAATATTTGCACGCTGCCCAATTGTACAAATCTTTAATTGAAGAATTTCCCGAAGAATTAGAGCCCTATTTTCAACTTGCTCAATTATATCAAGATCAAAATCTTAAAAGAGATGCAGAAAACTTACTTTTAAATTTTATAAACGAACATCCAGAAAAAATTGATGTTGTAATTTTTTTAGCTCAAATTTATTTGCAAAATGCCCAATGGGAAGAAATGGTTGAGATACTTCAAACTGTTACTCCGGATGAAGAACCCGCATCTTTGTTCCTTTTAGGTTACTCCTATTTTATGCTGGAAGATTACGAAATATCTAAGAGGAATTTTGAAAACTTTTTGAATCATAATTGTGAACCCGAATTATTTTATGAGTCCCAATTATACTTAGCCAAAATATATGTCGCTCAAAAAAAATATAACAAAGCACTACAATACGTTGAAAAATCGGAGAAATTTTATTCTAATTACTGGGAGTTAAAATATATTTATGCCAAGATTTATCTAAATATAAAAATGTTAAATCATGCAATTGAGAATATTGAAGCCTGTTTAAAAATGTGTACTGTCAATAATAAGGTCTATAAATTGGCCGGCGATATTTATTACAAATCAAAAGATTACATTAAATCTGAAGAATATTATGTTAGATGTCTTAACTCAAATGAGATTGTTGACTTGAACTTGTATTTGAATATTGCTGATGTTTGTATTAAGAATAATAAAATTGAAGAAGCTTTAAAATATTATAATTCAGTATTAAAAAAAGACTCGAAACATAATGCAGCTTTAAAAGGTAAAAACAAGGCTTTAATGTTAACGAAAAACAAAAATGTTTATGATAGATAAATCTAAGTGTATTATTTTTCTTATTATCTTTGTCTTCAGATCAATAGGTTTTACCCAAACTGACCAAAAGTTAATAGATGACAAATTTAATTCCGGGGTAAAGTTATTTGAGATAGGAAATTACTCAAATGCCTTAGATGTTTTTGAATGGATTATTGAAGAAAATGAACTGAATTCCAAAACAACAGTATCCTATTTATTTAAAGCTAAATCTGAATTAAGATTAAAAAGATTTAAAAACGCCAATACTACGCTTAATAAATTACTACTTTTATTTCCGGACAGTAAATACAAAAACGAAGCATTGCTTACTTTAGCAAAATTGTACTTTACTACGAATGACTATTTTGGTGCAATGACAAAAATATCACAAATAATTGATGAAACAACCTTGCCTTATTACATTCATTATGCAAAACTAACCGGTAAAAAAATTGTTTTAAATTATCTTTCTTCATCAGAGTTAATTAGGATATATAATAAATCAGAGAGAGATAAAACCAAATCTTTTATTTTATATCTACTCGGGCAGCTTTACTTTAAGGAAGGAGATATACAAAGTTCTAAAAACTCCTTTAAAGAAATCTTAAATCTTTTTCCAAATTCACCCGAACGCGACGATGCTTTAAATCTTTATAAACACGGCGGGTTTGAAAAAAGAATTGGCTCAACAGAAACTATAATAGGAGTTATACTTCCATTAGGCAATGATGATGATAAGTATTCTCCCGTTAACGAAATTTTAGAAGGTATCCGCTTTGCAGTTGATGAGTTTAATAAAATTCACGACGAAAAAATTGGTGTTTTAGTAAGGAACACAGAACGTAACCGCGAAAAGATTTTTGAAATTAGAGATGAATTTGAAGATATCCCCGCACTTAAAGCTGTGATTGGACCTCTTTTTAGCGATGAAGTAAAATATGCAAATGAAGCTTTTTACAGGACGGATATTCCCCTAATTTCACCGACAGCAACTGAAAATGGGTTAACACTGCAAAACACAAATTTTTTCCAGGCTAATCCCTCTTTTGAAATGCGCGGAAGAGTGATGGCTAATTATGCTTACAACATTGACACTGTTAGGAGAGCTGCAATTTTAAAATCAACTGGTACATATTCTAATAAATTAGCTCAAGCATTTGTACAAGAGTTCACAAGATTGGGAGGCGAGATTTGGGTAAATGCTGATTATGAAAGCGGAAAATATAATTTTAAAGAAAGCGTTGATAAAATAAATCAATATAGAGATACATTGCAATGTATTTATGTTCCGGTATCTAACAATAACGATGCTGCGTATGTATTATCTTATCTGGTAATAGATAGCCTGCAGGTAGACAGTCTGAATATAAAAATTTACGGCAACCAGGATTGGTTTTCTTCAAAGTTATTAACACCCTCTGCTACCATCGGAAGCAATATTGTCTTTACATCAGATTATTTTATTCCGTTCAGAAAAAGAAATTATAAAAAATTCAATAAAAAATATTTTGTTCAGAATAATTATGATTCGAATAGAAATGTTCTATACGGATATGATGTAACAAAAATGTTACTTTCTGTTTTACAATATAACGGAGACAATGTTTATTCAGTTTTGCAGGCATTAAAAACAACTAAAGAAATAAAAGGATTTCATAATAATTTTATATTTGATAATAACAGGGCTAATAATTTTTTAAATATAATTAAATATAAAAATGGTATTTTTAGACTTATTGACAGATATCAAATTAATAAATAACAGCGGGGTGGGTTATTTTATCAGTAAAAGAGTTGCCTGTTGATGACAGGCCACGGGAAAAATTAAAATTAAGGGGCGGGCAAAGTCTAACCGATGCCGAACTGCTCGCGATACTTTTAAGAACCGGAACAAAAGGTAAATCCGTAATTACACTTGCTCAAGAATTGGTTAAGACTTACGGAAATTTGGCCAAGTTATCATCAAAAACATTTTCAAAATTAATGGAAGTAAAAGGTATCGGGAAGGATAAAGCCGTTACATTATTGGCGGCATTTGAACTAAGCAGGAGAATTCAATCACAAGAGAAATGGTTTTCAAATAAGAAAATTACTGCACCGGGCGAAGTCGCAAAAATATTTATACCGCTTCTTAAAGATGAATTAAAAGAAAAATTTTTGTTAATTAACTTGAATTCCGCAAATAAAATTATAAATTATAATGTAATTTCCGTTGGAAATCTTAATTCCAGTATAGTTCATCCGAGGGAAGTATTTAAATCGGCGATTGAAAACAGCGCTGCAAGCGTAATTTTAATGCATAACCACCCGAGTGGAAATTGCACCCCAAGCGAAGAGGATAAAAAATTGACACAAAAAATGGTTGAAGCGGGTAAGCTTTTAGATATACCCGTGTTTGACCACATTATTATTGCAGGAAATTCTTACACAAGTTTTGTAGAAAAAAGAATAATTTAGTATGTTTAACTCACTAAATTTGATAATTCACATAAATTAAAATATATTATATTTCATAACTATTTTTAAATACTCTAAAGGAGACCCCAAATGAAAATAGGCAAAAACATTAAAAGCTTTGCATTGGTGTTGGCATTTGCCGTTACAACAGGTGTGTTTGCAGGATGTGGCGGTGTTAGTGACACACAAATGCTTGAGTTAAATAACCTTAAAGCGGAAGTTAACTCACTTAAGGCTGAATCAGAATCACTTAAACAGGAAAGAGAAGAATTGCAGAAATCTATTGCAGAAAAAAATGCAAAACTCGAAGAATGTAAAAAAGTGACAGAAGAGACAAAAGCCAATCTTAAAAAAATGAAGAAACAATAACTGTTTATAAAAAGAAATTGGAGAAAATCTTATGAAAATAAATAAATCAGTTTTAGGAATCTTCGCTCTTCTTTTATTCTTTTCAGCTAATATCTTGGCACAAGATACAGAGATGACCGAAGAACAATGGGAAGCTCAAATGACAAATTTGAGAGCCCAGAAAAAATCACTTACAAGTGAAATAGCTTCCTTAAAAACAGACATTAATAATTTAAAAAACACAAAAGTAGAAAGCTATTCTAACTGTATGAATAAACTATACAGTTTACTTGGTGTAACAGCAGCTGATGTTGATAATTTTAGAGTAGCCGTAAATCAGCTTGACAGCAGAATTTCAGGACAAGAAGGACCAAAAGCCGACAGCCAAAAAGATTTGGATTTGTTAAAGTTAAATAAAATCAGTGCTTTACCTGAATTTTATCAAAGAGTTCATGTTACCCTGCAAAGAGACTTAGATGCCTGGGTTGAAGAACCTCCCGAAATAAATTATACGGTTGTTAGAGGTGATAATCTTTGGAACATTGCAAAAAAACCTCAGCACTATGGTAACGGTTTTGCATGGCCGATGATTTATAAAGCTAACCGTGATAAAATTAAAAATCCTGATTTAATTTATCCGAAACAAATATTTAAAATTCCAAAGCTTACAGAAGAAGAAAAAGCAAAATATGATAAAATTAGAAGGAACTACAAACCAGCTCCAGTTCAATAAGCTTGTTCTTAAATATTAATATATTATTTAAAGCCCTTTTCATTTTCCTGAATGAATGGGGCTTTTTTATTTAAATTAAAAATTAAATATGACCGCAGAACAAAAAGAAATAAAATTAGACAGCACCAACATGCTTGAAATTTTAGGTGTAAATGACGATAATCTGAAACAAATTGAAGAAAGGTTCAGCGCTTCGATAACAGTAAGAGGGGATTCGGTTTTTGTAAACGGTGTAAATGAAGAGATTGATGTTATCGAAAAAATATTTAAAGAGATGATTTACGTTCTTAATACTAGCGGTAAATTAGAATTATCGGATGTAAATACAATTATTTCTCTCACAAAAGAAGGTAAAGAAATAATTAACAAAGAAGATTACGATTCTATTATTCTTTACACTAAAAACGATACAATTAAAGCAAAAACAACCGGACAATTAAAATACATACAGAATGCTCAAAGAAATGATATATGTTTTGCAATCGGACCTGCTGGAACTGGTAAAACATATCTTGCCGTTGCTTTGGCGGTAGCGGAATTAAAAAAAGGAACGATAAAAAAGATAATTCTTGCCCGTCCCGCTGTTGAAGCAGGTGAAAGCTTGGGATTTCTACCGGGTGATTTTCAAGAAAAAATTGACCCTTATCTGCGTCCTCTGTACGATGCGTTGGATGATATGATGCCTTCGGATAAATTGAGAAGTTATATAGAAAAAACTATTATCGAAATAGTGCCACTTGCATATATGAGAGGAAGAACATTAAATAATGCATACGTTATTTTAGATGAAGCCCAAAACGCAACCGATGTTCAGATGAAAATGTTTTTAACAAGATTGGGAGCTAATTCAAAGGCAATAATTACGGGTGATATTACGCAGATTGATCTTCCGGGAAAAAGTCTTAGCGGACTTGTGCAGGCCAAAGAAATTCTAAGTCATATTGACGGTGTTGGATTTGCTTATTTTGACAGGAGTGATATTGTACGACACAGGCTGGTAAAGGATATTATTGATGCTTACGAAAAATTTAATAAAACAAACGGAAAAAATAACAATTCAAAATAATTTTTTACTTTCATTCCAATAAAAATCCATTTCCTTTAAATTTGAATCGCCGATTTTCTTACCCTTTTCTTTTAAACTCTTTTCGATAAAGTTAAATCTTTTTACGAATTTCCTGTTAGTTTTTCTTAAAGCATTTTCCGGATTGATATCTAAAAATCTTGCATAGTTTATAAGTGCAAAAAACACATCGCCCACTTCTTTTTCTAATTCTTCATAGTTATTTTTCTTTTCCGCTTCGTGCATTTCATTTAACTCTTCCTCAACTTTGTTCCAAACATCTTCTTTTCTCTCCCAATCAAAACCAACCTTAGCCGCTTTTTCCTGTAATCTGTGTGCTTTCTGCAAAGAAGGTAAATTAACAGGAATACCATCCAACACTGATTCTCTTCCTTCTTCCAACTTTATTATTTCCCAGTTTTTTTTAACTTCGGCTGAGTTATTAACTTTTACATCACCGAAAACGTGCGGATGCCTGTTTATAAGTTTTTCTTTTATTGAATCAATAACATCATCTATTTTGAACTTACTTTTTTCTTCAGCAATTACAGAGTGAAATACTATGTGTAAAAGTAAATCACCGAGTTCTTTTTTTAATTCATTAAAGTTATTGTTATCTATCGCTTCTACAACTTCGTATGCTTCTTCTATAGTTGCAGCTTTTATAGAATCATTAGTTTGTTCTCTGTCCCAGGGACATTCTTTTCTTAGTTTTCTTAATATTTCAACTAATTCTGTAAATTTATTTTCAGGCATATTTTTAAAATCCTAAATTATTGTTGAACAAAATATTATTTTGACAGCATAAAATAACAAATAAAATATACGATAATTGGGAGAATTTATGATTGAAGAAAAAATAAATGAACTCGGCTTTGAATTACCTCAACCAGCAAAACCATTGGCTGCTTATTTGCCTTCGGTTAAATCGGGTAATCATATTTTTACAGCGGGACAAATTCCGATGGTTAAAGGGGAATTAAAATACAAAGGGAAAGTCGGACAGGATTTAACACTTGAAGAAGCCCAAAAGGCTGCTCAAATCTGTGTGTTAAATTGCTTGGGTGTTGTAAAAATTCTGTCAGGTTCATTGGAAAATATAGAGCAAATTGTAAAATTAACCGTGTTTGTAAACAGTACCGATAATTTTATTTCTCAGCATCTTGTTGCAAACGGTGCTTCAGAATTATTGGGTGAAATATTTGGTGAAACCGGTAAGCACGCAAGAAGTGCAGTCGGAGTTAATGAATTACCCGCCGATTCTGCTGTTGAAATTGAAATGATTTGCAGAGTGAAAGACTAATTTTGAAATTTTAATGATTCTTTCAATTCTCTGATTAATTTTAAAGTTTTTTTATATGACGGTTGTTCTTTGAGTAACGAATTAATTACAGCACTTCCAACAATAATACCGTCGCAATAAGGAATAACTTTTTGTGCATCTTCAGGATTTGAAATTCCGAAGCCCACAAGTGTTTTATTTTTAGTAATTGAATTCTTGATTGTATTTAGATAATTATTATTTATCTCTTTATCAGAATTACTGCCGGTGATTCCGTTAACACTTACGCAGTAAATAAATCCGTTTGAATTTTCGTCAATTTTTTTTATCCTGTTTACGGGAGTTGTCGGGGCAACGAGTGAAATAATATCCAAATTATCAAAATGATTTTCAAAAAAAACTTTTTGTTCATCAATCGGCACATCCGGAATAATCAATCCGTTAACACCTGAATCATAAGCATCTTTTGCAAATCTTTCTATTCCGTAAGCCAATATGGGATTTGCATAACCCATTAGTATAATTGGTTTTGAAGAGAACATTCTTATATGACGAACATATTCAAAAGTTGTAGAAACATTTATTCCATTGTTCAGTGAAAGCTGAGAGGATTTTTGTATAATATTTCCATCTGCAATTGGGTCACTGAACGGAATGCCGATTTCAAGTATATCTGCACCCGCATTCAAAATATCTAATGCCAATTCAGTAAAATTATTTTTTTCTGGGAATCCGCTTGTTATAAAAATTGAAAGAGCTTTTTCCCCCTTGCAATTTATATCTTCTATTTTGTTTTTTATCAATGGCATGTTATTCGAATATATTTTTGTAAGTTTCCATATCTTTATCACCCCGACCGCTTAAGTTTACAATTATAATTTCATCTTTTTTAGTATCCGGCATTAGATATTTTAGATAAGCCAACGCGTGTGCACTTTCCAGCGCGGGAATAATCCCTTCACAATTTGAGAGTAATTTGGCAGCCTGCAGTGCTTCTTCATCGGTTACGGAAAAATATTTAATAATTTTTTCATCTTTCAAATAGCTGTGTTCAGGTCCTACACTCGGGTAGTCAAGTCCTGCAGATATTGAATAAACCTCTTCAACCTGCCCGGATTTATTTTGAAGCAGATACGAACGCATTCCGTGGAATATACCGTCTTTTCCCAATGTAAGTGTTGCACAGTTCTCTTTAAAATTCAAACCCTTACCGGCGGCTTCAACACCGATTAGTTCAACATCATCTTCAATAAAAGGATAAAATATGCCGATTGCATTACTGCCGCCGCCAACGCAAGCAATTATTTTATTGGGATTTTTACCTGTAATTTTATTTACCTGCTCTTTTGTTTCTTTACCTATTACAGATTGGAAATCTCTTACTATCATCGGATAAGGGTGAGGTCCAACAGCAGAACCGATAATGTAATGTGTGTTTTCTATGTTGCTTACCCAATCTCTGATGGCTTCGTTTGCTGCATCCTTTAAAGTTTTGGTTCCCGATGCAACTTCAATTACTTTAGCGCCTAAAATTTCCATTCTTAGAACGTTTGGTTTTTGGCGTTTTATATCTTCTTCACCCATAAAAACATTACAATCCATTCCAAACTTTGCACAAACCGTTGCTACGGCTACTCCGTGCTGACCGGCTCCGGTTTCAGCTATAATTCTTTTTTTACCCATTCTTTTTGCAAGTAAAATTTGTCCCAAAGCATTATTGATTTTATGCGCGCCGGTGTGGCAAAGGTCTTCTCTCTTTAAATAGATTTTTCCTTGATTGTAATACTTAGTCAAATTTTCAGCAAATGTTAAAGGTGTAGGTCTGCCTGTATAATCTTTGTTAAGTTTTTCAAGTTCTTCCAAAAAGGACGTATCGGTTTTAAGTTTTGTATAGCACTCTTCTAATTGTTTTAAAGGTGTTATTAATGTTTCGGGAACAAATTTACCTCCGTATTTTCCGAAATGTCCTTTGCTGTTGGGCAGGTTATAATTTTTTAATTGAATCATTTAATTCTTAATTATTAATTATTGGGGTTATTTCTTTTATTTTTGAATATAATTTTTTGAAGCGTTCCAATGTTAATGACTGTGCACCGTCAGAGAGAGCTTTTTCAGGATGATTGTGTACTTCCACAATTAAACCGTCGGCACCGCAGGCAATAGCAGCAAGACTCATAGGGGTTACTTTGTCCCAGTACCCGGTTCCGTGGGATGGATCGACAATAATCGGTAAGTGAGATAATTTTTTAATTACTGGAACGGCATTTAAGTCTAGTGTGTTTCTTGTTGATGTCTCAAATGTTCTTATTCCTCTTTCGCACAAAATAACGTTGTAATTTCCCTGAGCTAAAATATATTCGGCACTTAAAAGTAAATCTTCTACTTTAGCAGCCATACCTCTTTTTAACAAGACCGGTTTATCGATTTTTCCTACTTCTTCCAGTAAAGAATAGTGCTGCATGTTTCTTGCCCCGATTTGTAGTACATCGGCAACCTCAGAAATTATAGGGATTGTATGGGTATCTTTCACCTCTGTAACAATACACATACCGAATTCTTTTTTTACTTCCCCCAAATATTGCAGACCCTTTTCTTTTAATCCTTGAAATGAATAAGGACTCGACCTGGGTTTATAGGCACCTGCTCTTAAAAATTTAATTCCCATTTCGTTCAATTTTCCGGCAATATCAAAAATCTGGTCTTTGCTTTCGACCGAACATGGCCCGGCAATTATAGTTGTCTCGTCACCGCCGATTTTGCAGTCACCTATATTTATAATTGTGTCATCTTCTTTCATTTCGCGGCTGACAAGTTTGTATTTTTTAGTTACCCTTATAACTTCTTCTACGGATTTCATTTTTCTTATTTCCTCTTCGTTTATTGTGTTTGTGGGTCCGGTTATACCAATGGCAAGTTTTCTTGCACCGGGAATTTCGTGCGCGATACAATCATATTTTATAATAGCTTCCTTAATTTTTTCTATATCATTTCTCGCAGTATTTAATTGTAATAGAATTAACATTATCTATTCCTTATTTTGTTGAAAATCGAAAAGAACTCAATTACTTTCTTTTCATCTTTTTTCCCGGGTTTCTCTTCCAGTGATGAAGAAATATCTATTGCCAAAGGATTCACTTCATTTATTATTTGATTTACGTTGTCCTTTGAAAC
>CAZTZZ010000021.1:5855-9826 GCA_964617905.1 uncultured Ignavibacteriaceae bacterium | reverse complement strand
TTTCATCGTAAAAGGGGATAAACTTTTTATTATATTTTCTGCCCTTTCCGGTTTTATATATCTTTTGCTTTCTTTGTAAAAAACAAACCCCAAGGCATCAGCGCCGTGCGACTCGCACAACAAAGCATCACTTGTATTTGTAATTCCGCAGATTTTAACTTTCAACTTGGCACCATTTTTCTAAATTATTTAAGTCATTATTTAAATTTTTTGAAGACATTAAGTATTCACCAACCAATACAGCATTTACATTTGACTGCTTTACTACTTCTAAGTCTCCTTCCTTATTAATTCCGCTTTCGGAAACTATGGTAATATCATCTGGTAAAGATTTGGAAATATCTATAGTTGATTTTATGTCAACAGAAAAATCATTTAAATTCCTGTTGTTTATTCCCACAAGTTTGTTCAATTGAAAATCTATTTTATCTATTTGTTTTTCAGAATGTAATTCCAAAAGCACCTCCAAACCAATTTCTTTTGCTGCTTGGGTGAGTTCTTTTATTTGATTTTTTGAAAGAGCTTCACAGATTAGAAGAATTACATCGGCACCAAATGCTTTTGACTGATATACTTGAGCGGTATCAATTATAAAATCTTTTCTCAGCAGCGGTTTGATTTTTTGTGAAGCTAATTCTTTTAACAAATTTATATTACCCCCAAAGTAATTTTCATCGGTAAGAATGGAAACTCCCGCAATGTTAGAATTGAAATAAGTTTCTATAATGTTTTTGTAATCAAACTCTTTATTGATTATTCCTTTTGAAGGACTTTGTTTTTTTAACTCTGCAATTATTGAAATATTATTGTCTTTGTTTATGTTTTCAATCAAACTGAAATTATTTGAATTAAAAAATTCCATTCCTTCAAACGAAGCTATTGAGTATTTATTCTTTAATTTTAATACTTCGCTTTTCTTTCGCTCTATTATTTCTTCAAGTATATTCATCTGATTAATTATAGTTTTTACCGAATTCTATTAACTGTTTTAATTTGCTTTGCGCAGCGCCGCTTGTTATAGATTCTTCGGCAGCCATTTTGCATATTGTTAAATCATCCGAGAATTTTGCACAGTATAGTGCCATTGCAGCATTAGCCGTAACTGTAGTAAAACAGCCGTTTGTGTTTTCCCCGTTAAAAATATCTTTTAAAATATTAGCATTAGTTTCAGCACTGCCGCCTTTGATTTCATCAAAATTTACTTTCTCGTAACCGAATGTCTCATTCGATATTTTATAATTTTTAATCTTTCCGTTTCCGTTATATTCAAAAATTTCTGTTTCACCGTTGAGTAATATTTCATCGTATTTATTATCACAGCAGAGAAAAATTACCCGTTCAAAATTTAAATGTGATGATGCTTCCGCCATAAGATTAGCCGCTTCTTTACTGAATGTGCCTATCATTTGCTTGTTAACGCCTGCCGGATTTGTAAGCGGACCCAGCATATTAAATATTGTTCTTATTCCCAACTCTTTTCTAACCGGTGCGGCGTGTTTCATAGCAGGGTGATATTGAGGAGCAAACAAAAATGTTATACCAATTTCATCTAAAGCTTCGCGTGAGGCTTCAGGTGTAAGGTTTATATAAATTCCGAGTTCTTTTAAAACATCGGCGCTGCCGCTTTTACTTGAAATTGATCTGTTGCCGTGTTTGGCTACTTTTATTCCGGCTCCTGCAACTACAAAAGCCACTGCGGTAGAAATGTTAAATGTCCCCGAATTATCACCGCCTGTTCCGCATACATCTATTGCATCATCAAAAAATGGTTCTAATTTTAAACTTTTTTGGCGCATCACTTTTGCAAAACCTGCTATCTCAATAGAAGTAACCCCTTTTAATCTCATAGCTGTAAGTATTCCCGCCAATAATGAATTGTTTACTTTACCAGTCATTATTTCTTCCATTAAATACGAAGCTTCGTTAAGAATTAAATCTTCTTTTACAAGTAATTTCTCAAAAATCTTTTTAATCATAGTTCCAACCAATTTTTAATAATGTTCTTTCCTTCCTTTGTAAGTATTGATTCGGGATGAAACTGTATGCCTTCAAGGGGTAAATTTTTATGGCGCAATCCCATTAATGTTCCGTCTTCGGTTTCCGCTGAAATTTCGAATTCTTCCGGCAGTGATACTTTTTCAACAACTAATGAATGATAACGGGTTGCTTCGAAATCTTGCGGAAGATTTTTAAATATTGTCTTATTGTCGTGATGAATTTTTGACGTTTTTCCGTGCATAATATTCTTTGCGTTAATTATTTTTCCTCCAAAACAGTAACCAATTGCCTGATGACCGAGACAAACACCAAGAATAGGGATTGTATCGGAGAATCTTTTTATTGCTGAAAGAGTAGCTTTTGAATCTTCGGGTCTACCAGGTCCGGGGGAGATAAGAATTTTATCGGGTAATAAATTTTTAATTTCGTCTGTTGTTACTTCATCATTTCTTTTTACAACAACTTCACAATTATACAATCCTACCAATTGTACCAGGTTGTAAGTAAATGAATCATAATTATCAATTACTAATACTTTCATCTATTTCCTCTGCATATTTTAATGCTTTTTTTAATACTGCCGATTTATTATAGATCTCTTTTAATTCCAATTCAGGAATGCTGTCGTATACAATTCCTGCACCCGCCTGCCAATAGATTTTATCTTTTACTGAATAAAGTGTTCTGATTGAAATGCACATATCAAGATTACCTGAAAAATCTACATAGCCGATTGCACCGGCATAAACTCCTCTTGATTCATTTTCGTAGCTGTCAATTAATTCAATTGCTTTTAATTTTGGTGCACCTGTAACAGTCCCCGCAGGGAAGCAAGATTTTAAAGCATCAACAGATGATTTGTTTTCTAAAAGCCGTCCTTCGACTTTTGAAACAAGATGCATAACGTGAGAATATCTTTGTACTTTTTTATCTTGAACTACATTTACTGAATTAAATCTGCTCACTTTTCCCAAATCGTTACGACCCAAATCTACCAGCATCGTATGTTCGGCAAGTTCTTTGGGATCGTTTATTAATTCATTTTCCAATTCAATATCTCTTTTTTCGGTTTCTCCTCTTTTGCGTGTTCCTGCTATAGGCAGTACCTCCGCTTTACCATATTTAACTTTTACAAGATCCTCCGGTGAAGTTCCGGTAATAGTAAAACTATTTTCAAATTCTAAATAATACATGTAGGGAGAAGGATTTATTGTGCGCAAAGCTCTGTAAACATTAAACGGATCGCCTTTAAATGAAGCGGAAAATCTTTCGGATAGAACAAGTTGATAAATATCACCGTTTTCAATTCTCTTTTTACAATCATTCACTTTTGAATAAAACTTTATGCTGTCTATTTCTTCTTTATTAAAATTTACAACGGCAAAATCGGATTTATAATTTAATTGCTTGTGAAGAATTTCTTTAATCTTTTTAATATCATTCTTTGCCTGATTGTATTCAAATTGAAAATCGGAATTTTCTTTTAAATGTACATTTGAAATAATAATTAATTGATGTTTCAGATGATCGAAAGCTACCACCGTTTGATAAAGACCGAATACAGAATTGTATTCTGTTTCGTTGTTTGGTGAAAGGTTAATTGAATTTTCTATTTGTGATATATTTTCATAACCCAGATATCCAACATATCCGCCCGTAAAATCCGGTAGTTCTTTTAAAGTCGGCTGAGTGTATTTATTTTTAATCTTCTCTAAAACGTCAAAGATATTCCCATTATATGCCTTTTTGGTTTTTGCAGATTTAATTGTAATATCATATCCCTTGTTAGAAATTGTTGAAATTGGGTCTATACCGATAAATGAATACCGAGCTATGCTGTCTTCCCCTTCGACAGATTCAAGTAAAAAACTTTGGCTGCCGTTCTTTCTGAGTTTTAAATATGCAAGCACCGGGGTAAACAAGTCCGCGGTTATAATTTCATAAACGGGAATAAGATTATAAGACTTTGTTAA
>CAZTZZ010000021.1:0-5755 GCA_964617905.1 uncultured Ignavibacteriaceae bacterium | reverse complement strand
ACTTGGAACATAATAATATCTTGAATGTATATATAGATTATAACTATATTTGAAATGAAGATGGGTAAGAAAATGTATATGCAAAAAACAAAAAAAATTATTATTCTACTTTCATTTCTTATTACCCTCCCTACATTCTCTCAAATTAAAGACAATAATTTTGTAAAAGAAAATGTAAATGGTGGAATTGTAAAACAAAATTCAGACGGATTGTTCGGCATTTTTAACCCCAAAAAATTTCGAATGGATCACATTTACAACTTATCATTTTCCACTTCGGGCAGTAATCAATTAGCCGTAGGCTCATATACGAACAGGTTATTTTATAAATTCAATAATAAATTAAATTTCCAGCTTTGGACGAGCATAGTTACTACACCTTATAATTCTTTTAATAATTCTAATAATAAATATGACGGTATTTACATTGACAGAGCGTCTATCAACTATAAACCGTCTAATAATTTTATGATTGAATTTCAATTCAGTAATAATCCGTACAGATATTACAATTCATACTATAATTACAACAGGTTTAGCGGTTTCAACAACGGTTATAATTTAAATCCATTTATTTATTAAAATTTATTTTAAGTGAAGTTTAATTTTCAATTCAATAACTCCTCTTCATTAAAGAAAAACAAATTCAACCTTTCTGATATTTTTCTAAAAAGTATAATAACCATTTTAATAATATTAATTTCTTTTATGAGTTTTTCTCTTATTTTAAAGCTTCAAAATTTGAATAATTACGGCAATTTAACAAAATCGAAAAAAGATATATTAAAACCTGTTCAAGTTGAAGTATTAAACGGTTGCGGAGTAGATGGAGCAGCAGCTAAAGTAACTAATTTTCTGCGTGACAAAAAAATTGATGTCGTTCAAATTGGAAATTACAGAATATTGGATATTGATTCATCAATTGTCATCGATGAATCCATTCTGATTGATAGAAGAGGAAATTTCAAAATAGCTGAAAATATTGCCGATTCAATGGGAATCGATAGAGAAAATGTAATTCAACAAATAAACAAAAAATATTTATTGGATGCATCAGTTATAGTTGGAAAAGATTATAAAAAACTTATTTTAAATAATTGAGGTATAATTGAATTCAAAATTATTATCGGATAAAATCACAAATTTAATTTTTACAAAAAAGGGTGAAGATGTAGTACTGCTCAATCTTTCGGAACACACTTCTTTTGCTGATTATTTTATAATATGCAGCGCCGATTCTAATACGCAAGTGAAAGCTATTGCGGATGAAATTGACAAAAAACTTAGAGATGAAGGAATAAGATGCTGGCATAAAGAAGGTTACACCACTTTGTCGTGGGTTTTACTCGATTACGTGGATGTTGTGGTGCACATATTTCTAAAGAGTGCGAGAGAATATTATAATTTAGAGAGACTTTGGGGAGACGTTCCTATAACTTATGTTGAAGACCCCGAATTGAAAGAAACAAAAGATGAAGGCAAAATTTGAAAGAATATGTAAAATCATTATTTAAAGATGCTGCTGATAAATTAGATTATTTGAAAAAAGGCTCATTTAATTTAGAAATCCCAAAAAATCCGGAACACGGTGACGTTTCGTGCAACATTGCAATGATTTTAAGCAAGCAATTTAAAAAAAATCCCAGAGAAATTGCCGGTGAAATTATCTCCGCACTGGACTTTGATAATTCAAAAGTCAATAAAATCAATATTGCCGGACCCGGTTTCATAAATTTCTATTTTACAAATCAATTTACCGCGAAAGTTATTGAAGAAATAATAGATAAAGACGAAAATTACGGAAAGTCTGATTTTTACTCCGGTAAAAAAGCTAACGTAGAATTTGTTTCGGCTAATCCAACCGGACCTTTAACTGTCGGTCACGGACGAAATGCTGTGGTTGGCGATACGATCGCCAATTTACTTGAATGGGTCGGTTACTCGGTTGACCGTGAATACTACTTCAACAATGCAGGCAGACAAATGCGTGTTCTGGGAGATTCCGTTAAACTCAGGTATTTAGAACTTTTGGGTGAAAAAATTAATTTCCCGGAGGATTATTACCGGGGTGAGTATATAAAAAACATTGCACAAAAGTTAAGAGATGAATACGGAGACAATTTAAAAGAAGAAGAACCCGAAGGAAAATTTAAAGATCTTGCCGAGAAAGAAATATTTGAAGAAATTAAGGACACACTTTCCAATTTAAAAATACGGCACGATGTATTTTACAATGAAAAAATTCTATATGACGAAGGTAGGATCGATTCTCTATTAAAAAGTTTAAAAGAAAAAAATCTTTCTTATGAAAAAGAAGGTGCCGTATGGTTCAAACTTACAGAACTCGGTAGGGAACAGAATAAAGTAATTGTTAAAGCAACAGGAGAACCTACTTACCGTTTGCCTGATATTGCATATCATTTAACTAAATATGAAAGAGGTTACGATTTAATGGTTGACCTTTTCGGCTCAGACCACAATGCGACTTATCCGGATGTACTTGCCGGAATAAAAGCAGAAGGTAAAGATCCTGAAAAAGTAAAAGTAGTTATTCACCAGTTTGTTACAATTATGGACAAGGGTGAAATCGTGAAGATGTCAACAAGAAAAGCTAACTATATAACCTTGGATGAGTTGACAAAAGAAGTTGGAAGTGATGTTGTCAGATATTTTTTCAATATGCGGAATGTAAACTCACATATGAATTTCGACCTTGCGCTGGCAAAAACCCAATCCGATGAAAACCCTGTATTTTATCTGCAATATGCACACGCAAGAATTTGTTCGATTCTTAGAATGATTGAAGGAGAAAAATTAGAAGCAAATACCGAACATTTAGAACTGCTTGTGAAAGAAGAGGAGCAGCAGCTTATCAAAAAATTAAGGCAGTTCGGTGAAGAAATTGAATTGAGCGTACGACTCTTTGAGACTCACAGAATCTGTACTTATCTGGAAGAACTTGCGGCTCTGTTCCATAAATTTTATACTTTTTGCAGAATCATCGGAACTGAAAAGAAACTAGCTGAAGCAAGGATTGCACTTGCAATTGCAACTAAAATCGTAATTAGAAACGGACTGCAAATATTAGGAGTAATAGCACCGGAAAAAATGTAATTTATTCTGGTATGGCAGATGAACAGGCATACAGCTTATTGGCACCCGCCTTTTTCAAAACCCTTGCACATTCATTTACGGTTGCTCCTGTTGTGATTACATCGTCAATAATTATGATGTTTTTATCTTTGACTAATTTTATTTTTCTTGCTTCAAAAGCATTCCCTACATTTTTTTGTCTTTCTACAAGTGTAAGTGCGGTTTGGGTCTGCGTAAACTTTGCTCGTTTCAAAACATTTTGTTCAACAGGAATATTTAAACCTTTTCCTAATCCCTTTGATAAATAAAAGGATTGGTTATACCCCCTTTTTGCTTTTTTCAGATGATGAAGGGGAACAGGAACAATAAAATCAATTTTCCAAGATTTAATTTCTTCCCCGCATTTCTCGGCAATAATTTCACCAAGTCTTTTACCAATTGCGAACTTATTTGAGTATTTAATTGAATGGATTATGTGCTGCAGCTCTTTATCCTTTTCAAATACAAAAGGGGTGGTAAATCCGGAAATTAGATTTTTATTCGAAAATTTTCTTTCATATTCAATTTTAATTAGCGAGTTAGTGGCTGAGGAGATATGGTTTATGCAAACATTACAAATATATTTTTCTTCGGGTAAAAGTTTTTTTTCACAAGCCGGACAAAAACGGGGGAGGAAGAAATCAAAAAATGATATTAAAAAATTATTTAACATATTTTAAAAGATGAAATCTCTAAAAGAATTTATAAGCTTACATAAATAACTCTTCTTGGTCATTCTGAAGGAGTTCAGCAACTGCTGGATGACTGAAGAATCTCTTTTTTATAATCAATTTGAGATTCTTCTCCCGCCACCCTTAGATAAACTCAGAGACCTGGCGGAATCAGAATGACAAATAAAATAAGAGCTCATTTTTTTACATCATATTCAACCTGCGGCGTAAAAACCATTCAACACTAAACAACAAAACAATTATTATCAATATCCATTTATTTGACCAAAGGCTAAACTCGCTGGTTATAATTTTATCTTTAATTTTATTTTTACTTTTTTCACTCAGCAGATTAGTTAATTTATCTTTCTCCGTTAAAGAGAAATATTTTCCGTCGGTATTTTCACTCAAACTTTTAAGTAGTTCGGAATTTAATTTTGTATTCAATAATTCAATATCAGTTTCGCCAATATTAAATTTACCGGAATCTTTTCCAAGCAATTTATTATCAAGCAGTGCTTTGCCTCTGTAGATAAAATCTCCTGTAGCAGACGATTGCAGTATACCGTCATACAAACCGTTTCCTCTTGATGTTAAATTTATTTTTGCTGTTGAATTATTTTTTTTATTTGTAACAGATAAACTAACATCAGCATTCGACACAGGGTTAAATGATTCGTCGTATACCTGTACTGTAAATTCAATATCTTCGTTTGGCGAGTATATTTTTTTAACTGTTTTAATTATTACTTTTTTCTCTTTGTCCGAAGCGTTGAGCCATTTAACACTGTTTAAAATAAAATTATCGAATATACTTACTCCGTTTGCCGATGCTAAAAGTTTCCATCGCCAAACACCTGATGCTAAAAGAGTAATTGATTTATACCCTGCTAATCTTCTTGTAATCATCAGCGGTTTATTTATTGGAATGTTGTTTATAATTATTTCGGATAATACAGTGCTTCCCGGTTTTACACTGTAATCAGCTGACGGCTGAAATACAGGTGGGAGACTGTTCCACTTTTCAAGCACTTCTCCGCCGGATATTTGTATTATCGGATTGGTTCTCTCTTCCGATTTAATTGAAACTAAAACTTCATTTATTCTTTCCGATGTTGGCTTTATGCTGAAAGATAAAATATCGTTAAGATAATTTGCTTTTGAAAAATCGAAACTGTTTGACAAAAGAAAGAAATACGGTTTTTTTTCTTGGGTGATTTTTGACTTCACTTTGTTAATAAATGAAATATTGGTCGCAGACGATGGAAAACCAATAAGAAAGAAAACATCGGCGCTATCTAAAAATTTATCCGGGTTTTCTTTTTCCAAGAAACGGCTATTTGTTATTTGTGTTAAAGAACTTACAGATAAATTTATATTATCTTTTAACGATTGTTTTATAATTGATAAATCGTTGGAGGGCGAACCTGCAATTAAGAGTACTTTTAATTTTGATTTTTGAACATTGACATAAAATATCTTGTTGTTATTAATTTTGTTCTCCTCTCCTTGCAGCGGAGCTATTACAATTTTTAATTTCCTTTCTCCGTATTGATTTGGTTTATATTTAAAAGATATATTATTTATCCCATCTTTTGATAGCATAACTTTTTTCTTTTCTATCAATTTATTTTCTTCAAATAATGAAACAAATATTCTGCTGCCAGAAAGCTTTTCGTTTTTTACTACCGTAGAAATTGTAGTTGTAGTGTTAGTGTAAATAAACCTGTTATAACTCACTTTTTTTATTGAAACATCTTTATTGCTGGAAGTATCGCCAATACCAACTGTGTAAACAGGGAAGGGCAAAGATTCTGAAATACTTAACGGTGAGAGTCCGTCTGTAATATTTCCATCGCTGATAATTGTTAAAGATGAAATATTGTCTTCGGTTAAATCAATCTTCTTAAAGATATTTTCAAAGTTTGTTGACGATTCTGAAAATCTCATAT
>CAZTZZ010000020.1:20297-37983 GCA_964617905.1 uncultured Ignavibacteriaceae bacterium | reverse complement strand
AGCTCTATATTAGCCGGTGGTGCAACAGGAGGTGGTGGAGGCCAGGTTCCTGTTGTTACAAATTGAAGAATTGCCAATACATCACTTAGTGTTATATTTGTTGAGTTTGCTGTTGTTCCGCCCCCGCTTAAGTCTGCATCTGCATTTTGTATTGCCAGTGCAGAAAGTGATGTAACGGTTCCATTTGTTATATTAAGTTGAAGCAATAATGCATCTTCTATTGTTACTGATCCGTCTAAGTTTACATCGCCTCTTGTATAGACAGAATTTTGGAATGTATATGTAACCTTTCCGGAATCTGTAGTTGAAAATATTGCACTCCCGTCTGCAAGGAATGTAGCGCTGTCTGTTGTTACGCTTGTACTGCCTCCTGCAGAATCTACTATCTTAAAGTTCAAACTGAACAATTGACCAACTGTATTTATTGCAGATGCACCAACTGCTGCAAATTTAACTGTACCGCTTACAGTTTCGGTAAAGAATATGGACCAACCGAAAGAATTTATTAAAGTTCCTGTTCCGTAACTTGCAGATAAATAATCCACTTTACTTGTATCGTAGGTAAACTTACCGGATAGACTGTTAAAACTTGCGCTCTTGGCAACTAGGTCAACATCCATATTTATAGTAGCTCCTGTAACTGATGTTATATCTTCAAGTTGTATTAATGGTACACCGCCGTCCCAAGGATAATATTTTACATAGAATCCACTATCTGCAAAGGTTGTAGTATCATCGATAACTTTATTGCCCAAAGAACCACCGGGTAATTCATTTACCCAGGCTGCAATTGAGTCTGCAGCTCCTGCCGGTAGTTCTTTTTTAGTCGATCCAATCATGAAGGTACTATCTTGAGGTCCGTCAGTATCTCCCCACCAGTTATTGGTTGCATCAAGGAAAACAAAGCCTGTGCCTGATAAACCGCCTTTTGAATCTGAAGCGTCCAAGCCTGCAACGGTATTATCTTTTATTGTATTATTAGTTATTGTTAATACACCCGATGTAACAGCTGTAAAGCTTGAAAAATCAGCGTGTACTTCAACTCCGATAGAATTATTTGCAATATAATTATTAGAAGCGACAACTTTATCACCTAAAACACCTGCCCAAAATGGTTTTGAACCGGTACTAAATTCTAAACCCGAGCCGAATTTAGTAATATTATTGCCAGTAACAGATATTACTCCGCCTTCAATAATCCATATTCCCTCTCTAGTTGTTGCTACATTTGAGGTCATAGTATTATTATAAACCAATAAGTTAGCAACTTGCGTTGCAATTGCTCTTAAACAATTGCCATCAAATGTATTGTTAAAAATAGAAAGAGAATCAGTGCTTGGTAAACCAACATGAGGATTAAGATATATACCTTCGTAAGAAGCACCGGTGGAATCAGTACCCGTAACACCAGCACTTAAAGATGTAAATATATTGTCATGTATATGTAAACCGGATATATCTGAAGTAGCAAGTAGAGATTTATTTATTGATTGCATAACAATAGCATATCCATCACCTTGAGTAAGAGTGCTCTCATCATCATTAACTCTAGATAAGAATTTAAGACCTGAAAAATGTATTCCTGTACCGGAAAACACTATTCCGCTTGAATATTTGCCTGGTATTACATCCGGACTTTCAATTACAAAATCTTTTAATTTAAACCCGTCTGCATAAATAAATATATTTGCTGAGAAACCGGGAAATGATCCACTTGGCAATGTAGAAACACCTTTTATTGTTGTTGTGGACGAATAACCAGTTCCTTTAAGTATTACATTTGCCGGTGCTTTTACAGTAGGAGCTCCTGAAGTGGTCGGTGGAGTTGTAACAAGACTACCGTCAAAATCTAAATCTTCGGTAAATGTACCTGCGCCAACATTTATTGTCCAACCTGCTCTTGCATTTGCAACTATATCATCCAATGCTTTTTGTATTGTCAGATATGGCTTTGTAAGTGAGCCGTTGTTTGGTCCGTCATTACCTGTCTTATCTACATAAAGATTACTGTCTGCTTTAAAGACCACTCTGATTGTATGATTAGTTATTACATTAAAAAATGTATATGATGTTGACGAATCAACCCATACATCATCTACAAAGAGTGAATCGAATGCAAAGAAGTCATCAGGTGTAAAAGTGAATGATTTATCCGTACCATAATCTACTAATACTGCGCCGCTCGGGGTTATACTTCCCCCGGTACCGGCTGTTGCGGTTATTGTATCTTTTATAATAGCAAATGTTACTTCAATTGTATGATCTGCAGCTACACTTGTAAATGTATAGCTTGTTGTTGAATCAGTTAGCGGAGCGCCTCCATCAATCTTATATGAGGAAAAAGCATAACCTGTATTAGGTGTAAATGTAAATGTTTTACTGCCCGCCGAATCAACTTTAACTGCACCGGAAGGAGAAATTGAACCGCTTCCAACAGATGATGCTGTTATTGTGTAGGCAGTTATAAATGTAGCCGAAATTGTATGATTTGTCGTTACATTTGTAAATGTATATGTCTGACCTGAAGGGGTTGTAACTGTTACAGGTGAGCCATCTACTGTTATACTTGCTATATTATAACCGCTATCAGGAGTAATTACATAAGCTTGTGAATGACCCTGGGTAACAGTTGTTGTATCTACAGGTGTTACAGTACCGTTTGATCCTGAACTTGCAATAATTGTAAATGTCGGTAATGGTGGTGGTGGTGGTAATGTTGATACCGTTGTAAAAGTTGTCATCGCCCAGGGTGATACAGCATTAGATGTATTAATTGAGCGAACTCTCCAAGTATATTGTACGCCTCCAAACAATCCGCTTACAGTTGTATTTAATGAAATAAAAGTATCGGTTACATCATATATTTTAGTTGAGTTTGTATCACCTTGAAATACTTGAACCGTATACTTTAAATCCGCTTGATAGGGACTTGGATACCAATTTAACATTTGAGCAGACAAATAAGTTGTTATATTATCTACCGGAAATGTCTGCACTGGCGTCGGTGGTGTTGAATTTACAAGACCCGAACTAGAGAACACCGTGAAATTTGTCGTAGCCCAAGCTGATACTGCACTAGTTGTATCTACTGAACGAACTCTCCAGGTATACTGTGTTCCTGCAACCAAACCGCTTACTGTTGTGTTTAATCCAGCAAAATCCTGTGTCTGGTCATAAATTTTTGTACCGGTTGTATCACCGCCTGTAAACACCTGGATTGTATATTTTAATCCGGAAGCCCAGGGGCTAGGATACCAGGTCAGTACTTGACTGTTTGTATATGTTGTGGCATTACCTATCGGAAATGTCTGTACCGGTGTCGGTGGTGACTGTGCTAAACTTGTACTTGTAAATGCTGTAAACAATAGAAACAAAGAAGCAATTACAATAGGTTTGTAAAATCGTTTCATCTCGAACCCTCGTTATATATTATTATTGAAAATAGTTACAAAGCAAATAAACGTAAAAACATCACACTTAATGATTTATTTACTGTTCATCTAAAACTTATCCTTTAATAGTTTTGCTTATCCTAAAATAGTATCATTTTACCTAATATAGAAAATAGTGAAAGTAATTTAAGAAAATGATTATAGATACCAATAGTATTTCTCTAAGTGGTTAATATTTTCGACTAAAGGCTAATTATTCCCCTCAAAGTGAACATTTTCTCTATATAATGATATTAAAAAAAAGAAAATGATTATATATTATTATTTCAATTTTAGACTATGCGCAAATATAATAATTTCTTTGATGAATTCAATTCAATTATTTTTTGAACATCTTTTAATTTTGTATTTCATCAAATTTATACTTTTTATTATTTTGGAATTTAGACAGGAGTTTTATCAAAATTGTATTGCTATTAATTATATAAAATTATAATATTCAACATTAATTTTAATTTTAGCTCACAATAATCAAATATCGGAGTTAGACTAATGCCTAATAATACTGAAAGAGAACAATGGGGAAGCAAAATAGGACTAATACTTGCCGTTGCCGGTAATGCTGTTGGATTAGGAAATTTCCTAAGATTCCCCGTACAAGCTGCACAAAACGGAGGCGGCGCATTTATGATACCGTACTTTATTTTCTTTTTAATACTCGGTATTCCGCTTATGTGGATTGAATGGGGTATTGGCAGACACGGAGGCAGGTTTAACCATGGAAGTGCACCCGGCATGTTTGACGTTTTATGGAAAAACAAACTTGCTAAATATTTTGGTACACTAGGACTCTTTATGTCTATGATAATTCTTATCTATTATACTTATATAGAATCTTGGACATTGGGTTACAGTTTCTTTTCTTTAACAGGACTTTATTTTGACCAAACTACTGCTGATACTATGAGAAATTTTCTATACAGCTATCAAGGCAGAGAAGTCGGTCGGCATTTTACTAATATTTTACCTGCTTATGCACTTATGCTTGTAACATTTGGTTTGAACTTTTGGGTGTTGTACAAAGGTATTTCTAAGGGAATTGAAAAACTTGCAAAAATTGCTCTTCCGCTTTTATTAGTATTTGCGGCAATACTTGCTGTTAGAATTATGTTTTTAGGAACACCTAATCCGGCAACCCCTGAAAATTCTGTCTGGAACGGTTTCGGATTTATATGGAATCCGAATATTAGTCTTCTCTCCGATCCAAGCATTTGGCTGGCGGCGGCGGGACAGATTTTCTTCACACTTTCTGTTGGAATGGGCACAATACACGCCTATGCAAGTTATTTAAAACCAAAGGATGATATAGCTCTTTCCGGTTTAACAACTGCTTCCACAAACGGCTTTGCCGAAGTAGTTTTAGGTGCAGCCATTGCTATCCCGGTAGCAGTTGCTTTTTTTGGTTTGAATGCAACCCAAGAGTTTGCTAAAGGCGGAGCTTTTGACCTTGGTTTTGTATCTATGCCACTTATTTTTCAAAAAATACCATTGGGACAAGTGTTCGGATTTTTATGGTTCCTTCTTTTATTCTTTGCCGGCATCACTTCTTCAGTAGCAATGGGACAGCCTGTAATTGCTTTTATGGAAGATGAATTTGGCTTCAGCAGAAAAAAAGCTGTAGGTGTTGTGGCAATAATTGTATTAATTGCCGTTCAGTTTGTTGTGTTTTATCAAAAATACGGATTCTTAAACGAAATGGATTACTGGGCAGGTACTTTCGGACTTGTAGTGTTTGCACTAATTGAAACTGTCTTGTTTATGTGGGTATTCGGCGCTGATAAAGCTTGGAAAGAAATGAACGAAGGCGGAGATTTTCAAATACCAAAAGTGTTTTATTATTTAATGAAATTTATTACGCCCGTTGTACTTTTCGTTTTAATGGTCTGGTGGTTTATTGAAAGTGCAATACCGACCCTGCTGTTAGAGGGAGTTGACGATGTAAATAAACCTTATTATTGGGGCTCGAGAGTTTTGATGATTGTCATTTTTGTCGGACTTATTTTCTTGGTTAGAAAAGCATGGCAATTAAGACCTAAAGAGGAAGGTTTGAACTAAATATATCATTTGATTTTTATATATAAGAGGAATTTAATTATGGGACTAACTACCGGAGGATTAATCTTTTTAATTTGTGCATGGGGAGGAATAACATTGCTTACAATTTTTTGTTTTATAAAAGTAATAAAATCAGAAAAGAAAGAAGCTGAAAACAAGCAATAATTTAAAATGAAAAAGGCTGTTTCAAAAACTTTTAACTTGTTTTTTTTTGAAACAGCCTCTATAAAAAACTTTTTACAGCACCTTTAACTTTGCAAATTTCAACATAAGTTGTTTAACATTATTACCTTCAAATTGAACAGTTGCCTTCTGCATATCACCTGCGCCTACAACATCAGTAACTTTTCCAAGTCCGAATTTCTCGTGCATAACTCTGCTACCTGGTATTATATTTATATTATCCTGATTAAAATCTTCGTAATCAACTTTTTCAAAATATTCATAGTAAATTTGTTTCTTTGTTTTCCTTGCAGATTTTCTTCCAATTCCTCCGTTCGATTCACTTAACATATCTTTATCTATTTCTTCAATAAATCTGGATCTGCTCTGATATGCAACTTCTCCAAATCTGTAACGGGAACGGGAATGCGAAATATATACTTTTTGCTTCGCTCTTGTAATGGCTACATAAAATAATCTTCTTTCCTCTTCAACGGTAGCATCTGAATTAAATCTATTTGAAAGTGGAAAAATGTCTTCTTCACAACCTGAGATAAAAACTATAGGAAATTCCAGACCTTTTGCACCGTGCACCGTCATTAAAGTAACCGAATTTTTTTCATTTTCGTATGAGTCAATACCCGAAATCAGTGAAACTTCCTCAAGGAAATCTTCTAATTTTGCCTTTTTGTTATTATCTGAAAATTCGCTCAAAGCCGATAGTAATTCGTTTATATTATCCCATCTTGCCAAAGAATCAGGAGTGTTCTGTGATTTCAAAGTACGTAAAATACCAAGTTCATCAACTAGCGCTCTTGAAAGTTCGCCGATTGATAATTTATCTTTTAAATCAATATATTTATCCAGAAGCAGTTTGAAGCCTTTAACATTCTTTTGGATTCTTTCTTTAATTTCAATAACTTCAAAAATTCTTGCCATAGTCCTGAACATTGTTAAATCGTGTTTACGTGAAAAAGCAATCATTCTTTTGAGTGTAGTTGAGCCAATACCTCTTTGCGGGAAGTTCATAATACGGAGCAAACTTTCTTCATCATTCTGATTTGATAGAACTCTTAAATATGCTATCAAGTCTTTTATTTCTTTCCTTTTGTAGAACTCAATTCCGCCGACTATTTTATAAGGAATTCTTTCTCTCCTGAAAATATCTTCTAAAGCTCTTGACTGTGCATTTGTTCTGTAAAGAATTGCAAAATCTTTATGTGAAAGTTTTTTCTTTGATATCTCTTTTTGAATACATTTTGCTATTTGGTATGCTTCATCCTTTTCATCTGAGCATTTAAGTAACACCAGTTGTTCGCCGTCATTATTTTCAGTCCAAAGTGTCTTAAGAATTTGATTTTTATTATTCTTAATAACAGAATCAGCAGCCATTAAAATACTCTTTGTTGATCTGTAATTTTGCTCGAGTTTAAATGTTTTACATTTTGTAAAATGTTTTTCAAAATCTAACATATTACTAATTGTTGCACCTCGCCAACTATAAATACTTTGTGCATCATCACCAACAACACAAATTTTACCGTTTTTATTGACAAGCATTTTCAATAAAGTATATTGTGCGACATTAGTATCCTGGAATTCATCTACCAAAAAATATTTAAATTGCTTCTTATATTTCTGAAGAATTTTATTGTTGCTTTTAAATAATTCGATCGGTTTCAAAAGTAAATCTTCAAAATCCATTGCATTGTTTAAAAACAATCTTTTTTGATACTCATCAAAAACATCGGCTATTTTTTTATCAGGTGAAGACTTAGCATGCTTTTCTCTAAATTCTTCGGGTGTTATCATATGGTTTTTCATAACACTGATTTTATGCTTAATCGATTTAGACGTTTGGTTGTTAATATCAATATTTAAATTTGTAAGTATATTAGATACTAATGAAACTGAATCTTCTGCATCATAAATAGAAAAATTTTGTCTGTAATTTATTTTTTCGGCTTCCATACGGAGAATTCTTGCAAAAATAGAATGAAATGTACCCATCCAAAGCGATTTAGCTTTAGTGCCGATTAACTCCCTGATTCTTTCTTTCATTTCATTAGCGGCTTTATTAGTAAAAGTCAAAGCTAAAATTGAATCCGGTTTAGCACCATTTTTTATTTGATATGCAATTTTATAGGTTAAAACTCTTGTTTTACCCGAGCCAGCTCCGGCAACAATCATTGACGGACCGCTGTTGTATTCTACGGCTTCTTTTTGGACTTCATTTAAAGATTTTAGGTTCATTTTCAACACTTTATTTTTTGAAAGTGCAAATATAAAGATTTATGAAATGAATAAAAAGTTAAGAAATGGGTATATTTTACTATTACCCCAGTAATTAGTCAATATAATTTTAAAAATAACTGGCTATAAGCACTATTAAACACTAAACTGCATTAATATTATTATAAATTAAGATTTAATAGTGATTTGATAAATAATGAGAATTGTAATTTGAAGTAAAGTGTGTTTTGTAATACTTAATCACAAATATCAGTAAGTGGAAAAGCAGTATCACGCATTGAGTGAACTTTATTTTTAACCGGAAGAGAAACTTCTTTTTGAACATGTTCTTCGAAATAATCTCTGAAACGGGTTATCATAAATCTTACCGGCCATGCAGCCGCTTCACCTAAAGCACAGATAGTATTTCCTTCAATATTGCTTGCAACGGTAACAAGCATATCCAAATCGTGTGATGAGCCGTTTCCTTCTGCAATTCTGTTAAGTATTCTAACAAGCCAGCTTGTACCCTCTCTGCAAGGCGTGCACTGACCGCAGCTTTCGTGATAGTAGAATTTTGATATTCGAGCCAAGACATTCACAAGGTCTGTGTCTTCATCCATTACAATAACTCCGCCCGTACCAATTGAAGAACCTGCTTCTTTTAGTGATTCAGCATCCATTTTTACTCCCTCAAGCTGATCGCCGCGTAAAGGAGGCATAGATGAACCACCGGGGATAACACACAATATTTTTTTATCTCCCGGAACACCGCCTGCATATTTGTAAATAATATCCGTCAATAGTGTACCGCTCGGTAATTCGTACACACCGGGTTTGTTAACGTGTCCGCTTACACCGAATAAAATTGTTCCCGGATGTTTGGGTTCACCAATTTGAGAAAACCACTCCCAACCTTTATTTATAATTTTAGGAACATTTGTTATTGTTTCAACATTATTTATTGTAGTCGGACATCCCCATAAACCATTTTGTGCAGGAAACGGAGGTTTAACTCTCGGATATCCTCTGTGTCCTTCAATCGAATTCATTAAAGAAGATTCTTCGCCGCAAATATATGCGCCGGCTCCTTTGTGTACTATAATTTCACAGGAAAAATCTGATTGAAAAGTGTCTTTCATTTTCTCGCCGACATATCCGGCTTCATAAGCATCATCAAGAGCTTGTTGAAAGAGTTTTATCCATTTGTGATATTCACCGCGGATATAAACATACGCTGTTTTTGCACCGATAGCATAACAAGTAATTAAAATGCCTTCAATTAATTGATGGGGATTGTACTCAAGTATTTGTCTGTCTTTAAAAGAACCGGGTTCGCTTTCATCTCCGTTTACACAAAGATATTTTGGTTTGTCGGTAGTTTTAGGCATAAAGCTCCATTTAAGCCCGGCTAAAAATGCAGCACCACCTCTTCCTCTAAGTCCGGATTTTTTTACCTGATCAATAATATCATCTGTTGATTGTCCGAGTGTTTTTACAATCGCACTATAGCCGTCGTTTTTTTTATAAACTTCTAACTTGTGCAGATTTTCTATTTCAGGTAAAACAATTTTTTCCATCAATTTTCAGATTTTAAAGATTCAATTATTTCGCTTACTCTTTCTTGTGTTAAATTTTCATAATAGTCTTCATTAACCGCCATCATAGGCGCTGTTCCGCAAGAACCCATACATTCAACTTCTTCTAATGAAAATTTTTTATCTTCCGTTACTCCCCAGTTATCAAGTCTGAGTTTTTCTTTAACCTGGTCATAAATTTTGTAACCTCCGCGGAGCATACAGGAAACATTTGTACAGACTTGAAGATGATTTTTACCGACAGGTTTTTCATAAAACATTGTATAAAAAGTAACAACACTAAAAACTTCTTCTTCAGTTATTTCCAATATAGCAGCAACTTCCGTCATCACTTCTTTTGATATCCAACCGTTTTGTTCCTGTCCCAAATAAAGCACAGGCATTATTGCAGCTTTTTTAGTCGGATATTTTTTTAAAATATCGTTTATCTTATCTAAATTTTCCTGTGTGAATTTAAATTCCATATTCTAATTTTTAATTTTTTCTTTACTTTTTACTTTAGATTACTTATCCGCTTCGCCCATAATCGGGTCTATACTTCCGATGATCGCAACAACGTCAGAAACCATATGCCCTTTAACCAAATGCGGCAGTGACTGTAAATTAACAAACGAGGGTGATCTTATTTTACACCTCCAAGGATGTCCTTCGCCTTCACTTACAAGATAAAAACCAAGTTCGCCCTTCGGATTTTCTATTGCAGAATAAATATCTCCTTTTGGGGGATTTATTCCAAAATTCACAATCATAAAATCGTGAATAAGTTCTTCCATTTTAGAATAGACTTCTGTTTTGTTTGGAAGAACTTTTTTGGGTTGATTCAACAGAGTTTCACCCTGCGGCATTTTATCAAGTATCTGACTGATAATTTTTGAGCTTTCCCTTATTTCATCTGCTCTTACAAAATATCTTGCAAGCGAGTCACCTTCTGTGTAAACTGGAATATTAAAATCCATATCGTTGTAAAACATATAAGGCGTTGCCCTTCTTAAATCAAACTCAACACCGGAAGCTCTTAAGTTCGGTCCAGTAAAACCAAAATCAATCGCCTGTTCTTTTGTTGCAACGCCAATACCGTCAAGACGTTCAACAAATATTTTGTTTGAATTGACTAATCTTTCGCATTCATCGATACTTCCTTCAAGCTGACCGATAAAATCTTTAACCATAGATAATGCTTCGGGTTGTGCATCGTTTGCAACACCGCCAATTCTGGTGTAACTGTTTGTGAATCTGGCGCCGCAAAGTAGATCCCAAATATCAAGTATTTTTTCCCTTTCGCGGAGCGTCCAAAGAAAAACAGTAAGCGCACCCACATCCATAGAAAGTGAACCTATGGCAACCAGATGAGAGGCAATTCTTGCAAGTTCCGCAACCATCATTCTTATGTATTGTGCTCTCGGTGGTGCTTCTATTCCGGCAAGTTTTTCTACTGCCAAAACCCACGCAACATTGTTTGACATCGGTGAAAGATAATCCAATCTGTCGGTATGAGGAATAAACTCATAATAGCTCATATTTTCAGCAAGTTTTTCGTATCCTCTATGGAGATAACCAAGGTCAGGTACGCAGGCAACTATTGTTTCACCGTCCAATCTAAGTAGAAGTCTAAGCACTCCGTGTGTTGCAGGATGCTGAGGACCCATATTCAAAATCATTTCATTTTCAAGAGCTTCGTCAACAGTAATATCAGATTCCGCCCCCATTAACGCTTGAAGTATTTTCGGATTTACATCTTTTTCAGTTATTTTTTCCATATCTATTTGTTTTTTGGAAGAGGCAACGAACCCGGTATACCCATTAATGGAAAATCCTTCCTTAATGGATGATGTTCAAAATCTTCCGGCATATACATTCTTCTTAAATCGGGATGATTATTAAAATTTATTCCAAACATATCATATACTTCTCTTTCCTCCCAGTTAGCTGTTTTCCAAACCGATGAAATTGAATCTATCGAGCAATCTGATTCGTCAACATCGGCTTTTATACAAAGTCTGAAATTATGTTTAAAAGAAAAAATATGATAAACTATTGTGAACCTGTCCTTCCTTTTTGACCAATCTATTGCAGTAACGTCTTCGCATAAATGAAATTCTAATTCTGAATCTTCTTTTAGAAAAGTACATATATCAACTATATCTTTTTTATTCACCTTAACAGACAAATCACCCATATGTACATTAGAACTAATGAATGATTCGGGAAATTTTTCTTTAAGTTTATTAACGATGAGTTCTTGCAATTTCATAAGCTTAATTATTTTGAATAACAGGTAATTCAGGTAAAGATTTGTTTTGAAAATCTCTAGCCTTGGTTTTACCAATCTTCTTTTGAATTTCAATTAAAGCGTGAAGTAAATTATCAGGTCTTGGCGGACAGCCGGCAAGGTAAACATCCACAGGCAAAAATTGATCTATCCCCTGTACGACAGAATAAGTCCTGTAAATACCGCCGGTTGATGTGCATGCACCCATAGCAATTACCCATTTGGGATCGGGCATTTGATCGTATATTTTTCTAACTACGTGCGACATTTTATAAGTAACAGTACCTGCTACAATCATTAAGTCGCACTGGCGCGGAGTAAAACGCATTACTTCAGAACCGAATCGTGCTATATCGTATTTGGGATCTGCGGCAGCCATCATTTCAATTGCGCAGCAGGAAATGCCCATAGGCATAGGCCAAACAGAGTTTTTTCTTGACCATGCTATTACGGCATCAATTGTTGTAGTGATAAATCCGTCGGCTTTTAATTGTGCTTCTAATCCCATTTAAATCCGCCTTTTTTGTAAACGTATAAATAACCAAGTTCCAATACAATAAGAAAAACAAGCATAGAAAAAAAGACAGAAATTCCGTGCTCGGAATACATGCTTTTAAATTTTACTGCCCAGGGATAAACGAAAATTACTTCTAAATCAAAAATGATAAATAACATTGCTACAAGGTAATATTTAACCGACATCCTTTCTCTTGTTGTACCAACGGGTTTCATACCGCTTTCATAAGTGGAAAGTTTGTTTTTATTGGGTCTCTGCGGGCCAAAAATTTTAGAAGCGGAAACTGTTACAACGGCAAAAATTATTGCAATTGTGAGGACTATAAAAATAGGGATATATTGTGTAATCATTCGTTAAAATTATCAATTTTTGCTCATCAAACTTATCCATATTTTGTTTTATTGTCAATTTAAAGGGATGCAGATTAATTCCATTATTATTCAATATTTTAATTTTACTTTCGTATTTTGGCTCAATACTGTCGTATTACGATTATACTTATTCTTCCTTTTCAACTTTGTACAAAACCGCCGGAGGATTTAATAAATATACAACGGTTTCCAGTCCGGGGAATTTATATCGTGGGTTAATCATATTTCTCAGCGCTGGTCGAGTCTTTCCTTCCCATATTCCAAAATAAATGTAGTCGTCTTTTTCCTTTTTTATTTTATTTAAAAAATCCTGGTAATTTTTTGCAAGCGGAATAACATTGAAATTCATTTTCAAATAATAAGCTATATGCGGTTTTCTTGCAGCGATAGTTTTACCACGTTGGGATTCGGGGACGTTTGCAAAATACCAATCCCTTAATTTTAAAATCTCCTTAGGTCCGGAATCTATTTTAGAATCATTAAATGCATATGATTTTGCAAAGGTAACCAAACTTACTACAATAATTATTAAGAATATAACTGATTTAGGTATAATTTTCTTTAAAGATTTTCCATTAGACAATAGCGGATAAATTGCCATTATTGTATAAAAAGGGATTAAAAACAAAGAAAATCTTTCACTGTAAAAAACAAGAAGCAAAATTAAAAAGAAAACTCCCCCGGCTAATAAATAGGAAAGCTTTCTGCCTTTCAAATATTTCAGAGGATTGTTTATTAAAAAAACAATAATTCCTAAAATGACAAAAACACCCAATTGCCAACCGATTAGTTTTTCCATATCCAACAAAAAATGTTTGTAAATGTTTTGCAGCATATGTAATAAAAAATTTATTGGGTCGCTAAATATTACTTCTGTTAAAGATGAAAATTGATTGCTGCCCGAATACCAAAAACTATCCCACGAGATTTTTCCTTTGCCGTATAATTCGTAGGCTATGTTCCTGTAGTTTTCGTTATAAAAGAAGCTGCCTCTTTTAAATAAAAGAAAAATTCCCCATGGCGAAATAGTTATAAAGAAAGCAGATAAAAATATAAAAGCAGATTTAATTTTAAATTTTAGATCTATTCGCCGGTAGTTAATAAAAAGTATAACAAAAAAGAAGATTACTAAAAATATTCCGTTGTATCTTGTCAGGTAAGCAAGTCCTGTTACAAATGCCCCTAAGATAAGAAAACTTATTTTGTATTCTTCTTTGAAAAGTAAGAGGTAAACCGCCAAACAAATCAGCGCATTAAAAAACATATCCGTCCCTGCGCTGTACGTATATTGAATAAAAACCTGATTAAAGACAAGCAGCAGCCCGGTAAAAAAGGAATATTCGTTTGAGAATATTTTTTTAACGATTGTCATTGATAAAAAGATAACGGCAGAAGCAGATAAAAGATTAATAACAATTCCGGCTTTCAGATATTCACCGATTAAAAATGCAAATACCCCCAAAATTATTTGATAAAGAGGACCGCGGAAAGCATCTATTAAAATATTTCCTCTTAAAAATTCCTTAGCTGCGGGAACATAACTTTGATAAAAATCTGTTTCCACACCATAGTCACCAATTTTGTGGTAAGTAAGACTAAGATAAAGAAGAATAAGTAAATATATAATAGAAAATAAAGCCGGTAAGTGTTTATAGTTGATTATCGAATTAAAAGAAATTTCTTTTCTCTTAATATTATTAATCCGCGGTTGTTCACTTTCCCTTGTTTTTGTTTTATTTTTTTCCAAATCAAATGAAACTTATTAATAACAAATGATAGTTTAAAATAATATAAATGCATTTTATATCACATTCTATATAAAAAATTATTATTATTTATTTTAGTGGAGAATATTAATTAAATATTAGGCGGAATTTATGAAAATTCAATTTATCGGAGCTGCAAGAACAGTAACCGGCTCAATGCATTTATTAAAGTTTAACGGGAAAAAATTTTTGCTTGATTGCGGTCTTTACCAGGGCAAAAGAAAATTAGCATACGAAATAAATAAAACCTTCCCATTTTTTAATCCTGAAGAAATAGATGCACTGATTCTATCACACGCACACATTGACCATTGCGGAAATATTCCAAATCTTGTAAAGAACGGTTTTAAAGGTCCCATTTACTGCACAAGCGCAACAAAAGATTTAGTTGAACTTATGTTAAGGGACAGCGCACATATTCAGGAAAAGGATGTAAATTTTGTAAATAAAAGAAGATTGAAACAGGGTAAAAATCCCTTTGAACCGCTTTATAAATTGGAAGATGTTGAGCAATCTCTCTCTCAAATTGTTGCAGTAAAATACAGAAAAGAATTTGAAGTTGACAAAGATTTAAAAATTCAGTTTTTTGACGCGGGACATATATTGGGATCAGCCGTTACACATTTAACCATTAAAGAAAATAACAAACAAATTAAATTAGGTTTTTCAGGTGACTTGGGAAGACCGAATCTTCCAATTTTAAAAGATCCCGAAAAAATACCCGAAGTAAACTACTTTATTTCTGAAAGTACTTACGGAGGCAGACTTCACGATAAAATAGAAGGTGCCGAAGAAAATCTTGCAAAAATTATTAATAAAGCAGTAGAAAGAAATGCTAAAGTTATAGTCCCTGCGTTTAGTGTGGGAAGAACACAAGAATTGGTTTATGCTTTTCACAAGATATGTGAAAAAAGAATTGCTAAAAGAATTCCAATTTATGTTGACAGCCCGTTATCGACAAATGTAACAGAAATATTCAGAAGACATCCTGAATGTTTTGACAAAGAGACTTGCGACTTCCTAAACAAATACGATGATCCATTCGGTTTCAACCAACTTACATATATTCAAAGCGTTGAAGAATCTAAAAAACTAAACGATTTAAAAGGACCATTGATGATTATCTCGGCTTCGGGTATGGCTGAAGCAGGAAGGATTCTCCATCATTTAAGGAACAATATAGAAAACAGTAATAACATAATATTAATGGTTGGCTATTGTGCTGAAAATACATTGGGAAGAAAAATAATTGATCGAGAACCTGTTGTAAAAATATTCGGTGAAGAATTTAAGTTAAATGCCGAAGTAATTTCACTTCACTCTTTAAGTGCGCACGCAGACGAAAACGAATTAGTAAATTACTTTAGTAATTTTGAGATGTCTCAATTGAGAGAAACTTATTTAGTCCACGGAGAGTTAGAAAGTCAGCAGGCTTTTTCAGACAAACTGAAATCATTGGGTTATAAAAATATTAAAATACCCGAAAGAGGAGAGGTAATTGAAATATAAATTTTTAATATTTTCTATGTTATTAATTTTTATAAACAGCTGCAACAGACAAGAAAACATTGTACAGGCAGATGACGGTGTCCCGCCGGCTGTACCAACAAGTGTATCTGTATTTTTTGAAGGCGACGGAGAAGTCGTTCTGCAGTGGCAATTTAACAGAGAATCTGATTTTGACAAATACAAAGTTTATCGCAGTCTAACTAATAATACTTACAATCCCATTGATGAAACAAGGGATAATTTTTTTATAGATGATTCACTTCTATACAATCAAAAATATTTTTACAAAATATCTGCTGTCGATTTATCGGGCAAGGAAAGCAATTTAAGTAATTTTGTATCTGCAGAGCCTGTTAATAAAAATCCTCCGTCCATTCCAAGAGGACTGCAGATAAACGCAAGAAATTGGGAAGATGAAAAATCTTTTTATTTAAACTGGTTCAAAAATAAAGAGAGTGATGTAGCCGGATATAAAATTTATAAAAGCACGCAATCCGGTTTCACTGCCGATACAAATTCATTTATCGGCTTTACGAATGGAATGGATTTTATAGATTCATCTGATTTCAGTTTTTACAAAAACTATTTTTTTAAAATAAAGGCTGTAGACAGAGGCGGATTGGAAAGTAACCCAACAGAAGAACTTAGTGACCAAATATTTGAAATTCCTGAAGTAGTTTTTCCACCTGACAATTCAGAGATAAAAATAATAAACAATTTTATAATTAAAGCAATAAAAAAACCTGCAGAATATAAAATAGTCGTTCAAACAAATGAATTCTTCGGCGAATTCTGGTCAACTCAATTTTCAACAGAAAAAACAGCCGATACACTACAGGTACCTTTTACTCCATTATTCCTAAATGCAGGCATTTACTACTATTGGAGAGTGGCAACATTCTCAGACAATAATTCATCTCCCAACAGCATTTCAAAACTTCATAAATTTTTTTTAACATCTGAATTTTTGTAAAATATTTTTTTTAGACTAAATTATTTTAATCTTTCTCATTAACTTTAATATGGGAAATAAAGATTAATAATATTTTAGATTATTTGAAAAATTTATCCGTTTTACTAATTATAATTTCTCTTTTATTTTGTTCTTCTATAAAAGCACAAAATTTAAGCGACAGTCTTCAATATTTAAATAAAAATTATCCAAAAAGTTTGCTGTTGACAAAATTTGATAAACAGCTCAACACTTACAGGTTAAGGTCCGGTTTTAATTTTAAAAAACAATTCGGTAATCTGAACATTTTTACAAATGAAAATTTTACATCAACCTTAATCAGAGCAAATGAGAATAATATTCGTTCCGAACATTACCTTTTTATAAGCAGTGCTTACAAGATTAAAGACGAATTTGATTTGGGACTTCACTTGAATAATAATATTCTTACAGACAGCAGAGATATCGGTATAAATAAAGCTTCATTATCTTCCGTAACATTTTATACAAAATTTTCTCCCAGAAATAATATTTATCTTTCACCTTTTTTAGGATACTCAAATAACAATCAAATTGGACAGACAGATTACGGACTGATATACGGTTTAGAAGGAACAATGGATGATCTATTAATATCGGATATAAAAATTAACTCTATGTTAAGATTAGCAAATGAAGATATTTTACCAAGAAAAAATTCAGTTCGTGCTTTTAATGTTCAATTAGAAAATTATTTTGACAAAGACATTCGAAATTCATTCAGCGTAAAGTATTCGCGCAATCGGAAAGATTTTTATTTTATT